>NZ_AUKG01000001.1:619960-1239920 GCF_000424625.1 Conexibacter woesei Iso977N
CTGTTGATCGCGGCGTCGGTCTGCAGCGCGCCGCTCGTCGAGAAGCCGGTGAGCGACTGGATCGCGCGATCGGTCGCGGAGATCACGCCGACCGACAGCGACCGCTCCTCGCCGAACGGCGAGCCGATCGCGGCGACCGGCGCGCCGACCGCGACGTCCCTGGTCGTCCCGAGGGTCAGCGGGCGCAGCGTCAGGCCGCCCGGGTCGACCTTGACGAGCGCGACGTCGGCGAACGGGTCGAAGCCGACGATCCTGGCCGGCACCTGGTTGCGGTCGCCGAAGCGGACGAAGACCCGCCTGGCCTTCCTGATCGCCGCGCCCTCGCCGGTCGTGACGACGTGTGCGTTGGTGGCGATCTCGCCCCTGTCGGAGATCACGAAGCCCGAGCCGAGCCCGGCCTCGCTGCCGAACGCGGAGAGGATCGTGACGACACCCGGAGAGTCGCGCCGGTAGATCGCCTGCGGGTCGAACCTGCCGGACGTGTCGGCGCTCTTGACGACCTCGACCCGCGTCGTCTTGGCGACCGTGTTGCCGGAAGCACCGGTGGTCCCGCTCCCGCCGTCGCCCCGCCCGCACCCGGCAGCGGCGAACACCGCGACGGCGAGCACCCCGGCCGCCGCGCGCCCGCGCCTGCGCCCGCTCACGCGGGCAGCTCCAGCGTGAACGTCGTCCGGCCGGGCTGGGAGTCGACGGCCAACCGCCCGTCCATCCGCTCGGCCAGCTCGCCGGCGATCGCGAGCCCCAGGCCGGAGCCCTGGGCGTCGTCGGAGGTCACGAACGGCTCGAAGATCCGGGGCAGCATCGTCCGGTGGATACCCGGTCCGAAGTCCCCCACTCCCAGCCGGGCGACATCGCCGCGCCGTGACGCCGACACCACCAGGTCGGTCCCCGGCGGCGTGTGGGTGATCGCGTTGTCGATCAGGATCCGCAGCACCTGCCCGACGCGCTCCGGATCGCAGTGCGCCTCGACCGGCTCGGGCGGCAGCCGCAGCTCCAGGTGCGCCTCGTGCGCGACCAGCGTGGGCGCGAACTCGTCGGCGACCAGCCGCGCGACCGACCCCAGGTCCGTGCGCTCGCGGCGCAGCTCCAGCGAGCCGGCCTCCAGCTTCGAGAGGTCCAAGAGATCCGTCGCCAGCTTCTGCATCCGCAGCACCTGCTGGCGCAGCTGCGTGATGAAACGGCGGCGGTCGTCCTCGTCGAGGTCCTCCTCCTCCAGCAGCTCCAGGAACCCGCCGAGCGAGAACAGCGGCGTGCGCAGCTCGTGCGACGCGGTCGCGATGAAGCGCTTGCGCGCGTCGTCGAGCTCGGCGAGCTGGCGGCGCATCTGCTCCAGCGTGTCGGCGAGCTGGCCGAGCTCGTCGTGGGCGTCGACCGGGAAGCGCGCGGTCAGGTCGCCCTGGGCGACGCGGTCGGCGACCGCCTCCAGGCGCCGGACGCGCAGCGACACGTTGCGCGCGACCAGCCACGCCGCGATCGCCGCAAGGGCCAGCGCGGCGAGCGCCGCCTCCAGCACGCGGTCGCGGACGACCTGGACGTCCTCGTCGACCGTGTCCAGCGGCCGCGAGAACACCAGCACCGACCCGACGACGCGCTTGTGGCTCCTCGGGTCCTGGTAGATCAGCGGCACCGCGGCCTCGCCGACGCGGCCCGCGTCGCCCGCCTCGATCGCGGTCGTCGGCCTGCCGGTCTGCGCGGCGTCGACCGCGACGTCGAACTGCAGGTCGCGGATCTCGACCTGCCGCGTCGAGTCCGACTTCGGGTACGTCCTCAGCGCGCCCGGGTTCGTGTAGAGCCCGAGCAGCGTCACGCGCGCGGTTGCCTGGTCGGCGGCGTCGCGGACGAGCGTGTCGATGTGGCGCGCGCTGTCGCCCTTGTCGATCGCGACGTCGATCCCGCGCGAGTTGACCTTCGCGGTCGTCATCAGCTGCTGCAGCGCCGCGTGGCGCAGCCCGTCGTCCAGCCCCTTCATGACCGCCCCGCCGACGACCGCGACCGCCGCCAGGACGATCAGGAACAGCGAGAGGGCCAGGCGGGTGCGGAGGGAGCGCATGCCGGCGCGCAATTCTGCCGACCGCCTGCGGCCCCCGCGCCGGGCGTCGCCGCGTCGTGCCACGCCGCCTCGCCGCGCGGCCTAGCGGCCTTCGTCGCGGAAGCGGTAGCCGACGCCGCGCACGGTGAAGAGGTACTCGGGGTCCTTGGCGTCCGTCTCGAGCTTCTCGCGCAGATGGCGGATGTGGACGTCGATCGTGCGCGGGTCGCGGTAGGCGGAGTCGCCCCAGATCCGCGTCAGCAGCATGTCGCGGGTGAAGACGCGACCCGGGTTGCGAGCCAGAGCGTTGAGGATCTCGAACTCGACGAACGTCAGCTCGACCGCCTCGCCGCGGACCCTGACCGCGCGCTTGGCCGGGTCGATCTCCAGCTCGTGGACGCTGAGCGGCAGCTCGTCCTCGTCGGGCTCGGCGCTCTGGGTCTGCATCCCCGCACGCCGCAACGCGGCCCGGACCCGCGAGCGGAACTCCCGCAGCGAGAACGGCTTGGTGATGTAGTCGTCGGCGCCCAGCTCGAGCCCGAGGACCTTGTCGATCTCCTCGGCCTTGGCCGTCAGCATGATGATCGGGACGGTGTTGCGCGCCCGGATCCGGCGGCAGACCTCCAGGCCGTCCATGCGGGGCATCATCACGTCGAGGACGACGAGGTCGAACCTGCCCTCGTTGAAGCGCGCCAGCGCCTCGCGACCGTCGGCGGCCGTCGTGACCTCGTAGCCGTCCTTGCGCAGAGGGAAGCTGAGCAGGGTCTGGATCGACTGCTCGTCGTCGGCCAACAGGATCCTGGGCGCGCGTTCGGCCATCGTGTGAGACACACTGTAGGTGGATGCTCGAACCGCGCCTATACCGCGTTGCGTTCGTGCCCGTGCTCCTCGCGCTGCTGGTCGCGGCGTTCTCCCTTCAGGATCGCCCCCGCGCGGTCGGGACGACGCAGACCCCAGACGGCTTCGACCAGTACCGGGCACAGCGCACGCTCGAGGGCTTGCAGAAGGCCTACCGCGACCGCCGTCCCGGCTCGTCCGGCGACGACGCGCTCGCGCGCTACGTCGCCGGGCAGCTGCGCCAGAGCGTCCCCGGGACCGTCGCCGAGCACCACTTCAGCGGCGAGACGATCGACGGCAAGCGCGACCTCATCGACGTCGTCGCCACGCGTCCCGGCCAGCCCGGGCCGCCGCTGGTCGTCGTCGCCCACCGCGACGCGGCGCACCCCGGCTCGGTCGCCGAGCTGTCGTCCACCGCCGCGCTGCTGGAGCTGGCGCAGGTCGCGGCCGACGGCCGCCTGCGCCGGACCATCACCTTCATCTCGACCTCCGGCGGCAGCGGTGGCTTCGCGGGCGCGCGCGAGGAGGCCCAGCGGCTCGGCGGCCGCGCCGACGCGATCCTCGTGCTCGGCGACATGGCCGGCACGAAGACGCGGCGGCCGATCGTCGTCCCGTTCTCCAACGGGCGCGGCCAGGCCGGGATCCAGCTGCAACGCACCGTGCAGCGCGCGCTGCACGCCGAGCTCGGGACCGACGGCGGCGCGCCGCGCGCGATGACGCAGTGGGCGCGGATGTCCGTGCCGGTCACGATCTCAGAGCAAGGGGAGTTCCTGCGCGAGGGCCAGCCGGCGGTGCTGCTGTCGGCCTCCGGCGAGCAGCCGCCGGCGGCCAACGCGCCGGTCAGCGTCGCGAGGCTGAACCGCATGGGCCGCGCGGCGCTGCGCGTCCTCTACGCGCTCGACAACTTCCGCGACCTCGCGGCGCCCGCGCGCGACGACCTCGTGATCCGCGGCAAGGTGCTCCCGGGCTGGGCGGTCCGGCTGCTCGTCGGGACGCTGCTGCTGCCGCCGCTGCTGATGGGGATCGACGCGCTCGCGCGCGTCCGGCGCAGGCACGAGCCGCTCGGGCTGTGGACCGTCTGGACGCTCGCCGCCGCGATCCCGTTCCTGATCGCGTGCATCTTCGCGGTGCTGCTGTCGAAGATCGGGCTGATCTCGGTCGCGCCGCCCGCGCCGATCCCGGGCAGCGCGCTGGAGCTCGGCACCGGCGCGATCGTCGGCTTCTTCGCGATCGTGCTGGTCTTCGCGCTCGGCTGGCTGGTCGCGCGGCCAGCGCTGCTGCACGCCTCCGGCGCCGCGCGCGCCGCCAGGCGCGAGCCCGACGCGCCCGGCGCGGTGATCGCGCTCGGCCTGACGACCGTGGCGATCACCGCCGCGCTGTGGATCGGCAACCCGTACGCCGCGGCGCTCGCGCTGCCCGCCGCGCACCTGTGGTTCTGGGCGCTGACGCCGGACCTGCGCTGGCCGCGCGCCGCGTCGCTGGCGCTCGTCCTGGTCGCGCTGTTCCCGCTCGTCCTGGTCGGCGCGATGGACGCGTCGGACTTCGGCCTCGACCTCCCGCACGGGATCTGGTTCTGGACGATCCTCGTCGCGGGCGGCCACGTCCCGCTCGGCTCGTGGGTCCTGTGGAGCTTCCTCTGGGGCTGCGCGAGCTCGGCCGCGATCGTCGCGCTCAAGCGCCGGCGGCCCAGCGACGAGGACCCGGAGGAGATCCGCACGCGCGGCCCGGTCACCTACGCCGGTCCGGGCTCGCTCGGCAACGTCGGCTCGGCCGCGAAGCGATGAGCGCGACGGCGGCGCCCACGGTCGACCCGGAGGTCCGCCGCGTGCGGCGCCGGCGCCGCTGGCACCGGTTGTCCACCGTCTTGATCGTCGCGGGCGCGCTGGTCCTGGCCGACGCGGCGGCGACGGTCCTGTGGATGGAGCCGGTCACGGCGCTTCAGACGTCGATCCGCCAGCACGGGCTGCGCAACGACCTCGCCAAGCTCGACCACCGCGGCCCGACGCCGCTGGAGGCGCGCGCGCTGAGGGGCGTCACCGACTCCGACCGCCGGATCGCGATCCTCGCGCGGTCGCTGCAGGAGCACACCGCGCCCGGTGACGCGATCGCGCGGCTGCGGATCCCGCGCCTCGGCGCCGACGTGGTCGTCGTCAAGGGCTCCGATCCCGCCGACCTGCGCAAGGGCCCGGGCACGTTCGACGGCACGCCGCTGCCGGGCCAGCACGGCACGACCGCGATCGCCGGGCACCGGACGACCTACCTCGCGCCGTTCCGGCACATCGACGATCTGCACCCGAACGACCGGATCACGGTCGAGATGCCCTACGCGACGTTCACCTACCGCGTCCAGCGCACGCGGATCGTGTCGCCGCAGACGGTCAAGGTGCTGCGCAGCGTCGGCTACGACCGCCTGATCCTCTCGGCCTGCCACCCGTTGTTCAGCGCCGCTCAGCGGATCGTGGTTGTCGCCCGCCTGACATCGGTGACCCCGTTGGGCGCAGCCGTTGCTGGACAAGGGTCGGAGGTTGAAGCAAGCCCCCTCAGCAGCACCGCGGCATGACCCGATGGACCTGTCATCAAGGGGTCGAACGAAGGCAGCGCGAGATGTACCTGAAGGAACTGAAACAGCGGGTGGAGGACGACAGCTACGTCGTCGACCCGCACCTCGTCGCCGCGGCGCTGTTGCAGCGCGCGGCGGCCCGTCGCGAGGACGTGCCGGTGATCACCCGACGGGGTGCTCGTGACCGCGCAGCGTCCCAGCGGCCCCGGCGCCCACAAGGCTGAGGCCCGGCCCCGCCGCTGCGGCCGCGATCACGCGGCCGATCACGGTGACGGCGTCGCCGAGGCCGGCGACCGCGGCGGGCGGCAGGCACGCGAGCAGCTCGTAGTCCTCGCCGCCGGTCGCGGCCAGGACGCCGGGCTCGACGCCGAGCTGGTGGGCGATCGCCGCGACCGCCGGGAGGACCGGCAGCGCGTCGAGGTCGATCTCGAGCGTGACACTGCTTGACCGCGCGACGTGCGCGGCATCGGTGGCGACGCCGTCGCTGACGTCGATCAACGCCCGCGCCCCCGCCTGCGCGAGCGCCCTGCCGAGCGCGAGCCGCGGCTCCGGGCGCAGGTGCCGGCGCAGCAGCGCCGCGCGCTCAGGCGATGTCGCCCGCCCCTCCAGCAGCGCCAGGCCGGCGGCCGAGGCGCCGAGGTCGCCGGTCACGACGACCTCGTCGCCGGGCCGGGCGCCGTCGCGGCCGATCAGGTCTGCTTCGCGGTCGGCCCAGCCGACGACGGTCACCGACACCACCAGCGAGGCGGCGCGGGTCACGTCGCCGCCGGCGATCGTCGTGCCGGTCTGCGCGGCGAGCGCCTCCATGCCGCGGGCGAGCCCGATGGCGTCGTCGGTCGTCAGCCCCTCCGGGAGCCCGAGCGCGACGTAGGCCTCGCCGCTGTCGGCGCCCATCGCCGCGAGGTCGCTCAGCGCGGCGGCCAGCGCGCGCCAGCCGACGTCCTCCGGCGTCACCTCCGGATGGCCGAGCAGGAAGTGGACGCCGTCGACCATCGTGTCGACGCTCACCGCCTGGACCGCCCGCGCCCGCACGACCGCGCAGTCGTCGCCACTCCAGCGCACGACGCGCTCCGAGCGGTTCTCCAAGACCTTCTGGAACGCCGCGATCAGGTCCAGCTCGCCGCTCACGCGCCGGACGCTACTGACCCTCCCGCAACGGTGCGCGAAGGAGCCCCTGGCGAGTTCGCGCGTCTGAACCTCGCCCCCTGGGCGAGCGTTCAGCGGTGGCGGTAGATGATGCGCGCGCGGTTGAGGTCGTAGGGCGAGAGCTCGACGCGGACGCGGTCGCCGGGGAGGATCCGGATCCGGAAGCGGCGCATCTTGCCGGCGACATGGCCGAGGACCTCGTGGCCGTTGTCGAGCTCCACCTTGAACATGGCGTTCGGGAGGGCCTCGACGACTTCACCCTCGAACTCGACCTTGTCCTCCTTGGACATGTTGCGCCGACCGTACCAGGGGTTCGGACCCAGCTGGAACGGGTTTTGTGAAAGGCGGACGAACCGCCTCGCGCGCCCGGCCTACGGCGGTGGTGCGCCGGTGCCGCCCGCGGCCCCGGTGGTCCCGCCGCCGGTGCCCGGCGCGCCCGTGCCCGCGCCGGTCGTGCCGTTGCCGGTCCCCGCGGTCCCGGTCCCGTTGCCGGTCGCGCCCGTGCCGCCGCCGGTCCCGGTCGTCCCGGTCCCGCCGCCGGTCGTCGGCTGGCCCTGCGGCGGCGACGCGTACTGGTCGCTCGGGTACCTCGCCGAGCCGTTGCCGGTGCCGGTCCCGTCAGCGCCGTTGCTGCCGATCCCCGGCCTCTTGTCCGGGCTGGTCGTGTACGACCCCGGATCGACCTGGTTGTCCTTGACGCCGGTCCTGGAGTACTTGCCGAAGAACGGCGTCGAGACGAACGGCTGCCTGGGCTTCGGGAAGTCCCCGCAGTAGTTGCCGTGCGCGGTCTTCATGTACTCGCCCCAGATCGGCGCCGCGACCGCGCCGCCCTGCGCGTTGGCGCCGAGCGTCCGGCGGTCGTTGGCGTGGCCGACCCAGACCGAGGTGGACAGCTTCGGCGTGTAGCCGACGAACCACGCGTCGGTGAAGTCGTCGACCGTGCCGGT
Organism: Conexibacter woesei Iso977N; assembly: GCF_000424625.1. Classification (GTDB taxonomy): domain Bacteria; phylum Actinomycetota; class Thermoleophilia; order Solirubrobacterales; family Solirubrobacteraceae; genus Baekduia; species Baekduia woesei_A. The sequence goes on from NZ_AUKG01000001.1 coordinate 627,480, forward strand.
CTTGCCCGCGGCCGGGCAGCCGATCTGCGCCCGGACGCCGGTGCCCGACTGGACGTTCTCCTTCAGGATCTTCGTCGCCTCGGCGGTGACGCCGTCCTCGAACGCCCTGTGGCGGTGGGGCCTCTCGACGTGGCAGTCGAAGCCGCCGAGCCGCTTGGGGAAGCAGACCTTCGTGACGGCCGTGACCTTGTTGCGCCACCCACCGGACGCGATCGTCGCGTACGCGTTGGCCATCTCCAGCGGCGAGACGCCGTGCTTGAGGCCGCCCAGGCCCTCGGCCGGGACGCTCTCCATCGGCGACTTGACGCCCATGTCGCGCGCGGTCTGCGTCACGTTCGGCGGCCCGACGTCGAGGTCGAGCTGCTGGTAGACGGTGTTGTCGGACGTCAGCGTCGCCTTGACGAGGTTCTCGCGGCCCGCGTAGGTGCCCTCGAACGTGTGCACGTCGATCGGGCCGTAGGTGGGGTCGTTGAACTTCAGCGGCATCGACGTGTAGGTCGTCGAGTCCGGGTTGACGCCCCTGCGCAGGGCGGTCATCAAGACCATCACCTTGAACGTCGAGCCCGCCGCGTAGCCGCCCTGGGACGCGAGGTCGAACTTCGACTGCGCGTAGTTGCCGGTCGACGCCATCGCCTTGAGGTCGCCGTTGGCCGGGTCGACGGTGACGATCGCGCCCGAGCGGTCGGTCCCGCCGAGGTTGTCGTCCAGCGCCTTGCGCGCCGCGCGCTGCATCTTCAGGTTCAGCGTCGTGTAGATGTGCATGCCGCCGGCCTGCACCTTCTTCGCGCCGTACTCGTCGACGAGCTGCTGCTTGACGTAGTCGTAGAAGTAGGACTCGCGCTTCTTGGAGTAGTAGCCGTTGGCCTTCACTCCGAGCCTGGACCTGATCGCCCTCGCGGCCGCCGCCTGCGTGATGTAGCCCTGGTCGGCCATGTGGCGCAGGACGTCGTCGCGACGCGCGCGCGCCGCCTGCGCCGACAGGAACGGGTTGTACAGCGACGGCGCCTGCGGCAGGCCGGCCAGCAGCGCCGCCTGGGCCAGCGTCAGCTTGTTGGCGGGCTTGTCGAAGAAGATGCGCGCCGCGGCCTGGATCCCGATCGCGGTCTTGCCGCCGACCGTGCCGTACGGGACGTTGTTGAGGTACTGGTCCAGGATCCAGCGCTTGCCCTTGCGCCCCGGGTGCTGGTTCTCCAGCTCCTCGGCGAGCTTCGCCTCGCGGATCTTGCGCTTGTAGCCCTCGACGCCGGTCCGGACCCTGTCCCTGGTGTACATGTTGCGGATCAGCTGCATCGTCAGCGTCGAGCCGCCCTGGACGTCGTCCTTGGACTCCAGGTTCTTGACCGCCGCGCGGACGACGCCCTCGAAGTCGACGCCCTTGTGCTCGAAGAAGCGCCGGTCCTCGATCGCGACCGTCGCGTCGCGCATCACCTGCGGGATCTGCCTGCCGGTGATCGGCGTGCGCAGGACGTCGGAGGAGATGAAGCCCAGGCGGCTGCCGTCGGCGGCGTAGATGACCGACGCGGCGCCCTGGTCCAGGGGCTTGATCGTGTCCAGCGTCGGGCCGGAGTTGGCGACCGAGACGACCCAGCCGACCGCGCCGAGCCCGGCGAGGGCGGCGAACGTCGTGAGGACGCCGATGGCGAGGAAGAGCGGCCGGGCAGGGCCGCCCCTGTTCCGGCGCCGACGGCGCTGTCGTTCGCGGCGAGACATGGGTTCGGGGAGCGTGCGAGCGTTGTCGCGGCCCTCCCGAGGCCACGCCCGCGAGGTCCTGATTCTAGCCCGCTCGCGGGAGTCCTTCGCCGACGAACTGTCAGGACACGCGTCAGCGCACGCCCGCGCCGCGCAGCGCGCCGAGCGCGGAGGCGCGCAGATCGCCCTCCCTCGCCAGGCGTTCGGATGGCGGTCCGGGCGCGCCCATGACGAGGATCCGGACGCCCTCGTGGGTCGTCTCGGCGATCCGCGCGCGCACGCCCTCCAGCGCCCGGATCGCCTCCAGGGCGGCCGCTTCGTCGGCGTCCGGCGCCAGCCAGACCGACACCTCGGTCGCCACGGTCGGCGAGCGGATCGAGTCGTTGCGGATGATCCCGCCGGCCAGGCGCTCGTTCGGGACCAGCAGGCGCGAGTCGGCGCCGGTGCGCAGCCACGTGTAGGTCAGCCCGACGTCCTCGACGGTCCCGGTCTCGCCCTCGAACGTGACGAGGTCGCCGATCCGGATCGGCTGGACGACCGCCAGCAGGATCCCCGCGACCGCGTTGGCCAGCGTCTGGCGGGCCGCGAAGCCGATGACGGCGGCGGTGATCGCCGACGACGCCAGGATCGTGTGGCCGATCTGGTCGAGCGCGTCGAACTCGCTCAGCGCGACCGCCACGACGATGATCCCGACGACCGCCTCGATCGCCCGCCGCGCGAAGCGCAGCCGCGTCGCGGTGTCCCGCGACAGACCGGCCTCGCCGGTGAGCGCGCCCACGGCACGCGTCGCCCGCCGGACCAGGTAGCGGTCGAAGAAGAAGACGATCAGCGCGCCCGCGAGCAGGATGCCCACGGCGGTGAACAGGTTGTCGTACTTATCGAGGAACGACTCGGATGCGAGGATGTGCAGCACCGTGGGCGTGACCGTACAAAAGCGCCGGGCCCAGCGCCTGCGCGCCGCGTGGTCGTCCTGGCGACCCGACGTCGCCGTCGCCTGGCGCGCGCTGTGGGCGTCGCGGCTGCTGGTCTGGGTCTCCGGCCTCGGCGCGATCGCGATCTGGGGGATCCACAAGACCCACGAGCACGACTTCGACCGGGCCGGGCTGACGCGCCCGTTCGGCGGGTTCCTGGACACCTTGGTCGCGCCCGCCGCGCGCTGGGACTCCTACTGGTACCTGGACATCGCCCACCACGGCTACCAGGCGTCGCCGAACCGCCCCGCGTTCTTCCCGTTGTACCCCATGTCGATCAAGGCGATCGCGTGGGTGACCGGCGAGCCGCTGCTCGTCGGCCTGTTGTTGTCGTTCATCTGCTTCTTGGTGGCCTTGGCCGCGTTCCACCGCCTGGCCGTGATCGAGGTCGGAGCGGACGGCGCGCGCTGGGCGGTCTGGGGCCTCGTCCTGTTCCCGGGCTCGCTGTGGTTCAGCGCGGTCTACAGCGAGTCGCTGTTCCTGATGGTGTCGGTCGGCGCCGTGCTGTGCGCGCGCCGCGAGCGCTTCGCGTGGGCGGGCGTGCTCGGCGCGCTGGGCGCCGCGACGCGCAGCGCCGGGCTGGTCCTGATGCTCCCGCTGGCGCTGCTGTGGTGGGACGCCTACCGCGGCGCGCAGCCGCGCACCGCCGCCCGCCCCTCGCCGCTCAGCCTCGGCTGGGTCCTGCTCGTCCCGCTCGGCCTCGTCGCCTACTGCGGCTACCTCGCGGCCGACGGCGGCTCGTGGCACGCGCCGTTCGCCGCCCAGGACGTGTGGCACCGCGCGTTCAAGGGCCCGTTCTACGGGATCAACCAGGGCGCGATCGCCGCGTGGGACGGGCTGCGCCAGATCGTCCACGGCTCGCCGACGCCGGTCTACTGGGACCGCGCGGGCGGCGACAGCATCGCGGTCGGCCGCCACGACGTCGCGCTGTTCCTGTGCCTCGTGCTCGGCGCGATCGGGCTGGTCGGCGCGTTCCGGCGCCTGCCGCTCGCCCACGGCGCCTACGCGCTGTGCGCGCTGCTGCTGCCGCTCAGCTACCCGGTCGGCCCGCAGCCGCTGATGTCGCTGCCGCGCTTCGAGGCCGTCCTGTACCCGCTGTTCCTCTGGCTCGGCTGGTGGCTGGCGCGCCGCGGCACGCTCTGGCGCGTGGCCGTCCTCGGGACGTTCGCCGTCTTCCTCGCCGCCTGCTCGGCGCTGTTCTCGACCTGGCACTGGGTCGCATGAGGGCGCCGAAGGCGGTCTTCCTCGACGCGCTCGGGACGCTCGTCGCGCTGGAGCCGCCCGCGCCGCTGCTGATGGCCGGGCTCGCGAGGGCCGATCCGCCGGTGAGGATCACGCTCGAGGAGGCCGCCGCGGCGATGCGCGTGGAGATGGCCTATTACAAGATCCACCACGACCTGGCGGTCGACAGGGACGCGCTCGAGGACCTCCGCCACGCGTGCACCGAGGCGCTGCGCCGCGCGCTGCCCGAGCCCGCCCGCGCCGTCGAGAAGCTGCAGCCGATCATGATGGCCGCGCTGCGCTTCCGCGCCTACCCGGACGCCGAGCCCGCGCTGAAGGCGCTGCGCGCCGCCGGGGTCACGCTGATCGTCGTGTCCAACTGGGACGTCTCGCTGCACGACGCGCTGCGCGACACCGGCCTGGACCGGCTGGTCGACGGCGCGATCTCCTCGGCCGAGGTCGGCGCGGCCAAGCCGAGCACCGCGATCTTCGACTACGCGCTCGGCCTCGCCGACGACCCCGCGCCGCGCGACGTCTGGCACGTCGGCGACTCGGTCGAGGCCGACGTCGCCGGCGCCCGCGCCGCCGGCCTGCGGCCGATCTTCGTCGACCGGTCGGCCGAGACGGGTGCGGCGCCGCCGGTCCTGCCCGCGGGCGTGGCCCGGATCGCCGACCTGCGCGCGCTGCCCGCGGCCTTGATCCGCCCGCAAGCTCCGCGCCCTAGCCTTCGCGGGCGATGAGCACGACCCCGTCGTATCCGGCGCCGCCGGAGCAGCCCGAGCGCCCGCGCGCGGCAACGCCCGCGCCCGGCGGCGACGGCGCGTTCTCCGGCGACAGCCCGGCGGCGCGCGCGATCCCGAACTGGCCCGGCTGGTCGGCGCCGGCCGCGCTGATCGCGGGCTTCCTCGGCGCGCTGGTCCTCGGGCTCGTGATCGCGCTGATCGGCGCGTTGTTCGGCGCCAGCATCTCGGACGGCCACACGTCGCCGTCGGTCTCGATCGCGTCGGTCATCGCCCAGGACGCCTGCCTGATCGCCGCCGCGCTGCTGTTCGCGCGCATGGTCACGTTCCCGCGCCCGCGCCAGTTCGGGCTGAACCGGCCGCTGTCGCTGCCGATGGCGGCCGCGTTCGTGGTCGGCGGCTACCTGGTGTTCATCGTCGTCTCCTACGTGTGGCTGACCGCGATCGGACAGTCCGGGACCAAGGACACGATCACCGAGGACCTCGGCGCGAAGGACTCGACGGTCGCGCTGGTCTTCGTGACGTTCGTCGTGACCGTCTGCGCGCCGCTGGCCGAGGAGTTCCTGTTCCGCGGGTACTTCTTCGGCGCGCTGCGCTCCAACGGCTTCTGGTTCGCCGCCGGCTTCACCGGCCTGGCCTTCGGGATCGTGCACGTCTTCGGCTCGCCGATCGCGTTCATCGTCCCGCTCGCGCTGCTCGGCGGCGGGCTCTGCTGGATCCGCGAGAAGACCGCGTCGCTGTACCCGGGGATCGCGCTGCACTGCCTCAACAACTCGCTGGCGATGGCGTCCAGCGAGCACTGGTCGTGGGAGGTCCCGGTCGTCCTGATCGGCGCACCGCTGTGCATCGCCACGTTCATCTGGCTGGGCCTGAGGGCGTGGCCGGCGGCCCGTCCGCAGGCCGGACCGGTGAGCGCCACGGCGCCAACCGGCTGATCTCTTACGGAGCGGGGGTACGATTTCCGCGCCTATGCACCGCCCAGCCGTCGCCGCCGCCGTCCTGACCACCCTCGCGCTGGCGGCTCCGGTCGCCGCCTCGGCGCAGACCACGACGGGCGCGCCGTCCTCGACGACCGCGCCCTCGACCACCACGCCGCCGCCGACCACGCCGGTCCCGGCGCCTGCGCCCGCGCCGGCCGCCAGGGGCACGCTGAGCGTGACGCTGGAGAAGGTCAACGGCAGGTCCGCAGCGATCCTCAGCGGCCAGCGCTTCCGCGTGCGCGGGACGGTCAGGCCGTACGTCGCGGGCCAGAGGGTCGTCGTGCGCTTCTACCGCGGCGACAGGAAGCTGGCGTCCAAGGCCGTGACCGTGAAGGGCAGGGACGGCGCGGCCAGCGGCTCGTTCGTCCTCGGCTACACGGCCAGGAAGGCCGGGCACATCACGGTCCGCGCCTCGCACCGCGCGACGGCGCAGCTGCTGACGCTGAAGGCCAAGGGCAAGGGCGTCGACGTCCTGCCGCTGCGCGCCGCGCCCGGGTCAAAGGGGCTTGCCGTCCGGATCCTGCAGACCAAGTTGAAGGCCTTGGGCTACGTGATCGGGCAGAAGGGCCTGTACGACGCCCGCACCGCCCGCGCGGTCCTCGCGTTCCGCAAGGTCACCGGGATGGCCCGGATCGAGACGGCCAGCGCCGACGTCTTCCGCAAGCTCGCCCACGGCGCCGGTGCCTTCAAGGTGCGGTTCCCGAAGCAGGGCCACCATGTCGAGGCGAACCTGTCGCTGCAGGTGCTGGCGCTGATCAACGGCTCGAAGGTCGAGCGGATCTACCCGATCTCGTCGGGCAAGCCCTCGACCCCGACCGTGCTCGGCACGTTCCGCGTGTACTCCAAGACGCCGGGCACCAACGCCAAGGGCATGGTCTACACCTCCTACTTCCACGGCGGCTACGGCATCCACGGCTACGCGGAGGTCCCAACCTTCGCCGCCTCCCACGGCTGCCTGCGCACCCCCGTCCCCGACGCCATCCCGATCTTCAACTGGATCAAGTACGGCGACTACGTGGACGTGTATCCGGGCTAGGCGTACATGTTGGTCCGCCCGGACGCGGAGCTGCGCGCGTCGTTCCTGGCCGCGCTGGACGAGTTCCGGGCGGAGGGGCGGTACCTCGACCTGGACCCGGAGTGGCTGGCCGAGCCGGACGCGTTCGCCGCGTGGGTCGACGCGGTGCGGCGCCAGGCGCTGCGCGACGAGCCGCGGCCCGAGGGCTGGCGGCCGACGACCATGTTGTGGTGGGTGGTCCAAGGTGAATATGTCGGTCGCGTCGCGCTGCGCCATGTCCTGACGCCCGCGACCGCCGGCGTCGGCGGCCACCTCGGCTACGACGTCCGACCGAGCGCCCGCCGCCGCGGCCACGCCACCGCGATGCTGCGCGCCGCGCTGCCGTTCGCCCGCAGCCTCGGCCTGCCCGAGCTGCTCGTCACCTGCGACCGCACCAACGAACCCTCCCGCCGCGTCATCACCGCCGCCGGCGGCGAACCCCTCGACCCCTACAACGACGAGCTGCGCTTCCGGGTCCCGACCGGGACGCCCTACCGTTAGCTAGATGTAGGGGTTGGTTGCCGTCTCGGCGGCGAGGTGGTGGAGCAGGGCGGGCATGCCGCCGGAGGTGAAGGCTGCGCGCTGGCGGTCGGCGCCGTTGCCGAGTTGGAGGATGCGGGTGACTTCCTCCAGCGCGAAGGCGTCGCCGCCTGCCGCGGCCGCGCGGGCGACCGCGTCCTGGGCGATCTCGCGAACTGGGCGGCGGGTGCCGTTGTGCAGGAGCGTCGCGGCGAGGCCGTCGCGGGCTGCGCGGAACGAGGACTCCATCAGCGCCTCGCGCGGCGTCCAGCCGCCCGCAGGCACCCGCGCGTCCTCGGCGGCCAGGGCAAGGCCATGCACAAGGGCGACGAGCCCGAGCACGGTGTCCAGCGAGGACTGCGCGTCCATCGCGCGGACCTCGACGGTCCCTAGCCTCGGGTGCGGCCGGATGTCCCACCACAGGAACGTGTAGTCCGGCGCGTCGCCCGCGGCGACGACACTGGCGACGCTCGACTCGAAGTCGTCGAACGACGAGAACGCGCGCGGGATCTCGCTGCGCGGATAGCCCCGGAACAGCTGCGCGCGCGACGTCGCCAGCCCCGAGTCGACCCCGTGCCAGAACGGGGAGTTCGCCGCCAAGGCCTGCAACAACGGCAGCCACTCGCGCAGGCCGTTGTAGACGTGGATCGCGGTCGCCTCGTCGGGCATCCCGACGTGGACGTGCAGCGCGCACGTCGGCGTCCGGCGCAGCAGCCCCCGCAGCTGCGCGTGGATCTCGTGGTAGCGCGGCTCGTCGACATGGACAACATCGCCCCACGCGCCGTCCGGGTGGATCCCCGCGCCGATCAGCCCGGAGCCCGCGCCCGCCGCGGCGGCCAGCGCCCGTGCGCGCAGCTCCGCGACCGCCCTGACGCCGTCCTCCGGCGTCCTGGCCACCGGCGAGGCGACCTCGACCAGCGCCGCGTAGGTGTCCGGGTGCGCGCTGCCGGAGCCGGCGGGCACGTCGATCGCGCCGAGCACCTCGGCGCTGCCGTGCTTCAGCGCCAGCGTCGCCGCGTCGACGACGATCAGCTCCTCTTCGACGCCGAGCGCGAACGCCCGGCCGAACGCGCTCACACGAAGCGCCCGGAGGCGACCCGCGCGAGCATGCCGAGGCCGAGGCCGTAGACGAGCAGCGCCAGGAGCGCGGGGACGGTGCGCCGGACCCACTTGCTCGAGCTGCCGTCCGCGATGCTCGCGAACGGCTTGAGCAGCACGTCATTGGCGTCGTCGACCCACTCGTGCACCTTCGAGTTGGTCCTCTCGCGATCGCGCTCGGTGTCGGGATCCGGGCTCGGGTCCTGGGAAGCGGCGTCGCCGGCGATCTCCGCCTGGCTGGTCTTCGAGGCGGCGCTGGTCTGGTCGATCGCGAACCATCCCCACCCTGCGACCACCAGCAGGCTGCATGCCACCGCGGCGAAGCGCAGGATGCGTTCGATCACACATGTAGGTTACGGCCGGAGATGGACGCAACCCAACGCCTCGTGGACGAACTACGGACGCACGCGCTGATCATCGGCGACGTCGTCCTGACCTCCGGCAAGACCGCGAGCTACTACGTGGACGCCAAGCGCGCGATCCTGCAGCCCGCCGGCTTCGCCGCGCTGGGCGAGCTCGTCGCCCACCACGCCCGCGCATGGGGCGCGACCGCCGTCGGCGGCCTCACGATGGGCGCCGACCCCGTCGCCTGCTCGGCGCTGGCCGGCGGCTTCGACGGCAAGGCCTTCTTTGTCCGCAAGGAGACCAAGCAGCACGGGCTCCAGCGCCGCGTCGAGGGACCGCTCCTGGACGCGAGCGACCGCTGCGTGATCGTCGAGGACGTCGTCACCACCGGCGGCTCGACGCTGCAGGCGATCGAGGCGGTCCGCGAGGCGGGGCATGAGATCGTTGGCGTGATCAGCGTTCTTGACCGGCTCGCGGGCGGCGCGGAGAAGATCGCGGCCGCCGCGGGCGCGCCCTACGTGGCCTGCACGACGATCGACGACGTCTACCCCGATCGACCGGATAGAAGCTGAACACGACGGGCCCGCGCGCGTGTAGGTTGCGCAGCGTGCACGTGCCGGCCGGGACAGGCCCAGCGGAGGTGCTCCCCACCTCCTTCCTCCGGGTCCTCCTCGTCGAAGACGACGACGGGGATGCGTTCCTGTTCGAGGAGCTGCTGCGCGACGCCGATCTCGACGTCGTCGTCGAGCGTGAGCGCACGGTCGCCGACGCGGCCCAGCGCCTGCCGGCCGACATCGCCTGCGTGGTCCTCGACCTCGGCCTGCCCGACGCCGACGGCCTCGCCGCGCTGCACGGCCTGCGCGAGGCGGCGCCCGACGTCCCGATGCTCGTGCTGACCGGCCTGAGCGACGCGGCCCGCGGGCTGGAGGCGGTCGCCGCCGGCGCCCAGGACTACCTCGTCAAGGGCCGCGTCGACGGCGAGCTCCTGGCCCGCTCGATCCGCTACGCGATCGAGCGCCAGCGCGCGGAGGTCATCCAGGGCCAGCTGCGCGCCGCGAACCTGACCGCCGAGGAGAACGCGCGCCTGGAGCGCGGCCTGCTGCCGCGCCCGCTGGTCGCGGACCCGGCCGTCGCCGTCGACTCCGGCTACCGCCCCGGCCGCGAGCGCGCGCTGCTCGGCGGCGACTTCTACGACGTGGTCGAGGCGCCCGACGGGACGCTGCACGCGATCATCGGCGACGTCTGCGGCCACGACCCGGACGCCGCGGCGCTCGGCGTCTGCCTGCGGATCGCGTGGCGCACGCTCGTCCTCGGCGGCCGCGCCGCCGACGAGCTGCTCGGAACGCTCGAGCAGGTGCTGGAGCACGAGCGCCTCGCCGACGAGGTCTTCGCGACCGCGTGCATGATCTCGGTCGCGCCCGACCGCCGCAGCGCCGTCGTCCGCGTCGCCGGCCACCCGCTCCCGGTCGTCATCGCCGACGGCCGCGCCTACGAGCTGCCCGGCCCGCTCACGCGCCCGCCGCTGGGGATCGGCGCGGGCGCCGGCGCCTGGCCCGAGATGCCGGTGCAGCTGCCCGCGCACTGCCAGTTGATGCTCTACACCGACGGGCTGATCGAGGGCCGCGTCAACGGCTCGCCGCAGCGCCTCGGCGGCGAGCGCCTGGTCGAGCTGGTCGCCGAGCAGGCCGGCCGCGAGGACGGCGCCGCGCTGATCGACCGCCTGATCGCGACCGCCGAGCGCCTCAACGGTGGCGACCTCGCCGACGACGTCGCCGTCCTCGTGCTCGCCCTGCGATGAGCAGGCTCCGTTCCGGGCAGTGGCTGGCGTTGACCGCCGGCGGGTTGCTGATCGCCGCGCTGATCGGCGTCGTCGTCTGCCTGATCGCGCTGCACCGCCTGACGCTCGCGCGCGAGCAGGTCGTCGACCGCGTCGACCCGGCGCGCGTCGCCTCGCAGCTCTACCTGACCGCGCTGGTCGACCAGGAGTCCGGGATCCGCGGCTACCAGGTCGGCGGCACGCCGGACTACCTGCAGCCCTACGACGCCGGCGGCAGGGACGCGGTCCGGGCGCGCACGAGGCTGGAGCAGCTCGCGGCGACCGGCAGGGTCCCGCACCTGAGGGAGGACCTCGGCGCGGTCGCGCTGGCGTCGACGTCGTGGCACCTGCTCTACGCCGACCCGTCGATCCTGACGATCCGCGCCGAGGGCAAGGACGCGCCGGACATCCCGCCGATCGCGACCGGCAAGCAGCTCTTCGACAACCTGCGCGCCGCGTTCACGACGCTGCAGAACGACCTGATCGCCGAGCGCGCGTCCGCGCGGACGCGGCTGCGCCACGCCGCGGCGCTGGCCGAGGGCGCGGTGCTCTTCACCGCGGCGCTGATCATCCTGGCGTCGATCGCCGCGGGCCTGGTCCTGCGGCGCGTCGTCGCGCTGCCGCTGTCGCACCTGGCGCGCGACGCGCGGCGGGTGGCGCGCGGCGAGTTCGGCCACGTCGTCGAGGTCGAGGGGCCGAAGGACATCCAGGGCCTGAGCACCGACGTCGAGTCGATGCGCCAGCGGATCGTCGCCGAGCTGGAGACCGTCAACCGCTCGCGCGCGCTGCTGGAGGAGCAGACCCAGGACCTGCAGCGCTCCAACGCCGAGCTGGAGCAGTTCGCCTACGTCGCCTCGCACGACCTGCAGGAGCCGCTGCGCAAGGTCGCCTCGTTCACGGGGATGTTGCAGCACCGCTACCAGGGCCAGCTCGACGACCGCGCCGACCAGTACATCGAGTTCGCCGTCGACGGCGCCAAGCGCATGCAGGTGCTGATCAACGACCTGCTCGCGTTCTCGCGCGTCGGCCGCGTCGGCACGACCGAGGCCATCGTGTCGATGGACGACGCGACGCGCGACGCGCAGCGCAACCTCGCCGCGGCGCTGGAGGAGAGCGGCGCGACCGTCACGGTCGACGGGCCGCTGCCGGACGTGCGCGGCGACCGCTCGCTGCTCACCGCGTTGTTGCAGAACTTGATCGGCAACGCCATCAAGTTCCATGGCGACGAGCAACCGCGGGTGGACATCGACGTCTCCCGCGAAGGCGACATGTACACCTTCACCGTGCGCGACAACGGCATCGGGATCGCGCCCCGCTACGCCGACCGCATCTTCGTGATCTTCCAGCGGTTGCATCCGAAGGAGGAGTACACGGGCACCGGCATCGGGCTGGCGATGTGCCGCAAGATCGTGGAGTTCCACGGCGGCGAGATCTGGCTCGACAACGGTCCCGAGGGCTCCGGCGACGGCGTCGACGACGGTGCCACGCAGCCCGAGGCCTCCGGCCACGGCGCGACCTTCCGCTTCACCCTCCCCGTCCCCACCGACGACGACGAAACGAGCGCAGCAGCATGACCCCCAAGCCCGCCGGCCAGCCGATCGAGGTCCTCCTGGTCGAGGACGACCCGGGCGACGTCCTCCTGATCAGGGAGGCGTTCGAGTTCAACAAGGTCCACAACAACCTCAACGTGGTCAACGACGGCGAGCAGGCGCTGGCCTACCTGCGCCAGGAGGGCGAGTACGCCCGGTCGCTGCGCCCGGACCTGATCCTGCTCGACCTCAACCTCCCGCGCAAGGACGGCCGCGAGGTCCTCGCCGAGGTCAAGGCCGACGAGCGCCTCCGCGCGATCCCGGTCGTCGTGCTCACGACGTCGGAGGCCGAGGAGGACGTGCTCAAGAGCTATCAGCTGCACGCCAACGCCTACGTGACCAAGCCGGTCGACTTCGAGCGCTTCGTCGCGATCGTCCGCCAGATCGACGACTTCTTCGTCTCGGTCGTCAGACTGCCGTCATAGGTCGCGCGTGAGCGCGGCGGGCAGCTCCTGACGGGAGCGGATCCCGAGCCCGTCGTAGGCGGCCGCGAGGTGCGACTCGATCGTCTTGACGGTCAGGAACAGCGTCTGCGCGATCTGGCGGTTGGTCAGCCCGGACGCCGCCAGCTCCGCCACGCGACGCTGGCTCGGCGTCAGCGACGCCGCGCCGATCGGCGTGTAGCGGCGGCCGCGCTCGCCGGTCGCGGCCAGCTCGTCGAAGGCGGCCTTCGCCAGGCCGGTCGCGCCACAGCGGCGCGCCAGCTCCAGGCCCTCGCGCAGCGGCGGGCGCGCGTCGACGTCGCGGCGCGCGCGGCGCAGCGCGGTGCCCAGCTCGACCAGCGCCTCGGCCCGGGCCAGCCGCGCGGGCGAGCCGTCGAGGATCGCGACCGACTCCTCCAACATGGTCAGCCGCTCGCCGGCCGCGACGGTCAGCGCCGCGGCGCGCAGCGCCTGCGAGAGGTTGGCGGGCGCGCCGAAGCGGCGGGCGTGGGCCAGCGCGACCGCGGCCTTGGCGACCGCCCGCTCGTGGTCGCCCTGGGCGGCCAGCGCCCGGACGACCGTGATCTTCGCGGGCGTCTGCGGGATCCCGATCGCGCCCCAGCACGCCGACAGGCGGTCGAGCTGCTCGAGGTCGGCGACGGCCTCGTCGTAGCGGCCCTGCTCCAGGCGCAGCAGCCCGCGCGGGAACAGCGCCATCGCGAACCACACGCGGTCGTCGATCGCGCCGGTCATCCCCGACGCCTCCAGCTCGGCCTCGGCGGCGTCGGGCTCGCCGCGCTGGAGCAGCAGGCTCGCCAGCGCCGCGCGCATCGCGGGCTCGGCGAGCCGCAGGCGCCCGAGCCGGACGACCTCCAGCGCCTGGCGACAGTCGGCCTCCGCCGCGGCGAGGTCGCCGAAGGCGTGCGCGACGCCCATGTTCATCCACAACGCGGCGAACAGCTCGGGCGTCGCGTGGCGCCGCCTTGCGTGGGCCAGCGCCTGCTCGGCCGCGCGCCGGGCGAGGGCGAGCTCGTCGGCCAGCATCAGCGTGAGGACCGGGCGGCCGGGCGCCAGCAGCTCGGGCTGCTCCAGGAAGATCCGGCCGTCGTGGGCCAGCGCGCGCCGGGCCGCGGCGACCGCGTCGGTCGCGGTGCCGTCGTAGCAGTGCCACTCGGACTCGAGCGCGTCGGCCAGGCGGCTGAGCGCGCTGTCGGGCGGCAGGCGGTCGGCGTAGCGGAGCAGCTGCTCGCGCCCCGTCGTCAGCGGGCGCTGCCTGAGCGCGCCGAGCTGGGCCTCGAGCTGGAACGCGTGCTCGGCGTCGTCGGCCTCCTGCGCGCGCCGGAGCTCGTCGCGGATCAGCGTGACCGCCCGCCGCGCGTGCCCGCTGAGGACCATCCACATGCTGACCTTGATGGTCCGGCGGCGGCGCAGCTCCGGGTCGCGCGCGAGCTCGTCCAGCACCGCGGGCAGCGTCGCCTCGAACAGCGCGCGGTCCGACGCGCGGATCCCGGCGGTGACGATCGCGTCGAGGATCGCGGGCCGCAGGTCGTCCGGCGCGGGCTCGCGCAGCGCGCGCGTCAGGTAGGCGGACGCGCTGCGCGGCGCGCCGCTGGCCAGCGCGGCGCGGGCCGCGGCCAGCAGCGTCTCGGCCGTCGCGCGCTCGCCGCGCGCCTCGGTCGCCACGAGGTGCGTCGCCAGCCGCTCCGGCCCCGCGCCGCGCTGCGCCAGCAGCGCCGCGGCCCGTGCGTGCGCGGCGGCGCGGGCGCCGAACGGCAGCTCGGCGTGCAGCGCGGTCCGGACGAGCGGGTGGATGAAGCGCAGCGCCGCGTCCTGCTCCAGGATCGCGGCGGAGCGCAACGCGTCGGCGCCGCGCGCCGCGTCGTCCTCGCCCAGCCCCGCCAGCGCCGCGGCGAGCGCGACGTCGCAGCCGTCGCCGAGGACGACCACCGCCTCGGCGACCGCGCGCGCCTCCGGCGGCAGCCGCGCGAGCCGGACCTGCACGGTGCGCGTCACGCGCTCCGGCGCCAGCTCGCGCACGCGCGCGGTCTCCTCCGCGGCGGGCGCGACCGCCTCGGCGGCCAGCGTCCGGGTCAGCTCGCAGAGCAGGAACGGGTTGCCGCCGCTGACCTCGTGGCAGGCCGCGGCGAACGCGGCGTCCGGCGCGCGCTCCAGCTCGGCGGCCAGCAGCGCGCGCGTCCCGTCCGCGCTCAGCGCGCGCGGCTGCAGCCGCGCCGCGGCGCCGTCGGTGGCGATCCGCGCCAGCGCGCGCTCGGCGCCCGGCTCGTCCGGGCGGCAGGCGACCGCGAGCAGGACCGGCAGCTCCTCCAGCCGCGGGACCAAGAACCCCAAGAAGTCCAGCGACGCCGCGTCGGCCCAGTGCGCGTCGTCGACGCAGAGCAGCAGCGGCGTGTCCTCGGCCAGCCCCGCGGTCAGCCAGTAGAGCGCGTGCAGGACCGCGAACGCGTCGCCCGCGGGCTCGGCCGCGAGCCCGAGCGCACCGCGCGCGGGCGCCATCGCCTCACGCGCGTCGGCGGGCGTGAACAACTGGCGCACGAGCGCGAACGGGAAGTCGCGCTCCAGCTCCGTGGCGCGCGCCGACAGGACGCGCATCCCGGCGGTGCGGCCCGCGACGCGCGCGGCCTGCAGCAGCCGCGTCTTGCCCAGCCCCGCCCGTGCCTCGACGACCACGAGCCGCCCCGCGCCGGCGCACGCCGCCTGCGCCAGCGTCTCCAGCTCCTCCAGCTCGCGCGCCCGCTCGAGCAGCTCGCTCCCGTCCGCCACCCCGCCACAGTAGACCAGAGCCAGGCATGTTCCCAAGAGCGGCTACGAGCAGGCGATCGCCCCGTTGGTCTGATCGCCCGCCGTCGCGCCCGTGCTGTCGTAGAGGTAGTGCGCGGTGACCTGGTACCTCCAGCCGCCCTTCGGGCACCTCGTGCTCACGATGTAGTCCTTGGCGTAGGACTTGCCGCCGACCGTGAACCTGATGTTGTTGAGGTTCAACGGCACCCCGGCCACGAGCTGCAGCGAGCGCGGGATCGCCACGCTCTCGCTCTCGCCCCACGGGCCGGTGGCCGGCCGTGTGGTCCTGAGCGTCAGCGTCTCCCGCACGCGGGCGGGGTTGTCGAGGACCGCGTAGGCGTACGTGATGTCCGGGCCGCCGTTGGCGAACGTCACGCGCAGCGACGCCGGGACCGTGTCGGCCCTGCCGGTCGCCGTCGCCGCGCCCATGATCGACCCCTTCGGGCAGCCGGCCGGTCCCCGCCGGTCGAGCGTCGCCTTCGAGCAGGTCGCGAAGCGGCCGCGGTTCCACACCAGCCCGCGCCCGACCAGGATGTCGATCCCGGTCACGATCGGCGGCTCCAGGTCGGGCGCGGTGGTCAGCCTGGCGGTTGCGGAGATCGCCAGGCCGCGGGGGTGGGCGGGCGTCCCCGCCCTGCTCGGCGAGGCGACGGCGTGCGCCTCGATCCGTGTGGCCGGCTGGTCCTGGGCGAACGCCGGGACGACGACGGCGACGACGGCGCCCGCCGCGGCCACGGCGGCGAGGGCATGCGGGGCTCGGGTCTTCATGGCGCCGAGTCTGCGCCGCGGCGGCGCGCACCACCACGGGGCGAGCACCCTGAACTCGACCCTGAAGGACATCAACTCGACCCCAGGTCACCAGATGATGACATCTGGGAAACGGCTGGGAAACCGCTGTGAAGGGTCCCATCGGCGACAAATGCGGTACGGGGCCGTGCCGGGTACGCACGCGTCCCCGGACCGTCTCCCTCACCGGAAGGACCCTCGTTGTCATCCCCACACACGCCGCGTTCGCGGCGTCGCGCCCGGCTGGGCGCCGCCGTGGCGGCCGCTGCCCTCGTCGTGGCGCTGCCCACCGCCGCGCAGGCTGCCGACCAGCTCGCGCTGACCGACAGGACCGAGCCCCTCGGGCCCGGCATCACCCTCCGCCACCTCAAGACGCTGAGCGCGTCCGGGTGGCTCGACGAGCAGGTGCTGACCGCCGACCTGGGCAACCCGGCCGTCTCGTCGGACCTGCTCAGCTCCGGCAAGGTCGCCAAGGGCTCGCCGATCTCCGACCAGGCGGACGCCGCCGGCGCGATCGCGGGCGTCAACGGCGACTTCTTCGACATCGACAACTCGCAGGCGCCGCTCGGCGTCATGGTGCAGAACGGGACGCTGCTGAAGTCCCAGCAGGCGGGCGCCTGGAACGCGGTCGGCGTCGGCCAGGACGGCATCGGCCGCCTGATCGACACGACGCTGCAGGCGTCCTCGACCGTGCACGGCGTCGACTACCCGCTCGCCACGGTCAACGCCGCGGGCGGCGCGCCCGCGGGCGCGATGATCGCCTACACCTCGGCGTGGGGCTCGTACTCGCGCGCGATCGGGATCGGCACCTCCACCAACGTCGCCGAGGCGACGATCGCCGACGGCAAGGTCGTCTCGATCAACTCGACCGGCGCCGGCTCGGGCGACATCCCGGCCAACGGCTTCGTGCTCGTCGGCCGCGACAGGTCGGCCGACGCGATCCGCACCTTCCAGCCCGGCGACAACGCGTCGTTGTCCTATGGGTTGAAGGACGCCGTCGCGCAGCAGATGAAGTTCGCGCTCGGCTCCAACACGCCGCTGGTCACCGACGGCCAGGTCAACCCGCAGGGCGACACCTCGGTCGCGCCGCGCACGGCGATCGGGTTCAAGGACGGCGGCAAGACCATGTTGTTGGTCACGACCGACGGCCGGCAGACGTTCAACCCGGGCCCGACGCTGACCCAGATGGGCCAGATCATGCAGGGCCTCGGCGCGACCATGGCCATGAACCTGGACGGCGGCGGCTCGACGACGATGGTCGCCGCGCCGCTGGGCCAGCAGGACGTCACGGTCCGCAACGTGCCGTCCGACGGGCACGAGCGCAACGATCCCGACGGCGTCGGCCTGTTCGTCAGCAGGGGCGACGGCACGGTCCACGACCTCGTGGTCCAGCCCGCGGGCGACGACTCAGAGGACGCCCGCGTCTTCCCCGGCCTGCACCGCACGCTGGTCGCCAAGGGCCTCGACGACCACCTGACGCCGGTCGCGCTGGCGCGCGGCGACGTCCGCTGGTCGGCCAACGGCGGCGCGACGGTCGACAACGGCCAGGTCGCCGCGCCGGACACCACGTCCGGCGGGTCGATCCGCGTGCGCGCCACGACCGACACCGCGCAGGAGGACGAAGCGGTGCGGGTCCTGCATCCGGTCCAGGCGCTCGAGACCTCCAGCCAGCGGCTGTCGTTCGGCGCCGCGGGCGCCGACCAGGCCCAGACGCTGACGGTCACCGGCCGCGACGACCAGGGCTACACGGCCCCGATCGAGGCCGAGGACCTGGACCTCGACTACGACCACTCGGTCCTGCAGATCCAGCCGAGCGGCTCGGCGCTGAAGATCGTCCCGCTGAAGGCCGGCGGCACGGTGCTGACGCTGAAGGCCGCGGGCGTGACCAAGCAGCTCGCGATCTCGGTCGGCGTCCAGACCGTTGACGCCTATGACTTCAACGCCGGCGGCGTCGCCGCGGGCCGCTGGAAGTTCACGGGCACGGCGACCGCCAACGCCAGGGTCACCGACGCGAGCGACGGCATCCACATCGACTTCGCCGCCGCGCGCAACATCGGCCTCACGGCCAACGGCTCGGGCCCGAGGATCCAGGTGCCGCTGCCCGGCCAGCCGCTGGTCGTGCGGATGCACGTGTACTCGTCGGTCGCGATGGCCCTGTCCTACCTGTCGGTCGCCAACGGCAACGGCGGCTATACCGGCCTGTACTCCACGCCGGTCAGGGTCGGCTGGCAGGACATCGACTTCGCGATCCCGGCCTCGACGCCGTTCCCGATCTCCTTCGACACGTTCCAGGGGATCGAGACGACCGTCGCCAACCAGAGGGCCGGGACCATGATCATCGGGTCGGTCTCGGCCGACATCCCGAGCCCCGTCGACCAGCCCGCGGTCCCCGCGCTGCAGGCCGACCGGCTGATCTCGCCCGACGGCACGCTGCCCACGGGCGGCAGGGACTGGAACTTCGCGACGTTGAGCGACATCCAGTTCACCGCCGACAACCCGACCCTCGCCCAAGCGGGCATCGCGGCGATCCAGCGGATCCGCAAGACCCACCCGGACCTCCTGGTCCTCAACGGCGACGTCACCGACCGCGGCCTGCCGCAGGACGTCACGCTCGCCCGCCAGGTCCTGGAGGAGGCCGGCTGCGACATCATCCCGGTCGGTCAGGAGCCCGCAGCGGACAGCACGCCCGATCCGAACGGCAAGCTGCCCTGCTACTACGTGCCGGGCAACCACGAGTCCTATGGGTTGAACAACGTCCAGTCCGACACGAGGCCGTGGGAGGCCGAGTTCGGCCGGCCCTACCGGACCTTCGACCACAAGGGCACGCGGTTCGTCCTGCTCGACTCGGCGCTCGGCAACCTGCACGCCTCGGCGTGGCAGCAGCTGCCGATGCTCCAGCAGGCGCTGGACTCGGCCAAGGACGACAACTCGATCGACGACGTGATGGTGTTCGCGCACCACCCGGTCGACGACCCGGCCGACACGAAGTCCTCGCAGCTCGGCGACCGCGACGAGGTCAGGCTGATCGAGAAGCTGCTCACGGACTTCCGCGAGCAGTCGGGCAAGGGCGCGGCGATGGTCGGCTCCCACGCCCAGATCGCCAACGTCCACCGCGTCGACGGCGTCCCGTACACGGTGCTCCCGTCCTCGGGCAAGGACCCGTACGGCACGCCGGACCGCGGCGGCTTCACCGGCTGGCTGCGCTGGGCGGTCGATCCGGCCAAGGACGCCGGCCAGCAGTGGCTGACCGCCGACGTCCACGCGTTCGCGCAGTCGATCACGCTCAACACGCCCGACAGCGTCGAGGTCTCGCAGACCGCGACGCTGAGCGGCTCGATCGTGCAGCCGGAGGGCGTGGCGCCCGGGACCCGCGTGGTGCCGCTGCGCTACCCGATGTCGGTGCGCTGGGGCGGCGACGACGGGCTGGCGGTCGGCTCGGGCGCCGACGCGATCGACGCAGCCCGCAGGGCCGGCAAGGTCGCGATCCTCGATCCGCGGACGGAGGTCCTGACCGGCCTGCGCGCGGGCAGGGTCGCGATCACCGTGACCAACGACTCGCTGCGCCAGTACACGGACGACTCGTCGCTGGCGCCCGTCACGGTCAGCAAGACCGTGACGGTCAGGCCCTACAGCGGGCCCGGCCCGCGGGCCGATGTCGCCACGCCGGTCTTCCCGGACCAGATCGTCGGGACGATCAGCGCCGCGCAGAGGGTCGTCGTCACCAACACCGGCGACGCCCCGCTGCACGTCAAGAACATCAAGATCACCGACGCCGACGGCCGCAGCGCCGGCGACTTCGTGATCGCCGACGACGGCTGCGGCTCGGCGACGGTCCCGGCGGGCGCGGCGTGCACGGTCCTGGTCCGGTTCGCGCCGGCCCGGGAGTCGGTCACCTCGCACGAGACGCTGACGCTCGGCGACGACAGCGCCGAGGGCGCGCACGCGGTCGACCTGACCGGGACGAGCGTCCCGGCGCCGGCGGTCGGCGAGAAGGGCGACAGGGGCGACACCGGCGCGACGGGCGATACCGGCCCGGCGGGCCCGGCCGGGGCCACCGGAGCGACCGGTCCGCAGGGCCCGACCGGTGAGCAGGGCCCGGTGGGTCAGCAAGGTGACCAAGGGACCAGGGGCGACACCGGCCTGACCGGCGCCAACGGCGCCGCCGGACCGGTCGGAGCCCAGGGCGTCAAGGGCGACCCCGGTCGCGACGCCGCCGTCACCTGCAAGGTCAAGGGCAGCAGGAGCGTCGTCTGCTCGGTCGTCTTCGTCGCCGGGCAGGCGAAGGTGAAGGCGGCGTCCTCCGCACGCCTGACGCGCAACGGCCGCACCTACGCCAAGGGCTCCGTCGCCCGCCTGCGCACGGTGCGCAGGGTGGTCAAGGGCGGCTACAGCCTCCGCGTGGGCAGCGGCAGGAGCGCCGCGATCTACCGGATCACGATCCGCTAGCGCAGCGCGAGCCGGCAGCATCGCGGCACCCGGCCGCGTCGCCACGCCGTGCGTCCCCCGAGGGCGCGCGGCCGGCGGCGCGGCCGTTCGCGTTCCTGGGGAGCGCCTGTGCGCCATGCGCACGCCGTTTGGGCCTGCGCCGATTCGGCACACCGTTGCGGTGACGACTTGTCCAAACTGGAGTCGCTTGGCTCTGGGACTCGCGTGAAGGTGAGATTGTGTGTGGTCAAGTCACCTGACATATCCCCCTCAAGAGGAGTAGCCTGCGCGCGGTTCGTGGCTGGGCCTCTCCCATTGAGGAGGTGCAGAGGCCCTGATAGCGCGGACGTTCGAACAGCTTCTGGGAGAGGGACCCATCAAGCAGGACGACACCACACTCGTGGGGGCCGAGGCGTGAGCACCGGCACCCCCGAATCGCTCATCGAGAGCGAACCCGTCGACGTGACGGAAAGCAACGCAGCGGATATCGCTGCTCGCTCGCCCCTGGAGCTCTTCTGGAGGCGCCTGCGACGCGACAAGGTCGCGCTGATCGCGCTTGGCGTGGTCGCGTTCATGATCTTCGTCGCGATCTTCGCGCCGCTGATCGTGAGGGTCTTCGGCCTGCCGGACCCGAACACGCAGAACGACAACCTGCTCGACGACTTCGGCTCCCCCACGGGGCCGAGCTCCGCGCACCCGATGGGCGTCGACCAGCGTGGTCGCGACGTCCTGTCCCGGGTGATCTACGGAGCCCGCGTGTCGCTGGAGGTCGCGATCATCGCGACCGTCCTGATCGTGCTCATCGGCGTCACCGCCGGGCTGATCACCGGCTACTACCGCGGCAAGGTCGACACGCTGCTGTCGCGCGTCATGGACCTGTTCCTGGCCTTCCCGGTCCTGGTCCTGGCGGTCGGCCTCGGCGTCGCGTGCGCCGACGGCTGCCTGAAGGTCGCCGGCCACAGCGTCATCTCGCCGGGCATCCCGGTGATCATCTTCGTGATCACGCTGACGACGTGGCCCTACATGGCCCGCATCGTGCGCGGTCAGGTGCTGTCGCTGCGCGAACGCGAGTTCGTCGAGGCGTCCCGCTCCTTGGGCGCCAGCGACAAGCGCATCATCTTCCGGGAGCTGCTCCCGAACCTCATCGCCCCGATCATCGTCTACGCGACGGTGCTCATCCCGCAGAACATCCTGTACGAGGCGGCTCTGTCGTTCCTCGGCGTCGGCGTGGATCCGTCCAAGCCGAGCTGGGGCGCGATGATCTCCGACGCCACCTCGATCTTCCAGGACGCTTGGTGGTTCATGGTCTTCCCAGGCCTGGCGCTGCTGATCACGGTCCTCGCCTTCAACATCGTCGGCGACGGACTGCAGGACGCGCTCAACCCGCGGACGTCGAAGTAGTGCACGTGCGACGCCGCCCATCCCCTGTGTCGAGCCCTGAGAACGCTCGACCGCCCCATCAGAAAGGACCCCACATGTCTCGGAGTCACCTCCGATTCCTGGTGGCGAGCATGCTGGTCGTGCTCGCGTTCGTGATCGCAGCCTGTGGCGGCGACGACAACAACTCGTCGTCGACCGGCTCCACTTCCGGCGCCGCCGCCGATTCGAACAACGGCAAGACCGCTGACGCCGCCGCCAGGAAGGGCGGCACGGTCACGATGCTCGCCGCCTCCGACGTCGACTACGTCGACCCGGGCCACACCTACTACACGTTCGGCGAGATGGTGACGCTGGCGACCAACCGCCCGCTCTACTCGTTCAAGCCGGACGACGCCAACAAGCCCGTGCCGGACCTCGCCGACGGCGAGCCGCAGATCTCCGCCGACAAGGAGACCGTCACGGTCAGGATCAAGCCGGGCATCAAGTACGCCCCGCCGGTCAACCGCGCGGTCAAGTCGGCCGACGTCAAGTACGCCTTCGAGCGTTTCTTCTCGGTCAACGTCGGTGGTCAGTACGCCACCTACTTCAACATGATCAAGGGCGCGCCGCAGAAGCCGACGACCGGCGTCAAGCCGATCTCCGGCATCGAGACGCCCGACGATCAGACGATCGTGTTCCACCTCACCAGGCCGACGGGCGTGCCGTTCTCGGCCGCGCTGGTCATGCCGATCTCGGTGCCGGTGCCGGAGGAGTACGCCAAGCCGTTCGACGCCAGGAACCCGTCGACGTACAACACGCACGTCGCGTTCACCGGCCCGTACATGATCAAGAACAACGCTTCTGGATCGCTGACGGGCTACAAGCCGGGCAAGAGCATCACGATCGTCCGCAACCCGAACTGGGACGCGAAGACGGACTACCGCCCCGCCAACGTGGACGGCTACCTGCTCCGCACCAACGCGACCGACGCCAACGTGTCGGCCCGTCAGGTGATCGACGGCAACTCGATGTTGCTGGACACCAACCCGCCGGCGAACATCCTGAAGGAGCTCGTCACCAAGACCAAGGACCAGTACCTCTCGGTCCCGTCGGGTGGCTACCGCTACTTCCCGTTGAACCTTGAGGTCAGGCCGTTCGACAACATCAACGTCCGCAAGGCCGTCATGGCGGGCTTCTCGCGCAACGCCGCGCGTCTGGCCCGTGGTGGCAAGTACGTCGGTGACATCGCGACGCACTGGCTGCCGCCGAACTTCCCTGGCTTCGACCAGGCCGGCGGCTACAAGGGCTTCCCGGACATCGATTTCTTCAACGCCAACAACGAGGACGGCGACATGACCGTCGCCGCCAAGTACTTCAAGGCGGCGGGTTACCCGTCGGGCAGGTACACGGGCAGCGAGCAGCTGCTGGTCGTCGGCGCGAACGCCGACCCGGGCAAGGCCCAGGCCGAGGTGGCCACGGCCCAGCTGCAGAAGATGGGCTTCAGGGTCCGTCTGCGTCTCGTCCCGCAGGACGCGGTCTACACCGATTGGTGCCAGGTCCCGTCCAAGAGGGTCGCCATGTGCGGCGGCGCCGGCTGGTTCAAGGACTTCGCCGACCCGCAGTCGATGCTCGAGCCGGTCTTCAAGGGCTCGAACATCAACCGTCAGAGCGGCAACATCAACTACTCGATGTTGAACGATCCGAAGGTTGACGCGGCGATGAACAAGGCCGCGCTGGCCGCTGGTGATGACCGCCTCAGGCAGTGGGCGGCCATCGACAAGATGATCATCGAGGATGCCGCCGGCATCCCGTTCATCTGGGACAAGACCACGCTGGTGCGTTCGAAGAACATCGTCGGCGTCGCGAACCCGTACATCGCGCTCTGGGACCTGTCCTACATCTCGATCAAGTAGCACCCTGATCCGCGCTCGCCGCCCCCGGGACCTCGGTTCCGGGGGCGGCGCCGCACGGTTGGAGAACTCTTCCCCACACCTATGGCCAGCTACATCGCTCGACGGATCCTCTGGACGATCCTCCTGCTGTTGGTGATCACCGCGGTCACCTTCCTCATCTTCTACGTGTTGCCGACGGCCGACCCGGCCGCGCTGCGTGCAGGACGCGATCCGTCCCCTGACCTGATCAGGGCCATCAAGCATCAGCTTGGGCTCGACCAGTCGCTGCCACAGCAGTACTGGCACTACACCGACCGGCTGTTCTTCCACTTCGACTTCGGTCAGAGCTTCATCAACAACACGTCGGTGAAGTCGCTGATCTTCGACCGGCTGCCGAACACGATCTTCCTGGTCGTCGGCGCCGCGGTGATCTGGTTCACGGCCGGCGTCGTGATCGGCACGGTCTCCGCCACGCGGCGCGGCTCGTTCGCCGATCGCTTCCTGATGGGCGGCGCGCTGATCGCGATCTCCGCGCCGGTCTACTGGATGGGCCTGGTCTGCCTGTACCTCTTCGCCGACGACATCGGCAAGTGGAAGATCTTCCCGGGCTCCGGCTCCTATCAGGACGCCCACGGGTTCTTCGAGAAGTGCTGGACCTTGCTGCTGCCCTGGATGGTGCTGGCCGCCGCGTTCGCCGCGATCTACGCGCGACTGCTGCGGTCCAACCTCCTGGAGACCATGAGCGAGGACTACATCCGCACCGCGCGGGCCAAGGGCCTGAAGGAGAAGCGGGTCATCGTGCGCCACGGGCTGCGCTCGGCGATCACGCCGATCGTGACCGTGCTCGGCCTCGACATCGGCATCCTGATGGGCGGTGCGATCCTGACCGAGACGGTGTTCAACATCGACGGCATCGGGCGCCTGTCCTATGACGCGATCCAGCGTGGCGACCTCGCCACGATCCAGGGCACGACGATCGTCCTGGCCGCCGGCGTGGCGATCATGTCGCTCGTCGTCGACGTGCTGTACGCGTTCCTCGACCCGCGCGTGCGCTACTAGTGAGGGAGTGAGTCCCATGGCGCAGCCGCTGCTTGAGGTCAAGGACCTCGTCGTGCACTTCGAGACCGAGGACGGCATCGTCCAGGCGGTCGACGGGATCAGCTACACGGTCGACAAGGGCTCGGCCCTCGGGATCGTGGGCGAGTCCGGCTCGGGCAAGTCCGTGTCCTCGATGACCGTGATGGGCCTGACCCGCGCGGGCAACGCGAGGATCAGCGGGTCGATCACGTTCGACGGCAAGGACCTGCTCGCCGCTTCGGACGAGGAGATCCGCAGGGTCCGGGGTGGGGAGATCGCGATGATCTTCCAGGACCCGCTGTCCTCGCTGCATCCGTTCTACAAGATCGGCCACCAGCTGGTGGAGGCCCACCGGTCGCACAACAACGTCTCGAAGGCGCAGGCGCGCGATCGCGCGATCGAGATGTTGGGGTTGGTCGGGATCCCGGATCCGCGGCAGCGGATCGACGGCTACCCGCACGAGTTCTCGGGTGGCATGCGCCAGCGCGTGATGATCGCGATGGCGCTGATCAACGACCCCAAGTTGCTGATCGCCGACGAGCCGACGACCGCGCTGGACGTCACCGTGCAGGCGCAGATCCTGGAGCTGATCCAGAAGCTGCAGAGCGAGCTGGACACCGCGGTGGTCATGATCACCCACGATCTTGGTGTCGTGGCCGAGGTGACCGAGGACATCGCGGTCATGTACGCGGGGCGGATCGTCGAGTACGGCACCGCCGACACCGTGTTCGCGGCGCCGGAGCACCCGTACACGTGGGGGCTGCTGAAGTCGATCCCGCGGCTGGACACGCCGCGCGACCAGGAGCTCGTCCCGGTCTACGGGCGGCCGCCGTCGTTGATCAACAAGCCTTCCGGGTGCTCGTTCCATCCGCGCTGCCCGTACGTGCGCGAGGCGCACAAGAAGATCGACCCGGTGCTCGAGCCGGCCGGCGGGACCGATCCGTCGCACAAGGTGGCGTGCCTGCTGCCGGCGGCGACACGGCGCGAGCTGTGGGCCGGCCTGCGCGCGGGCGAGACGCCGGACCAGGTGATCGAAGAGGTCGAGATCCCGGAGGAGAAGCTGTCGGCTTCGGCAGAGGGCGCCGAGGTGGCAGGCGGCGCCGTGTCGAGCGGCGAGCCCGCCGCTCCGGCGGAGACGACCGCCGAGACGAACGAGGTGACGGAGTGAGCGCCGGCAGCGACAACCTGGTCGAGGTCCGCGACCTCCAGATGCACTTCCCGATCCGCTCGGGGTTCCTGATCCAGCGCCAGGTCGGAGCGGTCAAGGCCGTCGACGGCGTGTCGTTCGACGTCAGGCGCGGCGAGACGCTGGGCCTGGTCGGCGAGTCCGGTTGTGGCAAGTCCACGACCGCGCGGCTGATCACGAAGCTGCTCGACCCGACCGGTGGCTCGATCATGTGGGACGGCCGCGACATCGCCGGCCTCTCGCGCAAGCAGATGAAGCCGCTGCGTCGCGAGATGCAGATGATCTTCCAGGATCCGTACTCGTCGCTGAACCCGCGCAAGACGGTCGGCACGATCATCGGCGAGCCGTTCATCATCCATGGCGTCGAGACCGACGAGCGCAAGCGCAAGGGCCTCGTCCAGGATCTGATGGAGCAGGTCGGGCTCAACCCGGAGCACTACAACCGCCTGCCGCATCAGTTCAGCGGCGGTCAGCGCCAGCGCATCGGCGTGGCCCGAGCGATCGCGCTGAAGCCGAAGCTGATCGTGGCCGACGAGCCGGTTTCCGCGTTGGACGTGTCGATCCAGGCGCAGGTGCTGAACCTGCTCAAGCAGCTCCAGCGCGATCTCGGGCTGACGGTCATCTTCATCGCCCACGACCTGAGCGTCGTGCGCCACACCTGCGACCGCGTCGCGGTGATGTACCTCGGCAAGATCGTGGAGCTGGCGTCGTCGGAGGAGCTCTACGCGCATCCGCGGCATCCGTACACGGGCGCGCTGCTGTCAGCGGTGCCGGTCCCGGACCCCCGCCTGGCGCGCAACAAGAACCGCCAGGTGCTGGGCGGCGACGTCCCCTCGCCGGCCAACCCGCCGTCGGCCTGCCGCTTCCACACGCGCTGCCCGAAGTTCGTCGAAGGCACCTGCGACGTCGTCTACCCCGACCTCGAGGTCAAGGACGGCGGCAACCTCACAGCCTGCCACTTCCCCCTGACCGACGAAGAGATCGCCCGCCGCGTCCCGACGGCCGCGGCCTAGCACCCTCCGGACGGCCGCCCTCCGGCGGCCGTCCACCCACTCCGCGCCGCTTCTGGCTCGGTACACACGCCTCGACTCGCCGCGGCGCTTCCGGCGTCGGTGGCCGCGGCAGGCGTTGCCGCTCGGTCAACGGTGCATTTTGGTTCGTATGGAACCCAAATGCACCGCTCACCCCGCGCGGCGACCTCCGGATAGGCTCGGGGTCATGTACGAGGGTGCCGTCACGTTCGATGAGCCGGCTCATACCGCTGAGCAGGCGGCCGCTGCGATCGGCGTCGAGGTGGGCGCCATCGTCAAGTCGTTGGTGTTCTTGCGGGGTGAGACGCCGGTGATGGTGTTGTGCTCGGGGGCCAACATGGTGGACAACGAGGCGTTGGGGCTGACGCGCGCGAGTGCGAGGTTGGTCAGGGACGTCACGGGGCAGCCGATCGGCGGTGTCGCGCCGTATGGGCATCCGCAGCAGCTGGAGACGCTCGTCGACGAGGACCTGCTCACGCACGACGAGGTCTGGGCCGGCGCCGGGGATCCCAACAAGGTGTTCCCGATCGCCCCGGTCGACCTCCTGCGCAAGACCGGCGGCACGCCCGCGCGCGTGCGGGTCCGTAGCGCCTAGGCCGCCGCCGACACCTACAACTCGACGTGGGAGCCCATGACGACGGTCCTGTCGTCGGGCAGCCCGAAGTACGCCACCGGGTTGGACGTGTTGCGCGACATCGCCATGAAGAGCTTCTTGCGCCAGCGCGCCATCCCGGGCGCGCCGGTCATGACGATCGTCATGCGCGAGATGAAGAAGCTCGCGCCGTTGACGTCGATCGAGCCCTCCATCTGCTTCGACGCCCGCCGCAGCGTGCGCGGGATGTCGACGTCGTCCTGGAACCCGTGGTGCGCGGTCAGGTGGACGATGCCGTCGTCGCCGTAGCCGAGCTCGTCGACCGTCACGCGCTCGACCTCGCGCACGTGCGGGACGCGGTCGACCACGACGCTGACGATCACGACGTTCTCGTGCATCACCCGGTTGTGCTCGAAGTTCGCGCGCAGCGCCAGCGGCGTCGTGTCGATGTTGGCGTTCAAGAACACCGCGGTGCCCGGCGCGCGGAAGACCGGCGGGTCGACCGCGTGGACCTCGTCGATGAACCCGCGCAGCGGGCCCTCCTCCTCGGTCCGGTTGGCGGTCAGGATCTGCCGGCCCTTCTGCCACGTCGTCAGGACGGTGAAGATGATCGCAGCGATCAGCAACGGGAACCAACCGCCGTGCACGACCTTCGGCAGGTTCGCGGTGAAGTACGTCAGGTCCACCAACAGGAACACGGCCGCACCCGCCACCGCGGTCCGCAGCGGCCTCCTCCACACCACGTGCACGACCACGAAGAACAGGATCGTGTCGATCGCCAGCGTCCCGGTCACCGCGATCCCGTACGCGGACGCCAGGTGCTGCGACGACTGGAACCCGAGCACCAGCGCGACGACCGCCACGAAGATCCCCCAGTTCACGGCCGGCGCGTAGACCTGCCCGATCTCGCTCCGCGACGTGTGGCGGATCGTCAGCCGCGGCAGGAACCCGAGCGAGATCGCCTGGCGCGTCACGCTGAACGCCCCGCTGATCACGGCCTGCGACGCGATCACCGTCGCGAACGTCGCCAGCACCACGACCGGGATCCGCGACCAGTGCGGCATCAGCAGGAAGAACGGGTTCTCGATCGCCTTCGGATCCCGCAGGATCAGCGCGCCCTGGCCCATGTACTGCAACAACAGCGCCGGGAACACGAGCCCGAACCACGCGCGCCGGATCGGCGGCCGGCCGAAGTGCCCCATGTCGGCGTACAGCGCCTCGGCGCCGGTCACGGTCAGCACGACCGACCCCAGCGCGATGAACGCGGTCGACCCGTGCTCACCCAGGAACGCGATCGCGTAGGACGGCGACACGGCACGCAGGATCCCCGGATGCTGGACGACCTCCACCAGTCCGGTGACCGCGAGCAACGTGAACCAGATGCCCATGACCGGCCCGAACAGCCGCCCGACCGCGCCGGTCCCGAAGCGCTGGATCGAGAACAGCACGGTCAGGATCGCCAGCGTGACCGGGACGACCCACTCGTGGAACGACGGCGAGACGACCTCCACGCCCTCGACCGCAGAGAGCACCGAGATCGCCGGCGTGATCATCCCGTCGCCGTAGAACAGCGACGCGCCGAAGATCCCCAACATGATCAGCGTGACCTGCGCCCAGCGCCTCTGCAGGTTCACGCTCTGGATCCGCGCGATCAGGGCCATGATGCCGCCCTCGCCCTCGTTGTCGGCGCGCATGATCAAGGTCACGTACTTGATCGAGACGATGATCGTGATCGTCCAGAAGACCAGCGAGATGACGCCGTAGACCGTCGTGTGCGTCGGCTGCACGGCGTGGTGGTCGGCCGAGAAGACCGACTGCAGCGCGTACAGCGGCGACGTCCCGATGTCGCCGAAGACGACGCCGAGCGCACCGAGCGTCAGCGCGGCCGCGCCGCCGGCGTGGACCGCGGTGGCCGGGCGCCCGTGCGCGTGCCCGTCGTCGGGCGTGTGCTCAGGCGCCGGCTTGGACGCCGTCATCCGTGTCGTCCTCGTCCTCGTCGTCTTCGTCGTACAGGGACTCGCGCGCGACCTCGCGGCCGACCGCGTCGAAGACCGCGACGTCGAGCGTGTCGCCGCGGTAGTCGTCGGGCGCCAGCAGCGTGAAGCGGTTCTCGATCAGGATGCACTGGTCGACCGTCACGCCCGCCAGCTCGGCGGTCGCCACCGCGACGCGGTCGACGACCGGCGTGCCCCACACGAGCGTCATCGCCGCGACCGCGCCGTTCTCACCGCGCCAGCCGCCGACGACCTCCTCGCAGACGTCGATCCTCCACTCCGGGTTCTGCTCGACGGTCTCCTCCGTCCAGTCGGCGGTGGAGACGAAGTGGTCGGGCTCCTGGCCCTCCTCGACCGCGGGGGCGAAGGAGACGACGCCGTACAGCTCCAGGCCGGACGAGGTCCGCGACGTGGCCGGGACGAACGTCCGCCCGCCCCAGGTGCGGTCCGGGAACCAGACGATGTCGCCCGGCTCGCCGACCTCATCCTCGATCGCCAGGCACGCCGCCAGGAACTCCTCCCGCAGCTTGTCCGCCCAGCGCCCGTAGGGCAGCAGCTCCTGCGGCGGCTCAGCGGCGAAGCGTGGGACGAAGCGATCCTCGGGCGGCATTGCGGGGACCATACGCGCTTGCGCGCGGCGCGGGCGGTCGGCCGATGGGCCAGGGATGCTCGCGTCTGCGCACCGCTGAAGCTACGCTGCGCGACGTGCAACCGGCGGCGCTGTGGAGACGGTACCTGAGGTTCCGGAAGAACCCGGTCTACGACGGCGTGATCACCGGCTGCTGCTTCATGCCGCTGATCCTGCTCTGGCATCCGTTCGGCAACGCCCTGGATGTCCTGCTGGCCTTCGCGCTGCCGGTGACGCTCGGCCTGCTCGGCTGGCGCGAGCGGCGGGCGGAGCGCGAGTGAGCATCCGCATGCCTGGCAGCGGGTGAGCTCGGTGTACCTCGCGGCCTTCGCGCTCCCGGCCAACGTCATCGGGACGCGCCGCTGGTTCCGCGAGCGCGCGGAGGAGCATGTCGAGTCCGACGCCTTCGCGCAGCGCGTCGCCGACGAGCGGCTCGCGCGCTAGGGCAACTCCATCAACAAGGTCACGGGGCCGTCGTTGACGAGGGTGACCTCCATGTGCGCTCCGAAGATCCCGCCTTGCGCGCCGAGGCGGTCCCGGAAGCGGTCGTAGAGCGGTTCCGCGTGCTCGGGGCGGGCTGCGGTGATGAAGGAGGGGCGGTTGCCTTTGCGGGTCTCGCCGTAGAGGGTGAACTGGGAGATGACGAGGATCTCGCGGTCCGGGCCGAGGGCGTCGTTCATCTTGCCGTCGGCGTCCTCGAAGATGCGTAGTGCTGCAACCTTGTCGGCCAGGCGGTCGCAGATCGCCTCGTCGTCCTCGTGGGTCACCCCGAGGAGCACCAGGAGGCCCGGGCCGATCGAGCCGACCACGGCGCCGTCGACCGACACGGAGGCCGACGAGACGCGTTGGATCAGTGCGCGCATGAGCTAGATGATGGGGGAGAGGATCAGCGCGAGCACCACCACGAGCGTCGTCGACCACGCGATCGTCGCCGCGGCGAGCCGCAGGTCCAGCCCGTAGAGGTGGCCGACGATCAGCGCGTTGATCCCCGACGACATCCCGGCCTGGAGCAGGTACGCGTCCGGCACGGAGACGGTCAGCGCGGAGAAGAGCGCGAGCAGCGACGGCGCCACCGCCAGCCGCAGCGCCAGCGACACGCCGACGGCGGGCGACAGCGGCGGCGGGAAGCCGAACGAGCCCTCCTCGCGCTCGGCCATCATGTTGACCCCCAACATGAAGAACCCCAGCGGCAGCACGGCGTAGGCGGCGCCGAAGCGCGCGACCCTCACGATGGCCTCCGGGGCAAGGGCATCAGGAACGATCAACCCCAGGATCAACGCCCAGATCACCGGGTTCTTGGTCAGGAACGCCCGCGCGCGCTCACGCGGCGACTCGCCCGCGTCGGTCCCGTACGCGGCGCCCACCGCGAACCCCGCGGTGTACAGCATCACCTGCGAGATCACGGTGTCCCACGCGATCGCCGGCGCCAGCGCGTCGTGCCCCAGCAGCGCGCCGGCCAGTGGCGTACCCAAGTACCCCGTGTTGGCCAGGATCACCGTCAGGATCAGCGTGCCCACCGACGGCCGCGGCAGCTTCAGGACCCGCGTCCCGATCTGCGCGGCGAGGACGCCGACGATCGCCAACTCCAAGTACCCCAACAACAACCCGATGCCCACGCCGCCGCCCAGGTGCAGCCGCGCCACGACGAAGAACACGATGAACGGCAGGATCACCCACACCATGACGTCGATCAGGCGCCTCGTGAACCGCTGCGCGCCCTCCCCGTAGCGGCGCTCGGCGAACGCGCCGACCAGGGTCGACGCGACGATCGCCAGCGCGACGAGGATCACGCGGCGGCGTCGCGCAGGCGCGCGGCTGCGGCTTCCGGCGCCACGATGTTCAGCCCGACGCCGGTCCCGAGCTCCAGCCCGGCGAGGTGCGTCAGCCGCGGCGTGATGTCGATCCGCCAGCAGAAGTGCTCGGCGCCCGCGGGCGCCGTCCGGACCCACAGGTTCAGCGGCGGCATGAACCCCAACACGCTCCGCAGCCGCCCGAGCGCGTCGTGCAACGCGGCGGCGCCGAAGGCACCGTCGTACGACGGGTCCTCGAACGGCCCCACCGGGCGCCGCGGCGCCAGCATCAACTGGTACGGGAACCGCGCGGCGTACGGGCTCAGCGTCACGACCTCGTCGTCGATCGCGACCAGCCGCTCGCGCAGCCGGACCTCCTCGGCGACCAGGTTCTCCATCAGGTTGCCGCCCATCGTCTGCACGGCGTAGGCGCCGAAGCGCTCCCGCTCGCGCGCGACCTGGGCCGGCACGAAGTCCAAGGCGTACAACTGCGCGTGCGTGTGCGGCAGCGACGCGCCACCCTCGACGCGCTCGTTGACGAGCAGGTGCACGTAGGCGGCGTCCGCCGCGTGCGCGCGCATCCGCTCGCGCCACATCGACAGCGCCAGCCCGACCTGCTCGACGCTCAGCGACCCCAGCGACGTCACGGGATCCGGCGCGTTGACGATCACCTCGTGCGCGCCCCGCGCGGGCGTCGCGGTGAACAGCTCCGGCGCGTGCGAGCCATCGACATCATCAAGGTCCGCCACCAAGGCGGGGTACTTGTTCGGGACCACGCGGACG
Source organism: Conexibacter woesei Iso977N (assembly GCF_000424625.1). GTDB lineage: Bacteria > Actinomycetota > Thermoleophilia > Solirubrobacterales > Solirubrobacteraceae > Baekduia > Baekduia woesei_A. The sequence goes on from NZ_AUKG01000001.1 coordinate 660,266, forward strand.
ACCCACCCCGGCCCGTCTGGCGCGCTCCCGTCCGGACGCAGCGCGGCGACCTCCGGCGGTGTCTGGGCCTCGTTGCCCGGCGCGAACGGATCGCCCGCGGCGTCGACGACACCGGCGTCGGCCGACGCGATCGGCCACCCGCCCGGGCGCTCCGCGCGCCCACCCGCGACGATCGTCTTCAGCCCGGTGAGCGGATCGACGCGGACTTCGTTCACTGGGGCTGGCCCAAGGCGTAGCGCTTGATGTCGGCCGCGAACCCGTCGTCGCTCGTGTACGGCCCGTCGTGCACGTACTGCTGCTTGCCGCGCGCGTCGTAGAACACGGTCGTCGGGAAGAACTTCGCGATCCCGAGGTCCTGCGCGATCCGCGAGTTGCGATCGACCAGCGACGGATACGGCACCGGGAAATGCGACAGGAACTTGCTCGCGTCGCCGTCGTTGTCCTGCGAGTCCAGGCCCAGGAACGCGACCTGCTTGCCGTACTTGGCCGACGTCGCCTGCAGCACCGGGAACTCGCCGCGGCACGGCGCGCACCACGAGGCCCACTTGTTGACCACGACCGGGTGGCCCTTCAGCGCGGCCAGCTGCTCGTTGTAGGACCTCTTGGTCGCCGGGATCAGCTTCGACGGCTTCGCGTACAGCGCGGCCAGCGGCCCCGGCGCGGCGGCCAGCGACCGCGACGCGGCGGTCACGTTGAACCTGTCCGGCTCCGGCGCCCTGGTGCTCCCTCCGCTCTGGAGGATGCCGACGACCACGATGGCGATCACCACGCCACCGCCGAGGACCCAGAACCACGCACGCCGCGACATGCCCCGGAACGTTAGCTGGACGTCGCTGGGGAACCGCCGTCCGATCAGGTATCCTTGGCGTACGAGGCGAGGGAACAGCTGCTGTTCACGGGAGCCCCCTCGCGTCCTTCGGTCCCATCCCCCGGGACCGCCAAGCGCACGTCCGCCGCTCCGGTTCCTTCGCGGACGCCCCTCACTCAGAGCAGAGCCGCTGCATGGCTGAATCAACGCCGCCGGCCTTCGAGGCCGCAACCGTCCCCGATCCGGAACTCGTCAAGCGCGCCGAGGCGTTCACCCGTGAGCGCTTCCTGCACGAAGGCGAGGACCCCGCGGTCGCCCTTGCGCCCGGGTCCGCCCGGCGCCGCGCGCTCGACTTCGCGCTGCTGGAGATCGAGCGCGGCGAGAAGGTCCCGAGCACGAAGTGGCGGCGCCGCTACGCGCTGCTCCTCGGTCTGGAGCGCGTGCTCTCCGAGGACGAGCCGCGCCTCGCCGACGGCACGCTGCTCAACCCGCACCAGGTGGATGCGCTCTCGGGCACGCTCGTCGCGCTGCTCGCCTCGACCCAGAAGGGCGCCAACGGCAGCGCGGTCGCCGCCGACGCGGCGCCGGTCCTGGCCGTCGAGGAGGAGGTCGCGCCGGAGTCCGAGGCCGCGGCTGCGGAGCCCGAACCCGACGAGGTCGAGCCGGACGACGACCACGACGAGCACGACGACGACGATCACGACGACGACGAGCCCGAGGACACCACCCCGGTCGACATCGAGATCGAGGGCCTCGACGACGAGGACGAGGAAGAGGACGAGCAGCCCTCCGAGGAGGAGCTCTACGACGACGAGGCCGACGAGGACGTCGACGAGGACATCGAGGAGGGCGCGGCCGACGACCCCAACGCCGACAAGCGCTTCTGGTTCGAGCACGCGACCGGCGCCGGCAAGACCGTCGCGGCGATGGGCTTCGTCGAGGCGTCGCGCACCGGCGGCGTCCTGATCCTCACGCACCGCCGCAACCTCGTCGACCAGTTCCTCGGCGAGCTGCACCAGCGCGGGTACGGCAAGCGCGAGTCCCCGCCGCTGCTGGACTCCGACACGGGCGCGACCAAGCGGGTCGACGGCCCGGTCACGGTCGAGACCTACCAGTGGTTCGTCCGCAACGCCGGCCGGATCTCCGACGCCTACACGATCGTCATCTGCGACGAGGCGCACACGGCGCTGGGCGACAAGACGTCCGCCGCGATCCGCGCGTGGACCGGCCCGATCTTCGTCGGCATGACCGCGACGGGCGCGTTGATCGCCCGCCACGTCACCGACCTCTTCCCGACCCAGACCTCGCGCTTCGACCTCGCCCAGGCGGCGCGGCGCGGCGTGATCGCGCCGCTGCGGTCGCTCCGGATCCCGCCGGGTCCCGGCGTCCGGACGATCGCCAAGGTGCCCTTGCGCAAGGGCGAGGTCGACGTCGAGTTCGACCAGGAGATGCTGGCCGAGCTGCTGGACCAGCTGCCGTTCAACCTGGCGATCGCCGACCTCTACAAGACGCGCTTCAACGGCGTCCCGGGGGTCGTGTACGCCGCAGGCGTGCGCCACGCGATGAACGTCGCTGAGGCGTTCCGGGAGCTGGGGATCAAGGCGATGGGCGTGTCGGGGGAGACCCCGAAGCGCGAGCTCGCCGAGATCCTGGCGAAGTACGAGCGCGGCGAGATCGACGTGCTGGTCAACGCGCAGCTGCTGGCCGAGGGCTGGAACTCGCCGCGCGCGACCATCTGCATGCACTTGGCGCCGACGGCGTCCAAGCGCATCTACCAGCAGCGCGTGGGGCGCGTGACGCGGCGGCATCCGGGCAAGGAGTCCGGGATCGTCGTGGACTTCGTGCACCCCGCGACGCGGCACGACGACCCGGTCGTGACGCTGCACTCGCTGCTGGACCGCGACGTCTACCGCGGTGGCGCGATCGTCGTCGGCCCGGTGCGGCGCGGGCGTGGCCGGCGGGTCCGGGTCGAGCGCCGGGTGATCCCGGTGACGGCCGACATGGACAAGCGCGTCGAGGTCTTCGAGCGCGAGCTGTGGCGGATCGCCGTCGAGTTCCTGGACTACGGCGAGCAGGTGCAGTGGGCGGCGCTGGCGGGTGCGCGGGTGGCTCCGAGTGGCTGGCGCCGCGCGCGGGCGATGTTGCACTTCGACAAGACCGGTGAGCTGAAGCGGGCGTTCCTGCTGACGTCGGTCGAGCGCAACAAGAACTCGCAGCTGCGGCTGCGCGCGCTGCAGGAGATCGCGCAGGCGCGCGACGCCGACGCGTTCGAGCGTGCCGTTGACGTGGTCCGGACGTGGTCGCGTGACGAGCGGCGCGAGGGCGTCAAGGTGTTGTTGCAGGCCTTGGCCGAGCGCCGGATCGGTCGCCGGGATCAGGCGTCGCACTGGATCTGGGACCTCGCCGACATGACGCGCGACGTCCACGAGGAGTACGCGGTCCAGCGCTGGCCGGAGACGAAGCGGTTGTTGGGGTTGTTGGTGAACTCCAGCGGCGGCGCGCATGCGCGCAACGCTCGTCGCCTGGTGCACGCGGCACGGAAGCAGGACCGGCGCTTGAGCGCCGCGCTGCTGGCCGCCGCGGTCGCGCACACGCCCGAGGCGATGGAGGTCGTCCGGGGCGCGCGCACGCGCATGGCCCGGAAGCCGAGCGCGCTGTCGCGCGAGCTGCTGCGCAACTTCCCGAAGCGCAAGGGCCGCAACCGCAGGCGCAGGGGCAAGAAGGGCGACGAGGCGGTCAAGGCCACGCAGGTGGAGGTCGCTGTCGGCGCCGTCGACGAGGCGGTCGCCGCGAACGGCGGCGCGACCGAGGCTGCCCCGCAGCAGGACCAGCAGCCGTCGAGGAAGAGGCGCCGCCGCTCCCGCCGCAAGCGCAACGGGAACGTGAACGCCAACGGGGCGGAGCAGCAGCAGGTCGACACGCCGCAGGCCGAGACGCCGCAGGCCGAGATCGACCACGAGGCCGCCGCCGCGGGCATCGAAGCCGCCGCGGCGCTGCTCCTGGGCGGCCGCACCGAGACGCCGGACGCGCGCCGCCGCAGCACCCCCGTCTCCGACGGCCGCCGCCGCGGCACCCCCGTATCCGCACCCACGGACGAGACCCGCCAGCGCACGACGCCCAAGTCCGCCGAGCCCGAGCCCGAGTCGACGCCGGCCGCCGAGACTCCGGCCGAGGCCGAGGCTCCGAAGCCCCGCCGCCGTCGCACGCCGAAGGCCGCTGCCGCCGCGGAGTCGACCCCGGCCGTCGAAGCTGCGCCGGCCGAGCCGACTCCGACCGCCGACGCTCCGGCCGAGGAAGCGCCCAAGCCGCGCCGTCGTCGCACGCCGAAGGCCACCGAAGCCGCAGACCCCGAGTCGACCCCGACCGCCGACACTCCGGCCGAGGAGGAAGCTCCGAGGCCACGCCGTCGTCGCACGACGAGGGCCGCCGAAACGACCGACACGGCGACTCCGCCCGCCGACGACGAAGCGCCCAAGCCGGCGCGCCGCCGGACGACGAGGGCTGCCGAGGCGGAGGCGACTCCGGCCGAGGATGCTCCGAGGCCGGCGCGTCGCAGGACCGCGAGGGCTGCCGAGTCCGCGGACGGCGAGGCTGCGAGGCCCGCGCGTCGCAGGACGACGAGGGCTGCCGAGTCCGAGGCTGCGAGGCCGGCGCGTCGCAGGACGACGAGGGCTGCTGAGTCTGAGGGCGGCGAGGCTGCGAGGCCGGCGCGTCGCAGGACGACGAGGGCTGCTGAGTCGGAGGACGGGGAGGCTGCGAGGCCCGCGCGTCGCGGGACGACCAGGGCCGCTGAGTCCGAGGCTGCGAGGCCGGCGCGTCGCAGGACGACCAGGGCTGCCGAGTCTGACGGCGAGGCGGCCAGGCCGAGGCGGAGGCGGACGGTCAGGGCGGCTGAGGCGCCGGAGCAGTTGTCGCTGGATGCGACCGCCGCGGAGGAGTCGAGGCCGGCTCGCCGGACGCGCCGCAGGGCGGGCGATGATCAGCTCGACGACGCCGCGTAGCGAGCCGGATCAGGCGCTCGCGTCCGCGGCGCGGACGATCTGGACGGTCGAGATGGTGGCGTCGACCGCGGGGGCGACGCTCGCCGCGGTCATCGCCGGTAGCGCTATCACCGACCATGCGCACGGCGGCTGGCACACGTTCGGTTCGATCTTGCCGTACGTGGTCGCGATCCTCGGCGTGCTGCTCGCCGCGACGGTCCCGACCCTGCGCGTCCGCCGCTGGCGCTGGCGCCTGGACGACGACGAGCTCGACCTCCGCCGCGGCATCGTCGTCGACACCCGCACGATCGTCCCGCTGACCCGCATCCAGCACGTCGACATCCGCCGCACCGTCTGGTCGCAGCTGTTCGGCGTCGCCTCCGTCGTCGTCCACACCGCCGCCGGCACCACCGAGATCCCCCTCCTCCCGGAAGCCACCGCCGCCGGCGTCCGCGACCGCATCGCCGGCCTGATCCGCACGCCCGATGACGAGTGACGACCCCTCCGTCCCACCACCCGCGCCGGAGTCTCCGGACCCCGGGTTGAGCGACGGCCGCCCCGCGTCGCAGCAGGCCGCGCCGAGTGACGACCGCGTCGCGTCGCCGCCGGCTGTGTCGAGCGACGAGCGCGCCGAGGTGCAGCCGGCCGCGGCGGAGTGGCAGGCGCCGGCGGCTCCGGACGCCGGGGTGGGTGGCTCAGCGGCGGATGGGCCGTACCGGCTGCATTACGCCGCGGCCGTCGCGCACGGGTTGCGGAGCTTGCGCGATGCCGCGGTGCCGTTGTTGATCGCGGTCTTCGCGGGCGGTGGTGGGGGTGGGATGCTCTCGCTCGGGATCGCGGTTGTTGGTGTTGTCGTGACGTTCGCGTTGGGGATCGCGCGGTGGCAGACGACGACGTACACGATCACGCCTGGCGCCCTGCACTACCGGTCGGGGCTGCTCTCGCCGGACGATGTGGTCGTCCCGATCGAGCGGATCCAGGCGGTCGACACGATCGCCGGGCCGGTGCAGCGGCTGTTCGGCGTCACCGGCCTGCACGTCCAGACCCCGGGCGGCGGCGATGACGGGGACGTCGTGCTGTCCGCGCTGTCGGCCGCCGATGCCGCGCACCTGCGCGCCGCGCTCGGCCATGCCGACGAGGCCGCCACCGAGGAGGACAGGCATCCGTACCGGCAGCTGTCGACCCGCTCCCTGCTGCTCACCGCCCTCACGGCCCCGCAGCTGACCGTCGTGCTCCCCGTCGTCGGTGCCGCCTTCGGCGTCCTGCAGGACGGCAACCTCGCGGGCTCGGGCGAGGCAGAGGTCAACAACATCAACTCGTTCGGCGAGGCTGCGACCATCATCATCATCTTGCTGGTCGGCGCGTGGGTGCTGTCGTTCCTGGGCGCGATCGTCGCGTTCGCGGGCTTCGAGGTCGAGCGGGCCGAGGGGCGGCTGCGGCTGCGCCGCGGGCTGCTCCAGCGCCGCGCGGTCAGCGTCCCGGTCGGGCGGATCGACGGCGTCCAGATCGTGGAGTCCCCGCTGCGCCGGCCGTTCGGGCTCGTCACGCTGCGCCTCGAGGTGACGAGCCTCGGCGGCCGCGAGACCGCCGCCCGGACCCTCTACCCGCTGCTGCCCCGCCGCGACGTCCCGGACCTCCTGGCCACGCTGCTGCCCGAGCTTTCCGGCTCGCTCGCGATCGCCGACCGCCCACCCGCGCGCGCCCGGCGCCGCTACGTGACCTGGCCGCTCGCCGCCGCGCTCGCCGCCTCGGCGTTGTTGATCATCTTGCTCCCGGCCGCGTGGCCCGCCGCGCCGGTCCTGGTCGTGCTCGCGATCCTGTCCGGCCTCGACGCCTACAACATCGCCGGCCTGCGCCTGCACGAGACCGAGCCCCGGATCATCGTCCGCGCGCGCCGCCGCGGCTCGCGCGTCACGCTGATCGCCCGGCGGCGACGCCTGCAGGAACTCGAGCTGACCCGCTCCCCGCTGCAGCGCCGTGCGGGCCTCGCCTCGATCCACCTCGAGGTCGCCCGCGGGACGCGCCTCGGCGTCCGCCACGTCGAGCGCCCGCTCGCCGTCCGCGTCCTCGACGACGCCCCGGCCTGAGCCGCCGCGGGGCGCGAAGGGCGGCGGCGGTGCGGTGTCGCGGGCTAGGAGGGGAGCCGGCCGAGGTGGACCTCGCCAGCGTTCAATGTGATGGTCTCGCCTGAGGCGAGGGTGACGAGGAGCTCACCGGTGGCGTCGATGCCGGCGGCGGTGCCGGTGCCGCCGGACCAGGCGATCGTCTGGCCGAGCAGCGCGTCGCGCGCCCGCCAGGCGGCGAGGGTCTCCTCAAGGGGCGCGGCCAGCCACGACGACAGCGCGGCGAGCAACGACGACAAGAACGGCTCGACCTCCGACCGCGCCCGCCCGAGCGAGCCGGCGCGGTCCTGCACCTCCGGCGGCAACAGCGCGACGTCGACCGCCACGTTGACGCCGATCCCGAGCACGGCCCAGCCCTCGTGCGGGCGGCCCTCCGCCAGGATCCCCGACACCTTGCGCCCGTCGACCAGAACGTCGTTGGGCCACTTGATCCTCGCGCCGTCGCCGATCGTCTCGGCCACCGCCACCGCCGCGATCAGCGGCAGGACCGGCGGTGGGTCGCGCAAGATGATGGACATGGTCACCGCGGCGCCGACCTGCGTCGTCCAGACGCGCCCTTGACGGCCGCGGCCGGAGGTCTGCGCCGAGGCGGTCACCAGCGCTCCGGAAGGCGCGCCTGCTGCCGCGAGGTCCCTTGCGCGGTCGTTCGTGGAGCCGACGGTCCGGAGATGGAGGCGCGGAGTCCCGAGCTTCATCGCGGCCGGATGCGCAGCTCGTCGTCGATCGCCACGCCCAGCAGCTCGCGCGCCGAGCCGCGGTTCACGGCCAGCGCCAGCGTCCGGTAGGCGTCTTCGTAGAGCAGCAGCTGCCCCGCCGGCACGTCGGCGAACGTGGTCGCGTAGACGCCCGCCCTGTCGTTGACGACCACGCCGTGCCCGAGCCGGAACCCGGACTCCGTCAGCTCCGCGTGCTCGACGTCGAGCATCACGTTCCCGAAGCGGTCGAAGCCCACGGCGTGCGCGAACAGCTCGTTCGCCTCGGCATCCAGGAAGGCCAGCGGCATGTCGGCCCGGACGATCTCGTCGGCGTCGATCGGGTCGCCCGCCTCGAGCAGCTCCGCGCCGCCCGCCAAAGCGGCAGCCACGGGCGCGAAGAGATCCCGCCCGTGGAACGTGGCCGAAACCGGCTCCAGCCGGTGCTGCGACCGCGTCACGTCCACGACCTCCGCGATCCCCCCGAACCGCTGCGCCGCCAGCGACAGCAGCCCGTTGTCGGGCCCGACCAGCAGCCGGTCCTCCTCGGTCGTCCGCAGCGCGATCGCGCGCCGCGCGGTCCCGACGCCTGGATCGACGACCGCCAGGTGCACGCCCGGCGCGCAGAACGGCAGCGACCGCCGCAGGACCATCGCCGCGCTCCGCACGTCGTGGCGCGCCAGCCCGTGCGTCAGGTCGATCACCCGCGCGTCGGGCGCGATCCGCGCCATCACCGCGTGGCAGACGCCCACGAAGTCGTCTTCGAGGCCGTAGTCGGACAGGAACGTGATCGGACGCGCCATCGCGCGCCAGGCTATCGCCCGCAAACCCGCAGCCCAGACGAGGACCGCGATCGGACCTCAACCCATCGGCTCCCCCGACCGGGTGATGGATCGCCTGACGACCACGCCGATCTCCGAGCGCATGAAGCTCTCCATCCGCAGCAAGCTCATCGGCAGCTCGCTCCTCATCATCGCGCTGTGCGCCGTTGGCTCGCTGCTGGCGATCGGCCACCTCGGGACCGTCAAGCAGTCCGGCAAGGACCTGCACGACAAGGCCTACACCCCGACGGTCAACTCGATCTACGCCACGGCCCTCGCCAAGGACCTCCAGCTGCAGTTCACCAACTACCAGCTGCTCGTCGCCCAGTACGGCCCGACGAAGGCCGGCAACACGCCGCAGTTCAAGACGCTGATGGCCGCGACCACCAAGGACCAGAAGGCCCTGGCCGTCGCCGCCAAGCAGCTCGACGCCGCCCCCGGCAGCGAGGCCAAGCTCGCCGCCAACGTCAAGACCTCGATCAAGAACTACAACGACGCGCTGAAGGCCGCGACCACGCTGCCCAAGAACGCCTCCGCCGCCCAGTCGGCCAAGGTCATCGGCGCGATCCCGGGCACCGCGGTCAAGCTCGAGGCCGTCGCCGGCCAGTTCGCCCAGGCGTCCAACACGTACGCCCAGAAGGCCGAGAACAAGATCGACAGCTCCTACAAGTCGGGCCGTGACGCGATCATCATCACGTTGATCGTCGCGATCCTCGCCGGCGTCGCGATCTCCTTCGTCGTCGCCTCCCGCATGGCCCGCCGTATCCGCCTCGTCGTCGACCGCCTGGCGATGCTGCGCGACAACTGCGCGACCGAGCTGCGCCAGGGCCTGAACCGCTTCTCGCAGGGCGACCTGACCCAGGACGTCGTCCCGGTCACGCCGCAGCTCGAGGACCTCGGCACCGACGAGATCGGCGATCTCGGCCGCGTCGCCGAGGCGCTGCGCTGCAACACGGTCGCCTCGGTCGAGTCCTACAACGACTCGCGCGCCGCGCTGACCGGCATGATCGGCCGCGTCTCGCAGTCCGCCGCGACGCTGTCCAGCGCCTCCGAGCACCTTGCGACGTCCTCGGGCGACGCGGGCCGCGCCGTCGGTGAGATCGCCCACGCGGTCGAGGACGTCGCCAACGGCGCCGAGCGCCAGGTCCAGGCCGTCGACGGCGCCCGCCAGATGACGGGCGAGATGGTCGAGGCCGCGCGCTCCTCCGCCGCCACCGCGGCCGAGACCGCCCGCGCCGCCGACGCCGCCCGCGAGGTCGCCTCCGAGGGCGCCGCCGCCGTGGCCCAGGCCACCGAGGCGATGGTCGCCGTCCGCGACGCCTCCGTCCAGGCCACCGGCGCGATCCGCGAGCTCGGCAGCAAGTCCGAGCAGATCGGCGGCATCGTCGACGCCATCACCGGTATCGCCGAGCAGACGAACCTCCTCGCGCTCAACGCCGCGATCGAGGCCGCCCGCGCCGGCGAGCAGGGCCGCGGCTTCGCCGTGGTCGCCGAGGAGGTCCGCAAGCTGGCCGAGGAGTCCCAGCAGGCCGCGTCCTCGATCTCGTCGCTGATCGGCGAGATCCAGGCCGAGACCGGCCGCGCCGTCGAGGTCGTCGAGCTGGGCGGCGCCCGGACCGACGAGGGCACCAAGACCGTCCAGCAGGCCCGCGAGGCGTTCGAGCGCATCAACGGCCAGGTCGAGGAGATGGGCGCGCGCGTCGGCGAGATCGCCTACGCCGTCGACCAGCTGACCCAGACCTCTCAGCGCATGGACGCCGAGATCGCCGAGGTCGCCGCCGTGTCCGAGCAGACCTCCGCCGCCACCCAGCAGGTCAGCGCCTCCACCCAGGAGACGTCGCACGCCGCGCAGACGATCGTCGCCTCCGCCGGCACGCTGGCCGAGACGGCCGGCGAGCTGACCCGCCTGGTCGGCGAGTTCACCCTGCCCGAGTAGTAGCCGCCGCCGCTACGAGAGCATCCACGAGGCCGCCGGGCGTGTGCTCGGCGGCCTCGACGTCCGGTTCGAGGCCCTGCGATCGCAGGGCCTCGGTCGTGATCGGGCCGATCGAGGCGAGGCGCAGGCCGGACTCCCGGACCGCCTCGGGGCCGCCCGCGGCCTCCAGGAAGAACCGTGCGGAAGACGCACTGGTGAACGTCGCCCAGTCGGCGCCCAGGGCCGCCGCGCGGGTGCGCGCGTCGAGCGGCTCGGCGACCGTCACGTAGGGCTCGACCACATCAACTTGCACGCCCTGCGCGTCGAGCGCGTTGCGCACGATGTCGCGCCCGCCCCGCGCCCGGACGATCAGCGCGGTCCTGACGTCGTCGCGCGCGGCGACCAGCTCGGCCAGCGACTCGCCGACGGCCCTGCGCGGGATCAGGTCCGGCTCGACGCCGTGCGCGCGCAGCGCGTCCGCGGTGCCGGGGCCGATGACGGCGACCTCGACGCCCGCGAGTGCCCGCGCGTCGCGGCCGGAGCGCTTGAGCTCCGCGAAGAACCGCGCCACGCCGTTGGGCGAGGAGAGCACGAGCAGGTCATAGCCATTGAGTTGGTCCGGGACGCTGAACTCCAGCGGCTGCGGGACGATCGTCGCCGCCTCGACCACACGCGCGCCGAGGTCGCGCAGCGAGCGCGCCAGCCCGCTGGCCTGCGCCTTCGGGCGCGTCACGACGACGCTCACGCCCTCCAGCGGCCCGCGGCCCAGCCACGCCAGCTCCTCGCCGAGCGCGGCGACCGGGCCGACGATCGTCACCGACGGCGGCTTGATCTGCGCCGCGTCGGCGAGCGCCGCGATCGTGCTCAGCGTGCCGTGCACCGAGCGCTGGTCGGGGAGCGTGCCGCGCTCGACGATCGCGACCGGCTCGCTGTCGGGGCGCCCGCCGGCGACGAGGCTCTCGGCGATCCGCGGCAGCGCGCGCACGCCCATGTAGAACACCAACGTGCCCGGGAACGCGGCCAGCGCGGGCCAGTCGATCATCGTCTCGGGCTTGGCCGGGTCCTCGTGGCCGGTGACGAACGCGACCGCCGCGGCCATCCCGCGCTGCGTGACCGGGATGCCGGCGTAGGCGGGCCCGGCGATCCCGGCGGTGACGCCGGGGACGACCTCGAACGCGATGCCGTGCTCGCGGCACAGCAGCGCCTCCTCGCCGCCACGGCCGAAGACGAACGGGTCGCCGCCCTTGACGCGGACGACGAGCTTGCCCTCCTGCGCGTGCAGGAGCAGCAGCCGGTGCGTCTCCTCTTGGGGTACCTGCTTGCCGCCGCCGACCTTGCCGACGTCGATCAGCTCGGCGTCGGCGCGCGCGCCCTCCAGGGCGGTCGACGGGATCAGCTTGTCGTACAGGATGACGTCGGCCTGCGCGATGGCCTCCAGCGCGCGGGCGGTCATCAGCCCCGGGTCGCCGGGGCCGGCGCCGACGAGGATCACGCGGCCGGGGCCGGGCGCGGAGGCGGTCATGACGCCGCGAACGGCATGCGCCCCGCGCCCGGCGTCGTCGTGCGAGCCCGGAGTCATGCAGCGGCCTCCGCCTCGCGCAGCAGCTCGCGCGCGCCCATCGCGTCGAGGCGGTCGACGATCAGCGCGGCGGCGTCGTCGCCGGTCGTGGCGACCGTGTCGCGCAGCCAGGCGCTGCCGTCCGGGAGGCCGACGAAGGCGTGCAAGGCAACCCCATCATGATGGACGCCGACCGGCGTGTCGCAGGTCGCTTCAAGTGCTTCAACAACTTCGCGCTCGGCGCGCAGTGCGGCGTCGGCGGCAGGATCCACGAGCACGGACGGGATCTCGCGCCCCTCGACGGCCAGCGCGCCCTGGCCCGGGGCCGGGACGAACACCGCGGGGTCGAGCGTCGCGCCGATCTCGCGCTCCAGCCCCAGTCGCCGCAGGCCCGCGGCTGCCAGGACGAGCGCGTCGCACTGCCCCTCGCGCAGCTTGCGCAGGCGCGTGTCGACGTTGCCGCGTAGTTCTACAACTTGCAGGTCTTCCCGGACCGCAAGCAGCTGCGCGCGCCGCCGCAGCGACGCGGTCCCGACCCGCGCGCCCTCGGGCAGCGCGTCCAACGAGTCGACCCCGACAAGCACGTCGGCCGCGTCCTCGCGCCCCAGCACCGCGCTCAGTCTCATGCCCGGCCGCAGCAGCGACGCCGCCGGGACGTCCTTCGCGGAGTGCACTGCGAGGTCGATGTCCCCGCGCTCCAGCGCGTCCTCGATCGTGTCGATCCAGCGCGCCTTGTCGCCCGCCACACCGCGATCTCCGGACGTCGTGATCTCGACGATCTCGGACTCGATGCCCGCCGCGCTGAGCGCCGCGGCGACCGCGTGGGCCTGGACCAGCGCCAGGCGCGATCCGCGCGTGCCGAGCTTCACCGTGCGTCGCGGCGCCGCAACGGCCGCACCTCGGCCTCGCCGCCCTCGACCGCCGCGTCCGCAGCCTCGTCGGCGCCCTCGTCCAGCAGGCCGAACAGCTCGCGCGCCATCTCCAGGCGCCCGTGGCTGATCTCGCGGTCGTTGGTCTTCAGCCGGATCGTCGGCTCGTGCAGCAGCCGCTGCATGATCGAGCGCGCCAGCGCGTCGATCCGGGCGCGGTCGCGCGGCGACGCGCTCTCCCAGCGGCCGGCGTTCTCGGCCAGCACCTGCTCGACGATCGACTCGCCGTGCTCGCGCAGGGCGGAGATCGTCGGCATCACGTCGAGCTGGCCCATCCAGCGGGCGAAGCGCTGGATCTCGTCTTCGACGACTTCCTCGGCGTGGACGCGCTCGGCCTCGCGGACCTGCCTGTTGCGCGCGACGACCGACTGCAGGTCGTCGATGTCGTACAGCGCGACGCCGTCCAGCTCGGAGCACGCGGGCTCGATGTCGCGCGGGACCGCCAGGTCGATCAGCAGCAGCGGCGCGCCGTTGCGCTCGCGCATGACGAGCGCCAGCTCGTCGACGCCGATCAGCGGGTGCGGCGAGGAGGTCGAGGAGACGACGATGTCGGCCTCGGCCAGGCGCTCGGGCAGGTCGTGCAGCGAGGAGACGCTGCCGCCGAAGCGGTCGGCGATCGAGCGCGCGCGGTCGGCGTGGCGGTTGGCGACGAAGATCGTCCGGACGCCCTGCTCGGCCAGCGCCTGCGCCGTCAGCTCCGACGTCTCGCCCGCGCCGATGATCACGACGTCGCGCTTCTCGAGGTCCGGGCCCATCAGGTCGCGCGCGAGCCCGACGGCGATGCCGGAGACCGACGCGCGGCCGTCGCCCAGCGCGGTCTCGGACCGCACGCGCTTGCCGGTCTGCAGCGCGGCGGTGAAGAGGCGGTTGGTCATCGGGCCGGTCGTCCCGGCCTCCAGCGCGGCCTCGTAGGCGCGCTTGGTCTGGCCCTGGATCTCGGCCTCGCCGACGATCATCGACTCCAGGCCGGAGACGACGCGGTAGAGCTGGCGGGCGGCGTCGCAGTTGCGCGGCGCGTACATCGCCTCGGCCAGCTCGGTCGCGCGCGTCCCGGCGCGGCGCGCCAGCGCGGTCAGCAGCTCGGACTCGGCCGCGACGGGGTCGCCGACGACGTAGATCTCGGTGCGGTTGCACGTCGAGATCGCGACCGCCTCGCGGATCGCGTCGCCGCTGACCAGCTCGCGGCACAGCTCCTGCGCACGCGGCGTGGTGAACGCCAGGCGCTCACGGACCGCGACCGGCGCGGTCTTGTGCGAGATACCCAGGCAGAGCAGCTCGCCGCCGCGGCTCACGCCACCGTCTCCTCGCGCTCGCGCGGAGCGTCGTCGGAAGCGGCGGCGATCCTGCGGTCGACCAGCTCGTCGATCTCGGCGACGTCGCGCCGGATGTTGCTCAACTTGTAGGCCATGATCCCGACGTAGATCACCAGCAGCGCGACGAACACGAGGTAGGCCGCGGCGACGTAGCCGGCGTTGTCGGGGAGGGTGGTCGAGGCGAGCATCTATCGGACCTGCAGTTCGGGGGCGGCGGAGCGGCGCGCGCGCACCGCGTCGTCGCCCGCGAGCTTGCGCTTGAGCGCGCGCAGCTGGGCGACGGTCGTCTTGTGGGCGATCTCGTAGTTGAAGAGCAGCGCGTACAGGAGCGTCATCCCGGCGATGCAGACCAGGAAGGCGAGCGCCATCTTCCCGGGCAGGTTCTCGGTCGAGCTGAGCGTGCGCGGGTGCACCAGCGAGGTGGCGCTGCGCACCGCGATGAAGTTCAGCGGCACGAACGCGCCCGCGGTGATCGCGAAGACCGAGGCGTAGCGCGACTGCTTCTCGCGGTCCTCGATCGAGAACCGCAGCGGCGTGTAGGTCGCGTAGAGCAGGAAGATGATCAGGAACGAGACGAGCGTCGGCTCGTCCCAGACCCAGTAGTGGCCCCACGACGCCTTGGCCCAGATCGCGCCGGTGACGAGCACGCCGAGGCCGAGGATGATCGACACGTGGATCGCGACGTAGGCGCGCAGGTCCCACTTCGAGTCGCCGGTGCGGAGGTGACCGATCGCACAGAGGCCGGCGAACACGAACCCGCACAGCGCGACGATCGCCATCGGCACGTGCAGGTAGAAGATCTTCTGGATGAAGCCCTGGTCGGCGTCCATCGGGGCGTAGAACGCGGCCAGCGCGTAGCCCCCGATCAGGACGATCACGGTCGCGGCGGACAGGGCGCGGAGACGAGGGCCAGACATGATGGTGCGGGCGCTGCGGCGGATCTAGTCCTCGAGCAGGAAGTCGAAGACGGCGTAGGCGAGCAGCCCGAAGACCAGATCATAGAGCCCGACGATGGTCAGCCAGCGCGTGGGGAGCGCGGCGGCGCCGCCTGCGGCGAAGGTTGGCGCGAGCAGCTTGGCGGTCCCGATGACCACGGGGAGCAGCAGCGGGAGCGCGATCAGCGGCACGATCAGGTCGCGCGCGCGGGTCTGGATCGCCAGCGCGCCGACGAGCGTCCCGACGATCGCGATCGCCAGATCGGCCAGGATCAGCGCGACGATCGCCTGCCCGAGGACGGTGAACGTGAACTCCGGGTCGAGCAGCATGAACGCGAACGCGGGGACCGCGATCAGCTCCAGGACGAGCAGGAACGAGAACAGCGCGAGCGCCTTGGCGACGAGCATCGCGGTGCGGTCGACGGGCGCGAGCAGGAAGCCGTCGAAGCCGCCCTCCTCGTGGTCGGCGACGAAGAGGCGGTTGATGCCGAGGATCGCGGAGAAGAGGACGGTGATCGTCAGGATCCCGCCGGCCAGCGCGCCGTCGACCGCGTCGCGCTGGAGGGAGAAGTGGAAGACGACGAGCGTCGTGATGCTGAACAGCGCCATCGCGGGGACGACCTGGAACGTGCGCAGCTCGAGGCGCAGCTCCTTGCGCAGCAGGGCGGAGACGGCGCGCCACATCATCTAGCGGTACAGCTCCCCGATCTGGGCGCTGGAGACCTCGGTGGCGGGCGCGAGCAGCTCCTGCCTGCCGCCTCTGAGCCCCAGCGCGAGGTCCGCGCCGAGCAGGCCGCCGACCGGGTCGTGGCTGGTGACGACGCGCGTGCGGCCCGAGGCGGCGCCGATCAGCGGCTCGACGAGCTGCGCGGCGCGCGGGTCGAGGTTGGCGGTCGGCTCGTCGAGCAGCAGCAGCTCCGGGTCGTGCAGGACCGCGCGGGCGACCGCGGCGCGCTGGACCATTCCGCGCGAGTAGGTGTGGATCGGGTCGTCGCCGCGCGGGGTCAGCTCGACGGCGGCCAGGACCTCCTCGACGCGCTGCGCGCCGACGCCGTGCAGGCGCGCGTGGAACTGGAGGTTCTCGCGCGCGGTGAGGTCGTTGTAGAGGAGGCTGGAGTGGCCGAGGAAGCCGACGCGCCCGCGCACCGCCCAGCCCGCGTCGGGCAGGTCGCTGCCGAGGATCGTCGCCCTGCCGCCGTGCGGGCGCAGCAGCGTGGCGAGGACGCGCAGCAGCGTCGTCTTGCCTGCGCCGTTGGGGCCGAAGACGACGAGCGTCGCGCCGGGTTCGACGGTCAGCGTGACGTCCGAGAGCGCGGCGCGGTCGCCGTAGCGGCGGGTGAGCTTGCTCAGCTCAATGGCTGGGGGCGTCGCCATGTTCGCGCTGGAGCGTACGGACTGCGTGCTCCAGGACGGGTGCCACCACGGGGAACAGCTCGGCGACGGCCTTCGGGCTGCCGGGGAAGTTGATGATCAACGTGCGGTGCGCGATGCCCGCGACGCCGCGGCTGAGCATGCCCATCGGCGTGTGCCTGGCGGACTCGGCGCGCAGCGCCTCGGCGATCCCGGGCGCGTCGCGCTCGATCACCGCGCGCGTCGCCTCGGGCGTGACGTCGTCCGGGGTGAAGCCGGTCCCGCCGGTCGTGAAGATCAGCGCGAAGCCGTCGTCGACGAAGTGGTGCAGGCGGTCCTCGATCAGGCTGAAGTCGTCGGGGACGACCTCCATCGCCTCGACGTCGGCGCCCGCCTCCTCGGCGAGGTGGGCCAGCAGCGGGCCGGACTCGTCCTCGCTGACGCGGCGCGAGACGGAGGTCGAGACGGTCAGGACGCAGGTGCGCATGAGCGCTCGGGAGCGTAGCGGTCCTCCGGAGAGGAACGCTCAGCACGCAGGCGCCACAACGCGTCGATCGCCAGCGCGAGGACCACGGGGAGCGTCGCGGGGTACGCGGTCGGACCGGCGAGCAGCGCGGCCTCGGCGAGGAACAGCACGAGCGTCAGGAGGCCGACGCGCGAGGCGCCGCCGGGCTGGCGGGCCGCGATCGCGCCCGCGATCCCGGCGATCGCGAGGTCGCCGTAGCCCATGTGCACGGTCCCGACGACGGCCTCGCCGAAGAACGGCACGTGGCCGGTGGAGACCGCGTCGAGCGCGTTGGTGGCGTCGGTGACGGGGCCGAGCGCGACGAGGATCACGTCGGCGATCGCGAGCGTGGCGGCGCCCGCGGCGAGCGCCGCGGGGTGGCCGAGGCCGAGGCGCGGGATCAGCGCGCCGATCGCCACGCAGGAGAGGACGAGCAGTGCGAGCACCGCGACCTGGCCGACGAGCTCGCCCTGGAACGTGAACGCGGCGGCGATCAGCGCGACGACGATCCCGGGCCAGGCGCGGCGCGCCAGGCCCTTGGTGGCGATCGCGGCGAGCGCGGGCACGCCGACGGTGGCGATCTGCAGGACGAGGCGGGCGGCGTCCGGGTGGCGCGCGAGCAGCGCGACCATCGCGACGAAGATCGCGGGCGGCGCGAGCAGCGCGAGCGCCCAGCGCGGGCGGACGACCGGCGCGCCGTCGCGGCGGGCGAGGGCCGCGCTCGGGCCGGCGAGGGACACCGTCAGGCCCTGCGCGGTGGCCATCGTCGTGACCGCGGGGATGTCGACCCCATGGAACAGCACGCCCACGCGGGTACCCGCCGTGGCGTCCGCCCCCTCAAACGTGGGGTGTCAGGAGGCTGATCAGGCGCCGCGGCGCCAGGTCCCGGAGCGGCCGCCGGACTTCTCGAGCAGCACGACGTTCTCGATCGCTACGTCTCGCTCCACACCTTTGACCATGTCGTAGACGGTCAGCGCGGCGACGGTCGCGGCGGTCATCGCCTCCATCTCGACACCCGTCTTGGCGGTGACGCCCGCCGTGGCGGTGAGCGTGATCGTGCCTGCCGCGGCGTCGATGTCCGCCTCGACGTCGACGTGGTCGAGGCCGATCGGGTGGCAGAGCGGGATCAGCTCACCGGTCCTCTTGGCCGCCATCACGCCCGCGATCCGCGCGGTGCCGAGCACATCGCCCTTCGGCGCATCGCCCTGCGCGACCACCTTGGCGGTCTCCGGGCTCATCCGCACCGTCGCCCGCGCGACAGCCCGCCGCATCGTCGTCGGCTTCTCCCCGACATCGACCATCCGCGCCTCCCCGCTCTCGTCGAGGTGGGTCAGCCGCGGCGCTTCCGTCTCATCGCTCATCGCGCGCCGAAGCCTAGACGTTCGTCGGTGTTGACCGCCGGTCAGGAAGCGTCTATGGTCCTGTTGACCGATGGTCAACGAGATCGAACCGACCCACGAAGCGCGCATCTTCGACCCGCGCAACGGCCGCCTGGTCAGCGCGTTCGTCCTGGTCCTGCTGCTGCCGTTCGTGGTGGCGTCGATGATCTTGCCGATCCGCTGCACCGGGCTCGGCGACGGCATCCCGGACACGGCCTGTGCCCATCACCCGCTGCTCATCGCGGTCGTCTTCCCGGGCGCTCCCGCAGCGATCGTCCTCGGCGTCGTGCTCACCGTGGTCCGGCGCCGGTGGCGCTGGATCGGCCTCGGCGTCCTGCTCGCGCTCGCCTGTCTCTCCACCCCCTGGATCGGGTGAACACCTACAACAACAAACGAAGGAGCGAGATCGAGATGGGGCGGCTGAGCGCCGCGACGCCTACGCCGCCGCGGGCGTGTGCTGCTCGCGGGCCTTGGCGATGAGGTCCAGCACGGCCTGCTCGTCGCCCGCGCGCAGGAGGGCGATCGGGTCGGGTGTGCCGTTGACGATCGACTCGAAGAAGTCCTTGCGGTCCTGGTAGGTCGGCAGCGTGCCCTTGGCCCAGCCGCGGGTCTGGTTCAGCAGGACCGCCAAGCGGGCGTACTCCTCGCCGAACTGGGCGCCGATCTCGGCCTTCATGCGCTTGGCCAGCGCGGGCGAGGCGCCGGCGGTCGAGATCGCGATCGCCAGCGGGCCGGTGCGCAGGATCGCCGGCAGGATGAAGTTGCACAGCGGCGGCACGTCGACGATGTTCACCAACATCGCGCGGCGCTCGGCGTCCTCGTAGATCTTGATGTTCGTGTCGGTGTCGTCGGTGCAGGCGATCACCATGAACACGCCCTCGAGATCCTCCGGCCCGGCGTACTCGCGCTGCTCCCAGGCGATCGACCCCTCGGCCGCCAGCTCGGCGACCGCGGGAACGACTTCCGGGGAGATCACGGTGACGTCACCGTCGCAGGCCAGCAGGCCCTCGGTCTTCTCCAGGCCCAGCGCGCCGCCGCCGATGACGAGCGTCTTGCGGCCCCTCAACTTCAGGCACGCGATGTAGAAGGGCGTGTCCAGCATGTCCCGCACGCAGGTCTGGTCGCAGACCCCGCGCTTGAACTGGCAGACGCACTCCTTCCCTTCATAGGCGGCAGCAGGCATCTCCCACAGGGTAGACGGCCGTACCGTGGTGTAGAGCACACGTGACCGACTCCTACTTCACCGACGACTCCCTGCTGCGCCGCGTCCACCGCGAGAAGGTGGTCGGCCTGTCCGGGCCGCGCGCGCTGCTGATGATGGCCGCGCATCCCGTGGCGTTCGAGGGCTTCTTCATGGCGACGGGCTCCCTCGACGACCCCTACAAGCGCCTGCGCCGGACCGCCGAGGTGATGGACGCCGTCGCGTGGAGGTCGCGCGCCGAGGCCGACCGCAGGACCCGGCGCGTTCGCGCCATGCACGCGCAGGCTCGCGGCACCCTCCCGCGCGCGGCCGGCCCGTTCCCGGCGGGCACGCCGTGGGCGGCCGACGACCCGGAGCTGCTGCTGTGGATCGTCGCCTGCCTGGTCGACTCCGCGGTCCTGGTCTACGAGCGCTACGTCACCGGCCTCACCCCGGCCGAGCGCGACGCCTACTGGGCCGACTACCGCGTCGTCGGGCGCCTGTTCGGCCTGGCCGACGCCGACATGCCGCCGACCTGGAACGACTTCAAGGCGTACATGAACGACATGCTGCGCTCCGGCGACCTGCACGTGACCCCGACTGCGCGCGAGGTCGGCATCGACGTCGTCCTGCGCCCGCCGGTCCCGCTCAAGGCCCGCCCGCTCGTCGAGCTGGCGAACTTCATCACGGTGGGGTTGCTCCCCGGCAGGGTCCGCCGCGGCTACGGGTTCTCGTGGGACCCGGCCCGCGCGCTGGCCGTGCGCGGCGGCGCCGAGTACGTCAAGCGCGTGCTCGTCCCGCTGCTCCCGCGCGGCTGGCGCTACGTGCCGGGCGCGGTCGCGCCCGCCGCCGGCGCGGCGGCCTGAGGCAGCCCCGGCGCCCACTGCATCAGCAGCAGCGCGCGCGTGTTGGCGCGCGCCTCGTAGAGGTGCGGCTCGTCGGCGGCGAACGTCGCGTAGTCGCCGCCGGCCAGGCCGACCTCGCGGCCCAGCGGCCCGACCTTCAGCCCGCCGCGCGTGACGAAGACGTGCTCGCGCGTGCCCGGGCCGTGCCCGCCGGCGTTGCGCGTCGAGCGCCTCGGCCACGACGCCTCGTAGACCTCGACGGTCCCGCCGGGCGTGAAGCGCGCGATCAGCCGCAGGTCGTTGGCCGTCCCCGGGATGTCGGTGCCCTCGTCGCTGCGCACGACCTGCACCGGCGCCGGATCGGCCGCCGTGATGAGGTCGCCCATCGGGAGCTGGAGCGCCGCGGCGATCGCGCTCATCGTCTCCAGCGTCGGGTTGCCGCGCCCGCCTTCCAGCGCGCTGAGCGTCGCCTTCGCCACGCCGCTGGAGCGTGCGAGCTCGGACAGCGACTGGCCCTTCTGGGCGCGCAGGCGGCGCAGGTTGTCCCCGACGACCTTGACAATATCGTTCGGCATGGCGAACGTTCATGCTAATGGAACGAACGGTCGCGACGACGACCTCCTACCGGGAAGGCGCCCGCCGGGCGGTGCCGCTGGCCATCGCGGTCGGCGGCTTCGGGGTCACCTACGGCGTGCTCGCGCGCCAGGCCGGCTTCACGATCCCCGCGACGATCCTGTTCTCGGTGCTCGCCTTCGCGGGCAGCGCGCAGTTCGCGGCGGTGTCGATCGTCTCGGACGGCGGGACGGCGGCCGCCGCGATCGTCGCGGCGCTGCTGCTCAACGCGCGCTACCTGCCGATCGGGCTGTCGGTCGCGCCGTGGCTGCCGGGCCGCCCGGCGGTCCGGGCGCTGCAGGGGCAGGTGACGGTCGACGAGTCGTGGGCGGTCAGCCACACCGGCGGCGGGCGCTACGACCCGCGGCTGCTCGTCGGCGCGGGCGCGACGCTGTGGGCGTCCTGGGTCGTGTGCAGCGTGGCGGGCGTCGCGGCGGGCTCGGTGCTCGGCAACCCCGAGACCTACGGCTTGGACGCCGCGTTCCCGGCGCTGTTCCTCGCGCTGCTCGCCGGCCAGGTCAGGGAGCGCCGGCTGCTGCTCGCCGCGCTGGCGGGCGCGGCGATCGCGCTCATCATGGTGCCCTTGGTCCCGCCCGGCGTGCCGATCGTCGCGGCGTCGGTCGTCTGCCTCGTGGGCGTGCTGCGATGAGCACCGCCTGGATCGTCGTCCTCGGCGCGGGAGTGGGCACGCTGTTGTTGAAGGGGTTGGCGCCCGCGGTCCTCGGCGGCCGCGCGCTGTCGCCGCGCCTGATGGGCGCGATGGCGCTGCTGGCCCCGACGCTGCTGGCCGCGCTGATCGTCACCAACACGTTCGCGACCGGTCGTCACCTGGAGGTCGACGCGCGCGCCGCGGGCCTCGCCGCGGCGCTCGTCGCGATCGCGCTGCGCGCGCCGATCCTGGTGACGATCGGCGCGGCGGCGCTCACCGCGGCGCTGCTGCGGGCGCTGACGTAGACATACAAGTCGTTTTCGCGGCCCGAACCGCTGCACTTCCTGCGCACGGCGCGACACGCCGTTCTCCGGACCGTACGTTGGCGCGGACTCGGCCCGAGCGACGGGAGGCGCCAGGACCTAGCCGAAGCGTGCATGCGTGACGCACGGCGTCGCAGGGGCGACGCGCGCCGCCGGTTCACTCCTCTACCGGCGGCGCAGCGTGCGCAAGGTGCGCCGCGTGACCGCGAACGCCGGGCCTGCACCCTCCCGCAGGCCCTGCGTCCGGTCCGCGTCGCGGGTCGAGCGCAGGCGCGCGAGCGACCGGACCGTCCGGGCCAGCGCGCGGTCGTAGGGGAACCACCAGAACGCGCGCCCGCGCGCGGGCTCCCACGTGACGACCTTCGGCTCGGCGCACGTGCGCAGCGCGACCGCGCCGCGGGCGCGGCCGATCCCGGAGCCGCGCACGCCGCCCCACGGGAGCTGCGGTGCTGAGCGCGTCGTGCGGTGGTCGTTCATCCACACCATGCCGACACGCAGCTCGCGCGCGATGCGCGCGCCCTTGTAGCGATCAGCGGTCCACACCGAAGCGCCGAGGCCGAGCGGCGAGCCGTTGGCCAGCGCGATCGCGTCCTCCTCGGAGTCGACGACGGTCACCGAGATCACGGGCCCCGGGACCTCCTCGTGGGCGAGGCGGGACCCCTCGGAGACGTTCGTCAGGACCGCAGGGGCGCAGAACGCGCCGGACAGCCCCGCGACCGCGACCGGCCCGCCGCAGTTGAGGACCGCGCCCGCGGCGACCGCCTCGTCGATCAGCTCGACGACGCGCCGCAGGCGCTCGCCGCCGACGAGCGGGCCGACCTCGGTCTCCGGGTCCAGCGGGTCGCCGACGTGCAGCGCGCGGGCGCGCGCGATCAACCCCTCCAACAACTCCTGGGCGACCGCCCGGACCACGTACACGCGCTCGATCGACCCGCCGGACTGGCCGGCGTTGGCGAACGCGCCGTAGGCGATGCCGTCGACCGCGCGGGCGACGTCGGCGTCGGCGCAGACCAGTGCGGCGTCGGCGCCGCCCAGCTCGGCCACGACGCGCTTGATCCCGCGCGCGCACGCCTCCAGGACCTTCGTGCCCGCGACCGCGCTGCCGGTGAAGCGCACCTGCGCGACCGGCGCGTCGACCAGCGCGGCGCCGGTCTGGGCGTGGCCGTGGACGATCCCGAGCAGCCCGGGCGGCAGGCCGGCGCGCGCGAACACGCGGCCGATCCGCTCGCCGGTCAGCGCCACGTGGGGCGAGGGCTTCAGCACGACGCCGTTGCCGGCCATCAGCGCGACGGCGACGTCGCCCAGCGGCGTGGCGAACGGCTCGGCCGCCGGACCGAGGACACCAACGACTCCGAGCGGCTCGTAGGACCAGCCCGCGCGCGTGAACGGGTGCAGCGCGCGGGTCAGCCCGACCCTTTCGCCGTCGAGGATCCCGGGGCCGTGTTCGGCCAGCCACTGCAGGGTCTCGATCGCGGGCAGGATCTCGGCGATCTCGACCTCGGTGCGCGGGCGCCCCTGCTCGCGCGCGATCAGGTCGGCGAGCTCGTCGGCCTCGTCGATGACGGCCTGCGCGGCGCGCGCCATGTAGCGGGCGCGGTCGGCCAGGCGCAGCTGGGCCCAGAGGCCCTGGACGGCGCCGGCCTCGGCGACCGCGTCGCGCACGGCCTTCGGCGAGGCGACCGGGACGGCGCCGAGCGCGTCGCCGGTCGCGGGCGCGATCGCTTCGAGGGACGGGGCGTCAGCGGGGGCGGCCACGCCCGGATGGTGTCAGCCGCGGCGCACGGGCGGGCCGGTGCGCGCCTACTCGCCGCGGCCGCGCGCCTTGCGGATCGCGGCGAGGCGGTCGGCGAAGCCCTGCTCGTTGCCGTCCGGGAAGTAGAAGCGGGTGCCCTCCAGGCCGGGTGGCATGACCTCCTGGGCGTTGACGTGGCCCGGGCTGTCGTGGGGGTAGTCGTAGCCCTCCTCGGCCAGCGGGCCGGAGCGCAGGTAGGGCGGCGGCGCGGCGGCGCCGTGCTTGCGGACGTGCGCGCGGGCGGCGCCGAGCGCCTTGTAGGAGGCGTTGGACTTCGGCGCGGTCGCGAGGTAGACGGCGCACTGGGCCAGCGCGTGGGCGCCCTCGGGCAGGCCGATCAGCTCGATCGCGGACGCCGTCGCCGTGGCGACCATCAGCGCGCGCGGGTCGGCGTTGCCGACGTCCTCGGAGGCGAGGATCACCATGCGGCGGACGATGAAGCGCGGGTCCTCGCCGCCCTCGAGCATGACCGCGAGGTAGTAGAGCGAGGCGTCGACGTCGGACGCGCGCGTGGCCTTGATCCAGGACGAGATCAGGTCGTAGTGCTGGTCGCCCTGGCGGTCGTAGCGGACGGCCTTGCGCTGGAGGGCCGACTCGGCGCCGCTGAGCGCGACGGTGCCCTCCGGCCCCGCGGTCTCGGCCGCCAGCTCCAGCGCGCCGAGCGCCGAGCGCGCGTCGCCGCCGGAGCGCTGGGCCAGGAACTCGATCGCGTCGTCGTCGACGATGACGTCGCCCAGCTCGCCGCGCTCGATCGCGCGGCGCAGCAGCGTCTCGACGTGCTCGCTGGTGAGCGCGCGCAACTCCAGCACCTGCGAGCGCGACAGCAGCGCCGAGTTGACCGAGAAGTACGGGTTCTCGGTCGTCGCGCCGATCAGGGTCACCAGCCCGTCCTCGACCGCGGGCAGCAGCGCGTCCTGCTGGGCCTTGTTGAAGCGGTGGATCTCGTCGAGGAACAGGACCGTCGCGCGCCCGCCGCGGCGCCGCTCGCGTGCGCGCGCGATGACCTGCGTGACCTCGGCCTTGCCCGCCTGGACGGCGCTGAGCTCCTCGAAGATCGCGTTGGCGCTCGTCGCGACGATCCGGGCCAGCGTCGTCTTCCCGGTCCCCGGAGGCCCATGCAGGATCATCGAGAACGGTCGCCCGTTCTCGATCGCGACCCGCAACGACGAGCCATCGGCCAGGACATGCTCCTGCCCGACCAGCTCGCTCAGATCCCGCGGCCGCATCCGCGCCGGCAACGGCGGCGCCACGGCCGACGGCATCTCGACCCCGGCATCCTGCTCACGCCGCGGCACGTCGTCATCACCGCCGAAGGAGAACAGCTGGTCGCTCACGACCTCAGGATCGCACTCGCGGCAGCGGGTCGTGATTCCAGCGCTACGGCTGCCGGGGCACCCCGCTGGGCGGCACCGCCGACTCGCCGACCTCCGGCGCCTGCGCCGCGCCGACGATCCGGTGCGAGGCGTCCATGATCGAGAGGTACGACACCGCGGCGATGCCGGCGCCGATGACCGGGCCGATGATGTAGAGCCAGCCGTCGCTCCAGGTGCCGGAGACCAGCGCCGGGCCGAACCAGCGCGCCGGGTTGAACGAGCCGCCGGTCGCGGGGCCGAAGATCAGGACCGCGAGGCCGAGCGCGCCGCCGATCGCCCACGGCGCGACGCCCTTGGGTGCGTCCGGGTTCACGGCCGTGCCCATGACCGCCCACATCAGGATGAACGCGCCGACCGCCTCGGCGAGCAGGGCGAGCCAGACGCTACCGCCGTGCAGGAAGTGCGGGTTGACCGTCGCGGCGCCGTAGTTCAACAGGCTGCCGCGCGCGCTGAAGAACGCCCGCGCCAGCAGCGCGCCGCAGATGCCGCCGACGACCTGCGCGCCGATGTACGCGCCCGCATCGCGCGGCGAGACCTTCCGGATCGCCAGCAGCGCGAGCGTCACCGCCGGGTTGACGTGGCAACCGGAGATCGACCCGATCGCGCCGACCAGCAGCATCAGCGCGAGGGCATGCACCAGCCCCAGCGGCAGCAGCGACACGACCGGCGACGACTGCGAGACGAAGCCCGTGATCGCCAGGACCAGGATCGCGGTGCCGACGAACTCGGCGAGATACGCAGGAGTGCCCTTGTCGGGCGGGTACTCGGTGGCGTTCATGAAGGCCATGCTGCGCACCCGGCGGGTGAGCGGCCATCACCCGGCGAGCGTGAACGGAATTCGGCTCCCGCCGGTTGGCATAAGGTGGAGCGCATGGCCAGCGAGACTCTCGAGGAGCGGGCCGTCGCCCTGCTCCAGCAGCTGATCCGGCACAACACGGTCAACCCGCCGGGCAACGAGCGGGCGCTGCAGGAGGAGCTGGCCGAGCCGTTCCGGGCCGCGGGCTTCGAGGTCACGCTGGTCGGCAAGACGCCGGAGCGGCCGAACCTCGTCGCGCGGCTGAAGGGCCACGAGCCGGGGCCGGTCCTGGGGCTGCTGTCGCACGTCGACACGGTGCTGGCGGATGCGAGCGAGTGGTCGCGGGATCCGTGGTCCGGGGACCTCGTCGATGGCGAGGTCTGGGGCCGCGGCGCGCAGGACATGAAGTCGCAGACCGCCGCCGAGGCGGCCGCCGCGCTGGTCCTGGCCGAGTCCGGCTGGCGCCCCGCGCGCGGCGACCTGCTGTTCATCTCCGTGGTCGACGAGGAGGTCGGCGGCATGGACGGCGCGATCTGGATCTGCGAGAACCACCCGGACCTCGTCCGCTGCGACTACCTCCTCAACGAGGGCGCGGGCACGGTCATCCCGCACGGCGACGAGCGCCTCTACGGCGTGTGCACCGCCGAGAAGGGTGTCTTCCGGTTCTCGCTGACGACGCACGGGCGCGCGGGCCACGCGTCGATGCCGAACGTCGCCGACAACGCGCTGCCCAAGCTCGCGCCGTTGTTGGAGGCCTTCGCGACGCGCAGGCCGTCGCACGACATCACCGAGGCGCCGGAGGCGTTGATGAAGGCCTTGGGCGCCGACGGGCTGGAGGCGCTGCGCGAGCTGTCGCCGGTCCTGGCGGCGTTCGCCGAGCCGATGATCTCCGTGACGTTCGCGCCGACGATGGTGAGCGCGAGCGAGGCCTTCAACGTGATCCCGGCGACGGCGACGCTGAAGGTCGACACGCGCGTCCCGCCCGGGCACGGCAAGGAGACGACCGAGAAGCGGCTGCGTGAGGTGCTCGGCGACCTGCTCGACAGCGACGGCGTCGAGCTGACGTTCCTCGAGGAGGTCGTCGGCAACGGGTCGCCGGTCGAGACGCCGCTGATGGAGGCCATCAAGAACTGGGTCGGGACCGAGGACGACGGCGGCCGCGTGATCCCGACGATGCTCCCGGCCTACACCGACTCGCGCACGTGGCGCGACGCGTTCCCGGAGTGCGTGGCCTACGGGTTCTTCCCGCAGCGCGAGATGACGCTGCTGGAGATGTGGCCGCTCGTGCACGGCAAGGACGAGCGGATCAAGGCGGCCGACGTGGGGTTCGCGGCGCGGGCGTACACGGCGATCGCCGAGGAGCTGCTCGGGTGAGCGTCGCGGCCGAGCGTCCGGAGCCCCTCCGCCTCGGCGGGATGGCGCTGCGCAACGGGCTGCTCGTGCACGGGCCGACGATGTGGGCGGCCGCGGTCCGGGCGCCCGACGGCCGGATCGTCTCCGCCTCCGGGCGCAAGCCGCGTGTGCGCTCGCGCGCCGTCGACGGGCTCCCGGGCGCGCGCGGCGTCGTCCGGCTGGGCGAGGCGATGGCGGTCATCCCGCTGGTCAAGCGCGCGCTGCCGGAGGCCAGGCTGCCGTGGCAGGACGCGCGCGTGCTGGGTTCCGCCGCGGCGGTCACGCTCGGCGGCGCCGCGCTGAAGCGGCGCGCGCGAGGGCGCGGCGGCGTCCTCGGGGAGGCCGCGCTGGCCGGGTTCTCGCTGCTGCCGTCGTTCCTGGCGCTGCGCTCCGGCGACCTGGCGGCCTACCACGGGGTCGAGCACAAGGCGATCGGCGCCTACGAGTCGGGCGCCGGCGACGCGCGCGACGCGACCAAGGAGCACGACCGCTGCGGCTCGCACCTGATGGCGCCGCTGCTGGCCTCCAACGTCGCGGGCACGGCGTTGTTGAGGCGCGTGCTCGACAAGCCCGGCCCGGTCGCCGGCGCCGCGGTGTCGCTGGCGTCGATCGGTGTCGCAGTGGAAGTGTTCGCATGGTCCGAGCGCCACGACGGCTCCCGCACGACCGCGCTGCTGCGCCGCCCCGGCCACGAGCTCCAGCGCGTCCTCGGGACGCGCGAGCCGACCGAGCCCCAGCTCGACGTCGGCCGCGCCGCGCTGGCGGAGATCCTGCGCGCCGAGGGCCGCGGGTAAGAATCTCTGAGCGGGGGATTGCGCGGCGCCCGCCGCGGGCAGGCATGATGTCGGCGCGCGGACGTCCCACCTGTTCGCGCACCGTCCGTCCTTCCGACCCAGAGACCGATGCCCGGCCACCTCGCCGTTCGTCTGATCGCGCCCGCGCTCGCGGCCGCCGCCCTGGCGGCCCTGCCCGCCGCCGCCTGCGCCGGCACCGTCGTCACGCGCGTCGGCGGCGAGGCGCTGACCCATGCCGGGAAGCGGACCTCGGCGGTCCGGGTGATCAGGGAGCGCGCCGCGACCGACGGCCGCTCCGTGATGCTCAGCGGTGCCGTCTCGGTCACCGGGACCGCGACGCTGCCGGTCGCCGCCGACCACCTCGCGGTGCGCGTGCGCGCGAAGGCCTGCGGTGGCGCGCCGGTCCTGCGCGTCCGGGTCGACAACAGGCTGGTGGTCGACCGGAAGGTCGCGTTCACCCGCTACCGGACGCTGACCGTCAAGCGTGCGCTCGCCGCGGGCGGTCACCGGCTCACGGTGGCGCTCGCCCGGCCCGCGGTGCGCCACGGGTGCCGGCGGCGGCTGTACGTCGATGCCATCACCCTGACGACGACCGCGAAGGTCGCGCTGCCCGGCGCGGGCTCCGGCGGGTCGCCGCCCGGCACGCCGGGCGCCGCCGGCACGGCGCCGGCGGCCACCGCCCCCGCGACCACGCCGGCGGCCGGCGGCACCGTGCCCGGCGCGGGCTCCGGCGGGTCGACCGTGCCGCTGCCCACCAACGGGCTGCTCTGGGCGCCGCCACTGCTGGTCGCGCCGACGACGATCACCGTGCCCGACGGCAACCAGTGGTACGACCTGGACAACAGCAAGGACTACATCATCAAGCTGCCGCCCTACGCGCACAACGGCAGCCTCGGCCTTCAGGGCGGGCACAACGTCGTCCTGCAGGGCGGCCACATCCGGCTGCCCGCGACCTCCGACCGCGACGCGGCGCTGGAGCTGCGCGCCAACGCGGGCACCGTGCACGTCGAGGGCCTCTGGATCGACGGTTCGACCGGCTACAACGCCGACGCGATCCGGGTCTCCAGCCCCGACGCGACCGTCCAGCTGGAGAACATCCGGGCCACCGCCCTGCGCGGGTCGGCGGGCGGCAGCCACACCGACGTCGTCCAGCCCTACGGCGGCGTTCGCGACCTGCGGATCGACCACCTCACCGCGGACTCCAACTACCAGGGCATCTTCGCCAAGCCCGACCTCGGCCCGATCGGGCAGCTGGAGCTGCACGACGTCGACCTCGCCTACGACGACGCCGGCGCGGGCGACGGCGGCTACATGGTGTGGTTGACCAACGGCTGCTCGGCGCCGGTCACGACGCTGACCAACGTGTACGTCAAGCCGAGCGCGAGCAAGACGCTGGGCACGAGCGTGTGGCCCAACATCTACGACGGCAGGTGCCCCGCCAAGCTCTCCGGCGCCACGGCGTCGTGGCCGTCGCTGCCCGTCACCGGGCACGTGACCGGCGGGACGCCGCCCGGCGGCTCCTACGTCAGCGCGCAGAGCGTCGGCGTCGCGGCCTACGCGTCGCCCGGCTACCTCACGGGCTAGCCCGCGCACGCTAGTTTCGGGTCGTGGCGCCGACAACCCAGGACGTGGCCCGGCCGCGCATCCTCCTCCTGCTCTCGATCGTCCTGCTGCTGGCCGCCGGGCCCGCCGCGGCGTCCGCACACGCGCAGGCGCCGGCGCTGACGCCGGTCCAGCGCCACGTCGCCGACCAGCTCGTCAGCGTCTTCGAGAACGACACCACGCGCATCCGCTACGACTACGTCGTCGACCTGCACGACGGCTGCGGGATCACCGCCGGGCGCGCCGGCTTCTGCTCGGCGACCGGCGACATGCTGCTGGTCGTCCGCGACTACGCGGCGCGCCGCCCCCACAACGCGCTGCGGCGCTACCTGCCCGTCCTGCGCGCCCGCGCGGCGACCGGCAGCGCCAGCGCGCGCGGGCTGCGCCGCGCGTTCAGGACCGCATGGCGGCACGCCGCGAGCGACGCGCGCTTCCGCGCCGCGCAGGACCACGTCGTCGACGAGGAGTACTTCGACCCGGCGGCGCAGCTGGCCGGCGCCGCGGGGCTGGCCTCGCCGCTGGCGGTCGCGATCTTCTACGACACCGCGATCGAGCACGGCATCTCGACCGACCCGGACGGCCTGCCCGCGCTGATCGCCCGGACCGATGCGCGGGCCGGCGCGCCGGCGGTCGCCGGCGAGGGACGCTGGCTGGCGGCGTTCCTGGACGTCCGCCGTGCCGACCTGCTGCACCCGCACAACCGCGCGCGGCGCATCGACTGGCCCGAGTCGGTCGGGCGCGTGAGCGCGCTGCGGCACCTGCTGGCCGACGGCCACCTGGACCTGCTGCCGCCGCTGGCGATCGACCCCTGGGGCGATCACACGTTCACGCTGCGCTGAGCGCGCCCGGCCTGCAACGCCGCGCCCACGATTTCCCGGGGCGGTGGGTACGTTGGCGCGTCGGTGACCCTGCGTCGTCCCCCTCTGCGCGCCTTCGGCGTGGCCGTCATGGCCGCGCTGGTCCTGGCTGCGCCCGCGACCGCCGACCTCGGCGGGCAGATCCAGTCCTCGAGGGGCAGGGACCGGTCGTTGCAGTCCCAGATCGGTCGGGATTCGCACAAGCTCGCGGAGTTCCAGGGGCAGATCGGCGACCTGCGCGAGCGGTTGTCCGCGTTGCAGCAGTCGCTGGCGATCGAGCAGAGCGAGTTGGTGTCCTTGCAGTCGCGCCTGCGCGGCGCGCGGGCCAAGTTGGTGAAGTTGAAGCTCGCCTTCAAGCGCGACCGTGCGGCGTTGGTGAAGCAGTTGGTCGCGCAGTACGAGACCGACCGCCCGGACCTCGTGAGCGTCATCCTCAGCTCGCACTCCTGGGGCGACCTGCTGGAGACCAGCGACAACATGAAGGCCGTCGCCGACCAGAACTCCTCGGTGATCGCGCGCGTCAAGAGCGAGCGCACCGACGTCACCAAGCAGGCCAAGGACCTCGCGTCGCTGACCGCCCAGCAGCAGCGCGTGACCGCCGCGTCGTTGGTCCAGCGCGACGAGGTCGACGCGCTCAAGATGGACCTGATCGCCAGGGCCAGCGGCGTCGCCAACGCGCGCGCCAAGAAGACGTCGCAGCTGGCGACGCTGCGCGCCAACCGCAAGAGGCTGGAGAGCAAGCTGGCCGCGATCCAGGCGCAGGCCGCGAGCGTCAGCGGCGCCGGACCCGGCCTGCCCTCCGGCGGCGCGCCGGCCTTCAACGGCCACGGCGGCTCCTACGGCTTCTTCCAGGCGGCCGGGACCAACTACAGCGTCGGCAACGAGCCGACGATCGCCGCGCGCCTCGACGTCATGGGCAGGGCGTTGCACCTGCACCTGATCGGCATCTCCGGCTACCGCTCGCCCCAGCACTCGGTGGAGGTCGGCGGCTTCGCCGACGACCCGCACACCAGGGGCGAGGCGTCCGACACGCCCGGCGTCGAAGGCGTCCCGGAGTCCACGCTGAACCACTACGGCCTGACCCGCCCCTTCCCGGGCGCGGCCGAGGCCGACCACATCCAGCTCGCGTAGCATCGCGCGGCGATGCTGCCCCTCGCCGTTCTCGCCGCCACCGCCGCGGCCGCCTCAGGCACCGTGCACCTGACGGGCACCGCCTACGAGTTCAACAACACCAAGGTGGTCCTGAGCGGCGCCCAGGTCCGGGTCGCGGAGGACCCGACGCTCGGCGCGACCGTCAAGCCCGACGGCACGTATGACCTGAAGGTCCCGGCCGGGCGCAGGATCACCCCCTACATCAACGCCGCCGGGCACCACACGATCTACCTGCAGACGTTCACGACGGTCAAGGGCTACAACTTGGAGCACGTGAACTTCCAGACGCCGAGCGACGCGATCTACACCGCGCTCGCCACGCTGCTGCAGGTCCCGCTCGGCGCCGACGGCAACCCGCAGCAGTGCGCGGTCGTCTCGACGTTCAGCACGCGCAACGTGCGCGCGCTCGACTACCAGGACTTCACGGGCTACGGCGCGCACGGCGTCCTGGGCGCGACGGCCATCGCGCAGCCCGCGCTGCCCGCGCCGGTCTACTTCAACAAGGACGTGATCCCGGACCGCGCGCAGCCGCGGTCGTCGGCCGACGGCGGGGTGATCTGGCCGGTCGTGCCGACCGGGACCTACACCTTCACCGCGCACGCGGCGACGACGCGCTTCGCGTCCTTCACCGCGACCTGCGCACCCGGCCGGATCGTCAACGCCAACCCGCCGTGGGGCCTGCACGAGCTCGGCCTGCCCAACCCGGCGCGCTTCAACGCCAAGACCTACACCTTGACGAAGCTGCCGAAGGGCGCGCGCGTCACGGTCACCTCCGGCGGCCACACGACGACGTACCGGGGGAAGGCCACCAAGTTGGCCGTCGCGATCCCGCTGCACCTGAGACGCACGGTGACGATCGACGTGACCGCCAACCCCTACGACGGCCTCCGCGTCACGATCGCGCCGCGCGCCGGCCGGACGCCCAAGGTGACCACGACGACGCTGCCGCTCGGCGGCGGCCCGCCGACCCGCTAGCTACGAGGCCCGCGCGCCGTCGAGGACGGCGTCGCAGAGGCCGTGCCAGCCGGCGGTGATCTCCTCGACCGACATGCCGCGGAGGTCGCGCTGGTACAGGAACGGCTCCGCGCTCAGCGGGCCGAGGAGGGCGTCGACCAGGTACTCGTGGTTGACGGCCGCGTCGCCGCCGCAGGCCTGCTTCAACAACAACGACACGTGCGTCCGGTAGAAGGCGTAGACCGGGTGGCCGTAGCGCTTCGAGCCGCCCATCAGCTCGCCGGCCTGCAGGTAGATCGCACGGTCGTTCAAGAACTGCAACAAGCCCTCGCCGAACGCGTGCAGCCGGACCTCCGGCGGCGCGCCCGGGCCGAGCGGCGCCTCGCCGCGGATCAGCGCGTCCTGGAACGCCTGCTCCGGTTCGCTCACCAGAGCACGCAGCAACGCTGCGCGGTCCCCGAAGCGGCGGTAGAGCGTCCCCTTGCCGACGCCCGCCTCGTGGGCGACGTCGTCCATGGAGAAGCACATCCCGCGCTCGTCGATCAGCCGCGCGGCCGCGCACAGGATCCGCTCGCGGTTGCGGCGGGCATCGGCGCGCTCGCGCTCCGGCGCCGCCACTCCGGCGTCATGCGACATCGGGAGCTCGAACGATGGGGGGACCACATGGAGCACCCTAGACCGCCTGGGAGTCCCGGGCTCCCACCCGCGCGGCCAGCACGCCGACCAGCTCCTCCAGCGCACCGCGGAGGTCGTCGTCATGCAGATGGCCGTCGTCACGGAACGCGCCGCCGGCCTGGCCGACCGGCAGCTCGCCGTCGAGCACGTCGGCACCGATGATGCCGAGGACCTTCTTGGTCTCCGCCTGCGCCCAGACCGCGCCGAACAGGCCGGTGGACGCGCCGACGACGGCGACGGGCTTGCCCTTGAACGCGTTCTCGGGGAACGGGCGCGAGGCCCAGTCCAGCGCGTTCTTCAACGCGCCCGGGATCGAGCCGTTGAACTCGGGCGTGGCGATCAGGACGCCATCGGCCTGATCGATCGCAGCGCGCAGCTGCGCGACCGCCTCCGGCTCGCGCTCAGGCGTGTCGAGGTCGGCGTCGTAGGGCGGCAGGTCCCGGAGGCCGTCGAAGACCTCCAGCTCCGCCCCAGACGGCAGCGAGAGCGCTGCCGCCTGGAGGAGGGCCGTGTTGTGGGACCCGCTCCGGAGGCTTCCGGAGATGCCGAGGATGCGGATCTGAGACGACATGGTTCTGGGAAGCGTCCCTTACGCGGCCTTGACGAAGTGCAGGTCGACCTTCAGCGTGACGTCCCACGCGAGGGCGTCCGAGCCGTTGGGGAGCGCGTTCTGCCAGTTGAGGCCGAACTCGCGACGGTCGACGGTGGCCTCGAGCTCGAAGTTCGCGCGCTCGTTGCCGAAGGCGTCCGGGCCGGCGTTGAACGAGCCGGTGGCGACGACGGACTGCGTGTTGCCGCGGATCGTGAGGTCGCCCGTGACCTCGGCGGTGCCGTCCTCGGCGACCTTCACGTCGGTGGACTTGAAGGTGATCGTGGGGGTGTTCTCGGCGTCGAAGAACTCGCCGCTGAGCAGGTGGCCCTTGAAGTTGGGCTCGTCGACCTGGATCGAGGCCGCGTCGGCGGTGCCGGTCAGGACGCCGTCGGTGAGCGCCGCGTCGTACGTCGCGAAGGACGAGCGGAAGGACGCGATGCCGTTGTACTTGACCGCGAAGCCGATCGAGGAGTGGACGTTGTCCAGACCATAGGTGCCGGCGGGAACGGTGGTGGCGGTGGTGCTCATTTGGATGCTGTCTCCTGGGAGTGGATCTGATGATGTGGACCGCAGTCCGGTTGTACGGACAACTATAGCGGACTTCAGTCCGTTTGCAAGGGGTGCTCGATCTGGGACGTCAGGGTCAAGACTCCGGCGCATCCGGCCGATGGAGGGGACGTGTCCCCGCAGGCCGTTCTCCAGCACTCGACGAGCTACGACGGCACGCCGTTCGACTACCTCGGGTTGAACAACCCCCCGCTGGCGCATGGGCTGGCCGACGACAAGGCCAAGATCCAGGCGCTGCTGTCGGGCAAGGGGCAGATCGCGACGCCGAGGACCGTCACCGTCCAGGAGCCCAAGCAGTCCTTCTCCCAGAAGGTCCAGCAGTTCGGGACCGACTGGCAGGGCATCGGCTCGCTGCTGTTCCTCGTCGTCCTGGTCGTCTTCCTCACGCGCGCCGCCAGGTCGATGCCGCGCACCAAGCCGGTCGAGATCAAGCCGAAGGAGAAGGTCGAGGTCCGCTGGAGCGACATCGCCGGCGTCGACGACGCCAAGAAGGAGCTCCAGGAGGTCGTCGACTTCCTGAAGGACCCCGGGGCGTTCCAGAAGCTCGGCGCCCAGGTCCCCGCGGGCGTGATCCTGCACGGGCCGCCCGGCACCGGCAAGACGCTGCTGGCCAAGGCGGTCGCCGCCGAGTCCGGCGCGACGTTCTACTCGCAGAGCGCGTCGTCGTTCGTGGAGATGTTCGCCGGCCTCGGCGCCGCGCGCATCCGGCGCCTGTTCCGCGAGGCGCGCAAGCACGAGCCCGCGATCGTGTTCATCGACGAGCTCGACGCCGTCGGCGCACGGCGCGGGAGCGACAACAACTCCGAGCGCGAGCAGACGCTCAACCAGCTGCTGGTCGAGATGGACGGCTTCGGGTCGTCCGATCGCGTCGTCGTGATGGCCGCGTCCAACCTGCTGGAGAAGCTCGATCCGGCGCTGCTGCGCCCGGGCCGCTTCGACCGCCAGGTCTTCGTCTCCCCGCCCGACATGGAGGGGCGGCGGAAGATCTTGAACGTGCACACGGCCAACAAGCCGCTGCACCAGGACATCGACCTCGACGGCATCGCCGCGCAGACCTCCGGGCTGTCCGGCGCCGAACTGGCCAACCTCTGCAACGAGGCCGCGATCTTCGCCGGGCGCCGCGGCGCGACCGTCGTCGAGACGCGCGACTTCGAGGACGCGCTGGAGCGCGTCGTCGCGGGCGTGCAGTCCAACACCACCTTGAACGACCGCGAGCGCGAGATCGTCGCCTACCACGAGGCCGGCCACGCGCTGTGCCGCGAGCTGCTGGTCAGCGGCGAGCGGACCCACAAGATCTCGATCGTGCCGCGCGGCACCGCGCTCGGCTACGTGATGAACCTGCCGGATGAGGACTCGTACCTCAAGACGCGCGACCAGCTCGTCGACCAGATGACGATCCTGCTCGGCGGGCGCGTCGCCGAGGCGATCGTGTTCGGCGCGGTGACGACGGGCGCGGCGAACGACCTGCAGCGCGTCGCCGAGATCACGCACGCGATGGTCCACGACTACGGCATGGGCACGGCGACCGCCTCGGTGCGCGCGGTGACCGACGCCGACATCGTCTCCGACCTCACGCGGCGGATCCGCGACGAGGAGCAGCAGGAGCTGGCCTTCGAGGCGCAGCGCGCGGCGTACGAGCTGATCACGGGCCACCGTGCGCTGCTCGAGGAGTTCGCGCAGGCGCTGCTGGCGCGCGAGACGCTGGACCGGCGCGAGATCGACACGATCATGGCCGACACGCCGCCGGTGGCGCGCCCGTCGCTGCGCCCGGCCGCCCCCGTGGCGGTCCCGGCTCCGGCGCAGACGCCGCAGGAGCGCCCGCGGCCGCGGATCGCCGCGGTGACGCCGCTGCCCCACCCGGGCGGCGACGAGGACAGCGCGGCGTAGCTGCGCAGCTTGCGGGTAAGGTCGCGCGCCATGTTCGCGCGCATCGACCACGTGGGCGTGGCCGTCGAGGACCTCGACGCCTCGATCGCCCTCTACGAGAAGACCTACAACATGAAGCTCGTCCACCGCGAGGTCGTGGAGGAGCAGGGCGTCGAGGCGGTCCTGCTCGACGTCGGCGAGAACCACGTCGAGCTGCTCGCGCCGCTGGGCCCGGACACGCCGGTCGGCAAGTTCCTGGCCAAGAAGGGGCCGGGGATCCACCATGTCGCGTACCAGGTGGAGGACATCGACAGCGCGTTGTCATCGCTGAAGGAGTCCGGGTTGCGGCTGATCGACGAGACGCCCCGGATCGGCATCCGCGGCTCCCGCGTGGCCTTCCTGCACCCCGCCGCCAGCGGCGGCGTGCTGACGGAGATCGTGGAGCCGGCGGCCGGGCACTAGGATCGGGCCATGGCTCAGCGCATCTCCATCGGGTTCCACGCCAGCGCGCCGCTGGCGACGCGCGTCAGCGACGACGAGCTCTCCAAGCTCCAGAGCGCGCTCGCCGACAGCGGCTCGCGCTGGCACGACCTCAAGGGCGAGGACGGCGACATCACGCTGAAGCTGGAGTCGATCCAGTGGCTGCGCGTCGAGAAGGACGAGCAGCGCGTGGGCTTCGGCATCGGCGGCTGACGCCGCCGGGCGCGCCGCCCTGTAGGCGCTCCACCGAGAAACGGACGGATGTTCGTTTACAAGTCGGCGCGCTGCCTCCATACTGCCGCGCTCGGGTTTCCGCCGACCGGCGTCAGGGCGCCGGGCGGATCCAGGTCCGCACTCCTCAAGACAAGGACGTCCTAGTCAACATGCCTCGCATCGCGCTGTTCTGCGCGCTGATCGCCAGCGTCATCGGCATCGCCATCCCGCTGACCGCCAACGCCGCAAGCGACAGCTCGCAGCCGGTGTTCGTCTCCTCGGGCACCGTGACCTACGACTTCGTCGCCGTCGGCGACTCCGCCACCAAGACGGTGCACATCAGCAACCCGTCGTCGAAGTCGCTGACGATCAGCGGCATCGACTTCAGCGGCCCGGACACCGCGGACTTCGCGATCACCGCGAACACGTGCACCGGCGCCAAGCTGGCCAACGGCAGCGGCTGCAACGTCACCGTGCGCTTCTCGCCGATCCTGTCCGGCACCCGCGTCGCCTCGCTGCGCTTCACCGACGACACGCCGTGCAAGAACTTCGTCACGGTCGCCGGCTCGGGCACCGAGACCAAGTCGTCCGCGCTGGCCCACAGCGCGGCCTGCGACCAGGGCGTCGAGCAGGTCACGGTCCCCGGCCAGACGGTGACGCAGAACACGACGACGACCACGACGACGACGGTCACGAAGACCGTGCCGGTCCCGACGGTCAACGGTCAGGACGCGATCTCGCTGCCGACCTCCTGCGTGTCCAAGCGCTCGATCACGTTCCACCTGGCCGCGCCGGCGGGGCAGATCTTCAAGAAGGTCACGGTCAAGCTGGGCGGCAGGACCTTCAAGACGCTCAAGGGCAGGTCCATCAAGTCGAAGGTGAGCCTCAAGGGCCTGCCGCGCGGGCGCTTCACGCTCTCGATCGTCGGCACGCTCACCAGCGGCAAGACGGTCAGGCAGACGCGGCACTACGTGACCTGCGTCGCCAACAAGAAGGCCAAGTAGCCCGTCACCCCGTGTCGGCCGGCAGCTGCCGGCCGGCCAGGCGGGGCTGGGGGAACGGGATCGCGGCAGCGCCGCGCTTCCACCAGACCGGCTGATGCGCGCGCCCCAGCACGGGGCGCGCGTGCTTCAGGTCCAGCGACGCGGGCGAGCGCTCCAGCGCCGCGGCGAACGCCGCGCGGGGGTCGCGCCCGAGGCGGGCCTGGACGATCGCCTGCGCGAGGCGCAGGCGGAAGTCGCCCGGGTCGCGGTCGACGGCCTGCTGCGCGGCCGTCAGAGCGGCGTTCGTGTCGCCCGCCTGCGTGGCGCACCACGACGCGACCTCGTAGGGCTCGGGCCGGTCGACGAGCCCGGAGCGCGCGGCGGTCGCGTGGCGCTGTGCGGCGGCGCAGTCGCCCGCGGCGAACGCGTCGAGCGACCGGTCGACCGCGCGCTGCGAGCGCTGCACGGCGAACGGGACGACCGCGAGCGCGACCGTGGCGGCGACGACCGCCGCCCGCAGCGGCAGCGCGAGCGGCGCCGCCCGTGGCTCGCCGTCGTCCTCGGCGCGCGCCAGCGCCAGGCCGCCCGCGGCGAGCAGCGGCAGCGTCAGCGCGACCAGCTCCCAGTCGAAGTCGTAGGCCGCGTGGGCCAGCAGCGCCAGCGCGCCCGCCGCCAGGCCCGCCCAGGTCGCGTCGCGGCTCGCGGCCGCGCGGCACAGCAGCGCGACGACGAGCGTCGCGAGCAGGACGGCGAGCAGCGCGAAGCCGACCAGCCCCAGCTCGCCGAGCGTCTCGGCGTAGAGCGAGTGCGCGTCGGCGGCCTCGAAGTGCGTGGTGCCGTCGCGGTCCCACAGCCGGCCGAAGCTCCCGGCGCCCGCGCCCTTCAGCGGCGCGGGCCGCGTGCCGTCGGCCAGCGCGACGTGCCACAGGTCCGCGCGGCCGTTGGTCCCGATCTCCTGGAAGCGCTGGTTGGGGGCCAGGCTCGACGAGACGGCGTTCCCGGTGTCCTGCAACGCGACGGCCGTCCCGATCGCGACGCCGAGCACGACGAGGCCCGCGAGCGCCGCGCCGCGCGCGAGGCGCGGCGGGCCGCCGGGCGACCACGCCGCCAGGCGGTCGTCGAGGGCCAGCAGCGCGGCCCGGGACGCGGCGCCGAGCACCGCCGCGCCGAGGATCAGCAGCGCCGCGCGGTGGCCGCTGTGCAGCGCGGCGCCGGTCGGCGCCTGCACGTCGAGGCCGTGGGCGCCGTGGGCGGCGAGCAGCGCGAGGCCGGCCGCCGGGCCCGCGGCGGCCAGCGCGGTGAGCGTCCGGCGCGCGGGCCCGGCGGCGACCAGGACCGCGAGGCCGACGAGCGCGGCCAGCGCCGCGCCGCGCGAGGCCGACAGGTAGACGACCGCGGCGGCGGGCGCGATGGCAGCGGCCGCGACGACGCGCAGCACGCGCGAGCGGTCGGTCGCCGAGATCGCCACGCACCAGACGGCGCCGAGCGCGGCGAGCATCCCGCTCGCGTTCCAGTAGGTGGTCGGGGCCGACAGGCGCTCACGGTCGGCCGCCGGGATCCCGTGGACGTGGTCGGGCGCCAGCCACGCGCCGAGGCCGGCGACGGCCACGACGAGCGCGGCGGCCGCGAGCGCGAGCAGCAGCGTCCGCGCGCGCCCGTCGGTCCGGCCCAGCAGCGCGAACGCGGCCAGCGTCGCCAGGTAGGCGAGGTCGCGCGTGATGTCGAGCGTCCCGCGCCACGGCGCGTGCGACCAGCTCCCCGACAGCGCGACCCAGCCGATCAGCAGCGCCAGCGCGGCGAGCGCGACCGCCGCGCCGCGCGTCGGGCGCCGCGCCACGCCGGCGGCGGCCAGCAGCGCGCAGACGGCGAGCGCCACCAGCGCCGCGCCCGACGTCGCGCGCGGGAGGTAGCCCGCGCTGTGGAAGGCCAGCAGGCCGAGCGCGAGGCCCGGCAGCGCGGCGACCGCGGTCTTCAGAGGCGCGCCAGCCCGAGCTCGTCGAGGGCGGACGCCAGCGCGTCGTGCATGCTCGGCAGCGGCGACGCCTCCGGCCGCGGCAGCGGCGCGAGCGCGGCCTCGACGTGCTCGGGCCCGAGCCGGTCGTCGAGCGCGACGACGAGGCCGGACTCGGCGAGCTTGCCCATCAGCTGCTCCTGGTGGTCGTCGAAGTGCTCGCCGTGGCGCCTGGTCCGGCCGAGGACGATCGGCCGGTGGCCGGTGCGCAGCGCGGCCGACAGCGACCCCGCGCCGCCGTGGGAGACGATCACCTGCGAGCGCGCGATCGCGGCGGCCATCGCCTCCGGCGCCAGGAACTCGTGCGTCTCGGCCTCCGGGAACGGCACCCGGGACGGGCCGACCTGCGCGACGATCGGCGCCGGCAGGACGCCCGCGCGGGCCGCCGCGGCGGCGATCGAGACGAGCCGGTCGAACGGCGCCGTGTGCGTCCCGACGACGACCAACGTCCCGGCGGCGTCGCCGGCCAGCGGCGCGCCGACGTCTTCGAGCAGCAGGGGTCGGCACACGCGCGCTCGTGGGTACACCGAGCCCATCTCCGGCCATTGGACCAGATTCGCGTGCGCGAGCCGCGCCGTGACCCGTCCGGACGCGCTCGGGCCGGTCACGCGCGCCATCGTCTCCCCGAATACGAGCTTCGCGCCGGCCGCCCGCGCGACCGCGCAGTACAGCGCCGCCGAGCCCGCGCCGGTCGACACCACGATCTGCGGGCGATCGCGGCGCACCAGCCGGACGGCGGCGGCGATGCTCGCGCCGAGCTCGCGCGGGTGGCGCTCGTACTGGGGCAGGATCGTGACGTCCTCGCCGTCGCGCGCGAGCTGCTCGCCGCGCGGGCCGGGCGCGGTGACGAAACGCCGCAATTCGCGTGGCACGGCGGTGGCCAGCTGCTCCAGGAGGTTCAGATGCCCGCCTGGGGAGGCGACTAAGTGGACTGGGCGTCGAGCGGTCATGGCGAAAGCACGGCCCCTGAGGCGAACGACCCCGAGAACCGGTTCCCCATAATGAAGACATGCTCGACCACACGCCGGCCCACGCCGGCGGCCGGGACGGTGCGGCGATGACGTCGGCGCCCGCCGTCGCGATCACGCACGACTTCATGGAGATCTACGGGGGCGCCGAGCGCGTCACCCAGGAGCTGGCCTCCGCGTTCCCGGGCGCGCCGCTGACCGCCGTCCTCGGGCGCCGCTCGGTCGCCGCGCGCATGGGCGTCGCCGATCGCTTCACCAGCGTCCTGCCGCCGCGCGAGCTGCTGCTGCGCGGCTACCGCGTGCTGGCGCCCGCGCTGCCGGCCGTCGTCCACCACCACAGGCTCGACGACGCCGACGTCGTGCTGAGCTCGTCCTACGCGTTCGCGCACCTGTTCGAGACCCGCAACGACGCCCCGCAGGTCTGCTACTGCCACAGCCCGCTGCGCTTCGCGTGGTCGATGACCGAGCACTACGAGGACGAGAAGGCCGCCGGCTCGAAGCTCACGCGGACGGCGTTCCGGGCGATGGCCGCGCACAACCGCCGCGTCGACTACAGGGGCGCGCAGCACGTCCACACCTACCTGACGCAGTCGCCCTACGTGGCCGGGCAGATCGAGGAGTTCTACGGCCGCCGCGCGCTGGTCGTGGGCGCGCCGGTCGACTGCTCGCACTTCACGCCGTCCGGCACCGCGCCCGAGGACTACTGGTTGATCTGCGGGCGCCTGGTCGAGCCCTACAAGCGCGTCACGCTGGCGCTGGAGGCGTTCCGCGACCTCCCCGGCGAGCGCCTGGTCATCGCCGGCGACGGGCCCGCGATGGCCGAGCTGCAGGCCAAGGCGCCGCCGAACGTGACGTTCCTCGGCCACCTCGAGGACGACGCGGTCGTCAAGGCCATGCAGAACTGCAAGGCCACCATCTTCCCGAGCCGCGACGACTTCGGGCTGATCCCCGTCGAGGTCGCCGCGTGCGGCCGCCCGGTGCTGGCCTACGGCGACGGCGGCGCGCTGCACACGGTCGTCCCGGGGCTGACCGGCGAGCACTTCCACGAGCAGACGGCCGGCGCGCTGCTGGACGCGCTGCGCGCGTTCGACCCCGGCGCCTACGACCCGGCCGCGATCCGCGCCCACGCGCTGAAGTGGGACCGCGCGCCGTTCACGGCGCGCGTGCAGGCCGTGGTCGCCGCGG
Source organism: Conexibacter woesei Iso977N (assembly GCF_000424625.1). Classification (GTDB taxonomy): domain Bacteria; phylum Actinomycetota; class Thermoleophilia; order Solirubrobacterales; family Solirubrobacteraceae; genus Baekduia; species Baekduia woesei_A. The sequence goes on from NZ_AUKG01000001.1 coordinate 702,435, forward strand.
TCGCGGCGGGCACGGCGATCGACGAGGCGGCGGTGACGCTGTCGTGAGCGCGGCCGCCGTCAACGAGGCCCCGGCCAGCGGCCGCCCGCGCGTCGCGTTCCTGGCCTGGACCGACCGGACGCCGCGCGCCGACGAGATCGCCGCCAGCGTCGGCGGCGTCGCCCAGCGCTTCGACGGCTACGGCCTGCGCGGCCGCGCGACCGCGCCGCTGCGCTACGTCCTCAACGGCCTCGGGACGATCGCGTGGCTGGCCTGGCGGCGCCCGCGGGCCGTCGTCACCCAGAACCCGCCGGTCTTCGTCGGGCTGATCGCCTGGCTCTACGGGCTCGCGACGGGCGTGCCGGTGCTGCTCGACAGCCACCCGGCGTCGTTCGGCCGCAAGGACGGGCTCTGGAAGGTCATGCTGCCCGTCCACCGCTTCCTCGCCCGCCGCGCCCGGCTGGTCCTGGTGACGGCGCCCGAGCTGGCCGACGAGGTCCGCGCCTGGGGCGGCCGTGCCGCCGAGGTCCACGAGGCGCCGGTCGCCGAGCTGACCGCGACGCCCGCGCCGGAGCTGGCCGCAGGCGAGCGCCTACGCGTCTTCTACGTCGGCGTCTTCGCGCCCGACGAGCCGGCCGGCGCGGTGATCGAGGCGGCCCGGCTGGTGCCGGACGCCGACGTCCGCATCACCGGCGACCTGCGCCGCGCGCCCGCCGGGCTGGTCGAGGGCGCCCCGGAGAACGTGACGTTCGTCGGGTTCCTGGCGCCGGAGGACTACCGGCGCGAGCTGCGGGAGGCCCACGTCGTGATGACGCTGACGACCGATCCGACGTCGGTCATGCGCTCCGGGTACGAGGCCGTTTACGCGGGCCGCCCGCTGGTGACCAGCGAATGGCCCGTGCTGCGCTCGACCTTCCCCTACGCTGTACACGCCGAGGGACGGCCGGAGGCTCTGGCCGCCGCCCTCACCGAAGCGACCCGGCGTCACGCCGAGCTGCGGGCGAGCACCGCCCCGGCGCTCACGCACCAGCAGGCGACCTGGGCGTCCCAGCACGCCGCGATCGAGGAGGCCATCACCTCATGACCGTTCCCCGCATACGTGTCCTCAAAGCCCTGCGCCGCCGTGCGTGGGTGCTCGTCGTCGCCGTCGCGCTGTGCGCGGCGGCCGCCGTCGTGCTCAGCGGCGCGCGCAGCTCGAGCTACACCAGCTCGTCGCTGCTGCTCGTCAACTCCGGCGCGGACGCGAAGGGCCCCGGCGACGCGTCGGAGGCCATCAACCTCGCCAGCACCTACGCGACGCTGATCCCGCAGGACCCGGGCGTCACCAGCTACGTCGGCAGGCGGCTCGGCATGAGCAGCAGCGACGTCGAGGACGCGATCAGCGCGTCGCACCTCACCGGCACCGGGCTGATCACGCTCACCTTCAAGGACGACGACGGCGACAAGGCCGTCCAGGGCGCCGCGCTGACCGTCCGCGCGGTGACCGGCAACGCGCCGACGTCGGCCTCGATCGGGCCCGACTCGATGAAGGTCGTCCGCGCGCCCAGCCACGACCAGGGCTTCTCGAAGAAGCAGACGATCTCGCCGTCGGCGAGCCTGGCGCTGGCGATCGTCTTCGGCCTCTTCCTCGGGATCATCATCCTGATCGCCTGGGAGCGCGCCGACCCGCGGATCGACGAGCCCGGCGACGTCGAGCTCGCCGCCCACCTGCCCGCCAGCCGCCTGAAGGACCTCTCGGGCTCGGCCCGCGCGGCGCTCGTCCAGCGCCTCGCCGGCCAGGCGGAGCCGGATCCCGCCGATCGCGCCGCGCCGCTGGCGCTGCTGCCGTCCGGTCCCCAGCAGGGCGCCGAGCTGCTCGACGCGGGCGACTCGCTCTGGAACGCGACCGCCGGCGCGCGCGGCGGGCTGGCCGACACCACGCCGACGCCGACGATCGTGCTCGGCGGCGACGGCCCGCAGGAGCTGGAGACGCTGCAGGCGGCCGAGACCGGCGGCGCGCGGATCGTCGTCGCCCAGGAGGGCATGAAGGTCTCGCGCCTCGTCGCCGCGATCCACCACTACGAGCGCCTCGGCCTGACGCCGCAGTGGGTGCTGATGGTCAAGAAGGCCGGCCGCGCCCAGCGCCGCGCGGCCGCGGCCGAGCACGTCAGCTGGCTGCCGCGCGACACCAGGACCGCCGACAGCGGGAGCGAGCCCACGGCCGAGCAGGCGCACCCGGAGGACGTCGCCTCGCGATGAGCGCGGCCGCGCCGACCATCGGCACGGCGCAGGTCATGCCGGCGGAGGGCGCCGGTCGTCGCGGGCTGCCCGCGCGCGACGGCGTCGTCCACGTCTGGCGCCATCCCGGCGTCCAGATGACCGCCGTCCTGGTCGCGGGCGCGGTGCTGCTCGGCGCCGCCGCGACGCAGGGCGTGCTGCCGGCGATCGCGGTCCTGCTCGGAGTGGCCGGGAGCCTCGTGGTCCTGGAGCGGCCGTGGATCGGCGGGATCGCGCTGGCCGCGGCCGTGCCGGTCGTGGCCGGCCTGAACCGCGGCATCCCGGTCCCGGGCCTGCGGCTCAGCGAGATCCTGATCGGCTGGCTGTGCGCGATCGTGCTGCTGAGCGCCGACCGCCGCGTCGTGCCGCGCTGGCGCGCGTTCGACTGGGTCGCGTTCCTGTACGCCTTGGTCACGCTCGGCTTCGGCCTCTGGGACCTGCACCAGCGCGGCGGGGGCGTCAACTCGACGCAGCTCGGCACGCTGCTCGGGCCGCTGCAGTTCTTCCTGCTCTACCGCGCGATCGTCAGCTCGCTGTCGACGCCCGCGCTCGTGCGCCGCGGCCTGTGGTGGCTGCTGGGCGGCGGCGTCTTCGCGGCGTTCATCGCGCTGCTGCAGTACGCGGGGGTCGGGCCGGTCATCTCGACGCTCAACCGGATCTCGGGCGGCGACAACTTCGAGGACGCGGCCGCGGGCGGCGTCTCGCGCGTGACCGGGCCGTTCTCGCACGCCCAGCCGGCCTCGGCGTACTTCTTCCTGATCGTCTGCATCGCGGCGGCCGTGTGCCTGAGCGAGCGCAACGACGTCCGCCGGCGCTCGGCGACCTGGATCGTCCTGGCGATCGGCGCGGCCGCGCTGATGGCGACGTTCACGATGGGGCCGATCCTGTCGGTGCTCGTCGCGATCGCGCTGGTCGCCTTCTGGCGTCGCAAGCTGCGCGTGGTGTCGCTGTGGTTCATCGTCGCGGTGCTCGGCGCGACGCTGCTGTTCAGCGGGCCGATCACCGGGCGCCTGGACCAGCAGTTCCAGCGCGACCCGTCGGCGTCCGGGAGCGTGCTCGTCCCGCAGACCGTGAGCTACCGCTACGGGATCTGGACCGAGCAGTACTTCCCAGCACTTCGCGGGCGGTTGGTGACCGGCTACGGGCCGGACATCCCGCCGGAGATCACCTGGCGCTTCACCGAGTCGTTGTACATCACCTTGCTGCTGCGCGGCGGGATCCCGTTGTTGTTGTTGTACTTGGGATTCGTGATCGCGCTCGGGGGTGAGGCCGTGCGGACGATGCGGGAGACCGAAGGGGTGCCGCGCGCCGCGGCCCAGGGGCTGCTGGCGGCGCTGATCCTGCTGATGCCGATGCAGGTCATCCAGGCCTACTTCATCCAGGCCGGCCCGGGCCACCTCGTCTGGGCCCTCGGTGCGCTGGTCATCGCCAGCCGCAACGCCCACAACCGCGCGGCGGACGTCGCCGCGGACGCGTGACGGTCGTCCGTGGCCGCCGCCTGTGGGCGCTCGTGGCGGTGACGGCCGTCGCCGTCGCGGCGATCGCCGCCGGCGCCGCGCTGCTGCTGGGCGGCGGCGACGACGGCGGTGCGCACGCCGCGAGCAGGGGGCCGGCGCTCGCGTGGGCGCCGCCGCGCCTGCACGCGCCGCAGACGATCCACGTCACGGCGGCGCGGGCCAAGCTGAAGCTCGATCCCCGGCGCGACTACCGCGTCGTGCTCCCGCGCACGCCGGTCCGGGTCGCGGGCGGCCTGACGATCGCCGGCGGCCGGAACGTCGTCGTGCGCGGCGGGCAGGTCGTGGTCCCGTGGCAGGGCGCCAGGCCCGCCAGCGGCTCGACGCGGCGCGGGTTGTTCCTCACGGGGCAGACCGGGACCGTCCACGTCGAGGGCCTCCGGCTGAGCGGCGACCTCGGCGACGGCATCGACCTCGACGAGCGCCTCGGCGCGACCGTGCAGCTGGAGAACATCCGCGTCGATCGCGTGACTGCTCGGGACACCAAGAAGTTCAGCGACACCCACCCGGACGTCGTGCAGTCCTGGGCCGGGCCGAAGGTCCTGCGCATCGACCGGCTCAGCGCCGCGACCGACTACCAGGGCTTCTTCCTGCTGCCCGACCAGTTCGCCAAGGGGACGACCGCGCGCGTCGACCTGCGCCACGTCGACCTCGTCGGCTCCAGGACCTCGGCCTACCTGCTGTGGCGCGACCGCGCTGCCGCCGTCACGCTCCGCGACGTCCGCCTGACCTCGCCGGGCGCGCGCCCCGTCTACCAGACGATGTGGCCGACGCCCGCCTGGTGGCCCGGCGCGAGGGTCATCCGCCACGCCCCCCGCACGCTGTTCGCGAGCCCGCGCGCGGGCATCTCCTACACCTCGCCCGGATACCGATGACCTCCGCCGCACCCGATCCGCTCGCGGTCCAGCCGCTGGACGAGGCCTACCGCAGCCTCGTCGCGCCCGGGACGCCGATCGCGCTGCTCGACTTCCCGCTCTACCCCAACGTCGGCGACTCGGCGATCTGGCTCGGCGCGGCCGCGCTCGCGCAGCGCAACGGCAACACCATCAAGTACACCGCCAACCACGCGTCCTACTCGGCGGCGGGGCTGCGGCGCTGCCTTCCGGAGGACGGCGTGATCGTCGTCCAGGGCGGCGGCAACTTCGGCGACCGCTGGCCCGCGCACCATCAGCTGCGCGAGCGCGTCGTCTCCGACTTCCCGGACCGGCCCGTCGTCTTCTTGCCGATCAGCGTCGAGTTCCTCAGCGCCGAGGCGGCGGAGCGCTCGTTCGCGCTGCTCGCCGCGCATCCGCGCCTGCACGTCATGGTCCGCGACCGGGCGTCGTGCGCGACGGTCGAGCAGGCGCTCCCGGGGCGCACGCGGCTGACCCCGGACGCCGCGACCGCGCTCGGCCACCTCGACGCCGGCGCGGCCGCGCCGGCCCACGACGTCGTCGCGCTCGTCCGCACCGACTCCGAGGCGCAGGCGCGCGTCCCGGCGCCGCCCGCCGGCCTCGACGTGCGCGTGATCGACTGGCTCAACGTCCCGGGCCAGGACGGCTACGACCCGGCCTTCCGGCGCAGTGAGTGGGCCCTGCAGCGGCTCGGCTCGGTCCTCGTCCGCGTCCCGGCCATCGCACCGCCCGGCCACCAGTCGCTGGTCCTCGCGGCCTACATGCGGATGGCGCGCCGGCGGCTGGCCTGGGGCGTCCGTGTGCTCGCCTCCGGGCGCGTCGTCGCGACCGACCGCCTCCACGCGCACATCATCTGCGAGCTGCTGGGCCGGCGCCACGTCGTCGCCGACAGCGGCCACGGCAAGATCAGCGGCTACGTCGCGACGCACGGGCAGTCGGCGACGAGCACGCTCGTCGCGCCCGCCGAGCTCTACGACGCGGTCGCCCGCGAGCTGGCCCGATGAGCGACGTCTACGTCCCACCCGATCCCAACGAGGACCCGCTCACCGACGAGGCGGCACAGCGACCGGTCGAGGCGCCCGAGCCGGCCGAGCGCCAGATGGGCCGCGCCGAGGTCCGGACGCGCGCCGTGCGCGGCGCGGTCAGCCTCGGCATCCGCAACCTCGCGGTGCGCGCGATCAACCTGATCGGGACGATCGTCCTCGCGCGCCTGCTCGACCCGCACGACTTCGGCCTGCTGGCGTTCGCGTTCGCCGTCAAGTCGGTCAGCGACATGCTCGCGGCCGGCGGCCTGGCGGCGGGCTTGATCCGGCGCGAGGCGATGCCGACGCGGCGCGAGCTGCAGGCGACGCTCGGCTTCCAGCTGTCGACGACGTCGTCGCTGGTGCTGCTGATCGCGCTCTGCGGGGCGATCTTCGGCGGCGCGGCCTGGGTCGCGACCGTGATGGCCGCCTCGCTGCCGATCTTCGCGCTGCGCGTGCCGACGATCGTGATGCTCGAGCGCAAGCTCGACTGGTCGCTGCCCGCGCGCGCCGAGGTCGCCGAGACCGTCGTCTACAACGCGATCGCGATCGGCCTGGTCGTCGCGGGGGCGGGCGTCTGGGGCGTCGCCGCGGCCGCGACGGTGCAGGGACTGGTCGGCTCGTTCCTGCTGGTCTCCAACGGCGGCGTCGGCTGGCTGCGGCCGATCCGCGACCCGTCGATCACGCGCCCGCTGCTGCGCTTCGGGATCGGCTTCCAGGCCGTCCCCCTCGTCGGCGCCGCGCGCGAGCAGGGCACCAACATGGTGATCGCCGCGGTCGGCGGCGTCGCGATGCTCGGCATCTGGTCGGCGGCCTACCGCGTGCTGCAGACGATGCTGCTGCTCCTGCAGAGCCTCTGGCGCGTTTCCTATCCGGCGATGGCGCGGGCGATGGAGGCGGGGGCGGACCCGCGGCCGATGCTCGAGCGGATCCTCGTCGTGACCGCCGTGCTGCTCGGGCTGCCCGCCGTCTGGGTCGCGGGCAGCGCGCCGGACCTCGTCCACGCCGTGTTCGGCGCGCGCTGGGACGACGCGATCGACGTGCTGCCGTGGGGCGCGGCCGCGTTCATGTTCCAGGGGCCGATCTCGACGATGGCCTCGGGCTTCCTGCAGGCGCGTGGCGACGTGGGGCGGATCGTGGTCGTGGTGCTGCTGCAGTCGGTGATCTGGATTGCCTGGACCGCCGCGCTGATCCCGTCGATGGGCGTCGAGGGCGCGGGCATCGGGATGCTGATCGGCTCGCTGTTCTACACGGTCGGCAACGTCTGGCTCGTCGACCGCCACGTCAAGATCTCGGCGATCCGCCCGATGGCCGGGCCGCTGCTGACCGCGCTGATCGGCGCGGTCGCGGCGCGCGCGGTCGCCGACGCGGTCAGCCCGCCGCTCCTCGGCCTCGTCGCGTCGTGCGCGGCCGGGACCGTCGTGTACGCCGTGATCCTCGGTGTCGTCCGGCGCGGCGACGTGCGCACCGTCGCCAGGACGCTCAACCTCGCGCGCGGCCGGCCCGAGCCGGCGGGCACGGTCTAGCGCGGCGACCGTCGCGCGGCGCGTTCGCCCGCCCAGCGCCCGGCGATCTCCGTCGCGCGCAGGTAGTTCAGCCGCTGGACCAGCGGCGGCCGGCGGCTGCCCGGCGGGAGCTCGGACCACCAGGCGCGCAGCGCAGCGCGGGTGCCGAACGCGTGCTGGCCCGACAGCTGGGCGAGCGCGAACGACTCCTTGCGCGTGCGGCGGAACAGCGCGCGCACGCCGGCACGGCGCCGGTGCGCGGCGCTGACCCACAGGTCGGGGTCGGCGACGAACGTCCAGCCCGCCTCCAGCTCGCGCCAGAACCAGTCGCGGTCCTCGCAGGCGACGAGGCGCTCGTCGATCGGCTGCTCGCGCCAGCGGCTGGCCCGCCACGCCGAGGCGTGGTTGGTGTAGCCCCACAGCGGCGTCTGCCGCAGCTCGGCGCCCGCGACGACCAGCGGCTCGGTGAGTGCGTGGCCGTCCGGGGTGGTGCGGATGCCCCAGCAGCCGGCGACGCGCGGGTCCTCGAAGTGGGCCACCGCGCGGGCGATCCAGTCCTCGCGCTCCAGGAAGCAGTGGGCGGACACCGCGACGTGCACCGGGGCGGCCGCGGCCGCGGCGCCGGTGTTCAGCGCGCCGCCGAACGTGAAGTCCTCGGGGGCGATCCGGATCACGCGGTCGACCAGCGGCGTCGCGATCTCCAGCGTCCGGTCGGTCGAGCCCGAGTCCACCAGGATGATCTCGACCGGCACGGTCTGCGCGCGGATCAGCGCCAGGCAGCGGCCGATCGCCTGCTCCTCGTCCTTGGACCGGACGATGACGCTCGCTGCTGGCGCGCCGTCGCTCATCGGCGCATCAGTCTATGGAGCGCCGCGGCTCAGCTCGCGTAGCCGGGCGAGCGGTAGGCCGTGCCGACCGTGGCGCTCGTCGCGTAGGACCCGCCGGACGGCGTGCCCTGGATGACGCCCGGGCCCCAGGCGGCCGGGGTCGGCCACTGCGAGCTCCACATGCCCTTCCTGTGGTCGGGCACGAGGTAGAGGTTGCTCACGCTCATCGGGAACGTCGTGGACTGCCACAGCAGGACGCCCGCGAACGGGAGGCCGTTCCTGTAGGAGGCGCTGATGTCGATGTTGCGCAGGTCGAACTGGGACGGCACGACCGTGCCGTACTGCATCGGCGCGAAGAAGAAGCCCTGGTAGTCGCTGCTGCCGGAGAGGTGGTCGACGCGCAGGACGTTGGGGCCGGCCCAGGTCTGGATCAGGTCCGGGTGGTTGTCGGTGAAGCCGGCCTCGTCGCGGGCGTGGACGCCGTCGATCCGGACGTCCTGGATCTGGACGGTCGCGCCGAGGCGCTCGTCGAGGTCGATGCCCTCGCTGAGGTCGGCGCCGTGGATCCACAGGCCCTCGACGTGGACGGTGCCCGTCTGGTTCTGGAGGTACAGGCCGCGGCGCGAGTTGACCGGCGGCGGGTCGCCCTGCCACGGGATGTCGATCTCGCCGCCGATCAGCACGACGTTGTGCCCGCCGTTGATGACCACGCCGTAGCCGCCGGTCAGCGCGCCCGCGGGCATGCTGACGATGTAGTCCTTGCCGGCGTCGAGCCTCAGCGAGCGGTTCGTCGTGGTGACGTTGATCGTGATCGGGTTGACGAGCCTCGGCGGCGCCCAGGTGAGCCTGCTGCGCGTCGCGGCGACCGCGTCGCTGGTTCCGGCGCCCGCGGCGCCCGCGACCGTCGTCCCGGAGGCGACGGAGACCGGCGGGACGGGCGCGGTCGTCGTCGTGGTGCTCGTCGACGTCGTCGTGGTCGTCCTGGCCGGCGCCGGCGCCGGCGGCGCGGCGGCGGTGGTCGTGGTCGTCGCCGCGGGCCTGGTCGCCGCGGCGGGGGCGGCCGCGGTCGTCGTCGTCGCGGTGGTCGACGTGGTCGTGGTCGTCGTCGCGGGCAGCGTGACGGTCGTCGTGCTCGTGACCGGCCTGCCGCTCTGCGGGGTCAGCGTGCCGACGACCTTGACCTGCCTGCAGGCCCTGCACTTGGTGGTCTTGAGGCTGAGCGTGCGCGTCGCGCCGCGCTTGAGCGACGTGCTGCCCCTGGCGATCGTGCTCGACCCGGACGCCTTGACCGCGACCGCGACCCTGCCGGCGGCCGAGGCCTTCACGCTCACGGTGATCGCGCTCTTGCCCGCCTTGGCGGTCACCGACAGCTTCGGCTTGGCGGCGGCGTTCGCGCCGGCCGCCGGCACCAGCGCGAGGGCGAGGGCGAGCGGGACGGCGGTGGCGAGGTGGGGACGGCGGCGACGCACCCTCATCTGGTCGGTGCAAGCGGCCGTGCACGACCAGCGTTCGGGTCGATCGCTGGACAGATGGTCGGATCAACCGTTTCCGGCGGCGGCCGATGGTCGCTAAGGTCCCGCCGCGATGGAGCCTCCGGTGCCGACCGTGTCCGTGGTCATGCCCACGTACAACCGGCGGGCGCAGCTGCGCACCGTGCTGGCGCCGCTGTTGGCCGATCCGGCGGCGACCGAGATCGTCGTGGTCGTCGACGGCAGCGACGACGGCTCGCTCCAGGAGCTGCAGGCGCTGGCCGCCACCGACCCGCGGCTGATCCCCGTCTGGCAGGAGAACGCAGGCGAGGGCGCGGCGCGCCAGGCGGGCGTCGAGCGCGCGAGCGGCGACGTCGTCCTGCTGCTCGACGACGACGTCGAGGCCGAGCCGGGCCTGGTCGCCGGCCACGCCCGCCACCACGCGCAGCGCGACGACCTCGCGGTCCTCGGCTACATGCCGCCGGTCCCGGCGCAGCAGGGCGATCCGGACGCGTTCAGCGTCCAGCTCTACACCGAGGCCTACGAGGGCCGCTGCGCGAGCTACGAGGAGGATCCGGGCCTGATCCTGCGCCACCTCTGGGCCGGCAACGTCTCGCTGCGGCGCGCGACGGTCCTGGAGGTCGGGATCGGGAGCGACGCCTACGACGAGCGCTACCACCCCGACCGCGAGTTCGGCCTGCGGCTGCTGAGCCACGGCCTGACCGGCGTCTTCGACCGCGACCTGCGCGCCCGCCACCACTACCACCGCCCGCTGGCGTCGTTCGTCAAGGACGCGCGCAGCCAGGGCGCGGGCTGGACGCTCGTCCACCAGCTCCACGGCGACGAGGCCGGCGACCTGCCCGAGGACCGCTTCGAGACCGGCCTGCCCGGCCCGGTCGCCGCGCTGGTCCGGATCTGCCGCCGCCCGCGCGCCGCGGCGCTCGTTGCGGCCGCGCTGACCGCCGGCCTGCGCGCCGCGGCTGCGGCCGGCAACACCGCCGCGGCGGTGCGCTTCGCGCGCCTGCTGCGCCGCGTCGAGCAGCAGCGCGGCGCGATCGAGCTGCGCCGCCGCCACGGCGCCGCTTGAGGCCTGCGCGGACACAACAGCCGGATGTTCGATGGTCCGGAAGCCGGATCGTGCTTCACTTCCGGGTCGCTCGGATCCGGAGGACGCCGGGCGCCGCTCCCATCAGTCCGTCACGGAGGACCATGCGTCGCTTCATCCCGTTGTGCCTGGCCGCGCTCGCGCTGCTGGTAGGCGTTCCGGCCGCACAGGCCAACACCACCGTCCTGATCCACACGCCGCCCGGCAAGTGGATCAACAAGGGGTCGCTCACGCCCCTGGACCTCGTCAACGGCAGCCTCGACACGCGCGTCGTGGTTCCCGACTCCTACAACAAGTCGAAGTGCTCGCCGGTCCTGTACCTGCTGCACGGGACCGGCTCCGACCTGCACCCCGGCTCGATCGAGTGGTTCACCGGCGGTCACATCGACCAGGCCAGCGTCCCGGCGATCACGGTCGTCCCCGGCGGCGGCCCGAGCTGGTGGATCGACCAGTGGTCGAACACCGCGCGCAGGCCGGCGTGGGAGAGCTGGTTCTGGAACACGGTGATGCCGGCCGTCAACAAGCGCTTCAACATCTGCCCGCAGCGCTCGCAGCACACGATCGCCGGGCTGTCGATGGGCGGCTACGGCGCGCTCTACCTCGCCTCGCAGCGCCCCGGCTACTTCGGCTCGGCCGCGTCGTTCTCCGGCGTCATCTCGCTGCACCGCCCGGAGTGGACGCCCTACTCGCGCTTCAAGCAGCTCTGGGGCGACCCGTACGGCTTCTACGCGCTGACCCACGACCCGACGACGCTCGTCGACAACCTCAAGAACACGCGCGTCCTGATCGACGCCGGCAACGGCGACACGATCGGCAACGAGGCGCTGGACCCGTCCAAGCGCCTGGAGGAGCTGGAGTTCACGGCGATGTCGGAGGACTTCGTCGCGCACGCCAAGAGGGCCGGGATCGACGTCACCTACCAGAAGCACGCGGGCATCCACACGTGGCCGAACTGGCAGCTCAGCTACGCGAACTTCCTGGCCTGGCACCCCTTCAAGAGGGTCGTCTCGGCCCCGAAGAGGTGGACGATGTACACCGCCAGCAAGCAGGGCGACGCCTGGGGCTATCAGTGGAAGATGGCGGCCTTCCCGGGCTCGGCGGTCAAGTTGTCCTACATCAACAAGACCTTCAAGGCCGAGGGCTACGGCAGGATGACGATCGTCACGCCGCAGGGCAGGACGCTCAGGGGCACGCTGCCGTTCACGATCAAGGGCAAGACGCTCAAGCGGGTCAAGAAGGCCAAGGGCCCGCTGCTGACGACCGACAGGCCGGTCCCCGTCACGGTGACCGTGACGCCCGCCACGCCGACGGCGACCTCGCCGGTCACGGTGTCGTTCAAGACGACCGAGGCCCTGCCCGCGAGCAAGGTGTATGAGATCGGGATCACCTACACCGCGGGTGGCTGCGGCCAGACGGTCATCCAGCGCGTCACCCAGCCCGCCAAGGGCAAGGTCGTGACCGCGACGCTGACCCCGCCGGCCGACAGGCCGCAGTGGTGCAAGGGCTCGGCGGTCGCCGGCGTCCTGGCCGTGGGCAGGAACACGACCGGGTTCGCGCTCGGCGACATCCTCGGCTACCAGATGCTGACCTTCAGGTAGGTCAGCCGCGGGCGGCGGCCCGGGCACCGCGGCGCAACTCGACGCGCCGCAGGACCCGGGCCGCCGCCATCTGCGGGCGCAGCAGCCCGAGCCGGCCGCCGTGGCGGACCAGCAGCTCCAGCCCGCCGCGCGTCACGGGCCCCGAGCGCGGGCGCTCGGCGAGCGTGACGAGCGCCCGCGCCGGCGCGTGCAGGTCGCGGACGTAGCCCGGGTCCGGGACGGTCCCGAGCGCCTCGACGTGCAGCCGGTGCAGCGCCGCCTCGGCGGCGCCGCGCGCCCGCGCGTCGGCCAGCCACTGACGCAGCGTGCGCTCGTAGTGGTGGTGGGCGATCAGCGCCGGGTCGTAGACGCCGCGCAGCCCGGCGGCGTGCAGTCGCAGGCCGAAGTCGCGGTCCTCGTGGTAGTGCGCGGTGAAGTCGTCGGAGGCGATCCCGACGCGCAGCGCGTCGGCGCGCCGCAGCGAGACGTTGCCGCCCCACAGGTGCGGCAGCGGGTCCTCGGGGCCGGACCGGTAGCGCCGCGCGCGCTCCTCGTACTCCTGGGCGTGGATCCGGGAGGCGACGTCGTCGGGGCCGTTGCCGGCCGGCTCGGTGAACGGCGTCGCGCCGACGACGACGATCCCGCGCTCACGGGCGTGGTGGCCCTGATGGCCGGAGACGAGCCGCGGCTCGGGCACGACGTCGTCGTCGAGCAGGAGCAGGACGTCGCCCCGCGCGGCCTCCGCGCCGGCCTGGCGCGCGCCCGCGGGGCCGTGGCGCGGGCCTCGCACGACGCGCACGCCGCCGGGCGCGTCCAGGTCGCCGGCGGGCGTGTCGTCGACCACGACGACCTCGAGCGTGGCGGGATCCGCGGCGCTGACCGCGACGACGCGCGCCAGCGACGCGCGGTCCCCCGCGGCGGGCACGACGACCGAGACGGTCGGGGATGCGTCAGAATGCGTGTCAGGCACGGTTGCCGATCACCATGGATCTCGCCATCCCCAGAACGACCGGCGGCCGGCTGGGGCTGCGCCACCCGGAGCTCGTCCTCCACCTCGTCAAGCGCGAGCTGTCCTCCGCGCACCGGTTCACCGTGCTCGGCTGGGCGTGGCCGCTCGCGCGCCAGCTGGCGCAGCTGGCGGTGCTCGTCTTCGTCTTCTCCTCGGTGCTCGACCTGGGCATACCCGACTTCCCGGTGTACGTGTTCAGCGGCCTGGTGGCCTGGAACGCCTTCAGCACGGGGCTTTCGGCGGCCTCTACCTCGCTCATCGACCAACGGCACCTCGTCTTCCAGCCGCGGTTGCCGGCGGCCGTTTTGCCGGTGGTGGCGGTGGTGGTCCCGTTCGTCGACGTCCTGATGGCCGCGCCGGTCCTGCTCCTGATGCTGATCGTCAGCGGCGAGCTGCACGCCACCGCGTTCCTGTTCCCGCTCGTCCTCGGGGTCCAGCTGGTCCTGATGATCGGCCTCGCGTGGCTGTTGGCGCCGGCCTCGGTGTACGTGCGCGACGTCCCGAACCTGGTGGCGCTGGGGTTGATGGTCCTCTTCTACCTCACCCCGGTGTTCTACAGCCTGCACAGGATCCCGGAGCAGTACGAGTGGCTGCTGCAGTTGAACCCGATGACCACGTTGCTCGATCTTGACCGGGCGCTGCTGCTCGGCCTGCCGTATCCGAGCGTCGCGCACATCGTGGGCACGGTCGCGCTGGCGGCGGTGCTCGCGGTGGCCGGCTGGTACGGGTTCGAGCGCATGCGCCCCGGGCTGGTGGACAACCTGTGAGCGAGCACCACGCGCTGACCTTCGAGGGCGTCTGGAAGTCCTACCCGCGCTGGACCGGCGCGGGCGCGCGGACGAGCCGGACGATCCTGACGCGGCGGCTGCCCGAGGCACTGCGCAGGCGCGAGCAGCGCTGGGCGCTGCAGGACGTCACGATGCGCGTCGGGCAGGGGCGGATGATGGGGATCGTCGGCGCCAACGGCGCGGGCAAGTCCACCATGTTGCGCCTCGCCTCCGGCCTCGGGCGCGCGACGCGCGGCGAGATCGTCGTCCCGGAGGGGACGGCGTCGGTGCTGTCGCTGGGCGACACGCTCGACCTCGAGCTGACCGGCAGCGAGAACGCCTACACCGCGGCGCTGATCGCCGGGATGAGCTCCGCGCAGGCGCGCCGTGTGCTCGGGTCGGTGATCGAGTTCGCCGAGCTGGAGGAGTTCGCCGACCAGCCGATGCGCACCTACTCGGAGGGCATGAAGCTGCGGCTGGCGTTCGGCGTCGTCGCCCAGCTGCAGCCGCCGGCGCTGATCCTCGACGAGGTGATCGCGGTCGGCGACGCGCGCTTCCAGGCCAAGTGCATGGCCCGGATCCAGGAGCTGCGCCAGGGCGGCGCGACCGTCGTGTTCGCCTCGCACAACCTCGACGAGGTCGAGGAGTCCTGCGACGAGGCGATCTGGCTGCAGAAGGGCAAGGTCCGCGCGGCGGGCGCCGCCGACGAGGTCGTCGAGGCCTACCGCGACGGCATGCGGCTCGACACGCTGGCGGTCACGCCGGCGGGCGACGAGGACGACGACGCGCTGCTCAGGCTCGGCGAGAACCGCTTCGGCAGCCAGGAGCTGACGATCGACGAGGTGCAGCTGACCGGCGCCGACGGGCGGCCGACCGCCCTGCTGCACGACGGCGGCGCGCTCAACGTCGAGCTGACGATCCGCTCGCACCGCGGCCCGACGCCGGCGGTCGTGACCGTCGGCGTCACGCGCCTGGAGGACCAGGTGATGTGCTTCGAGACGTCGTCGGAGGAGCTGGGCCCGGACCTCGTCGTCGACGAGGACGGCGTCACGCTGCGCGTCGCGTTCGACCCGGTCGACCTCACCAGCGGCGACTACGCGGTCGACGTCGGGGTCTACGAGCCGGGCTGGGAGTACGGCTACGACTACCACTGGAACGTCCACCGCTTCGAGGTCGAGTCCGACCGCGGCGTCAGGGGCGTCTACGTCGCGCCGCGGCGCTGGGCCCCGGCGCGCGCGGCCGGGCGCGGCGACGCCTCAGCCGCGAGCTGAGCGCAGCCGGCGCTTGAGCGACATCCGCGTCGCGTTGGCGCCGGTGACCGCGGCGCGCAACGCCAGCAGCGCGCCCGCGCCCCCGCCCTCGGCGCGCGCCTGACCGGCGGCGAGGCGCAGGCCGGTGCGGCGCGTGGCGCCCGCGTCGAGGCCGGGACGCAGGGCGCCGGTGGCGGTCCCGGCACCCAGCTCGGGCGCGGCGCGCTCGGCGATCACGTGGCCGTCGTGCAGCAGCCGCTCCAGCGTCCACAGCAGCGGCGCGGCGGCGCCGAGGCGCTGCTGCGCGGGCCGGATCCCGCCCGCGGCCCGCGCGGTCTCGGCGCGCAGGATGATGTAGGCGAACCGTGTGTCGACGCGCAGGAACGGCAGCCGTCGCGGGTCGCGGTCGTGCAGGCCGATCGGCGGCTCGGGGTCCTCGGGCTCCAGCGCCTCGCCGACGACGGCCGCGACGCGGTCGCCGTCGAAGGCCAGCAGCGTCGCGTCCAGCCACGCCCGCGTCGGCGTGACGTCGCCGAGCAGGACGCCGACCAGCTCCTCGTCGCCCGCATCCAGCAGCGCCGCGGCGGCGGCCCAGGCGTCGGCGGTCTCCACGACGCGCAGCCCGGCCGCGCGCGCGGCGGCCGCCGCGACCGGCGAGGCGGTGACGAACGCGACGCGCGCCGGGTCGGCGGGGGGCGCGGCCTGCGGCGGGCGCGGCAGCGCGGCGCGCCACAGCGGCCACTCCAGGTGGTCGCCGATCTCCTTGACCAACATGTCGCCCCAGTGGCCCTCGGGCGGGACGACGTCCTGGGTCAGCGCGCCCGCCCGGACCCGGGCCAGCGGCGCGCCCGGCACGTCCGGGACCGGGATCGGCGCGCCGGCGAGCAGGTCGACCTCGACGGTGCCGACGACGTCGGCCAGCGCGCCCTGCACGCCCGGGAAGCCACCGTGGCGCAGGCCGGTCGCGTAGGCCGCGCGCTGCGCGCGGCGGTGCAGGACCGACCACGACTGGCGCAGGTGCGCCGCCTCCAGGACCGCGAGCAGCGCGCCCGTCGCCGCGCGGCCGCGGGCCGACGCCAGCGCCGCGGTGGTCGCCAGCCGCAGCGGGCGGCGCCGCGCGTCGGGCAGGCGCGTCTTGTGGGCGTCGAGGCCGGCGACCGCGGCCGGCCAGCGCGCGGTCAGCAGCGCGTCGCCGCGGCCCTCGCCGTAGGCGGCGTTGAGGCGCTGGACGGCCGACAGCCGGTACTCGTGCCAGGCGCGCGCGCCCGGCGCGACGGCCAGCACCGCGCCCTCCTCCTGCAGCTGCAGGCCCCAGGCCCAGTCCTCGCGGCGCCAGGTCGCCATCGCCTCCGGGAAGCCGCCGCGCGCGACGAAGCGCTCGCGGCGTACCGACGTGTTGCCGCTCAGCACGTCGGTGAAGCGCAGGTGGCCGGTGCGCATGATCTCGTCGGTGTGGTCGACCCACCACGGCTCGGCGCCGGACGCGGCGAGCGTCCGCTCGCGCAGGCGCGGCGGGTAGGGGCCGAAGACGACGTCGGGCGCGCCCGCGTCGTGGGCCGCGAGGTGGCCGGCGACCAGGCCCGGCTCCGGGACGACGTCGTCGTCGACGAACAGCACCAGCTCGGTGTCGGCGGCCCGCGCGCCCGCGTTGCGCGCCTTCGCGGCACCGGCGCCTGCGGTGCGCAGGACGGCCAGGTGCATGCCGGCGGGCGCGAGCGCGGCGACGTCGGTCGGCGCGCCGGGCGCGTCGTCGACGACCAGGACCGCGAAGCTGCCGGCCGGCGCGTCCTGGCCGGCGAGCGCGGCGAGGTTGCGCGCCAGCGCCTCCCGGCGCCCGACGGTCGGGACGACGACTGTGAGCCGCGGCGCCGCGGCGGCGGCGGCCGGGGTGGCCACCGGCGCGGCCGCGGCGATGGCGCCGGGCGGCACGATCGGCCCCGCGGACGGTGCCGCGCGCTTGGCGCGCAGCAGCCGCGCCGGCCCGTCGAACGCGCCGCGCAGGTACAGCCACGCGATCCGCAGCTCCAGCTCGTCGCCGCGTCCCAACATGTAGCGCTTGGTCGTGTCGAACAGCTGGCGCACGAACCAGAAGCCGGCGCGCGGGACCTCCAGCTCGCCGTGCTCGAGCAGGTTCTTCAACAACGACGCGGCCATGCCGGTCCCGTAGCCGCGGACCGCGCGCTCCAGCGCGTCGGCCTCGGCGCGGTGGACGTGGAAGACGAAGGTCGCCGGGTCGTAGACCAGCCGCCGGCCCGCGGCCAGCAGCCGCCCGAAGGCGTACGTGTCGCCGCCGGACTCGGTGGCGGTGCCCGCGTCCAGCTCGGGCGGGAACAGGACCTCGCCCAGCTCGGCGACCGCGCTCGCCCGCAGCAGCATGTTGGCGCCGACGCCGACCTGACCGCCGTGGACGGGCGAGAGCACCGTCCAGTCCCAGCGGCGGCGCTCCAGCCCGCGCGTCAGCGACGCCTGGCGCTCCATCCGCGCCTGCGCGGGGTCGGCCAAGGTGTAGGGGAACGCTGGGCCCGTCACGCAGGCGACGAGCGGGTCGGCGAACAGCGCGTCGACGCCGGCCAGCCACTGCGGCGACGGGATCACGTCGTCGTCCATGAACGCGATCACCTGCCCGCGCGCGGCGCGCAGCCCGGCGTTGCGCGCGTTGTCGAGGCCCTTGGCGTCCTCGCGCACGTAGCGGAAGCCGTGGCCCTCGACCAGCGCGCGGCAGTCGTTGGCGCCGGGCGCGTTGTCGACGATCACGACGTCGGCCGGCGCCGGGTCCAGCGCGGCGATCCCGGCCAGCGCGTTGGGCAGGTGCGCCGGGCGGCCGTGGGTGCAGACGACGACCGTGACCGTCACCGGCGCGGGCCGCGGCGGCTTGACGCCCAGCCGCTCGCGCAGCGACGCGTCCAGGCGCCGGCGCTCGAGCGCGCGGTCGGCGTGGCGCAGGATCGCGGCGCGCGCGAGCTCCGGCCCCGAGGTCGCCCCGGGGCTGGCCAGCTCGACCCGCGCGACCGGCACGCCGCCCGCCAGGACGAGCACGTTCCAGCGCTCGGCGGTGGTGAAGTCGAAGTGCTCCAGTGGCCTGTCCGCGTCGATCACCGCAACGCCGATGGCGGCCGGCGCCCTACCGTCGGGGCGGTGCATCGGCGGGATGTTGGAGCATGCAGGCGTACATGGGCGTGACGGGCAGGACTCCTTTGGACGTCTCGGTGGTGATCCCTGCGTTCAACGCGGCGGAGACGCTGGCCGAGACCATCGCCTCGCTGCAGGCGCAAGTGCCCCACGGCGGGACGTGGGAAGCAGTCGTCGTCGACGACGGCTCCAGGGACGAGACGGCCCGCGTGGCGCAGGAGCTGGCGGCCGCCGACCCGCGCGTGCGCTTCGTCCCGAGGGAGAACCAGGGCGTCTCGGCGACGCGCAACCGCGGCGTGCGCGAGGCGCGGTACCCGTGGATCTGGTTCCTGGACGCCGACGACCTGCTCGTGCCCGAGGCGTTCTCCTGGTACTTCGCCGAGGTCGAGCGCGACCCCGCGCTGGACATGGTCTACGGCGGCTGGGCGCGGCTGCTGCCCGACGGGCGCCTGTTCGACGAGGTCCGCGACGTCCCCGCCGACGACCTCTTCCGCTCGTTCTCCTCGACCTGCTCGTTCGCGATCCACGCGTGCGTCACGCGGCGCGAGCTGATCCTCGCCGCGGCCGGCTTCGACGAGTCGCTGATCACGTGCGAGGACTGGGACCTGTGGCAGCGCCTGGCGCGCGGCGGGCTGAGGGCCGTCGAGGTCCCCCGGCGCGTCGCGATCTACCGGCTGCGCCCGCAGTCGGCGTCCAACGACGGCGTGCGGATGCTGACCGACGGGCTGGAGGTCATCGACCGCGGCCACCGCGCCGACCCGCGCGTCGCGCACCCGGTCCCGGAGCTGCGCGACGGCGCCGACCCGCGGATGGTGCCGCTCGCCCAGCTCGGCATGGCCGCCTACTGCGCCGGGCTCGTGCTCGGACGCGGCGGCGATCCCGAGGCGGTGCTGTCGATCGTCGACGGCCTGCGCCCGAAGCTCACCGACCCCGCGGCGATCGGCGCGACGGTCGCGGGCGCCGTCCCGCTCGGCCGCACGCAGCTGATCGGCGACTGGGCGTCGTTCGAGCCGGAGCTGTGGGAGCGCGTCGACGCGCTGCTGCTGCGCTTCGAGCAGATCGCGGGCGAGCCGCTGTTCGCCCGGCGCGCGCGCAAGAGCTTCGACCGCGCGATCCTCGCCGCGGTCGGCGACGACGCCGGCGCGCTGCGCCTCGGCGACGCGCAGCTGCTCGACGTCGAGGTCGGCGCGCCGCTGGCCGACGTGGCGCTCGAGGACGGCGTGCAGCGCCTGATCTGCCGGGTCCGGGCCGGCGGCGCGCTCGCGGGCGAGCTGGAGCTGCCGGTCTTCGGCCCGGTCGCGCATGCCTGGCACCTCGCCGACGCGGTCGCCGACCAGCTCGGCTGGGACCTGCTGGCGCGCCACCTCGGCCAGGACGGCGACGGCGGCGCCGAGGCCGGCGCACGCATCTGGGAGCTGTTCCAGCAGGAGCTGTGGGGCCTCGACGGCGTGGCGTCGGAGGGCTTCTACGACGACGAGTGGGCCGTCGCCGAGCCGGCGGAGACGACCGCCGGGCCGCTCGACCTCGCCGCCGGCGTCGAGGTCGCGGCGCCGCTGCCCGGGCCGCTGCCGCCCGGTGCGCTGGCCGTCCCGGTCCGCTGCGGCGGCGCGCCGCTCGGGACGGTCTACGTCGGCGAGGACCGCCCGCGCACCGCGCACGCGCTGCGCGTCGCGATCGTCTGGCAGTGCGGCTTCGAGCTGTGCGTCGCGGCGGTGCGGGCCGGGCTCGTCGGCCGCACGGGCGCGCCGGGCGCCACGCTGCGCACCCGCGTCGCGGCGGCCGCCGCCACGGCGGGCGCCGGTGTGCCGCCCGCGCTGCTGCGCGTCGGCGTCGCGCCCGCGGGGACCGTCGCGGGCCCGCTCGCGCGGCGCGCGGTCCTGCCCGCCACGGCGGCGGAGGCGGCCGCGCGGCTGGCGGCCTACGACGAGCGCCCGGCGCGGCCCGGCGACGGCGCCGTCGTCGTCGTTGACCCCGGCCTGCAGGACGGCCACGCGCCGGTCGCCGAGGCCGAGCGGCCGGGCGCGGCGCCCGAGGGCTCCAGCCCCGAGGAGTTCGACGCGCTGTTCGCGCGCACCGACGACCCGTGGTCCTACGACAACGCCTACGAGCGCCAGAAGTACGACCGCACGCTGGCGCTCGCGCCGGAGCACGTCGCGCGGGCGCTGGAGCTCGGCAGCGCCGGCGGGCGCTTCACCGTCCGGCTGGCCGAGCGCGCCGGCGCGGTGACGGCGCTCGACGTCTCGCCGTTCGCGCTGGAGCACGCGCGCGCCCGCGCCGCCGCGGCCGAGGCCACCAACATCACGTTCGCCCGCCACGACCTGTTCGCCGACGCGCTGCCCAGGCAGGCCGCCGAGCTGGTCGTCTGCAGCGAGGTCCTGTACTACGCCGGGACGGTCGAGCGCCTGCGCTTCGCCGTCGGCCAGCTCGCCGCGGCGGTCGCCGAGGGCGGCGTGCTGGTGACCGCGCACGCGCGCCTGCTGGTCGACGACGACCGCGGCTTCGCCTGGGGCCTGCCGTTCGGCGCCGCGTCGATCACGCGCGAGCTGCAGGACTCGTTCCTGCGCCTGGAGGCCGAGGTCGTCACCGACGCCTACGTCGTCCAGCGCTGGGTCCGGCCCGCCGGCGCCCTGGCCGCGCGCCTGCCGCGCCGCGTCCGCCGCGAGCGCGCGGCGCTGCCCGACGAGCTGCCCGCGCCGGTCGCCGAGATGCTGCGCGCGGGCGGCCCGCCGCCGGAGGTGACGTTCCGCGCGCCGGCCGACCGCGTGCCGGTGCTGATGTACCACCGCGTCGCGCCGGAGGGATCGGACATGAACCTCCAGTGGCGCATCCACCCTGAGCAGTTCGAGGCGCACCTCGCGCACCTCCGCGCGCAGGGCTACTACAGCGTCTCGACCGAGGCGCTCGGCGAGGCGATGCGCACGCGTCGCCCGCTGCTCGGCCGCCCGATCGTCCTGAGCTTCGACGACGGCTACGAGGACTTCCCCGACCACGCCTGGCCGCTGCTGCGCAAGTACGGGTTGTCGGCCACGATCTTCGCGGTCACCGACCGCGTCGGCGACCACAACGCGTGGGACGCGCACCGCGGCGAGCGCCTCGAGCTGATGGGCTGGGACACGCTGCGCCGCCTGGCAGCCCAGGGGGCCGAGATCGGCTCGCACACCGCGGCGCACCCGCCGTTGTCGGCGCTGTCGCCCGCCGAGGTCGCCGACGACCTCCTGCGCTCCCGCGCCACGCTCGGCCGCGAGCTCGGCCGCGCGTCCACGTCGCTCGCCTACCCATTCGGCGACCTCGACGCAACCGTCGCCCGCGTCGCCGGCGCGTGCGGCTTCACGATCGCGCTGACGTGCGAGCCGGGGAGCGCCAGGTTCGACGGCGCGCCGCTGACGACGCCCCGCATCGAGGTCACCGGGACCGACGACGTCGCGACCCTCATGCTGAAGCTCACCGCTCAGTAAAACTCCTGGCGCGTTCAAGTCCACCTGATCGGGTGGTCTCAGACTTGCAACGGACCGGTCTGCGAGAAGACACTGGACCGGTAGTCGAAGCGTCGTGGGCCATTACCTACAAGAGACGGCCCCTTGTGACGCGCTAGCTTGAAGTGCAGCAACGCGGCACCCCCATGGAAGGGACCGTCGCGCATCCGCCCTTGCGGGGCCAACGCAGAGCAGGAAGCTCCGGCAGGCGGATCGAGCAGCATCAACCACAACTCCAATCCCCCCGGAGACCAACTCGTGCGAGTCCCGCTTCGCATGCCCGAAACGAGCCCCGCCTCGCTCCTGCGCATCACCGGCTTGCGTGCCACGCCGCCGGTCATCGAGGAGTCCCCCACCGTCAACCCAGACGTGATGCGCCGCGACCGGCGTTACCGGCGCAGCCTCGCGCTGGCCGATTGCCTGTCGGCGCTCGTCGCGCTGCTGCTGTGCGCCAACGTCTTCGGCGCCGACCAGCTCAGCCTCAACGTGCTCTGGGGGCTGCCGCTCGTCGTCATCGCCTGCAAGCTCAGCGGCCTCTACGACCGCGACGAGCTGGTCATCCACAAGACGACGCTCGACGAGGCGCCCGCGCTGTTCCAGCTGTCGGCGCTCTACACGCTCGCGGTCTGGATGCTCGACGGCGTGCTGCTCAACGGCCCGCTCGACAAGGGCCAGGCCGTGATCCTGCTGGCCGCGCTGTTCGTCCTGGGGCTCGTCTTCCGCCGTGTGGCGCGCTCGATGGCGGCGCGCGCGGTCGAGGAGGAGCGGCTGCTGGTCATCGGCGACGCGGCGTCCTACGCGCGCATCGAGGCCAAGCTGGAGGCGGCGTCACGTGCGCACGCCAAGCTGGTGGGCCGGATGTCGCTGCAGCGCGTCTCCGACGTCACGGCCGACGAGCGCCCGGTCGACGAGCGCACGCTGGCGGCGATGATCCGCGGGCTCCACGCGCACCGGATCCTGGTCGTCCCGAGCCAGACCAACCCGCAGGTCACGCTCGACGTCATCCGCGCGACCAAGGCGCTCGGCGTCCGCGTCAGCATCCTGCCGCACGTCTTCGACGTCGTCGGTCAGTCGGTGGTCTTCGACGACCTCGGCGGCATGACGATCATGGGCGTGCGCGAGTTCGCCCTGGGACGCTCCTCGCAGCTGGTCAAGCGCGCCTTCGACCTGATCGGCGCGACGCTCGGACTGCTGCTGGTCGCCCCCGTGCTGGCCGTCGTCGCGCTGCTCGTCAAGCTCGGCTCGCCCGGCCCGATCCTGTTCCGCCAGGAGCGGATCGGCCGCGACGGCCGGCCGTTCCGGATCTACAAGTTCCGCTCGATGGTCGCCGACGCCGAGGCTCAGAAGGACGAGCTGCACGCGCTCAACGAGGCGGTCGGGCTGTTCAAGATCGCCGAGGACCCGCGTGTCACGCGCGTCGGGCGGATCCTGCGCAAGACGTCGCTGGACGAGCTGCCGCAGCTGCTCAACGTGCTGCGCGGCGAGATGTCGCTGGTCGGCCCGCGCCCGCTGATCTACAGCGAGGACAAGACGATCACCGGCTACGACCGCCGCCGCCTGCGCCTGACGCCGGGCATGACCGGCCACTGGCAGATCATGGGCTCCTCGCGCGTCCCGATGCACGAGATGGTCAAGCTCGACTACGTGTACGTGACGACGTGGTCGCTGTTCGAGGACGTCAAGATCCTCACGCGCACCATCCCCTACATGTTGGCCAGGCGGGGGATGTAGCACCACGCCACTCAGCGCTTTATGGGGAGGGCTTGAGTGGACGAATGGTCGGGGCCGAACGGGCCCAATGGACCTGGAAATGCAGCGTTGCCCCTAGTACCGTCAGGCAGCCCCGTCCAGGGAAGGGACGGGGCGAATCAGGTCCAGCGCCCATCTGTTACGGAAGACGACCCACGTGCGAGCAACAGCATCTGCGGAGCGCGGCGCCGGAGCCCTGCGCCGCATCGCCCGGCTGCGCCACCATGCCCCGCTGATCGCCGAGGCGCCGGAGCTCCATCCGGGGATCGTCGACCGGGATCGCCGGTACCGCTATCGCCTCGCCATCGCCGACGCCCTGTCGGCGCTGACGGCGCTCGTGCTGTGCGCGTCGCTGGGCGGGGGCGGGCACGTCCAGGTCGGCGTGCTGCTCGGCCTGCCGCTGGCGGTCGTCGCGTCCAAGCTGCGCGGCCTCTACGACCGCGATCCGCTGCTGGTGCGCAAGACGACGCTCGACGAGGCGCCCACCCTCTTCCAGCTCGCGACGTTCTACACGCTGATCGTGTGGCTCGCCGACGAGCCGCTGCTCGGCGCGCCGATGGGCAAGCTCCAGGCGCTGGTCCTGTGGGCCGCGCTGTTCACGTTCGGGCTGACGTTCCGCCACATCGCGCGCATCGTCGCCGCGCGCCGCGTCCCGGCCGAGCGCCTGCTGATGATCGGCGACGCCGACAGCTACGCGCGCATCGACCACAAGCTCGAGATGGGCGCGATCAACGCCAGGCTCGTCGGCCGCATGTCGCTGCGCCGCGTCTCGGACCTCTCGGTCGAGGAGCGCCCGGTCGACGAGGACACGCTCGCCGACGCGATCCGCTCGGTCCGGGCGGACCGCATCCTGGTCGTCCCGAGCCAGACCAACCCGCAGGTCACGCTCGACGTCATCCGCGCCACGAAGGCGCTCGGCGTCCGCATCTCGATCGTCCCGCACGTCTTCGACGTCGTCGGCCACTCGGTCGTCTTCGACGACCTCGGCGGCATGACGCTGCTCGGCGTCCGCGAGTTCGCGCTGGCGCGGTCGTCGGGGCTGATCAAGCGCCTGTTCGACCTGGCCGGCGCGATCGCCGGGCTGATGGTCGTCGGGCCGTTCCTGCTGCTGGCCGCGCTGGCGATCAAGCTCGACTCGCCGGGCCCGGTCTTCTTCCGCCAGGAGCGCATCGGCCGCCACGGCAGGTCGTTCCGGATCTTCAAGCTGCGCACGATGGACGCCGACGCCGAGGCGCAGAAGGCCGGGCTGGAGCTCGACAACGAGGCCAGGGGCCTGTTCAAGATCGCCGACGACCCGCGCGTCACGCGCGTCGGGCGGATCCTGCGCAAGACGTCCCTGGACGAGCTGCCGCAGCTGCTGAACGTGCTGCGCGGCGAGATGTCGATGGTCGGCCCGCGACCGCTGATCGCCAGCGAGGACGAGACGATCACCGGCTACGACCGCCGCCGCCTCGCGCTCACGCCGGGCATGACGGGGCACTGGCAGATCATGGGCTCGGCGCGGGTGCCGATGCACGAGATGGTCAAGATCGACTACCTCTACGTGACCACGTGGAGCCTGTTCGGCGACCTGAAGATCCTGCTGCGCACCGTCCCCTACATGTTGGCCCGGCGCGGGCAGTAGCCGTCGCAGGGCGCCGCGGCACGCGACGGGCTACCGTTGCCCGTCGCATGACCGTCGTCCCCGCGGCCACCAACGCCTTCGCGCGCGCTGATCGCGCGCTGCTGCGCGTGGCCCGGACCGCGGGCCACACGCCCGCGCGCGAGCGGCGCGTGCGCGCCTTCTCCAAGCTCGGCGAGCACGCCGCCGTCTGGCTCGCGCTCGGCGCGGTGGGCGCCGCCCGCGACACGGCGCGGCGCAGGCAGTGGCTCACCGCCACCGGCACGGTCGCCGCGGCGTACGTCGCCAACACCGGGATCAAGTTCGTGGTCAAGCGCCGGCGGCCCCAGCTCGACGGCCTCCCGGCGTTGATCTCCACCCCCACCCAGCTCAGCTTCCCCTCCGCCCACGCCAGCAGCAGCTTCGCCGCCGCGCGCGGCTTCGCGCCGCTGCTCGGCCGCCGCGGCAAGGCCTACATCTACCCCGCCGCCACCGCGATGGCGGCGTCGCGCGTCTACCTCGGCGTGCACTACCCCTCGGACATCCTCGCCGGCGCGCTGCTCGGCACCCTGATCGCAGGAGCAACAACTTCATGAAGGTCGGCATCGTCGGCATGCCCAACGCGGGCAAGTCATCGCTCTTCAACGCCCTCACCAAGGCGGGCGCCGAAGCGGCGAACTACCCGTTCACCACGATCGAGCCCAACGTCGCGATCGTCCCGGTCCACGACCACCGGATGACCAAGTTGTCGCTCTTGCTGAGCTCCAAGGAGGTCGTGTGGGACACGATCTCCTTCCACGACATCGCCGGCCTCGTCAAGGGCGCGTCCGAGGGCGAAGGCCTGGGCAACAAGTTCCTGGCCAACATCCGCGAGACCGACGCGATCGTCCACGTCGTCCGCGCCCACAACGACGACTCGATCCTGCACTCCGAGGGCTCCGTCGACCCGATGCGCGACATCGAGACGATCGAGACCGAGCTGATCTACGCCGATCTCGAGCAGGCCGAGCGGCGAGTCGAGCGCGTCGCCAGGCAGGCCAAGTCCGGCGACAAGGAGGCGCAGGCCGAGGAGGCGTGGCTGCGCGACGTGATCGCCGCGCTGCAGGCGGGCGAGACGGTCCGGACCGTCCCGGTCCCCGACGCCGCGCCGGAGGCGATGCGCAACCTCGCGCCGCTGACGTCCAAGCCGGTGCTGTTCGTCGCCAACGTCGACGAGGGCAGCGACGAGGTCCCGGAGGGCATCCAGGCCCACGCCGACGCGCTCGGCTTCAAGGCCGTGGCGATCTCCTCGCGGCTGGAGGCCGAGCTGAGCGAGATGGACGAGGACGACGCCCGCGAGATGCGCGCCGACCTCGGCGTCAGCGAGTCCGGCCTGGACCGCGTGTCGCAGGGCGCGTTCGCGCTGCTGGACCTCAACTCGTTCTTCACCGCGGGCGAGGGCACGATCGCCCAGACCTGGCACCTGAAGGACGGGCTCACGGCGTGGCACGCCGCGGGCGCGATCCACACCGACATCCAGAAGGGCTTCGTCCGGGCCGAGGTCATCGGCTGGGAGGCGCTGCTCGACGCCGGCGGCTTCGCGGGCGCCCGCGAGCGCGGAACGCTGCGGCTGGAGGGGCGCGACTACGTGATGCGCGACGGCGACGTGATCAACGTCAAGTTCACGCCCTAGCCCGGGCTCAGGCCCTAACGGCGTCCGGTGTCCTAGGGCTGACACGTCACCCATCTGGGGCATCGTTATCCCTCATTTTGGCCCCGGGCCGTGAGTAGTGTGGCCTCTACCGGAGGTCGGTGCGGCGATCTCCCCGATGGATGAAAGGGCCACGTATGGCCGAAGCCCAATGGGTGTGCTTGGAGCGGCAAAGGGGCCGTGTCCAGCGGGTCACCCTGCTCGATGACGATCTCCGGGTGATCGCGACGCATGAGCGCGAGCCCGGCGAGGCGCCGGATGACATCCAGCTGATGCGCGCGGTCGAGGTGACGGGCCTCACGGCCGCCCTCGAAGCCGCGGGCTGAGCCCGCGGTCGGGTACAACAGGAGGGGAATGGACTTCCCCCGACGCGTCGAGAAGCCCTGGGGCTATGAGCTCTGGTACGCCCACACCGACCGCTATGCCGGCAAGATCCTGCACGTGGAGGCCGGGCATCGGCTGTCGCTGCAGTACCACGACGTCAAGGACGAGAGCAACTACCTGCTCTCCGGCCGGCTGAAGCTGATCAAGGGCCCGACGGTCGACGACCTCACGGAGACCGAGATCGGGCCGGGCGAGGTGTGGCGCAACCTGCCGGGTGAGGTGCACACGATCGAGGCGATCGAGGACGCGGACGTCCTGGAGGTCTCGACGCCGGAGCTCGACGACGTCGTGCGACTTTCGGACAGTTACGGTCGCGAGGGCACTACGGCACACTGACCGTGTGAAGCGGATCGCCTTGGCGCTGTTGGTCGTGGTGGTCCTACTGGGCGGCGTCGCCGCGGCGGTCGGTGCGCCGGGCGCGTACCAGAGGTACCCGCGGGTCGAGGTGCTGTGGCCGAAGCAGCAGGCGAGGGCGCCGGGGTGGACGAGGCCGTGCTGGTACACGGCGCGGTGGACCGACAAGACGTACTGCGAGCACGTCTCGGGCCGGGTCGTGTGGGTCCAGAGGAAGGACCCGGACGGCGATGGCGATCGGCACGTCCTGATCGCCGGGCACTACCGGCTGCGGATCGTGAAGATGGCGGTGTCGATGCCGATCCCGGGGCTGCCGAGGGTCGGGACGAAGGTCGACGCGGTCGGGTGGTTGATGCGCGGCGGCAGCGGCCACGAGGAGATCAACTCGCAGCGTGTGAGCTGGGGCGGGCGCAGCTGGACGACGCAGGCGGGTTAGGCGACCGCGGCGGGAACGCGGTCGCGCTCGCGGCGCGCGTCGGACGCGTGCAGCGACCCCGCGGCGTGCGCCTCTTCGAGCGCCAGCGCGTGGGCTCGCGCTGCGACCCGCGCCCGGCGGCGCGCGGCGCGGCGGGCGTCGCGGGCCTCCTCGAGGGCCACCAGGCGCCAGCCGCGGAAGGCCCACACGTCGACCAGCAGCAGGACGAAGACCGCCAGCAGGATCGCCAGCGCCACGCCGAAGCCGACCGGCCCGCGCTGGCCGTCCGGGACCCGCGTGCCCAGGGCGTACGCCACGTCGGCCGGCGACCGGTTCACGGCCGTCGACCTGATGTCCTTCTTGAGCACGTCGTAGGCCGGCTTGGGCCGCCCGTCGTAGGTGATCAGGCCCTTGTGGTGGATCGAGTCGCGGTCCGCGCCCGGGATCTCGGCGCCGCCGTCCCAGGCGGGCTTGATCGCGAACTCGCGCAGGGTCCAGTAGATCGCGCCACTCAGCGTCGGCGCGGCCGCGACC
Organism: Conexibacter woesei Iso977N; assembly: GCF_000424625.1. Classification (GTDB taxonomy): domain Bacteria; phylum Actinomycetota; class Thermoleophilia; order Solirubrobacterales; family Solirubrobacteraceae; genus Baekduia; species Baekduia woesei_A. The sequence continues at coordinate 730,936 of NZ_AUKG01000001.1, forward strand.
GCCTTCAGCACGTCCTGCGTGTAGAGCGACTGGAAGGCGTAGGTCTGCTTCTCGCTCGCCGGGCCGGTCATCGTCGCCTCGGCGCCGAACTCCGTCAGCACCAGCCCCGAGTTGGGGTACATCGTGCGCATCTGCGCCAGGTACGGCGCGAGCGACCGGATGTCGGCGGTCGAGTGCCCCGGCTTGCCCGGGTACCAGCCGAAGTACGAGTTGATCCCCAACAACGAGAACGCCGCGTAGGCGTTCTGGCGCGCGTAGCCGGGATACGAGAGCGTGTCGACCGACGTCGGCAGCGTGGGATCGAGGTCGAGCGTGGCTTCGCGCGCCGCGCTCAGGAAGGCTGCGGTGCCGGGCACCTTGTCCGGGATCACCGACAGCTCGTTGGCGACCGAGTGCGTGATCGTCGAGGGGTGGTCGCGCGTCTGCAGCACGGCCGCGCGGACGGTGCTGATCGCGACGTCGCGCTGGGCCTGCGTCTCCAGCAGCCGGTCGCGGTGGTAGATCGGCGCCTGCGACCAGACCATGATCCCGGCCTGGTCGAGCTTGGCCTGCAGCCGCTGGTCGAGCGCGTAGTGGGCCCGCGTGACGTTCGCGCCCACGGCCTTGAGCTGCGCCACGATCCCGTTGATGTCGCTGTCGGTCAGCGCGGGACCATGTCCATCAACATCCTCTTGGATCGACGCGCCGCGCAGCTCGACGGGCTGGTCGTTGACCTCCAACAACCCGTTCTGCACGGAGACCGTGCGCAGGCCGATGCGCGCGGAGTCGCGCTGCCAGACGGACCGCGAGCCGGTCGTCCCTGTGCTCAGCGACGCGCCGTAGAGCGCGGGGTGGCCGGGACCCCAGAGCTTGATGTCGCCCGTGACCTTCACGCCGAAGCGGACGCGCGCGGTCTCGCCCGGAGCGAGGGCGCGCGAGGTCGCGGTGCCGGAACCGGCGGGCGCGCCGGACGGAGAGGAGAGGCGGGCCGCGAGGCGCGGCGTCACCGTCGCGGAACCGCGATTGGTCACCGACGCATCGACGGTCACCGTCCACGACCCGTCGGCGTTGCGCCGCGGCAGGAACCCCGGCTGGTCCACGCTCAGCTGCCCCAGCGGGACCAGCGACGCCTGGCGCGTCATCCCGCCCCAGTTCCACCAGCCCTCGCGCGGCTCCTTGGCCTTGTGGTTGTCGGCACGGACCATCAGCTCGTGCGGCCTGCCGTCGCGCAGCTGCGGCAGCGCGACCGTGAACGGCGCGTAGGGATCGCTGTGCACGGCGACCCGCCGGCCATCCAGGAACACGTCCGCCACGCGGCGGACCTGCTCGAAGTGCACGCCCCAGTCGAACCCGGCGGGCGAGTCGGTCGGGCGTTGCAGGCGGATCCGGTACCAGCCCGTCGTGCCGTGGAACGTCCTGGCGTCCGGCTGCGGGTCGAAGGTGTGGGGCAGGTCGACGGCGCTCCACGTCGCGGCGCCGTGCCCGGCCTGCCAGCCGTCGCGCAGCCCGGCGTTCGCCGGATCCGGCGCGTACTCCCAGCCGGCGGAGTCCAGGTTGACCGCGCGCGGCGGCGCGACCGGCGCGACCGGCGCGCCGGGCGCGGGCGCGGCGATGGCCGTCGCCGACCACGCCGTGCAAAGCAGCGCAACAACGGACCAGCATGCGGCGGCACGTCGCACCACGCGGGGGATCATCGCTGATGCATCGGCAGACGGTGCGAACGGCAACAGGCCTACGTTCGCCCGCGCACGACCTACCCCTTCTGCGCCAACGCTTCCAAACGCCCCGCCAAGTTGCCCATCCCGCGGGCCGACGCGGCTGCTGCGGCGTCGCCGAACGTGGTCGGAGCGTCCTCCGGACATGCCACTTGGATCGGCTGCAGCGTCGCGATCTTGCGGAACTCGCGCAGCTCCTCAGCCTGATTCCGGAGCGCTGACGCGACCCTCGGCCTCTCCCTGTCGGCGTTGGCGATCGCGGTCTCCAGGTCCCCGTGCACCCGCAGGATCTCGCCCGCCGTCTTCTCGCCGATCCCCTTCGCGCCCGGGATCCCGTCGCTCGGATCGCCCCGCAGCGCGATGAAGTCCGGGACCTGGTCGGGCCGGATCCCGTACTTCTCCTTCACGCCCTTGATGTCCACGAGCTCCGGCCCGTCCCTGCCGCCACGCGGGTAGAGCACGCGCACCGACTCGCCCACGCACTGGAACATGTCCCGGTCGCCGCTGAAGATCAGGCACGTCCCGCCGGCGGCGACCTCGACGACGGCGTAGGCGCCGAGCAGGTCGTCGGCCTCCAGGTCCCCCGCGTCCTCCCACGCCCACCCGAACGCGCCGAAGAACGCCGGCGCGTCGGCCCACTGCGGCGCCAGCTCGTCCGGGACCGGCGGCCGATCCGCGTGGTACCTCGGCAGCGCCTCCACGCGGTAGGTCGCCGCCTCCGCGCCCGAGCACAGCACGACCGCGCGCGGCGCGTGGCGCTCGACCGCCCACAGCACCTGGTTGGCGAACCCCAGCAGCGCGTTGACCGGCCGCCCGTCGGCGCCGGTGATCGACCTCGGCAGCCCGTAGTAGGCCCGGTACAGCAGCGAGGGCGCGTCGACGACGAGAAGCGGTCTATCAGCCATGGAGCGTCGTACTCTGGCATGACCGCCTGATGCCGAAGATCCCCACCAGCCGCCTTGCCCGCACCGCGAAGTTCGGCGGCCTCGTCGCCGGCCAGTCCGCGCGCTGGGCCGGCACGCAGCTCGCCAACCGCACGCGCTCGCCCGAGGAGGCCGAGGCCGCCGACGGCCGCCGCGCGCTCGCGCTCGCCGACGAGATCGTCACGCAGCTCGGCCAGATGAAGGGCGCGGCGATGAAGTTCGGCCAGGTCCTCTCGACCGTCGACTTCGAGCTGGTCCCCGAGGGCGAGCGCGAGGCGTTCAAGGCCAAGCTCGCCGCGCTGCGCGACGACGCGCCGCAGGTGCCGTTCGAGAAGCTCCGGGACGTGGTGATCGCCGATCTCGGCGGCTCGCTGGAGGAGCACTTCGCCCACTTCAACGCGACGCCCGTCGCCGCCGCGTCGATCGGCCAGGTCTACCGCGCGACGCTGCACGACGGGCGCGACGTCGCGGTGAAGGTCCAGTACCCGGGCGTCGCCGAGGCGGTCGAGACCGACCTGCGCAACGCCGCGGTGCTGCTGCCGCTGGTCAAGCGCCTGGCGCCCGGGCTCGACGCCAGGGCGCTGCTCGGCGAGCTGCGCGAGCGGATCGGCGAGGAGCTCGACTACGAGCTGGAGGCCCAGCACCAGCGCAGGGTCGCGCGCGCCTTCAAGGGCCACCCCTACATCTTGGTCCCGCAGGTCGTGACGTCGATGTCGACGCGCCGCGTGCTGATCACGGAGTTCGTCGAGGGGCGCGGGTTCGCGCAGGTCCAGCAGCTGCCCGAGGCCGAGCGCGACCGCTTCGGGGAGATCTGCTTCCGGTTCTTCTACGGGTTGGTCCGGCGCGAGCGGATCGCCGCGGGCGACCCGCATCCGGGCAACTACCTGCTGGCGACCGACGGGCGCGTCTGCTTCCTGGACTTCGGCCTGATCCGGCGCATGGACGCCGACTACCTGGAGGCCGAGCGCGCGGTCGCGCGCGCCGTGATCGCGGGCGACGCCGACGCGGTCTATGAGGGCATGTCCGCGCTCGGCTACCTGCCGGATCCGGCGTCGTTCGAGCCCGACCGGATCCTGGGCCAGATGCAGGCCGCCGGCGAGTGGTACTTCACGCCCGGCTTCCGCCGCCTGACCCCGGAGTACGTGCGCCAGTCGATGGAGCAGTCGGGCTCGCCCGCCTCCGAGTACTTCCAGGAGATGCGCCGCCAGACGATCCCGCCGCAGGCGCTGCTGCTGCGGCGCATGGAGAGCCTGCTGTTCAGCGTGCTCGGCGAGCTGCGCGCCGGAGCCGACTGGGGCGCGCTCGCGCTCGAGTACCTCGCCGACGCCGAGCCGTCGACCGAGCTGGGCCGCGCCGAGGCCGCGTGGCTGTCCGAACGCTCGCGGACATAGAATCCGCGCTCTTATGGCAGCCACGGTCATCAACGGGCTCGACGAGCTCAAGGCAAAGGTCGGCGAGGAGCTCGGCGTGAGCGAGTGGGTCGACGTCACGCAGGAGGCGATCGACGCCTTCGCGGACGCGACCGACGACCACCAGTGGATCCACGTGGATCCGGAGCGCGCGAAGGACACGCCGTTCGGCGGGACGATCGCCCACGGCCTGTACACGCTGAGCATCGGCCCGGCGTTGTCCTACACCTTGTACGAGGTCAAGGGCGTCGCGTTCGCGCTGAACTACGGCTACAACAAGGTCCGCTACCCGGCGCCGCTGCCGGTCGGCTCGCGTGTCCGGATGCGCGCCACGCTGACCGCGGCCGACGAGATCGCCGGCGGCGTCCAGCTGACCGTGACGCAGACGTTCGAGCGCGAGGGCGGCGACAAGCCGGTCTGCGTCGCCGAGTCCGTCGCGCGCGTCTACGGCGGCTAGAGAGCCGGAGCGCTGCGCTGAGCGAGCTGCCGTCACCGTTCGCGTCGCCCGACGCGCCGATCGTCCTCCCGCGCGGGCCGCACGGCCTCGGGCGGGAGGTCGTCCTGGCCTCCCAGCGCGGGCGGCTGCTGTCGGCGTTCGTCCGCCTGGCCGCCGACCGCGGCGTCGCGGCCGTGACGATCGGCGAGATCGTCCGCGAGGCCGGGACCGCGAAGCGCACGTTCTACGAGCACTTCCGCGACAAGGACGACTGCTTCCTGCAGGCCTTCGAGGTCGCCAGCGAGCTGATGGTCGGGACCGTCGTCGACACCGTCGCCGCCGAGCCGGACCCGGTCAAGCGGATCGACGTGGGCGCCCGCGCCTACCTCGACGCGCTGGTGGCGCACCCGGACTTCACGAAGCTCTTCCTGACCCACATGCGCGCCGGCGGCCCGCAGCTCGCCGAGCGCTGGGCCGCGTGGGTCGACGCGCTGGCGCAGGTCCTGTGCACCTGGCGCGACGAGTCGCGCCGGACGCACCCCGACCTCCACGAGCTGACCCCGCTGCAGGCCACCGCCGCGATCTCCGCCGTCAACGAGATCGTCTCGATCACCCTGCTGCGCGACGGCATCGACGGCATCGCCGACGTGTCCGACGAGCTCGTCGCGATCACGATCGCCTTCCTGACCGCGGACCCGCGGTCGGCCGCTTAGGCTCTACGCCGCGCTGCGGACCAGCGCGAGCGTCGGCACGCCGCGGTCGCGGGTGTGGTCGAGCTCGAAGTAGGGGCGGTCGGTGAAGTCGCCGAGGCGGCGCAGGAGCGTGCCGGGGAAGCGGGCGCGGCGGGCGCGGTAGAGGCGGACGTCGGCGTTGTAGACGCGGCGGGCGGAGTTGACGTCGTCGTCGAGGCCGGCGAGGCGGGCCTGCAGGTCGACGAAGGCGGCCGCGCAGCCGAGGCCGGGGTGGCGGTCGGCGATCGCCGACACCGCGCCGATCCCGGAGACCAGGCGGCGCTCGGCGTCGGCGCGCTCCCACGGCGTGCTCGCCACGGCGGCGTCGTCGCGCGCGGAGGTCAGCCGCGCGAGCGTCTCGGCCTCGATCACGGTCTCCGCCTGCACGGCGGCGACCAGGGCCGGGACCAGCGCCTGGCGGTCCTTGAGGTGGACGTCGATCGCCGTCCACGTCGCATCGACCGCGTCCCGCGCGGCGACGAGCCCGCGCCAGGCGAGCGCCAGCCACACCGCGGCCAGCGCGAGCAGGATGAGCGCCACGGACAAGACCGTCATACGGGTGCGATCGGCACCCCCGCGCCCGACGTGAGCCCCGGGCACGATCTCTCAGCGGATGTCGGCGCGCCGCGCGATGGTCCAAGTCGTCCTGCCCCCGGATATTGGGGGTCAGACGACTTGGATCTCGGTCAGGGGACCCGGACCGACGGGCCCGTCACGTCGCCGAGGGCGATGCGGTAGGTCCCGGCGCCGTGCACGGTCGCCGCGTAGCGGCCGTGGGCGTGCAGGGTGGTCGTCCCGATGGTGTGCCAGGTGGCGCCGAGGCGCTGCTGCACGACGAGCGTGCGGCCCGCGCGACCCGGCTGGATCGTCCCGGTCAGCTGCTGGACCACGCGCGGGCGCGCGACGAGGCGGGCGACCATCGCGGCCTGGCCGCCGGTCGTGTCGGCGCCGTCGCTCGTCGAGCCGCCGGACGGCGCGGTCGTCGAGGGCGCGGTGGTGCTCGCGGGGGTCGGGTCGCTGGCGTGCGCGTCGTCGTCGGACGACTTCTTCTTGGCGTTGCTCGAGATGTAGGTGAACGACGCCCACGTGTCGAACAGCCCGAACCGCGTGCGCAGCTGCGGCCCCGTGACCTGCGTGACGCCGCCGGTCCCGTCGACCTCGGCGTGCACGATCCGCGGCGACACGCCGCGCTCGGTCACCGTGATCCCGCGGAACGAGCCCCGGACCAACCCCTTCAACTTGGCCTGCACGCTCGCCTGCGTGTACGTGTACGGCCCCCAGGAGTGCCGCGGCGAGACCGAGTCGTACGGGTCGTCCACGCCCTTCAGCCACGGCTTGGGCAGGGACCCGACGAACGAGTTCTCGATGTCCTCGGTCTTGCCGCCGGACGTCGAGAAGAAGTACGTGGTGACCGGCGTGCCGTTCATCGTCACGACCTGCCCCGCGGTCCCCGCGACGGCCGCGTCGGTCGACGGCATCTCGGCCGCGACGCCCTTGTACATCTGCGAGCGCGTGTCGGCGTACTGCGTGAACCCGTCGGTCGTCGACCCCGCGTCGGTCGTCACCGCGTAGGTCCGCGCCGCGACGGCCTGCGCCTTCAGCGCCTCCAGCGGCCACGACGGCGGCGACTCGGCGCTGACGACGCCGCGCACGTAGTCCTCCAGGTCGACCGCGTTGACCGACATCACCCCACCGCTCGACGGCCGGACCTCCAGCGCGCCGCGGTAGCGACCGTTCGTCACGCCGTTCGAAGCACCCCCGCGCAGCGTGAAGGACCCTCCGGAAGGCGCCGCCAGGCGCAGCGGCGCCGTGGCGGTCAGCAGCCGCCGGCCGGATGCGCTGTAGAGCGCGAGCCGCCCACCGCCCGCGCTGCGCACGGAGTACGTCGACCTGGCGCTCAGCTTCCTCGACCCCGCCGCAACCACGCCGCTCACCAGCGACCGCGGCCCGGACTGCAGCAGCACCCGCACGTCGGGCGACGACCCCAGCGGCTGCACCGCGGTGTCCTCGTAGTAGTGCCCCAAGATGCTCTTGTAGTCCGTCCCGTGCTGGGCGTAGCCCATCGCGCCGTACTGCGACATCCCGATCCCGTGCCCGAACCCGTGGCCCTTGACGACCAACCGGGCAGCGGCGTGCGCGCCCGGCGCGGCGGCAAGCACCAGCGCGGCGCACAGCGCGGGGACGAGAGCGATCCGGCGCATGCTCCGCTCAGAACGCGGGCAGGGTGAGGGAGTTGCGGTGCGGTAGGGCATCGGCAAGTTCAAGCGAGCAGTGAGGGTAGGGAACACACGTGGCCAAGCGGCGAGCCTCTGACCTCTTCGTCGAGTGCCTGGAGGCTGAGGGCGTCAAGTACGTCTTCGGCATCCCGGGCGAGGAGACGTTGGACCTGAACGAGTCGCTGGCGCGCTCGTCGGTCTCCTTCATCCCGGTTCGACACGAACAGGGCGGGGCCTACATGGCGGACATGTACGGGCGCCTGACCGGACGCGCCGGCGTCTGCCTCGGAACCCTCGGCCCCGGCGCGATGAACCTCGTGACCGCCGTCGGCGACGCGTTCCTGGACCGCGCGCCGCTCGTCGCGCTGACCGGCCAGGCCGACGTCGAGCGCATGCACAAGGAGTCGCACCAGTACATCGACCTGGTCGAGCTCTTCAAGCCGATCACCAAGTGGAACGCGCGCGTCAGCGCGCCCGAGATCGTCCCGGAGGTCGTCCGCAAGGCCTTCAAGGTCGCCGAGTCCGAGAAGCCCGGCGCCACGCACCTGGAGCTGCCCGAGGACGTCATGGCCGAGGAGGTCGACGCGACCCCGCTGCCCCGCCGCAAGCCCGTCAAGCCCGAGCCGAGCGCCCGCGAGCTGCTCAAGGCCGCCGACCTGATCCGCAACGCGATCAACCCCGTCGCGCTGGCCGGCAACGGCGCGGTCCGGGCGGGCGCGGCGCCTGCGCTGCGGGAGTTCTGCCGCGCGACCGGCATCGCGGTCGCCGAGACGTTCATGGGCAAGGGCCTGCTCGACGGCACCGAGGACCCCAAGGCGCTCGGGACCGTCGGCCTGCAGGCGCGCGACTACTCGCTCGCCGGGTTCGAGGACGCCGACGTGGTGATCGCGATCGGCTACGACCTCGTCGAGCACGCGCCCAAGCACTGGAACCCCAAGCGCGACAAGAAGATCGTCGTCGTCGACTCCCAGCCCGCGGAGATCGACGCCTACTTCACGCCCGAGGTCGAGCTCGTCGGCGACGTCTACCACGTGCTCACCCGGCTGGCCGAGGAGTGCCGCGACGTCCCGCACTCCGGCGGCTCGCCGCGGCTGCGCCAGCTCGTCGACGGCCGGCTGCGCGAGGCCGCCAACGACGACCACTTCCCGATGCAGCCGCCGCGCGTGCTGCACGACATCCGGCAGGCGCTCGGGCGAGACGACATCCTCATCTCGGACGTGGGACTCCACAAGCTGTGGATCGGCCGGATGTTCCCGGCCCATGAGCCGAACACCGTCCTGATTGCAAACGGCCTTGCAGGGATGGGCTTCGCGGTCCCCTGCGCGGTCGCCGCCAAGCTCGTGCACCCGGGCCGCAAGGTCGTCACCGTCAACGGCGACGGCGGGATCCTCATGAACTTCCAGGAGCTCGAGACGGCCAGGCGCCTGAGGACGCCGTTCGTCAACGTCGTCTGGGAGAACAGGCAGTTCGGCTCGATCGTCTGGAAGCAGGACAAGAAGTTCGGCGAGCACTTCGGCGTCGACTTCACGAACCCGGACTTCGTCAAGCTCGCCGAGGCGTTCGGTCTCCCGGCCTGGCGCTGCGAGAAGCCCGACGACTTCGCCAGGCACCTGCAGCACGCGCTGACGCTCGACGTCCCGTCGCTGATCGTGGTCCCGATCGACTACTCCGCCGACGTCGCGTTCGCGCAGACGCTCGGCGAGACCGTCGCCAACACGTAGGCTCGGAGGCCCGCCATGGCCTCGACGCTCGAAGACCGCGCCGCCGCCCGCCGCGCCGCCCTGATCGAGGCGGGCGTCGAGCTGCTCGGGACCGAGGGCGCCGCGGGCGTCACGGTGCGCGCGGTCTGCCGTGGCGCGAGGCTGACCGAGCGCTACTTCTACGAGGCGTTCCCGGACGGCGGCCGCGACGCGCTGCTGCGCGCGGTGCACTCGCAGGTCGCGGGCGAGGCGCGGGAGGCGATCGCCGCAGCGGTGGCCGCCAGCGCCGCGGCCGGCGACGGCCCGGAGGCGCTGACCGCCGCGGCGGTGGGCGCGTTCACCGCGTTCCTGGAGGACGATCCCCGCCGCGGGCGCGTGCTGCTCAGCGAGTCGTTCTCGGACTCCGTGCTCGCCTCGCACGACCTCGAGCTGGTCCCGGCCTTCGCGGCGCTGCTCGTCGCGCAGATCCGCGCGCTGCCCGACCCGCCCGACGACGTCGACGCGCAGCTGACCGCGGTCGCGCTGCTCGGCGCGGTCCGGACGCTCTACCTCCAGTGGCTGGCCGGCGACCCGCCGATCTCCAGCGCGCGGCTGAACGCCCACGCGGCGCGGCTGCTGCTTGCCGCGGCGCGCGTCTCGTCGCACGACGTTCACGATTGACAACGCGCGTTGTCAGCTGCGATGGTGTGGCGCATGCCCGCTACGCCGCTCGGCCCCGACACCCTGACCTGGCGCTACTTCGGCGACGCGCGCGGCCTGCTGTTCGCGGTCCGGGCGGGCGTCCTGCAGGCGATGCACCCGGCGATCGACGCCGCGCTGCGCCAGCACTCCGACTTCTTCGAGAACCCCTGGAACCGCCTGCTGCGCAGCGCGCCGCCGATCCTCGGCGTCGTCTACGACGGCCCGCGCGCGCAGGACACCGGCGCGTGGGTCCGCGACCAGCACAAGGACATCAGGGGCGACACCGCGGGCGGCGCGAGCTACCACGCGCTCAACCCGGACGCCTTCTACTGGGCGCACGCGACGTTCTTCGAGTCGATCATCACCGTGCAGCGCCTGCTCGGGAACCCGCTGTCGCGCTACGACCAGGAGCGCCTCTACGACGAGTCGATCGGCTGGTACGAGCTCTACGGGCTGACGATGCGCCCGGTCCCGGCCGACTACGCGGCGTTCGAGGTGTACTGGAACGACATGCTGACCGACGGGTTGGAGCCGACCGAGGTCGCGATCGGGTCGTTCGGCCCGGTCGGCCACCTGCCGGCGCCGTTCCCGTGGCTGGAGGGCCCGGCGTGGTGGGTCCTGAAGCCGCTGGTCGCGCGCGGGCCGACCTGGATCGCCCGCGGGACGCTCCCGGACCAGGCGCGGGACATGCTCGGGCTGACGTGGTCGACCGCCGACGACGTCGCGCTCAAGTCGATGCTGAAGTCGCTGCAGCTGTCCTGGCCGCTGGTGCCCGAGCAGTTCCGCTGGCATCCGAAGGCGTGGAGGGCGATCCGGCGCGAGCAGCGGCGCGCCGAGGCGGCGGCGGGCGCAACGGCGTCCGGCGGCGAACGCCAAGCGGCTTAGCCGAACGGTACTTGAGCGTTTGGGCGCCGACTGGACGGTCAACCGGCTGACAACTACCGGGAAGTGGGGATGAGCCGGCCTCGACGGATCTCCGAACCAAGGAGAGATGTCGCCGGTCGTCTCCCTCCTCCTCCTCGCCCTCGCCGTCCCGATGTCCGCCGCGCTGCTCGCGCTGGCGGCGCCCGCGGTCGAGGCCCACGCCGTCGCCCTGGAGGGCAAGTACCTCGTCGGCCGGATCGCCGCGCTCGTCGCGCTGGTGATCCTGCTGCCGCTGCTGATCGCCCTGGCCGCCGCGGTGCTCCTGAGCTCGCGCGGCCCCATGCTCTTCCGCCAGCGTCGCGTCGGCGAGGGCGGCGAGGTCTTCGAGATGCTGAAGTTCCGCTCGATGCGCGCCGGTGACGCGTCCGGGTTCGTCCCGGCCGCCGGCGCCGCGCCCGGCGGCGTCGAGGGCACCGACCGCCGCACGGCCGTCGGCCGCTTCATCCGCCGCACGTCGCTCGACGAGCTGCCGCAGCTGTGGAACGTCGTGCGCGGCGACATGTGCCTCGTCGGCCCGCGCCCCGAGCGCCCGGAGCACGTCGCGCGCTTCTCCACCGACGTGCCGGGCTACGCGGCGCGCCATCGCGTCCGGGTCGGGCTGACCGGCCTGGCGCAGGTCAGCGGCTCCCGCGGGGCGTCCGACATCGGCCGGCGCGCCGAGATGGACAACGCCTACATCGACGGCTGGTCGCTCGGGCTGGACCTGCGCATCCTCGGCCGCACCGTGGGCGCCGTCCTGCGCGGCGCGGAGTAGCGCGCGTCGCCCGTTTCGCCTCTGCGGCGCGGCGGGCAGTCGTATCCTCGAACGCGTAGGACTCACGACGCAGGAGAGGACGCGACATGGCAGCGACGGCCGACGAGACCCGCGTGGTCGAAGGGGTCAAGACCCAGCTCTTCATCGGTGGCGAGTGGCGCGACGCCACCGGCGGTGGGACCCTTGATGTAGAAGATCCCGCGACCGGCGAGACGATCGCCACGGTCGCCGACGCGACCGTCGACGACGCGAAGTCCGCGCTGGCCGCGGCCGACGAGGCGTTCAAGACGTGGAGGCACGTGGCGCCGCGCGAGCGCGCCGACATCCTGCGCCGCGCGTACGACCTCATCAACGAGCGCACCGACGAGCTGGCGTTGTTGATGACGTTGGAGATGGGCAAGCCGGTCAGCGAGTCCAAGGGCGAGATCGCCTACGCCAACAACTTCCTGCGCTGGTACTCGGAGGAGGCGGTCCGGATCAACGGCCGCTTCACGACCAACGAGGCCGGAAACGGGCGCGTGCTGACGATGCGCCAGCCGATCGGCCCGTGCCTGTTCATCACGCCGTGGAACTTCCCGCTGGCGATGGGCACGCGCAAGATCGGTCCCGCGCTGGCGACCGGCTGCACGTGCGTGGTCAAGCCCGCCAAGCAGACGCCGCTGTCGATGCTCGCGCTGGCCCAGATCCTCGAGGAGGCCGGGCTCCCGGCGGGCGTGGTCAACGTGATCACCGCGAAGTCGTCCGGGTCGATCATGCAGCCGCTGATCGAGGACGAGCGCGTCCGGAAGATGTCGTTCACGGGCTCGACCGAGGTCGGCAAGAAGCTGATCGCCCAGAGCGCCGAGCAGGTCCTGAAGGTCTCGATGGAGCTGGGCGGCAACGCGCCGTTCCTGATCTTCGAGGACGCCGACCTGGACGCCGCGGTCGAGGGCGCGCTGCTGGCGAAGATGCGCAACGGCGGCGAGGCGTGCACGAGCGCCAACCGCTTCCACGTGCACGAGAGCGTCGCGGAGGCCTTCGCCGACAGGCTCGCGGCGCGGATCGGCGACATGAAGGTCGGGCGCGGGACCGAGGACGGCGTCGCCGTCGGGCCGCTGATCGACGAGGCGCAGCGCTCGAAGGTCGCCGAGCTGGTCGACGACGCGGTCGGCAAGGGCGCCAAGGTGCTCACCGGTGGCGAGCGCGTCGACGGCGCGGGCTACTTCTACGCGCCGACGGTGCTCGGCAACGTCCCGGCCAACGCCGACCTGCTGAGCGAGGAGATCTTCGGCCCGGTCGCGCCGATCACGACGTTCTCGTCCGACGACGAGGCGATCGCGGCGGCCAACAACACCGAGTACGGCCTCGTCTCCTACGTGTTCACCCAGGACGTCGACCGCGCCTTCCGCGTGATCGAGCGGCTGGAGACCGGCATGATCGGCTTCAACCAGGGCATCGTCTCCAACGCCGGCGCACCCTTCGGCGGCGTCAAGCAGTCCGGCTTCGGCCGCGAAGGCGGCCCCGAAGGCCTCGACGAGTACCTCGAGACCAAGTACGTCGCGATGAACGTCGGCGTGCCACCGACCAAGTTGTAGGCAGGAGGCGGGGCGTCGGCGCAGAAGGGCTGAGCGCCGATGCCCCGCTTCGTCGACCTGTCAGCGCCGATCGTCGCCTCCCCGGCCGAGCTGCCGGACATCCTGCGCACGGACGTCGAGTTCTCCGATCATGCGGAGGGCGCGAGGACGATCGAGACGATGCTCGGCGTCGGGCCGGAGCTGCTGCGCGACGGCGAGGGCTGGGCGGTCGAGACGTTCACGCGGTTCGGGACGCACAACTCGACGCACGTCGATGCGCCGTACCACTACAACTCGACGATCGGCGGCGCGCCCGCCAAGACGATCGACCAGCTGCCGCTGGAGTGGTTCTACGGGCCGGGCGTCGTGCTCGACATGTCGCACAAGGCCGACGGCGAGGCGATGACGGTGCAGGACGCGGAGGCCGCGCTCGATGCTGCGGGGCATGTCCTGTCGCCGGGCGACATCGTCCTGGTCCGGACCGACCGTGACGAGTTCCTGGATGCCCTGGACTACATGACCCGCGGCCCGGGCGTGACCGTCGAGGCGACCCGCTGGCTGCACGCCGCGGGCGTGCGCGTGATGGGCATCGACGCCTGGGGCTGGGACGCGCCGCTGCACCTCCAGGCCGCGGCGGCCAAGGAGTCCGGCGAGGCCGGGATCTTCTGGGCCGCGCACCAGGCCGACCTCGAGTACTGCCAGATCGAACGGCTCGCGAACCTGCGCGAGCTGCCGCCGAACGGGTTCACCATCTCGGTCTTCCCGCTGCGGCTCGTCGGGGGATCGGCCGCGCCGGCGCGCGCGGTTGCCATCATCCCCGGCTGAGCCCTGGATGAAGAGCACCGGCCTGAAGCTGACCCTCGTGGCCACGTTGATCGTGGCGGTGCTGGTCGGCGGGGCCGCGGTGGTGTTCGGGGCGGGCACGCAGAAGCCGAGTGGCGACGCGTTCTCCGCGCCGATGGCGTCCGGGGGGCCGGCCGGGCGGCTGGCGCTGAGCGGCCCGTGGGTCGAGTCCGACGACCCCGCCGACGTCGGCGTCGAGTCCGGGTGGGCGAGCGGCCAGTTCACCGGCAGGTTGGTGGACATCCCCTACGTGCCCAACGCCGCGCACGTGACCGGCGCGGCGGGCGTCGCCGCCTACAGGGGCGGGATCGCGTGGTACCGGACGACGCTGACCGCGCCGCGCACGGGGTCCTACGCGCTGCGCTTCGAGTCGGTCCACCACATCGCGACCGTGTGGCTCGACGGGCGCGAGATCGCGACGCACACCGGCGCGTACCTGCCGTTCGAGGTCGGGCTGCGGCTGCGCGAGGGCGTCGCGCACACGCTCGTCGTCCGCGCCGACTTCCGCTGTCCGACGTGCCAGAAGCGCGCGGGCTGGCACCGCACGTGGTTCAACTACGGCGGCATCAACCGCGAGGTGACGCTGCGCCCGCTGGCGCGCAGCGAGGTCGAGGCGCCCGCGGTCCGCACGCGGCTCTACCGCGGCGCGGCGATCGTGGACGTCAGCACGACGGTCGACAACCGCGCCTCGTCGACCCGCTCGCTCCAGGCGCGCGGCACCCTCGGCCGTCGCGGCTCCGCCACGGCGTTCGCCTTCCCGCGCGTCCGGATCGCGCCGCACGAGAGCAAGCGCGTGACGACGCGCGTCGTGATCAAGAACCCGCACTTGTGGCAGCCCGGCGCGCCCAACCTGTACGCCTTGCACGTCGGCGTCGCCGGCGAGGGGTCGTGGGACGACTCGGTCGGCCTGCGCGAGGTCACCCGCTCCGGGCGCGAGCTGCTGCTCAACGGCAGGCGCCTGCGCCTGCACGGCGCGTCGATCAACGAGGACGCCGACGGCCACGGCGACGGCCTGACCGCCGCCGACATGGACCGCGTCGTGCGCGAGCTGAAGGCGATCGGCGCCAACGCGACGCGCGCGCAGCACGCGCTGTCGCCGCCGCTCTTGGAGCGCCTGGACCGCGCCGGGATCCTCGTGTGGCAGGGCGTCGGACCGGTCGACGCGCCCGGCGCCTGGACCTCCGGCACCCCGGAGCTCGCCCACGCCGCGCGCGAGCGCGTCCGGACCAGCGTGCGCCAGGAGCAGCTGCACCCGAGCGTCATCGCCTGGAACCTCGCCAACGAGATCGCCGGCAACGGCCACGACGCGTCGCAGGTCGCCTACATCTCCGACATGGCGCGCGAGCTGCACCGCGAGGACCCGGGCCGGATCGTCGCCGTCGACCTCTGGGGCGCCCACCCACCGAGGGTCCCGGGCGAGATCTACAAGAACGTCGATGCCGTCGCGCTGACCAACTACATCGGCTGGTACGAGGGCGCCGACGAGTCCCGCGCGCAGATCGCCTCGCGCCTCCACTCGACCGCGCTGGGCTTCACGCGCCTGTTCCCGAAGAAGGTCCTGCTCGTCTCCGAGTTCGGGGCGGAGGCCAACGCCGCCAACGCAGCCGAAGCACCCGGCGGCTACGCCTACCAGTCCTGGCTGCTGCGCCGCCACATCGCGACCTACCGCGCCCTCCCCCAGCTCTCGGGCATGTTGGTGTGGAACCTCCAGGACTTCGGCGTGGCCCCCACCTTCGCGGGCGGGTCCATCAGGTCGGTGATCCCGGCCATCGTGGTCGAACGCGGCCTCAACACCAAAGGCCTCTTCACCTACAACGGCACGGCGAAACCCGCCGCCGCCGCGGTCGCCCGCGCGTTCGCAGCACTCCCCGGGGGGTGAGTTTCGGGTCCAAGTCGCCTAGACCCCAATATGTGGGGGTCAAACGACTTGGAACATCGGTTGGCGGAGTTCGCCACCAACAACTACGGCGTCGCGTCGCGCGAGGAGCTCCGGGCGCTGGGGTTCGACGACAGGGCGATCGAGCACCGGCTCGCGGTGGGACGCCTCCAGCGCCTGCATCGCGGCGTCTACGCCGTCGGTCACGCGCACCTAGGCCGCGAGGGCCGGTGGCGCGCCGCGGTGCTGGCGTGCGGTGAGGGAGCGGTGCTGAGCCATTGGGACGCGGCCGCATTGCACGACCTGATGCCGTCGCGCGGCGCGCGGATCCACGTGGTGCGGCCGAGCAACGCGGGGCGCTCGCCCGATCCGGCGCGCATCGCGCTCCACCGCGTTGGCACCTTCCACCCCTGGGAGGGACGGCTCAGCGACGGGATACCGGCGACCACGGTGGCGCGGACGCTTCTGGACCTCGCGCCCAAGCTGCGACCTCGCGCGCTGGAGGACCTCATCGCCCGGGCGGATCGCCTGCAGGTCTTCGACCTCCGCGCGCTCCACCGCTCCCTCCAGGCTCACCCACGCCAGCCCGGGGCGCCCCGGCTCCGGTCCGTCGTCGATGCCCTGTCCCACACCCCGGCCGCGGATCTGCGCAGCCCGCTGGAGGTCCGGCTCCTACAACTTTGCGACGACTACAACCTGCCGACGCCCCGAGCGAACACGACCATCGCCGGCCTCCTCGTCGACTTCCACTGGCCGGGCACCAACCTCATCGTCGAGACCGACGGCTACGCCTACCACTCGACACCCTCGTCCTTCGAGCGCGATCGCGAACGCGATCAGCGCCTCACCCTCGCCGGCTACACCGTCGTCCGGTTCACCTACAACCAGGTGACACGGACGCCGGAAGCGGTGGCGGCCCGCCTCCGGCGTCTCGTGTGATGCAAGTCGTCTAACCCCCACATATTGGGGGCCAGGCGACTTGGACCGCCGCTAGGCCTGGTTGCCGGCGGCGATCTTGCGGAGGTTGATGGTCTCGTCGTAGAGCTTGGCGTCGACGCCCTCTTCGAGGGCGACCTCGCGCAGGGGGCGGCCGGAGTCGGCGGCCTTCTTGACGATGACCGCGGCCTTGTCGTAGCCGATGGCGCCGTTGAGCGCCGTGGCCGTGGCGAGGGTCGCCTCGGCTGAGGCCTTGGTGCCGGCCCTGTTGACCGTGATGCCGTCCACGCACTTCTCGGCGAACGCCACCGACGTGGTGCTCAACAGGTGGATCGACTGCAGCAGGTTGCGCGCGATCAGCGGGATGCGCACGTTGAGCTCGAACTGGCCCTGCATGCCGCCGATCGTGATCGCGGTGTCGTTGCCGATCACCTGCGCGCTGACCTGGAGCACGACCTCCGGCAGGACCGGGTTGACCTTGCCCGGCATGATCGACGAGCCCTTCTGCAGCTCGGGCAGGAAGATCTCGCCGATGCCCGCGCGCGGGCCGGAGCCCATCAGCGCGATGTCCTGCGCGATCTTGGTGAGCGAGACCGCGACGACCTTCAGCGCGCCGCTCAGCTCGACCAAGGCATCGCGGTTGGCCTGCGCCTCGAACGGATCGGCCGGCGGCGCGATCAGCCTCAGCTTCGAGTCCTTCGCCAGGCGCTTGCGCACCTCGGCGGCGAACCTCGGGTGCGTGTTCAGGCCCGTGCCCGTCGCGGTGCCGCCGAGCGGGATCTGGCCGACGTGCACCAGCGCGCTGTTGATCCGCTCCTGGCCCAGCCGGATCTGCACGGCGTAGCCGGCGAACTCGGCGCCGAGCGTGACCGGCACCGCGTCCATCAGGTGCGTGCGGCCGGACTTCACGACGTCCTTGAACCTCCTGGCCTTGCGGTCGAACGACCGCTCCAACTGCCTCAGCGCCGGCAGCAGCGTGTTGGTCGCCTCGTCCAGCGCGGCAAGGTGGACGGCGCTCGGGAACACGTCGTTGGACGACTGGCCGAAGTTCACATGGTCATTGGGATGCGCGCGACCGTCGGTCAGCGCGCTGATGACCTCGTTGGTGTTCATGTTCGACGACGTGCCCGAGCCGGTCTGGAAGACGTCGATCGGGAACTGCGCGTCGTGCTCGCCGGCCGCGATCGCCTCGCCGGCCGCGGCGATCTCCGCAGCGAGCTTCTTGTCGAGGTTGCCGAGGTCGGCGTTGACCAGGGCGGCGGTGCCCTTGATCCGGCCGAGCCAGTGGATGACCGCGAGCGGGACGGTCTCACCGGAGATCGGGAAGTTGTCGACGGCCTTCTTGGTCTCGCCGCCGTACAGCGTCTTCTTCTTCACAGGGGGCATGGCCTCGAAGCCTACGACTTCAAGGCTTCACACCGCCGCGCGCGTGATCGTCACGCGCGCCGACGCCGGCACGCGGACGATCAGGCGGCCGCCCCTGGTCGCGCGCACGATCGCTGAGCGCTTCCGGAAGGTCCCCGCCGTCGTCGGTCGCATCGCCACGACGTAGCGAGCACGGCGCGCGTAGCCGGCGCGCGCCGTCACCGTCGTCGGCCCGTCGGTCTGCAGCGTGAAGCCGCCCGCGCGCACCCGCGACAGCGTCCGGAACGCGAGCCGGTCGCGCCCCGCGTGCACGGCGTAGCCGCGCATCGTCCAGTCGCGCTCGGTCGCCGTGAACGACCACGGGGCGGGCAGCGCCGTGGGGTGCGAGAACACGGACATGATGCCCGGCAGCGTCTGCCGCAGGTCCCGCTGCCAGTAGTCCCACTCGTGCCCGCCGGCGCCGTAGTCGTCGTACTGCCGCGCGATCCCGAGCGCCGCGGTGCGCGCGGCGAACGACGCGGTCTCGGCGTGGATCACCGGCTCGACCACGTCGTCGGGCCCACCGCCGCCGAACGGCCCGCCCGCCGCGCCCGTCCCCGTCGCGAGCCACAGCGCGACCCCGCGCAGGTTGCCCGCCAGGTCGGTCGGGTTGTGCCCGCGCCAGTCGACCTGCGGTCCGCTCCACGGCCCCCACGGCTGCGCGGAGACGATCCACCCCAGCTCGTGCCCGCCGTTGACGCCGACGTCGAGCGCGCCCGAGAAGCTCGCCGCCGCCGCGAAGACGTCCGGGTGGCGCGCCGCGTAGCTCAGCGCGCCGAACCCGCCCATCGACAACCCGGCGATCGCCCGCTGGCTGCGCGCCGCGATCACCGGCTCGTGCGCCTCGATCCACGGGATCAGCTGCTCGACGTGGAAGTCCTCCCAGCGCGGCCGGGACCCGTTGGGCCAGTTGGTGTACCAGCCCTCGGCGCCGCCGTCGGGCATGACCACGACCATCCCATAGTCCTTGGTCAGCGCCTCCGCGTCGCCCTGGTCGGTCCACGCCGTCGCGTCGCCGTCGCTGCCGTGCAGCAGGTACAGCGTCGGGTACCTGCGCCCGGGGTTCTCCGCGGCGTCGGCGGGCAGCAGGACGCGGACGCGGACCGGGTCGGCGAGCGCGTCGGTCGTGAACGTCAGCTCGGTCAGCCGCTCGTCGAGCGGGACGCTCGAGACGAGCCTCAGGCCGGACGCGCCGGAGACAGCGGCCGACGCGGCGCTCGCGCAGGCGAGCGTGAGGAGCGCGCCGAGCAGTGCAGCGCGGGACAGGCGGAGCATCACCATCATCATGCCCGTTCAGCCGAAGAAGGCGATCAGCTCGCGCGCCACGCCGACGGGGTCGTCGTAGGCGATCAGGTAGCCCGTCCCGGGCAGCACGCGCAGGATCGCGTCGGGCAGCAGGTCCAGCGCCTCCTCCGCACCGCGCAGCGGATGGTGGCGGTCCTCGTCGGCCCACAGCAGCAGCACCGGGAAGCCGAGCTGCGGCAGCAGGTCGAGCACCTCGCGGCGCGCGCTGCGCGGAAGCTCGCGCGCGAGCTTGGACCACGACCGCGCGAGGTTCGCGTTGCCGCCGACGTCGGCCAGCGCGTGGCGCACGAGGTCGGCCGCCTCCGGGACGTCGCGCGCGGTCAGCGCGCTGCCGCGCTCGGGCCGGAACGCGAGCTTCACGGCATGTCCGGCGAGCCGGTCGAAGCCCGGCAGCCCCGCGGCGCGCGCCGCGCCCGACCAGGTCCCGCGCGCACGCGGGCGCTCGGGCGGCCGGTGCAGCCGGCACGGCATCAGCGCCAGCCGCCCCGGGGTCAAGGACCCCAACTCGATCGCGCGCACCAGCAGGTCGGCGCCGAGCCCGTGGCCGCCGACCAGCGGCCGGCGCCCGCCGACGTCGGTGCAGAACGCGGCCAGCACCGACGCCAGCCAGTCGAACGTGTACGGGTGGCGCGGCCGGTCCTCGCTGTCGCCGTGTGCGGGCAGGTCGGGCAGGATCAGCCGGAAGCGATGCGCGAGGTCCTCGACCGCCGGCTCGAACTCGCGGTGCGACAGGCCGACCGAGTGCACCAACACCAGCGGCGGCCCGGTCCCGGTCTCGCGGTAGGCGATCCGCGCGCCGTCGTCGGCGTGCCAGAGGCGCAGTCTCATCCGTTCACGCCTCCCGCCGCCGCGCCGCGCGCCAGCGCGCGCCGGACCGCCGGCGCGTCGCCCGCCGCGAGCACCGCGGTCTGCACGCGCCGCGCCAGCTCGGCGGCGATCCCGGTCGTCCCGGACCCGCGGTCGATCGCCGCGCTCAAGTACCCCAACTGCAACGCGGCGACAGACGACCCCGCCGCCGCGCGCGTCGCCAGGTCCTCCGCGGCCTGGTGCATGTTGGTCCCCAGCACCTGCAGGTCGGCGTCGGTCAGGACCAACTTGGTGCACTTGGAGAGCGCCACCCCGCCGCGCAGCCGCACGGGCCCGGGCGCGGCGTGCAGCGCGCGCAGGAGGCCGGCGGAGTCGGTGTCGGTGCAGATCAGGGGCATGGCCGGCGGCTCGCTGCCGCACGCGAGGACCACCAGCGACGACGCTGTCAGCACGGCGGCGAGGGCGCGACGGCACCGCATCGGGACCATCGTAGAGTCCGGACGGTGCCGTCCCGCAACCGCGCCTACGACCGGGAGATCCTGCGGCTCGCGGTCCCGGCGCTCGGCGCGCTGGCCGCCGAGCCGCTGTACCTGCTCGCCGACACCGCGATCGTCGGGCACATCGGGACCCAGCAGCTCGCCGCGCTGGCGCTCGCGGGCAGCGTCCTCTCCGCGATCGTCACGCTCTGCAACTTCCTGACCTACGGGACGACCGCGCAGGTCGCGCGCCTGCACGGCGCCGGCCAGGACGCGCGCGCGGGGGAGATCGCCGCGCAGTCGCTGTGGCTGGCGATCGCGATCGGCACGCTGATGACGCTCGTCAGCGCCGCGGCCGCGCACCCGCTGATGAGCCTCGTCGGCGGCCACGGCGACGTCGCCGACCTCGCCGCGCGCTACCTGCGGATCAGCGCGCTCGGGATCCCGTGCGCGCTGATCGCGCTCGCCGCACAGGGCTACCTGCGCGGCGTCGGCGACCTCAGGACGCCGCTGGTCGTGGTCGTCGTGGCCAACATCATCAACATCGCGCTCGAGCTGCTGTTCGTCTACGGCTTCGGCTGGGGCCTGGACGGCAGCGCGGCCGGGACCGTCCTCGCGCAGGCCGGGATGGGCGCGGCGTTCGCGGTCCTGCTCCTGCGCGCGCCGGCGACCTCCCGGAAGCCGCACGCCCAGCAGCTCAGGTCGCTGCTGCGCATGGGCGGGCACATCGTGGTCCGGACCGGCTCGCTGCTGCTGGCGTTCATCATCGCCGGCGCGGTCCTGGCCCGGATGAGCGACGCGGCGCTCGGCGCGCACCAGATCGCGTTCCAGGTCTTCATCTTCCTGGCGCTCGTGCTCGACGCGATCGCGATCGCCGGGCAGGTGCTCGTCGGCCGGATGCTCGGCGCGGGCGACGCGCCCGGCGCGCTGGCCGCGGCCTACCGGATGTGCGTGTGGTCGCTCGCGGGCGGCGCGGTCCTGGCGGCGGCGCTGCTGGCGACATCGCACCTGATCCCGCACGCGTTCTCCAGCGACCCCGAGGTCATCGACAAGGCCGAGGAGCTCTGGCCGCTCTTCGCCCTGCTCCAGCTCCCCGGCGCGCTGGTCTTCGCGCTCGACGGGATCCTGCTCGGCGCGGGCGACACGCGCTACCTCGCCTACGCGATGGCCTTCAGCGCGTTCGGCGTGTTCGTCCCGATCGCGCTGCTGAGCCTGCACTTCGGCTGGGGCGTGACCGGCGTCTGGTGGGGCCTGAACGCGCTGATGGTCGCGCGCCTGGCCACGATCGGCGCCCGCTTCCTCGGGCGCCGCTGGCTCGTGACCGGCGCGACGACCGCCGTCGAGGCCTACAACTAGCCCGCGGAGCCGGCGGGTGCGCCCGTCTCGGACTCCAGCGTCTCGCGCAGCTCGTCCGGGAGCTGCGCCGCGGCCTGCGCGGTGTAGTCGAAGCCGACCAGGACGCCGTAGCCCTCGGCGACCAGGCGCGAGCCGACGCGCATCTCGAACTCGACCCGGAACGACGAGCGCTTGACGTTGCCGATCGAGCACCTCACCGCGACCTCCTCGTCGAACAGCACCGGCGAGCGGTAGTTGATGTGGCACTCGGCGAAGATCAGCCCGAACGCGTCCGCCTCCGGGTTGGCGGGGTCGTGCGACGGGACGAGCTCGCGCAGGTACGCGATCCGGGCGGTCTCGAAGTAGCGCAGGAACACCACGTTGTTGAGGTGGCGGTTCGCGTCGAGGTCGCCGAAGCGGACCCGCTCGGTGTGGACGAAGCTCATGCGTTGGTCTCCGGTTCTAGAGGTTGCGGCAGGGCGAACCCACGTGCGGCGCACCCGCGCTCGATCTGCTCGACCACGCACTCCATCACCTTCACGCGTGCGAAGCGCTTCGACTCGCCCTCGACCAGCGTCCACGGCGCCTCGAGCGTGTCGGTGCGCGCGAACATCTCCTCGACCGCCTCCTCGTACTGCGGGCGCTTGTCGCGGTTGCGCCAGTCCTCGTCGGTGATCTTGTAGGTCTTGAGCGGGTCCCTCTCGCGGCGCTTGAAGCGCTTGAGCTGCTCCTCGGGCGAGATGTGGAACCAGAACTTGCAGAAGATCGTGCCCTCGGCGGCCTGCGTGCGCTCGAACTCGTTGATCTCGTCGTAGGCGCGCCGCCACTGCTCCTCGGTGGCGAAGCCCTCGACGCGCTCGACGAGGACGCGGCCGTACCAGGAGCGATCGAAGATCGTCATGCCGCCGTGGCCGGGGATCGCGATCCAGAAGCGCTTGAGGTAGTGGTGGCGCAGCTCGTCGGGCGTCGGCGCGGAGAACGACGCGACGCGCACGTGGCGCGAGTCGAGCGGCGCGACGAGGCGCTTGATCGCGCCGCCCTTGCCGCCGGCGTCCCAGCCCTCCATCACGATCGCCAGCGGCGGGCCGATCGGGTCGTCCGGATGGAGCTTGCCGCCGAGCGCCAGGCGCAGCTGCGCGAGCCGCCGGCCGGCGCGCATGAGGCGCTCGTCCTGCTCCCTGCGCTTGAGCTTGAGGGAGAGGTCGAGGTCGTCGAGCCGGGTCATAAGTGACACAAATCCTCTCAGACCGCGCAGGCTCTGCAGCTGAGACGGCCGAAACCTGCGCAAAGCCGCAAGTGTGGTCGCGAAGCCTTCAGATCGAGCTAACACTGACCTTCATGACGCGGTCCACGCATACCAGCCGTCTGGGTCTCACGACCTCAGAGGCGGCACGTCACCTCGGGGTCTCCCTCTCCACCGTCCGCCGGTGGTCCGACATGGGCTACCTGCGCGGCTACCGGACGCCGGGCGGGCAGCGCCGCTTCCCGGTGCAGGAGCTCGACGAGTTCGTCTCCTCCCTGGAGGAGCGCACGACCGGCACCGGCCGGTTCGTGCGAGAGAACGAGGCGGCGGCCGAGATGCCGCCCCTCGAGACTGACGAGTAGAACAACAACTTCAAGGGGGACGCGCGCCGGAAGCGGCGCGCAGCGGGACTGCTCCGGCGCAAGCTGCGCCGGGCGTCAGCCTCCAGCGGCCTCGTTCATGCGCCGCTCGATCGCCAGCTCCTCGTCGTAGTCGGCCTCCGCGGCGTGGCGGTAGTCCGTCCCCTGGCCGGCGAGCAGCTCGGCCAGCATCTCGACGTAGGTCTCGTCCAGCTGCCTGCCCGCGACGCGGCGCAGCTCGGTCAGCGCCTCGAACGACGACAGCTGCGTCCGGTAGGTGTCGGGCGCGGTCAGCGTGTCGTAGACCTCGGCGACCGCGATGATCTTGGCGATCTCCGGGATCTCCTCCGCGGTCAGCCGCCTCGGGTAGCCCTTGCCGTCCGGCCGCTCGTGGTGGGCGACGATGATCTCGCTCAGCGGGCCGTAGACGCCGATGTCGCGCAGCATCTCGGCGCCCAGCTCCGGGTGGCGGCGGATCGAGACCCAGTCCTCGTCGGTCAGGACGACGCCGCGCTCCATCACGCGGTCGCTCAGCGCGAACCGGCCGATGTCGTGCAGCAGGCCCGCGGTGTGCGCCAGCTCCTGGTCGCGCGTGGACATCCCCGCGTGGTGGGCGATGTCGCGTGAGAACCGCGCGACCGCGGCGCAGTGGCGGGCGGCGCGGTGGTCGCGGGCGTCGAGCGTCCGGATCAGGCCGCTCAGCACGCCCCAGCTGAGGTTCGCGTACTCCTTGGTCCGGTGGCGCGCGACGATCACCAGGCGCGTCATGTAGGTGAACGCGAGCAGCGCCACCAGCACGAGCGTGATGACCGCGAAGCCGGTCTGGGCGTAGAGGACGCCGATCGCGGTGACCAGCGCGATGTTGATGGCGATCGTCGGCGCCAGGTCGGCCAGCGCCCTGCCGCGCTGCTGCAGCGGGTGGCCCTCGTAGACCGCCATCAGGACCGCGACCAGCTCGGAGTTGACGATCAGGACCGCGCCGCTGGCCACGGCCAGCGCGGCGGCGAACGCCGCGGACTCGTGGTCGAGGCCGAGCTGCTGGATGACGACCGCGGCGGCGACCGTCGGCAGCGCGCTCGCGGCGAGGTTGATGAGCATCGGGATCGGGCGATAGCGCTCGATCGCCCAGCCGATCAGCTCGGAGAGCACCGGGACGCAGAACGCGGCCGCGGCGCCGAGGAAGCCGGCGCCCAGGATCCCGCAGAGGAACGCGCCCGAGACGAACATCAGGCCGACGTTGACGTCGACGGCCAGCAGCCGTGAGGCCACCGCTGCGACGAGCAGCACTCCGAAGAGCGCGTCGGCAACCGTGCCGGGGCTCACGATCGCGACGACGGCGGCGATCGTCAGCCCCGACAGCGCCAGCGCGGTCGCGAGGCGCGGGTGTTGCACCACGTCCGGCCCGCTCACGACGGAGACGCTACAGCGCGCCTCCGGGACGGTCCAGGGGTAGGGCTAGCGGCTACCGACGTAACCGGCCATCGAGGCCACGAAGACCAGGACACCGGCGTAGGGCAGAGCACGGAGCTTCAAGTTGGACACAGCAGCCTCCCGAAAGGTGTTGTTGGACGGATAACCGGCGGCGAGCGTAAGGTCCGCTTGTGGCTCTGCACGGGAAGCTGCGCAAAATCGATGCATTTTCGACAACAAGCGGGACTAAAGCTGTACTCCGTGATCCCGTTGAACGCGCGTGCGCACGCTGAAGACATCTGAAGCCGCTGCCGTCCTGAACGTCAGCCCAAATACGCTCCGTGCGTGGGAGCGTCGCTTCGGCTATCCCAAGCCGCAGCGGAGCCCCGGAAAGCACCGGCTCTACACGCACGGCGAGATCGCCGCGCTGCGCGATGCGCTGCAGGAGGGGCTGTCGATCTCGTCGGCCATCTCACGCGCTCGTGAGTCGGTCGCGGCCGACACGCACGTGCTCGTCGGGGCGCTGAGCGCCTACGAGCTGGAGCGGGCCGACCAGGCGATGGAGGGCGCGCTCGCGCTGCGCTCCGTCGAGCGGTCGGTCGAGGAGGTGCTGCTGCCCTCGATGGCCGAGATCGGCGAGCGCCACGGCACCGACTCGGCGCCGTGGGCCGTGGCCGCGCGCTGGGCCGGCGAGTGGCTGCTGCGAGCGCAGCGGCTGTCGCCGCCGATGGCGACCGGCCCGGCCGTCCTCGTCGGCGACGCCACGCGCGACCAGCTCGACCCGGACTGCCTCGCGCTGCGCGCCCTCGAGCTGTGCTCGTCCAGGATCGGCCTGCGGGCCGTCACGCTGCCCGTCACCGGGCTTGCGGGCCTGGGCGACGTGATCGCCGCCTACGACCCGAAGGTCGTCGTCATCGCGGGCGGCGAGGAAGTCGACGACGACGTCGCGCGCTGGGCCTACAGGGTCCGCGCGTCAGCCGGCGCC
This sequence comes from Conexibacter woesei Iso977N, assembly GCF_000424625.1. Classification (GTDB taxonomy): domain Bacteria; phylum Actinomycetota; class Thermoleophilia; order Solirubrobacterales; family Solirubrobacteraceae; genus Baekduia; species Baekduia woesei_A. The sequence goes on from NZ_AUKG01000001.1 coordinate 756,936, forward strand.
CTGCCGGTCCTGCTCTACCGCCGCAACGGCCGCTCCACCACCCGCAACGCCGGGGCGCGCCACCTCGCGGACTCCGCCACGATCGCCGCCGGGCAGCTGCTCGACATCGCGGAGGGCGGCAGTGCCGAGGACGAGGCGGAGGAGCTGGAGTTCGAGGACATGTCCGGGCCGGTCTCCACCACCCAGAACCGCCGCCGGTTGTCCGCCTGATGGCTGCTGAGGAGGATCCCGCTTGAGCTCTCGTCCGTCCCTCCGCCTGGTCCCGGATCTCGCCCCGCCGACACCCGTCGTCAGCTTCTGCGGGCATTGCGGCCAGGCCCCGGACCCGTCGACCGCGGCGCTGAACGCGCGTGTGTGCGGCCGCTGCGGGCTCGGGGTGATCGTCACCGCGGCCGCGGACCTCGCGCCGCGCGAGCGTGAGTCGTTCCTGATCGTCGACACGCAGCTGAAGGTGTGCGCGCTGTCGCGCGGCGCCGAGCGGCTGCTGGGGCTGGCCGAGCCCGACGCCGTGCATCTGCACGTGTCGGAGTTCCTCGAGCCCGCTGACGCCGAGGCCGGCGCCGGTGACGCGTTGTTGCAGCAGATCGTGTCGTCGGCGGCGATGGGCTTCGCGCCCGCGGTCAGCGTGACCGTGCGTCCGACCGGCGAGTACGGCGTCCGGTACGCCGCGCGTGTCGGGGCCTGCGGGCCGCCGGAAGGCGCGCTGATCGTGCTCGGGACGGTCTAGGCGTCGGCGTGTAGCTGCGCGTTCCTTCCTGGTGCAAGGCCCGTCCCGCCCTGCACCGGGCGTTGCGCAAGTTGCCCGAACCTCCACAAAGGGCGAGATTAACGGGACATGGGTGGCTCGATTCGGACCAACGCGGCGGCGGCGATGCTTGGCGTCAGCCCCAACACGCTGCGCTCGTGGGAGCGCCGGTTCGGCTTCCCGGAGCCGAAGCGGACCGCCGGCGGGCACCGGCAGTTCGACCTCGCCGAGATCGAGGCGCTGCGCGCGGCCTTCGAGGAGACGCAGAACATCTCGTCTGCGGTTTCGGTTGCCCGCGAGCGGGGGGCGGGTCCCGCCTCCCCGGCGCGGCTGCAGTCGGCCTTCGGGCGCTTCGACGAGGACGGCGCGAACCGGTTGATGGAGGAGTCGCTCACGGTGCGCTCCGTCGAGCGGACGCTGGAAGAGGTCCTGCTGCCGACGATCGAGTCGATGGCGCCCGCGCTGAACGTGGCGCCGACGCCCGAGTACGGCTTCGCCTGGCGCTACGCCACGGGCTGGATGGCCGCGACGCAGCGCATCTCGCCGCCGGCGTCGCGCGCCGAGGGCGTCCTGGTCTTCGACGCCTCGCGTCCCGGGGACTGCGAGGCGCTGCACGCGCAGGCCTTGGAGCTGGTGCTGCGCCGCGCCGGCCTTCGTACGTTGACGCTGACGGCCGACAGCGACCCCTCGCGGCTGTCGCACGCGATCGCCGCGCTGGACCCCCGTGCCGTCGTGCTGACGGGCAAGGGCGCCTCCCTGGACTCCCTGGGCCGCCTCGTCTTCACCGCCCGCCGCGTGGCCGGGGACGACGTCGCGATCCTCGACTACCGCGGCGCGATCGCCCACACCGGCTCGTCCACCGTCGAAGCCCTGCCGGACCAGCCCCTCTCAGCCCGCGAATCCCTCCTGATGCGCCTCGACGGCCGCCTGTCGACATCCGGCGGCCGCTTCGTCCGCGGCCCGTCGACGGCCATCGGCCTGTAGGCGCTCGGCACACGCGCCTCGTCGCGCGCGTCGGCTCGACCGCCGCGGGGCGGTCATCGCCAACAACTGCGCCAACGTCTCGCAACCAATGCGTTGTCGAGCGCGGCGCCTCCGTCCTTCGCGCTCTCCGCGACTCTTCGGCACACGCGCCTCGTCGCCAGCGTCGGCGCGACCGCTGCGGGGCGGTCAGCCCAAGCACCTCCGCCGACGCTTGACAACCAGCGCGTCGTCGACCGCGGCACCTCCACCCCTCGCACCCTCCGCCCCGCATCCCGCTCGGGGTCAACGGTGCATTTGGGCTCCATGCGAACCCCTCTGCGCCGCTGACGTTCGCGCGCCGTGGTCGCCGGTCGTTCGGAGCCGTCCGACCGGCTTGGAAGGATGGCCATCGCGATGACGCTCACCCAGTCCGGCGACACCCTGGCCCACGAGGCGCTCGAGTCCTTGTTCCTCGCTGAGGCGAGCGTCCGGCGGCGCCTGGCCGCCGACCTCGAACGCGAGGGGCTGTCGTCGTCCGGCTTCAGCGTGCTCATGGTCCTCTCGTCGTCGGGCGGCGAGCTGGAGCTGCGCACGCTGCGCGCCCGCCTGCGCACGTCGAAGGCCAACGCGACCGAGGTCGTCACGACGCTCGAGACCCGCGGGATGGTCCAGCGCTTCCGCCTGCCGCACGACCGCCGCGCCGCGTCGGTCCGGCTGACCGTCCAGGGCCGCGAGCTCGTCGACCGCCTCGTCCCGGAGCACACCCAGCGCGTCACCGACGCGTTCGCGATGCTCGACGAGGCCGAGAAGCGCACCCTCGCCGACCTCTGCCGCAAGCTCACGGCTGAGGCCGAGGCGCAGGCCGCCGTCGCGCCCGCGCTGTAGCCCCGCGGCGCGCCGAACTATCCTCCGGCGTCCATGGCGCGCCGTCCTGTCGAGTCCAACCAGTCCTTCCCCCAGCTCGAAGAGCAGGTGCTCGCCCGCTGGCGCGAGCGCGACGTGTTCGCCGAGTCGCTCCGCATCCGCGAGGGCGCCGAGCGGTGGGTGTTCTGGGAGGGGCCGCCGACGGCCAACGGGCGCCCGGGCGTCCACCACGTCCTGGCGCGCGCGTTCAAGGACATCTACCCGCGCTACAAGACGATGCGCGGCCACCTCGTCGAGCGCAAGGGCGGCTGGGACACGCACGGCCTGCCGGTCGAGATCAACGTCGAGCAGCAGCTCGGGCTGCACAACAAGCACGACATCGAGCGCTACGGCATCGCCGAGTTCAACAGGAAGTGCCGCGAGTCCGTCTTCGAGTACCTGGAGGACTGGAACCGCCTGACCGAACGGATCGGCTTCTGGGTCGACCTCGACAACGCGTACCGGACGCTCGACGCGAGCTACGTCGAGTCGATCTGGTGGGCGCTGCGCCAGATCGCCGACAAGGACCTGCTCTACGAGGGCCACAAGGTGGTGCCCTACTGCCCGCGCTGCGGGACCGCGCTGTCCTCGCACGAGCTGGCGCAGGGCTACAGGGACGTCATCGACCCGTCGGTCTACGTGCGCTTCCCGGTCACCGCGGCGGCCGGCCCGCTGCAGGCCGGCGACGAGCTCTTGGTGTGGACGACCACGCCGTGGACGCTCGTGTCCAACGCGGCGGTCGCGGTCGACCCCGAGCTGACCTACGTCCGGGCCCGCGCCGCGGGTCTCGATCAACCTGTCGTCCTTGCTCAGGCCCTGGTCGAGCGCGTCCTGGGCGCCGACACCGAGGTCGAGATCCTCGACTCCTTCCCGGGCGCGGCCCTGGACGGCGTCCGCTACGAGCCGCCGTTCCCGTTCATCTCCGGCGCCGAGTACGGCGAGCGCGGCCACACGGTGTTGTTGGGGGACTTCGTCACCGCCGACGACGGCACCGGCCTCGTCCACACCGCGATCGCCTTCGGTGAGGACGACTTCCGCCTCGGCGCGCAGTACGGGCTCAACGTGGTCAACCCGGTCACGCTCGAGGGCCTGTACGACGAGCGCATCAAGGGCTACGAGGGCCGCGCGGTGCGCGACGCCAACGCCGACCTCGTCGAGGACCTGCGCGCGTCCGGCCGGCTGCTGCGCGCGGAGGACTACGAGCACTCATACCCCCATTGCTGGCGATGCGGGACCGCTCTGCTCTACTACGCGAAGCCGTCGTGGTACATCGCCACGTCGAGGCTGCGCGACCAGCTCCTGGCCGCCAACGAGACCGTCGGCTGGCACCCGGAGCACGTCAAGCACGGGCGCTTCGGCCGCTGGCTGGAGAACAACGTCGACTGGGCGCTGTCGCGCGAGCGCTACTGGGGCACGCCGCTGCCGGTCTGGCGCGCGGAGGACGGCTCGGGCGAGATCCACGTGATCGGGTCGTTCGCCGAGCTGGAGGAGCTGTCGGGCGTCAAGCTCGAGGACCCGCACCGGCCCTACGTCGACGACGTCACGTTCATCTCGCCGAAGACCGGTGCCGTGATGCGCCGCGTGCCCGAGGTCATCGACGTCTGGTTCGACTCCGGAGCGATGCAGTTCGCTCAGTGGCATGCGCCGTTCGAGAACGCTGAGCGGATGGAGACGTCGTGGCCGGCGGACTTCGTCTGCGAGGCGCTGGACCAGACGCGCGGGTGGTTCTACTCGCTGCTGGCGGTGTCCGTGCTGTTGTACGGCGAGTCGCCGTACAAGGACGTCGTCTGCCTCGGCCTGATCCTCGACGAGGACGGGCAGAAGATGTCCAAGTCGAAGGGGAACGTCGTCGACCCGTTCGCGGTGCTCGACAAGTTCGGCGCGGACGCGTTGCGCTGGTACTTCTTCTCGTCCAAGCAGCCGTGGGACGGGTACCGGTTCAGCGAGGAGACGATCGCCGAGGGCGTCCGACTGTTCCTCAACACGTTGTGGAACACCTACGGGTTCTTGGTGTTGTACGAGAACGCGGCGGAGGGGACGCCGGCGGCGGACGCTCCGATCGGCGAGCCGACCGACCTGGACCGCTGGGTGCTGTCGCGGCTGGCGGCGACGGTGGAATCCGTCACGACGTCGCTTGACGCATTCGACGCGACGACCGGCGCGCGTGAGATCGCGACGTTCGTCGACGACCTGTCCAACTGGTACGTGCGCCGCAACCGGCGCCGGTTCTGGGACGGCGACAAGCGCGCGTTCGCGACGCTGCGCGAGTGCCTCGTGACGGTCGCGCAGCTGCTCGCGCCGTACACGCCGTTCATCGCGGACGAGATCTACGACAACTTGGACGCGTCGGCGGGGTCGGTGCACCTCACCGACTGGCCGGTGGCGGCCGCGCGCGATCTGGAGCTGGAGTCCGCGATGGCCACGGCGCGCGAGGCGGTCGCGCTGGGTCTGCGTGCGCGCGCGGGCGCGAAGGTCGGCCTGCGCCGGCCGCTGGGCGAGGCGGTCGTGGTGGCCGCGGGGCGCGAGCGCGCGGCGCTGGAGTCGCTGTCGGAGATCGTGCGCGACGAGCTCAACGTGAAGGCCTTGCGGTTCGTCGATGAGGCCGACGAGCTGGGGTCCTACGAGCTCAAGCCCAACTACCGGGCGCTCGGCCCGCGCTTCGGCAAGAACATGCCCTTGGTCGCTGCTGCGGTCGCGGGCCTGGACGCCGACAGGGTCGCGGTCGCGCTGCGCGAAGGCCGGACGGTCGGGATCGCCGTCGACGGCCACGACCATGAGCTGACCACCGACGACTTGTTGGTGGGGTTGCAGCCGCTGGAGGGCTTCCAGGTCGAGCGCGAAGCCGGCCACGCCGTGGCGTTGGATCTCGCGATGTCCGAGGAGCTGCGCCGTGAAGGCTGGGCCCGCGAGGTCGTTCGTGCAGTCCAGAACGCGCGCAAGGACGCCGGCCTCGAGGTCTCCGACCGCATCGCGCTGTCACTCGGCGGCGACGCCGAGCTGGTCTCGGTCGCCCAGGAGTTCTCGTCCCTCGTTGCCGACGAGGTGCTGGCGACGTCGGTGTCCTTCGACGGCGCGACCGGCACCTTCTCAGCAACGATCGACGGCCACACCCTCTCCATCTCCGTCGAACGCGCCTAGCGGATCCTGCGGGCCGCCTCGCCGCGCCTGGAGCCACCGACCGGTCTCAAAGGGCGTCCGCCCTCCTTCGCTCGGCCGGCGGCCCCAGCCACGACGATCCGGGCCGCAGGATCTCGCTAGGGGGGGCGAGTTTTCGTCGCTCAGCCCCTAGTGGGGGCATGAGCGACGACGACATCACGATGGACGACGACGCGGTCCGTGCGGTCGTCGAGCGGATCCCGCCGGGGCGGTGGATGTCCTACGGGGACGTCACGGCCGCGGCCGGCGGCGTGCCGCGCCAGGCGATCAGCATCAACCCGCGGCTGACGCGGATGAGGTGCGACGGCGCACACCGCGTCCTGAAGTCGGACGGCAGCATCGCCGGCACCGCGCTCGGCGATCCCGAGCGGGTCCGGCGGCGACTGCGGAGGGAGGGCCTCAAGTTCACGAGGGGGCGCGCCCCGGAGGACGCGCGGTTGACGCTCGCGTTGGTGGAGGCGTAGGCGATGGCGACGCTGCGCGTTGGCGCGTCGCCATCGCGGCGCGGCCGGCTAGGCCAGCGCCGGCTCCAGCTCGGCCTCGAGCTTGCGCTTCGGGTACGCGCCGATGATCTTCTTGGCGGCTGCGCCGTTCTTGAACAGGATCATCGTCGGGATGCTGAGCACCTCGAAGTTGGCGGCCGTCTGCTGGTTCTCGTCGACGTTCAACTTCACGATCTTGAGCTCGGGGCGCTCGGCCGCGATCTCCTCGAGGACCGGCGCGACGACGCGGCACGGGCCACACCAGGGCGCCCAGAAGTCGACGAGGACGGGGCCGTCGGCCTCGAGGACCTCGGCCTGGAAGTTGCTGTCGGTGACGTCGGAGAGGGTTCCGGCCATGTCGGGCTCCTTGGAAGGGGTAGGACCTGCACTATACAAAGTGAAGTGCAGTCTCGGGCGAAGCGGTCGCCGTTACGGCAACGCTACCCGCAACCGAGGCGCCTGGCTCAGCCGCGCAGCGCCAGGATGAGGTGCGGCGACACGTACACCTCGATGAACGCGGCGGTGACCACGAACGGGACCGCGACGGCGACGGTCAGGAACGTCGCGGCCATCAACTCCTCCCAGGCGCCGCGCTTGCTCGCCGACGTCCAGGCGGCCAGCGGCAGGAACAGGCCGATCAGCTCCGGCACCGCGTGCGGGAGCAGGCCGACGATGAACACGTCCGGGCTCACGCCGCCCTGGGCGGCGAGCGTCGAGGCGTCGCCGCCGAGGATGTACGCCTGCGTGAGCAGCGAGAACGACGTCGCGCAGATCACGAAGCCGATCGCCAGCGGGCCGGCCTTCTCGTGGATCAACCGCCACGTGCCGCTGTAGCGCTCGGCCTCCATCGGCATCGAACTGCCGGCGATGAACCCGGCGACGCACGCCATCGCGTGCAGCGCGAGCACGAGCGAGTTCCGGAACAGGATCCGGCCCACGTCGCTCAGCTGCGGCGATCGAGTGAGCCCGGGGAACTGCAGCGGCGTCGGGTCGGGCGTCGACATGTACGCGATCACGACGACCGCGGCGAGCAGCAGCGCGCAGATCGCCGCAGACACGGCGAACCACGGCCCGAGCACCTTGAACGGGCGCGCGTTCCAGCGCTCCAGCGTGGCCCGCGTGTCACGCAGACCCTGAACGACCACAAGCTCGGGAGCCATCACCCCGGACGATCGGCCACTGCACCTCGACCCTTGAACCCACGGTCCGCGCGCTCAGCGCACGCGGCCGCCCCGTTCCGCGCCGCGATCGGCTCAGCGCGCGCGGCTGCGGCTGCGCAGCCTCGGCACGAGGAACATCGCCTCGATGGCGATCTTCGCGCTCATCTTCGACTTGCCCCGCAGGCGGTCCCGGAAGGTGATCGGGACCTCGACGACGCGGAAGCCGTGGCGGATCGCGCGGTTGGTCAGCTCGACCTGGAACGCGTAGCCGTGGGCCTCCACGCTCGGGAGGTCGATCGCCTCCAGCACCTCGGCGCGGAAGCACTTGAAGCCGCCGGTGAGGTCGCGCACGGTCAGCCCGAGGATCACCGCCGCGTACAGCGACCCACCGCGCGAGATGATCCGGCGCAGCAGGCCCCAGTCGAGCACCGCACCGCCGGCGACGTAGCGCGACCCGAGCGCGACGTCGGCGCGCCCGTCCCGGACCGCCTCGAGCAGGCGGGCGAGGTCCTTCGGGTCGTGCGAGAAGTCGCTGTCCATCTCGAAGACGAACCCCGCGCCCTGCGACAGCGCGCGCTGGAACCCGGCGACGTACGCCGGACCGAGCCCTTCGCGCTCGGTGCGGTGCAGCACCTGCACCTGCTCGTGCTCGGTCGCCAGCCGGTCGGCGATCCGGCCGGTCCCATCCGGCGAGTCGTCGTCGACGACGAGGATCCGGAACCCGTCCGGGGCCGCCTGCGCGAGCACCTCGAGCGACGCGGCGACGATCAGCTCGATGTTCTCGGCCTCGTCGAAAGTGGGCAGGATGAGCCAGGGCAGACCGGACACGACCGGGACACCCTAGAGCGCCTCGATCCCCCACGCCGCGCGACCCCTCGCAGCTCCCGGCGCCGCCGCCGTAGGCTGCACACCAGGATGCCCGACCCCAGCAACGCGACCATCGCCGCCGCCTTCGACGAGCTCGGCGACCTCTACGAGCTCGACGGCGCCGTCGTCCACCGCGTCGTCGCCTACCGCAACGCGGCGAAGGCGGTCCGGGACGCGCCGATGTCGATCGCCGCGCTCACGCGCGAGGGCAAGGTCACGACGCTGCCCGGGATCGGCAGGACGCTCGAGGAGAAGCTGCGCGCGCTGCTCGAGACCGGCACGATCCCCGCCGCTGAGAAGCTCCGCGCCAAGTTCCCGCCCGGCCTGATCGACCTCACGCGCCTGCCCGGCCTCGGCCCCAAGCGCGCGCGGCGGCTGTTCGACGAGTTGAACATCGACTCGCTCGACGCCCTCAAGACCGCCGCCGAAGGCCAGAGGCTCCGGTCGGTCAAGGGCTTCGGGCCCAAGTTCGAGGAGTCGGTCCTGGAGGCGTTCGCGTCCGGGGTCGCCGAGAAGGCGACGCCGCGCGTCCTGCTCCCGCGCGCGATCGAGCTGGCCGACGCGATCGTCTCCGAGCTGGAGAGGCACCCGGCGGCGGTCCGGGTCGAGGTCGCCGGCGGCGTCCGGCGCCTCGCCGACTCGGTCAAGGACCTCGACATCGTCGCGTCCGCCACCGACCCCGCGGCGCTCGCGGCGGCGCTCGCCGACATCGACCTGATCGAGTCGGCCGGCAACTCCGGCCCCAACGCGGCGCGCGCCCGGACCCACAACGGCGTCAGCATCGACCTGCGCGTGGTCGAGCCCGACCAGTTCGGCAACCTGCTGCAGCACTTCACGGGGTCCAAGAACCACAACATGCGCCTGCGCGAGCGCGCCGTGCGCAAGGGCCTGCACGTCTCCGAGTACGGGATCACCGACGACGCGACCGGCGAGACGCTGCGTTGCGAGACCGAGGAGGCCGTGTACGAGCGCCTCGGCCTGCCCTACATCCCGCCGGAGCTGCGCGAGGACCGCGGCGAGCTCGATCCCGGCTTCGTGATCCCCGAGCTGATCGTGCAGGAGGACCTGAAGGGCGACCTGCACATGCACACGATCGCGTCCGACGGGCGCAACACCGCCGAGGAGATGGCGCGGGCCGCGCTCGAGCGCGGGCTGGAGTACATCGCGATCACCGACCACTCGGCAACGCACGGGTTCGGCAACGACGTCTCGCCCGACGGGCTGAAGCGCCAGATCGAGCTGGTCCGCGGGATCAACGACAGGCTCGACGGGATCGAGGTGCTGGTCGGGACCGAGACCAACATCCTGCCCGACGGCGCGCCCGACTACGACGACGAGTTGTTGCAGCAGTTGGACTGGGTGGTCGCGTCCGTCCACACCTCATTCGGGATCTCGTCGGCCGAGATGACCAAGCGCGTCATCACCGCGATCGAGCACCCGTACATCGATTGCATCGGACACCTGACCGGTCGCAAGATCGAATCACGCAAGCCCTACGAGCTGGACACCGACGCCATCTTCGCCGCCGCCGCGAAGCACGGGACCATGCTGGAGATCAACTCCGCACCCGACCGCCGCGACCTCTCCGACGTCCACGCCCGCGCCGCCCACGCAGCCGGCGTCACGATCATCATCAACACCGACGCCCACGGCGCCAACACCCTCTCCAACTCCCGCTGGGGCATCGCCACCGCCCGTCGCGCGGCCTTCACCAAGGCCGCGATCGCCAACACGCAGCCCTGGTCGACCTTCGGGCCACTGCGCAAGCACGCCAGGGCCTAGCCCACCCGCAGCCGCGCTCGCCCACCTCGGGCTCATGCCGGCCCCACCTCGCACCAACCCTCTTGGCGCGCCGACTCGGCCCACCTCGGGCCCATGCCCGATGGGAACGGCACGGCGATCACCGTTCCCTGCAAAGAGCGGACAGTTCGGCACCTACACGAACATGCGTTCGTCAAATGGCTGCGGTTATGCAAACATGTGTTCGTATCGTGACGGGCGACGCTCACCTCACCCAACCGCCGTTCGGCCGACGTGGTCGGCGCAGCCGTGTTGCGCGGTGGCCGACGGGGCGACCTCCTGTCCCGCCGTGGTACAAGCCGCGTTGCAGCTCTGCTCGCGACGCACGCCCATCGCCCGTCGGTGTGTCCGCGGCGGGACGCAATTCCGAACCTCCAACCGAGCATGCCGGCGGGTCGTCCCAGGCGCGGTAGCCGGTCTCGCGACGACGCCGATCCGGACGCGCCGGCTCGCCGGGAGCTTCTCGCGCGCCGCGTCAGGGCGGCGCGCGCGCTGTCGGGCTTGACGCAGGAGGAGGCCGCTCATCGCGCGAGGATGCAGACGGCCGTCTACTCACGGATCGAACGCGGAGAGGTCGATCCGCACATCTCGACGATGTCCAGGATCGCGACGGCGCTCGCGTTCCCGTTGAACGAGCTGGTGGTCGATCTGGACCGGATCGGACGCCCGCGAGATCCAAACGCTGAGAGGAACTGACTTCAAAGCGCGGATTGCGTTGACGACCAAAACGACTTTCGAGTCGTGGACGATCGTGGCGCGATCGCGCAGGGTGGCGGGCCGCAGTGCGTCGCGACCTTCTTTCACGCAACATCAAGTCCGCCCGAGCCTCCGCGTTGGCCACGCAGGAAGAGATCGCGCACAAGGCCGGGCTGCAGACCGCCGTCTACTCGCGGATCGAGCGGGCGGAGGTCGCACCACGCCTCGACACGCTGGTCAAGATCTCCAACGCCCTCGACGTCCCGATCGGCGACCTGGTCTTCGGCGTCGACGGCCGCCTGACCTAGCCGCGCATCGTCCGGCGGAGTCTGGGTCCGGACGGTCGCCGGAGTCCCAGGTCGGACGGAGCCGTCGCGAGCCTCGCCCCCCGTGCCGAACTCGGTCGAGCTGAGCTGAGCGGCGAGCCTCGGCTCCGTGTGGCGCGGTGGACTCGGCCGGCGGAGACGCGGAGGAGGGAGGCAGTCGGGGTGGAGGGCGCTTCAGGTCGCGTACGTCGCGGCGAGCGACTCGGTGCGCTCCCAGAGGGCTTCGGCGAGGATGGCGTCGCGGCCGGCGGCGGAGGGGTCGCGGACCTTCTGGTCGATCACGTAGGAGCCGGAGGGGGCGGCCGACGGGTCGAGGGCGAGCCAGACGAGGGAGCGGGCGCCCTTCGCCGGCGAGCGTAGGAACGGGCCCGCGACGGTCAGCGCGACGCGGTAGAGCAGGCCGTCGTTCTTGCCGAACCCGGTCCGGACGACGCCCGGGTGGAAGCACGTCGCGGTCAGCTCCGGCGCGCGCCGAGCGAGCTCGCGGGTGAACAGGATGTTCATCAACTTGGTCGTGCCGTAGACGCGCATCGCCCGGAAGGGGCGGCGTTCCCACTGGAGGTCGTCGAGGTCGAGGTCGGCGGACTCGTGCGCGTCGGACGCCGTCGTGACGACGCGTCCGCCGGACGCCGCGAGCCGCTCGCGCAGCAGCGCAGTGAGCAGGAACGGCGCGAGGTGGTTGAGCGCGAACGTCCGCTCGAAGCCGTCGGCGGTGACCTCTCGCGACGTGAACATCGCGCCCGCGTTGTTGGCGAGGACGTCGATCCGCGGGTGCGCGTCGAGCACCTCCGCGGCGAGGCGCCGGACCTCCGCCGGGCGCATGAGGTCGGCGACGTGCTCGTGGACCGCCGCGCCGCCGCCGGCGGCGCGGGCCTCCGCCGCAGTGGCCGCGACGCGCTCCGGCTCCCGCCCGACGATCGCCACCTCCGCACCCCGCCGCGCCAGCTCGACCGCCGCCGCAGCGCCGATGCCCCGCGTCGCGCCGGTGATCAGGACCACGGGACCGCTCATCGGCCGAGCTTACTAGGGCGATTTTCCGGGCCGCCTCGCCGCGCCTGACGGTCGCCGCCCGGTCTCATGTGCTGGCGCACACCACGCTCGGCCGGCAACCGTCAGCCACGACGATCCGGGCCGGAAAATCGGCCTAGGACGCGGGTGCCGGGGCGAGGGTGCGCCCGGCTCAGTGGTCGTCGAGGAGGCGGGGGAGGAGGGACTCCGCGATCGTCGTGTCGACGGTGGTGCGGCGGAAGGGGGCCAGCGCTGAGAGGGCGTGGTCGGCGTAGGTGGCGTCAGGCGTTGGGTCGTCCAGGGCGGAGCGGAGGGCTGTCGAAAGGGGGGCGGGCGCGGGATCCGACACCCAGCCCAGGCCCGCTTGCAGCAGCGGGAGCGCTGCGTAGGGGCCGGGTGCGGGGGTGGTGACGACGCGGGCTCCGTCGGCCAGGGCTTCGAGTTGGGCGATGCCGTAGTCCTCGCGGCGGGGGGCGGTCACGTAGACGCGGGTGCGGCGGAGCAACGCTCTGTAGGCGTCGTGGTCCAACGTTCCCGCGTAGGTGATGCCGTCGCGGTCGGGGCCGCGGAGGCCGGCGATAACCAGCTCCTCGTCGGGCTCCCGCGCGAGGTCCCAGGCGGCGAGGATCCGGTCCAGGCCCTTCTTGTAGGGGTTGGTCGCGTAGGTGAGCGCCGCGATGTCGCGGGGGCCGTCGACCGGACCGGAGGGCTCGACCGGGATCGGCACCACGATGCTCGGCGTCGACGGCGAGCCGGCTTCCTCGAGCGCTCCGGCGTCCTGCGGGATCAGCAGCGGCGCCTGCGCCAACCGCCTGCGCTCGACGGGCCGCTGCCACACCCCGTGCCGGCCGGGCCGGTTCCCGGCCGCCGCGGCGTCGAACCGGATCGCGCCCGGCTGCGGCCACAGCAGCGCCGCGGTCGTCGTCGAGTAGATGATCGCGCGCGGCGACGTATCGGCCAGCGCCTCGACCGCCGCCCGGCGCGCCGCGCGCGCCCAGACCAGATCGGTGAGCGCCAGCGTCCGGACCTCCCGCGGCCGCTCGGCCCGCACGAGCATCGCGTCGGCCCCCGCCCGCAGCAGGGATCCGGCCAGCTCGTCCTCCGCCGCACGCAGCCCATGCGTCGACCCGAGCCCCACGATCAGCACGTCAAGCGAAGCCATCTACCTGCCATTCTCCCGCGTCGCGATGCACGGCACACCCCACGCCCCCGCCGCCCCGGCGAGCAACGCCCCGGCGCGCGACGCCCCGCGCGCGTGACCGGCACGTTCGTCAACGTCGGAGCGATCCTCCTCGGCACGCTGATCGGCGAGCTCGTCGGCGGCCGCCTCAGCCAGCAGCTGCAGACCCGGATCCTGCAGGGCCTCGGGCTCGTCGTGCTTGTCATAGGCATTGACAACGCGCTGCAATGGCGCGACACCAACCCGCTGTTCGTCCTCGGCGGCGTCCTGCTCGGCGGCCTCGCGGGAGAGGCGCTCAGGATCGAGGACCGCCTCCAGGCGGTCGGCGACCGCGCGCAGCGCACCCTCGCGCGCGGCGGGGAGTCGACCGTCGCCGAGGGCTTCTTCACCGCCAGCCTCATCTTCTGCGTCGGCGCGCTCGCGGTCGTCGGGTCGATCCAGGACGGGCTCACCGGCAACCACGACACGCTCTACACGAAGGCCCTGCTCGACGGCTTCGCCTCGGTGGCGCTCGCCGCGTCCCTCGGCTGGGGCGTCGCGCTGAGCGCCGTCTCGGTCCTGATCTACCAGGGCGCGCTGACGCTCGGCGCCGGCCTCTTCCAGAACATCCTCACCGACGGCAGCGACGCGCTGCTCAGCCTCACCTCGGCCGGCGGCGTCCTGATCATCGGGCTCTCCCTCAAGCTCCTCGACATCCAGGACGTCAAGGTCGGCAACTTCCTCCCGGCGCTGCTCTTCGCCCCCGCCATCGCGGGAATCGCGAGCGCCTTCTAAGCGCCCGGCTCGACGCCGTTGACCGTCGGCCGCTCGCGCCGGAACCCCGGCAGCCGGATCAGCTGCACCGGCCGGAACGGCGACGTCCGCTCCACGAAGAACGTCACGCCGTCGCGCTCCTCGACGGCAGCCACCGCGCTCTCCTGCCGCCGCCACGCCAGCGCCCAGATGATCGTGAACCCCGCCGCGATCCCCGGGATCTGCGGCCCCAGGAACGACAGCGCGACCGCTGCGATCACCACCAACAACAGCGGCCACAGCCGGTTGAGCACCGTGAACCCCGGCCGGATCTCCGGCATCATCGTGCCCGCCTTCGCGTCAGCCAGAAGCCTTGCGATCGGCGGCGAGACCTCGAAGCGCCGCCCGACCCAGCCGCCGACCAGCGTCGCCACGACCCACCACGCCGTCGCGACCAAGGCCACCGTGTCGTCCTGATCGCGCGTCGCCGCGACGAGCGTCAGGACACCCAGAGCGGTCGCCGCGCCACCGCTCAGGAGCACCGTCGCCCGCAGGAAGTCGCGGAACCTCATCCCGCCAGCGTCTCGAGGACGCCGCGCACCCCGAGCGGCCCGTCGACCAGGATGTCCGCCGCGTCCGACAGCTCGACCGGCGTCTCGTCGCCGCTCGACACGCCGATGCACACACACGACTTCAAGACCCCCGAAGCCACCGCCGCGCGCAACGCGTCGAAGGCGTCCACGTCGGTCCGGTCGTCGCCCGCGTACAGCGCGACGTCCAGCCCGCCGGCCGCGTCCTCCAGCAGCGTCTTGATGCCCAACCCCTTGTTCAAGTCCACCGGCGGCCGCACCTCCAGGATCTTGCGCCCCCAGTGCGTCACGAACCCGGCGTCCTCGGCCCGCGCGGCGACACCCCGTGCCGCCTCCTCGGCCGCTTCCTCATCCGGCGCGCCGCGCCAGTGGAACCCGAAGATCACGTCCTTGTCCTCGCCCCGCACCCGCAGCCGGTGCAGCTCCTCGCCCCTCAGCTCGCCCTCGCCGAACGCCCGGACGCGCCGCGCCCACTCGGCGATCTCCGGCGCGATCTCCGGCGTCGTCTGGCCCCCGCGCAGGATCTCCGCCCCGTGGTTGCCCACGTACGTGATCGACCCCAGCGACACGATCCGCCGCGCGGTCGCCGCCTGGCGGCCCGAGATGCAGGCGACCAAGCCGTAGGCCTTGGCGATCTTGATCAGCGGCGCGCGGGTCGGCTCCGGCACGTGTGCGTCGTCGGCGTGGCGGACGATCGGCGCGAGCGTCCCGTCGATGTCCAGCAGGACCGCGGCACGCGCGGGGTCGGCCAGCAGCGGCGCGAGGACTTCGTCGAGGGTCGCGGCGTTGGGCACGCACCTATCATCGCAGCATGCCGCGCCCTGACCCTCCGCTGGCCGGCGGCGCGCAACGCACCTTGTGCCTCGCCCTGATCGGTACCGGTGCCGGTCTGTTCAGCGGGCTCTTCGGGGTCGGCGGCGGGACCGTCATCGTGCCGCTGCTCGTGCTGTGGCTCGGCTACGGGACGCGCGAGGCCACCGGGACGTCGCTCGGCGCGATCGTCCTGATCGCCCTCGCGGCGATGCTGACCCAGGGCGCGTACGGCAAGGTCCACTTCGGCGCCGGGCTGCAGGTGGGCGTGCCGGCGGTCGCCGGGGTGCTGGCCGGGACGGCGTTCCAGCAGCGCGTCGACCCGCGCTGGGTGTCGCTGCTGTTCGCCGCGCTGATGGTCGTGGTCGCGATCACGCTCCTGATCCCATGAGTGCCGGGGCCCTGATCGTGGGCTTCGCCGCGGGCGTCGTCGCCGGGATGCTCGGCGTCGGCGGCGGGATCCTGTTCGTCCCCGCGTTGGTGTTGTTCCTCAACTTGCCCCAGGTCGACGCTGAGGCGACGTCGCTGCTGGCGATCATCCCGGTGGCGCTGGTCGGCGCGGCCAACCAGAACCGCTACGGGAACCTCCGGCTGCGCGAGGCGATCCTGCTCGGCCTGCTCGCGGTCCCGGGCGCGATCGGCGGCGTGGCGATCGTCAACGCGATCCCGGAACGGCTGACCGAGGTGCTCTTCGCGTTGTTGATGTTGTTCGTCGCGTTCCAGATGGCGCGCCGCGCGCTGATCCCGGAACACCAGGAGGACCCGCTGTGAAGCCCGCGGCCGCCGCGGTCGCCGGGATCGCGCTGGCGACGCTCGTCGTCTTCGGCCTGCGCGAGCTGGCGCCGGTCCTGTCGCTCGGCGTCGTCTACCTGCTCGTCGTCCTGGTCGTCGCGACGGTCTGGGGCTTCTGGGCCGGGATCGGGACCGCGGTCCTCTCGGCGTTGGCCTACAACTTCTTCCACATCCCGCCGACCGGGCGGTTCACGATCGCCTCGTCCCGGAACCTCGTCGGCCTGCTGGCGTTCATCGGCGTCGCGGCGGCGGCGTCCGCGGTCGCCGAGCTGGCGCGGCGGCGCGCGATCGAGGCGACCCAGCGCCGTGAGGAGGCCGACCTCGCGGCCGCCGCGGCGCGCGACCTGCTCGGCGGAGCGCGGCTGGAGGACGGGCTGGCGGTCACCGCCCAGGCGATCGCCGACGCGCTCGGCGTGCGCAGCGCCCAGCTGGTCCTCGGCGCGCAGCCCGATCGACCCAATGCCTATGTGTTGGGTGACGGCGCCGCGACGCTCGCGCTGCCGGAGCCGCTTCAGCCGGACATGGACGCGCGCGTGCGCGAGCGGATCGTCCCCGCGCTGGAGGCGATCCTGACCTCCGCGATCGAGCGTGACGCGCTGCTCGAGGAGGTCGTCGAGACGAGCGCGCTGCGCCGCTCCGACGACCTCAAGACCTCGATCCTGCGCGCGGTCTCCCACGACCTGCGCTCGCCGTTGACCGCGATGATCACCTCCGGCGAGGCGCTCGGCTCGCCCGCGCTGGACGACGAGGACCGAGCGGCGCTGAGCGGCGCGATCGTCGCCGAGGGCGCCCGCCTGGAACGGCTCATCGGCAAGTTGTTGGACTTGAGCCGCCTGGAGGCGGGTGAGGCGGAGCCGCGCGTCGACCTCGTCGACCTCGCCGAGGTCCTGACCGCGGCGCGCGACGACCTCGCCGACCCGGACACCGCGACGCGCCTCGTCACGCTCCAGCTCGACCGCGACCTCCCGCCGCTGCGCGCCGACGCCGTCCAGCTCGAGCGCGCGTTCGCCAACCTGATGGAGAACGCGCTGTCGCACGGCGGCGGCCAGCCGGTCTCGGTCCGGGCGCGGGCGGTGGGGCACCGCGTCGTCGTGCGGGTGGTCGATCGCGGTCCCGGGATCCCGGCCGGCGAGCAGGCCCGGATCTTCTCGCCGTTCTACCGCGGCCCGGACGCGTCGCCGACCGCGACCGGCGCCGGCCTGGGCCTTGCGATCGTCCGCGGGTTCGTGGAGGCCAACGGCGGCACGGTGCGCGTCGAGTCGCTGCCGGGCCAGGGCGCGTCGTTCGTGGTTGAGTTCCCGCTGTGAGCGCCACGCCGACGCGCCGACGCATCCTGGTCTGCGACGACGAGCCGCAGATCCTGCGCGCGCTGAAGGTGATCCTGCGCGAGGCGGGGTTCGAGGCCGTGCCCGCCGAGACCGCCGAGGAGGCGCTGGACCGCGCGGCCGTGCACCCGCCGGACGCGGCGATCCTGGACCTCGTCCTGCCTGACGGCGACGGCGTCGAGGTCTGCCGGGAGATCCGCAGGTGGTCGTCGATGCCGATCATCGTGCTCAGCGCGGTCGGCGAGGAGGACGCGAAGGTCCGCGCGCTGGAGGCCGGCGCCGACGACTACGTCACCAAGCCGTTCGGCGCGCGCGAGCTGATCGCGCGGCTGGAGGCGGCGCTGCGGCGGGTGTCCACGGCGGGCGCCGCGCTGGAGCCGCGGATCGAGGCGGAGGGGTTGGTCATCGACCTCGCGGCGCACGTCGTGCAGCGAGATGGTGTGGAAGTCCACCTGACCCCGATCGAGTTCCGGCTGCTGGAGACGCTGGCCCGCAACCGCGGCCGCCTGATGACCCACCGCGCGCTGCTGACCGAGGTCTGGGGCCCGGAGTACGCCGAGGACGTCACGGTCCTGCGCGGCCACCTCGCGAACCTGCGCCGCAAGATCGAGCCGGCCGGCGGCCACCGCTACATCCGCACCGACCCGGGCGTCGGGTACCGCTTCGCCGCCTAGGTACTGTTCCTCGGCGTGCCTCCGATCATCGACGTCGCCGACCTGCGCAAGACGTACGCGGGGGCCAAGCAGGAGGCGGTCGCGGGTGTGTCGTTCAGCGTCGAGGAGGGCGAGGTCTTCGGGCTGCTCGGCCCCAACGGCGCGGGTAAGACGACGACGATCGGGACGCTGACGACGCGCGTCCGGCCGTCGTCGGGGCGCGTGATGGTGGACGGCGTGGACGTCGTCGCCGACCCGGTGGCGGCCAAGCTCCGGATCGCCGTCGTGCCCCAGCGCGCGAACCTCGATCGTTCGCTGAGCGCTCTGGAGAACCTCACGTTCCACGCCGCGTACTTCGGCTACGGGCGGCGCGAGCGCAACCGCCGCGCGCGCGAGATGCTCGCGCAGTTCGGGCTGGAGGGCCGCGGCGACGACCGCGTCGACAACTACTCCGGCGGCATGGCGCAGCGGCTGATCATCGCCCGCGCGCTGATGCACGACCCGCGCGTCCTGTTCCTCGACGAGCCGACGACCGGCCTGGACCCGCAGTCGCGCCTGTTCCTGTGGGACCAGATGGAGGCCCTGATCGCCCGCGGCGTCACGTTGCTGCTGACGACGCACGACATGGCCGAGGCGGATCGCCTGTGCGACCGCATCGCGATCGTCGACCATGGCAAGGTGATTGCCTCGGACACGCCGCGCGGGCTGCGGCGGCTGCTGCCCGGCAGCGAGGGCCTGGAGCTGACGCTGGCCAGCGCGACCGACCCGGCGCCGTCGCTCGGCGGGCTGGGGACGAGCGTCGACACCGAGGCCGACGGCGACGAGCAGTGGAAGGCCCGCATCTACGGCGAGAACGTCGAGCCCTCGGCCGCGATCGCCGCCGCCGAGTCCGCCGGCGCCCGCCTCGTCGACCTGCGCCGCATCGAAGGGACCCTCGAAGACGTGTTCGTCCACCTCACGGGCCGGGACCTGCGATGAGCGCCGCCGAGCAGCCCGCGGCCACCACCGCCGCGCCTTCGCCACCGCCAGCGCGCCCCGCCGGCGCCGCCACCCGCCGGGCCCAGATGGTCGCCTTCTGGGCCCTCTGCGAGCGCGATTTCTGGGTCGCGTTCCGCCGTCAGGTCGGCGGCTTCCTGGCGCAGACGCTCCTGCAGCCGGTCTTCTACCTGTTCATCTTCGGCCGCGTCCTGCCCGAGATCGGCGCGGCCGGCCAGGGCTACGGCTCGCAGCTGCTGCCCGGCGTCATCGCGCTCACGCTGTTCCTGACCGCGCTGCAGAACACGTCGCTGCCGCTCGTCATCGAGTTCTCGTTCACCAAGGAGATCGAGGACCGGCTGCTCGCGCCGCTGCCGGCCGGGCTGGTCGGGCTCCAGAAGGTGGTCGTCGCGGCGGTCCGCGGGATCGTCGGCGCGATCATCATCCTGCCGCTGGCCGCGGTGATCCTGCCCGGCGGCGTCGACTTCTCCGACATCTCGTGGCCGGGCTTCATCGCGGTGATGCTGATCGGCCCGCTCGCGGGCGCCGCGGTCGGGCTCGTCCTCGGGACCGCGGTCGAGGCGCGGCAGATCAACGTCGTCTTCGCGGTCGTCCTGACGCCGCTGCTGTTCACCGGTGCGACGTTCTACCCGTGGGCGGCCCTGGACTCGATGAGGTGGTTCCAGGTCATCACGCTGCTGAACCCGTTGACCTACGTGTCGGAGGGCCTGCGCGCGGCGGTGACCGACGCCGACCACCTCGGGAACGGCTGGATCGCGCTCGGCCTCGTCGGCTGGACCGTCGCCTTCACGCTCGTCGGCGTGCGGCTGTTCGAGCGCCGCGCGGTCGACTAGGCCGACGGCGCGCCGTCGAGCCCGAGCCCCTGCTCGAGCGCGCCCTTGACGGACGCGTCGAGCGCGTTGATCCGGTGGAGCGCGAGCGCCTCGGCCGAGCCGAAGCGCCGGTTCGGCGCGGCGTCCGCGCCGTGGTGGGTCAGGACGCAGTGGGCGAGCGCGAGGCGCCGCTCGTCGTCCATCGCCGGGATCCGTGCGGCGTGGCGCTCGATGATCCGCAGCCCCAGCTCGACGTGTCCGAGCAGCCGGCCGGCCTCGGACTGCGCGATCTCCGCGCCGTAGGTGAACTCCTCGGTCTTGCCGATGTCGTGCAGGAGCGCGGCGGTGATCAGCAGGTCGGAGTTCAGCTTGATGTGCAGCTGGCAGGTCTCCAGCGCGAGCGTCCCGACCGCGACCGTGTGCTCCAGCAGGCCCCCGAGGTACGCGTGGTGCCCGCCGCGCGTGCACGGCGCGCGGTGCAGGGCTTCACGTAGGGGTTGATCGGCCAGGACGGCGCCGAGCAGCGCCGCGAACCCCGGGTCGTGGACCTCGTTGGCGAGGTGCTCGAAGAAGCCGTCGAGCTCGTCGAGATCCCGGTAGGCGACCGGCAGGAACGCCGCCGGGTCGGCCTGCGGCGCGCGCTCGATCGTCCTGACGTCGAGCTGGAGCTGGTCCCGGAAGCGCTCGACGCGCGCGGTCACGGTGACGAGGTCGCCGCGGTCGAAGCGCGCGGCGGCGACGTCGGCGTCGCGGAAGATCCGTGCCGGGATCGCGCCGGACTTGTCGCGCAGCTCCAGCGCGAGGTACGGGGTCCCCGCGCGGGACATCAGGCGCTCCTTCCGCGTGCACGCGAACGTGGCAGCGACCTCGTCTCCGGCGCGGAGCGTGGCGATCGTCGGGATGGTCTCGGCGTGGTCGGTCATGGAGAAGCGCTGCGAGGACGCTACCGTCCAGTCGATGCAGCCGCTCATCTGGGAGAGCCGGCCGGATGGCCTTCGTGCCCCGGCCCTGGTCTGCGCCTTCACCGGCTGGAACGACGCCGGCGATGCGGCGTCCGCCGCGCTGCGCTTCTTCGGCGCGTCGCTGGGCGCCACGCGCTTCGCGCAGATCGACCCCGAGGAGTTCTTCGACTTCCAGGCGACGCGCCCGAAGGTGACGCTCGTCGACGGGGACACCCGCGGGCTGGAGTGGCCGTCGGTGGAGATCTACGAGGCCCGCGTTCCGCGCGCGCCGCGCGACCTCGTCCTGCTGAGCGGGCCCGAGCCGTCGTTCCGCTGGCGGACGTTCTCGAAGCTGATCGTCGACCTGGCGGAGGCCTTGGGCACGCAGATGGTCGTCTCTTTGGGCGCGTTGCTCGCCGACGTGCCGCACTCGCGCCCGGTCGGGATCACCGGGCTGTCGAGCGACCCGACGCTGATCGAGGGCCTCGAGCTGGCGCCGACGTCCTACGAGGGACCGACCGGCATCGTCGGCGTCCTGCAGGCGGCGTGCCAGGACGCGGGGCTGCCGAGCGCGTCGCTGTGGGCGTCCGTTCCGCATTATGTCGCTGCCGCGCCCAACCCCAAGGCGGCGCTGGCGCTGGTGCGCAAGTTGGAGGGGTTGGTCGGGGTGAGCGTCGACGCCGAGGAGCTGGAGCTGGCGTCCGCCGACTACGAGCGCCAGGTGTCGCTGGCCGTGCAGAGCGACCCGGACGTCCAGGCCTTCGTCGAGCGGCTGGAGAGGACCGCCGCCGAGGAGGAAGAGGACGCCGACCCGACCGAGCTCCCGAGCGGCGACGTGATCGCCCGCGAGTTCCAGCGCTTCCTGCGCCAGCGCGGGCCCGAAGGCCCCGACATCGCCGGGATGTAGCACTTTGACCTCGCCTCCCTGACCGCGCTGCTGGCCCGCAACGGGTTCGTGGCGGCGGAGGAGGAGGCGGCGGAACTGCTGGAGCACGCGGCGTCGGCGAGTTCCGCGGCGCGCCTGGAGGCGGCGATCGAGCGCCGCCTGACCGGCGAACCCCTCGCCTGGATCACCGGCAGCGCACCCTTCTGCGACCTGACGGTCGTCGTCGCACCTGGCGTCTACGTCCCGCGCTGGCAGACCGAGCTGCTCGCTCACCGCGGCCGCGCGCTGCTCGCTGCCACGCCGGACGGCGGCGCAGGGGCGACGGCGATCGATCTCTGCACCGGCTGCGGCGCGGTCGCGGCGGTGCTGGCGACGAGCGGCGCTCGGGTGCTGGCGACCGATGTCGAGCCCGCGGCGGTGGCGTGCGCGCTGGCCAACGGCGTCGAGGCCCATGGCGGCGATCTCTTCGCGCCGGTGGATCCCGCGCTGCAGGGCGCGGTCGATGTCGTCACCGGCGTCGTGCCGTACGTCCCGACGCCGGAGCTGCACCTGCTCCAGCGCGACACGTTCACGTTCGAGACGCCGGTCGCCTACGACGGCGGTCCGGACGGCTGCGCGATCCTGCGCCGCGCGATCGAAGGCGCGAGCGCGTTCCTGCGCCCCGGCGGCACGCTGCTGCTGGAGCTCGGGGGCGACCAGGCGGCGCTCGTGGCGCCCGACCTCAGCGCTGCGGGCTTCGCGCCCGCGTCACTGCTCCTCGACGAGGACGGCGACCTCCGCGGCATCGAGGCGCGCCGCCTCTGACGCGCGCGCCGCGAGGCGGTTGCGCACCCACGTCCCGGCGAGCGCGAGCAGCGTCCCGGCGATCATCGTCACCACCGCCTGGACGATCGGCGGCGAGGCGATCCTCGCGACGCGGTCGTCGACGACCAGCGCGTCGGCGAGCACGAGCGACAGGCCGAACAGCAGCCCGCCCGCAGCACCCCGCCGCGCCGCCTCGCCGAACCGGTCGTGGTCGAAGCCGGCCAGGAACCCACCGAGCGTCGCGAGCACGTTGGCGAGCACCCACGCGCCGACGCTCCAGCCGAGCGTCGCGCCCGTCAGGAACCCGCCGATCAGCGGCGGCACGACCACCGCGCCGAGCTGGACCGGCCGTGGCCGGGACGAAAGCAGCGGCGGGAGGAACGGCGCGCGGTCGGGCATCGCCACGAGCCTCGCCCTCGCCGGTCACGATGTCAACTCATACAACTTCCCGCAGCTCGGCCAACCCCCTCAGCTGCGCGCCGTCGCCATCGAAGTTCTCCGGCGCCAGCCACGCCTCGAAGGCGGCCCGGACCCCCGGCCACTCCACGTCCACGATCGAGAACCACGCCGTGTCGCGGTTGCGCTCCTTGACGACCATGTGCTGGCGGAACGTCCCCTCGTAGGTGAACCCGAACCGCCGCGCCGCCGCCTGCGAGCGCGCGTTGGCCGCGTCGCACTTCCACTCCAGCCGCCGGTTCCCCAGCTCGTCGAACGCGTGGCGGGCGAGCAACCACACCACCTCGGTCGCCGCGGCCGTCCGCTGCAGCGCGGCGCCGAACCAGATGTGCCCGATCTCGATCACGCCGTGCGCGGGCTCCATCCGCAGGTAGCTCACGACCCCGCAGGCGACCCCACCGACGACCACCGCGTAGAAGCGCGGGTCCGCCGAGGCCTCCTGCGCGCGCAGGTGCGCGTCGAACCCCGCGCGGTCGCCGTCGAACGGCCCGTAGCCGAGGTAGTGCCACAACAACGGGTCGGCGTCCTCGGTCGCGGCGACCCACAGCGCGTCGCCGTGCTCGTCCACGCGCAGCGGCTCGACCGCCACCCGCGCGCCCCGCAGCGCCGTCGTCGCGTCCGGCACGCGCGCCGGCCCCGTCCACCCATGCAGTCCGTCATCGCTCATCGCGTCACGCATCCTGCCACTGCTAGGGCGCCGGACCAGGGCCATGACGCACTTCCGTTGCAGGTCCAACGCGAACCCGTGACCGCGCGTGTGCCGCCCGTCGCACGAGGTGGTCGTGCTCGCCGACGTTCGTCGCCCGCCGCGCGGCCTCCGCGTACGCCGTCGCGGCGGCCGCGAAGTCCTGGTTGAGCTCGTGCAGGTGCCCGCGCACCGCGTGCCAGCGGTGGCGCTCGCCGAGCACCGCGCGCAGCCGCTCGGTCTCGCGCAACCCCGCGGCCGGACCGAGCACCTGCCCGACCGCGACCGCCCGCGCCAGCACCGCCGCCGGGTCCTGGCGGACCGGGTCGCCGGTCAGCCCGACGAGGTCGTCGTACCAGGCGAGGATCTGCTGCCAGTCGGTCTCCTCCGCACGCGCGGCGTCGTCGTGCAGGGCCGCGATCGCCGCCTCGATCTGGTACCGGCCCGGCCGCTCCATGCTGAGCGCCGACTGCAGCACGCGCACGCCCTCGGCGATCTCGCGCGTGTCCCAGAGCCCGCGGTCCTGGCGGTCGAGCGTGACGATCCGGCCCTCGCCGTCCAGCCGGGCGCCGCGCCGCGCGTGGTTGAGCAACATCAACGCGAGCAGCCCGCGCGCCTCCGGCTCCTCGGTCGCCAGCGTGAGCTGGCGCGCCAGCCGGATCGCCTCGGCCGCGAGGTCGACGCGCGCCCCGCTGTGCCCCGTCGTGTAGATGATGTACAAGACGCGCAGGACGACCGCGAGGTCGCCGGGGCGGCCGAACCGCCTGCCGCCCAGCGTCCGCTTGGCGCGCGAGATCCGCTGCGCCATCGTCGCCTCCGGGACGTAGAACGCGTCAGCGATCTCGCGCGTCGTCAGGCCGCCGACCGCGCGCAACGTCAGCGCGACCTGCGAAGCGGGCGCGAGGTCCGGATGGCAGCAGCAGAAGAGCAGGAACAACGTGTCGTCGCCGACCTCGTCGCTCACCGACGGCGGCGCGGCCCCCGGCTCGGCGCCACCGACCACCTCCTCCCGCGCGCGCCGCGACGCCTCGCTGCGGCGCGCGTCGATCAGCCGCCGCCGCGCGACGCTCGCCAGCCACGCCTGCGGCTCGTCCGGCGGGTGCGCCGGCCACACGCGCAGCGCCTCGATCAGCGCCTCCTGGAGCGCGTCCTCGGCGGCGTCGAAGTCCTCGCCGCGCCGGACCAGCCCGGCCAGGACGCGCGGGACGAGCGCGCGCAGTGCGCCCTCGTCCACCGCATGCGCGTCGTCGGTCACAGGCCTTCAGTGATCCATGATCTCGCGGATGTCGATCCACTCGTGCAGCGGCCCGCCGCCCGGCCCGGGCTCGGAGGAGATGTGCGCCGCGATCTCGACCGCGCGCTCGTGGGAGTCGACCTCGACCATGTACCAGCCGGCGACGAGGTCGTTGGTCTCGGGCAGCGGGCCGTCGGTCGTGACCGGCGCGGCGTCCGGGCCGCCGTAGCGGACCCAGGTCTGGGCGGGCGTCAGCGCCTGGACGCCGAGCAGCTCGCCGCTCTCCTCCAACATGGCGGAGACGTTGCGCAGGAACGCGAAGTGCGCCTCGACGTCGGCGGGGTCCCAGCGGTCCATCGGCGGGTACGGCCTGTGGTGCTCGGGGCCGCCGGCGTAGTGCTTGAGGAGCAGGTACTTGGGCATCGTGGGTCTCCTTGGGGGTCGCGGGCCGCGCTCGTTCGTGGCCCTTCACCCTGTGAGCGGAGCCGGTCGCAGTCTCTCGACACGCGAGGTCGGCCTATCGTTGCGTGCCCGGCTCCGCGGCGCCCCAGATGCCCGGCCCGCGGCGGTGCTCGTAGATCAGCGACGTCTCGGCGTGCGCGACCGCGGGGTGCGTCGCGAGGTGGTCGACGACGAACTCGCGCAGGCCCTGGGCGTCGGCGGCCGCCAGCCAGACGAGGTAGTCGGTCGCGCCCGCGAGGTGGAAGACGGTCAGGACGCCGGGGAGGTCCCGGACCGCGTTGGTGAACGTGTCGATCTGCTCGCGGTTGTGGACGGCGAGGCGCACCGCGACCATCGCCTGCAGCGGGCGCCCGAGCGCCGCGAGGTCGACCTCGGCGTGGAAGCCGCGCAGCACGCCGGCCTCGCGCAACGCGCGCACGCGTTGCAGTGCGGTCGACGGCGCGACGCCCACGCGCTCGGCGAGCTTGTTGTTGGGGATGCGCGCGTTCTCGCTCAGCGCCTCGAGGATCGCGCGGTCCGTCTCGTCGATCCGCAGCTCGTTCGGCATGGGCGAGAGTGTTGCAGATCAGACCGCATTTGCTACGGAATTGCGACGACTTCCCGAAGATCCTGCGGGGTTCTGGCGCTACGGCGAAACAGATGCTTCACTGGACGCCATGGAACACGCGCTGCAGGCCTCCGAGGCCGTCATCCACGACTCGATCGTCGAGACGGTCGGCAACACGCCCTTGGTCCGCCTGAGCCGCATCGGCGCGGGCCTGACGCCGCAGATCGTGGCCAAGGTGGAGGCGCTCAACCCGGGCGGCTCGATCAAGGACCGCGCGGCGCTGGCGATGATCGAGGCGGCCGAGCGCGAGGGGCTGCTGCGCCCCGGCGGGACGATCGTCGAGCCGACGTCGGGCAACACCGGCACCGGCCTGGCGATGGCCGCGCGGTTGAAGGGCTACCACGTGATCGCCGTGATGCCGGACAAGATGTCGAAGGAGAAGATCGACCTGCTGCGCGCCTACGGCGCCGAGGTCGTGGTCTGCCCGACCAACGTCGAGCCGGAGTCGCCCGAGTCCTACTACTCGGTGTCGGACCGCCTGGCGGCCGAGATCCCGGGCGCGTTCAAGCCGAACCAGTACTTCAACCCCAACAACCCGCGCGCGCACTACGAGTCCACGGGCCCGGAGATCTGGGAGCAGACCGGGGGCAGGATCACGCACCTGGTCGCGGGCGTCGGGACCGGCGGGACGATCTCGGGGATCGGCCGCTACCTGAAGGAGCAGAACCCGGACATCCAGATCATCGGCGCCGACCCGGTCGGGTCGATCTACAGCGCACCGTCGGACGACGAGATCAAGGGGTACTTGGTCGAGGGCGTCGGCGAGGACTTCTGGCCCGAGACGTTCGACCGCTCGATCGTCGATCGCTGGATCGCGGTCACCGACAAGGACTCGTTCCTGACCACGCGCCGCCTGGCGATGGAGGAGGGCATCCTGGCCGGCGGCTCGTGCGGCACCGCGATGTGGGCGACGCTGGAGGCGGCGAAGACGATCGACGACCCGGACGCGCTCGTTGTTGTCGTCCTTCCGGACGGCGGGCGCTCGTACCTGTCGAAGATCTTCAACGACGCGTGGATGACGCAGTACGGGTTCCTGGACCGGACCGGCGACGCCGCGGTCGGCGACGTGCTGGCGCGCAAGGCCGACGGCGGCGGAACGCCGTCGCTGGTGACGGTGCAGACGCACCAGAAGGTCCGGGACGCGGTGGCGCTGCTGCACGAGCACGGCGTCTCGCAGCTGCCGGTGGTCTCGGCGAAGGACCCGGGGACGGTCGTCGGGTCGGTCGGCGAGCGCGGGCTGCTCGCGCGCGCCGTGGACGAGCCGGCGCTGCTGGCCGCGGAGATCGTGAGCGTCATGGAGCCGCCGCTGCACGCGGTGTCGGCGGAGGACTCGGTGCGCGAGGCGGTCGAGCTGCTGACCGGCGAGCGCCAGGCGCTGCTCGTCGTCGCCGACGGGCGCCCGGCGGGCATCGTCACGCGCGCCGACCTTCTGGAATCGTTGGCTCGATGAAGTTCGCCACCCGCGCCGTCCACGCCGGCCTCGAGCCGGATCCCACGTATCGCTCGGTCATCCCGGCCATCCACCAGACCTCGACGTTCGCGCAGCCCGCGGTCGGCGAGTTCGTGGAGGACTACGACTACGCGCGCTCGGCGAACCCGACGCGCTCCGCCCTGGAGGCTGCGCTCGGGGAGCTGGAGGGCGGGCTGGCGTCGTCGTTCTCGTCCGGGATGGCGGCGACGCACGCGCTGCTGACCGCGGTGTGCTCGGCCGGCGACCACGTCGTGATGCCCAACGACCTGTACGGCGGGACGTTCCGGCTGGTCGACAAGGTGCTGACGCGGTTCGGGTTGACCTACACGTTGGTCGACCAGGCCGATCCGGGGGCGATCGTGGGCGCGCTGCAGGAGAACACCAAGTTGGTGTGGGTGGAGTCGCCGACCAACCCCTTGTTGAACGTCGTCGACCTGAAGGCGGAGATCGCCGCGGTCGGCGGGCGGGCGTTCGTCGCGGTCGACAACACGTTCGCGACGCCGGTCAACCAGCGCCCGCTGGAGCTGGAGGCCGACGCGGTCGTGCACTCGGTCACCAAGTACCTCGGAGGGCACTCGGACACGGTCGGCGGCGCGGTCGTCGTCCGGGATCCGTCGGTGCACGAGAGCGTCCGGTTCGTCCAGAACAGCGTGGGCGCCGTGCCCGGGCCGTTCGACTGCTTCCTCGTGCACCGCGGGCTGCGGACGCTGCACCTGCGGATGGCCGCGCACGCGGCGAGCGCCGAGGCGGTCGTGGGGTTCCTGAAGTCGGCGCCGGGTGTGGTCGACGTGCGCTGGCCGGGCTTCAGCGGCATGGTCTCGTTCCGCCATCCCGACGCGATCGGGATCGCGCAGCGCACCAGGCTCTTCACGCTGGCCGAGTCGCTCGGCGGCGTCGAGTCGCTGATCGAGGTGCCCCAGGCGATGACCCACCAGTCCGTCGAGGGCTCCGACGCGGCCGTGCCGGCGGACCTCGTCCGGCTGTCGTGCGGCGTCGAGGCGCCGGAGGACCTGGTCGCCGACCTCCACGCTGCGATCGGGGCCGGCGCCTAGCACCGGCCTGCGATCGGCGCGAGCAGGGATTCCTGCCAACGTCTCTTCCTGCTACACGGTCGCTGGCGGGTCCTGGTTGTTTTCGCGATGTTGAGACATCTGCCCGAACCAGAAGATCACGACGCCGAGCGGTACCAGGACGAAGACCGCAGTGACGCAGATCTGCGTCGCCAGTGGGATCGGCAAGACCCAGACGGTCGCCAACGCGACGGCAGCGCAGAAAAGAGCAAGGAAGCCATTGATGAACGAGAGTGGAAACCGAGGCCGAGGGCGTAGGTCATTCGTCATTGACAGCTCGCGATCGATGACGCGTAGGGAATCCGCGCAAGTTGGTGTCGACCCGAGTTCGGGCATCTCGGGCCTGGATCGCAAGCTGGACGGCTCGCTCGTTCAGAAGGTCATCGGCTAGGTCTTCGATCGCCGCTCGGACGAGGTCCGGAACGCTCCGACCATCCACGAAGGCAGCCGCCTCAAGGATCTCGAGCTTTCGAGAGTCAAGCCGAACGTTCACTTGGCTAGTGGCCATGCGCGAGTCTCATTCCGTCTGCGACGAGAGCTATATTGCTACGTTCCCATTTTGCTACAGATGTAGCGAGTTTGCGAACCTGAGCCCACACTTCCCGTCCTTCAGTTCATCGAGCTATTCGCCGTGACCTTCGAAACTCCTTGTTTCGAGGGAGTTCGAGTGGTTGCCGACGGCGAGGGCCCGCTAGTTGGGTGTCATCTGGAAGACCTCGGGGAAGAGATCGAGACATGCCTCGTCGCATCGACCTTGGTCGCGCCGTGCTCGCAGCCGGATCCGCGCTGCTGTTCGTCTCGCTGTTCCTGCACTGGTACGACAACGGCGTCGGGAACGTCTCCGGGTGGGAGGTGTTCGAGACGCTCGACCTCGTGCTGACCGCGCTCGCCGCCGCCGGGATCCTCGTGTCGGTGCGCCCGGAGGTGGCGCCGCCGTGGGCCGGGATCGGCGTTCCGGCCGCCGCGCTGGTGATCGTCTTCGTCCAGCTCGTCAACGTGCCGCCGGCCGCGGCCGGGGCGGACCCGTCCTCCGGCGCCTGGCTGGCGCTCGCCGCCACGCTGCTGATGGGCGCGGGCTCGGCGCTGTCGCTCTCGGCGATCTCGATCACCGTCCAGGTCCGCGAGCGCGACATCCGCCGCCGTGTCGCCGCCGTCGACCGCCGCGGCGCGACCGACGACGACCTCGCCGAGGACCTCGACGCCGACGCCGGCGAGCCGGCCCCCCGCTCCACCAGCCTCTTCGGCTCGCTGCCCGGCCGCGACGCCGAGTCCGAAGATCCGGCTCCCCGCAGGACCGGGCGCTTCACGCCCCGCGACGCCGAGGACGACGAGGCTGCCGCCGCAACCGCCCACCGCGACGCCGACGCCACGCGTAGCGGCAGCACGACCGCGGCGACCCACCGCGACGCCGATGCCGCCCGCGGCGGCAGCGCGGCGTCGCCGGGCCACGGCTCCGCCGCCGACCTGGAGCGCACGCAGCCGCTGTCCTCGCTGCCGGACGACGACGAGGGCGCGTGACGCCGCCGGCGCGCAGCGGCGCCGCGTCGTTCGAGCTGCGGCGGTTCGAGGCCGCGCCGGTCACCGGCGCGATCGTCGTGCTGGAGGTCGAAGGGCGCTTCCACCAGTCGACCCGCTTCGGCCGTCCACCCGTGCTCGTCATCGAGCCGGGCGAGGACGCAGGTCGCCGCCGGATCGAGCTCCAGCCCGTCCGGACGCGCGACGACGGCCCGCGCTGGAACGCCTCCTACGCGGTGCCGGCCGAGGCGCTGACCGCCGACGCCCGCCTCGCGCTCGGGATCCGCGGCACGCTGCTGGAGCTGCCCGCACCCGACGAGCCCGACGACGGCCAGCGCCTCACCGCGTTGGCCCGCGAGGCCAACGCGCTCCGCCGCCGGCTCGAGACCGCCGAGGCCGACGCCACCACTGCCCGCGACGAGGCCGCCGCGACCACCGCCGACCGCGACGCCGCCGTCACAACCGCGCGCGAAGCGGCCGAGTCGGCCGCCGCCGAGCGCATCTCGGCCCTCGAGCTCGAGGTCAACGAAGCCCACCGCCTCGCCGCCTCCGACGCCGAGACGGCCAAGACCGCCGCCGAAGCCACCCTCGCCGAGGCGACCGCCCGCGCGACCGAGCTGGAGTCCTCACTCCGCACGACCGAGGAGTCGCTGCGCGCCGCCGAGCAGCGCGCCACCGACACGGAGGGATCGCTGCGCGTCGCCGAGCAGCGTGCCACCGACGCGGAGGAGTCACTTCGCGTCGCCGAGCAGCGCGCCGGCGATGCTGAGGAGTCGCTGCGGGTCGCCGAGGCGGCGGTGGCCGAGGCGCAGGAGCAGGCGACCGCGGAGGTCGATGCGCCGCTGACGACCGAGATGGCGTCGGTCATCGACGCCGAGGCGCGGGCGACCGATGCCGAGCGGGAGCTGCGGGTCGCGCGGGAGGGCATCGCCGTCCTGCGCGCCGAGCTGGCCGAGGAGCGCGAGCGGTCCCAGGCGATGGTCGACGAGCTGGAAGCCACCCACTCCCGCGCCGCCACGCCCTCCGGCGACGAGGACGCGACCCGCGTCGTCTCGCCTCGCGACGAGGACAAGACGAGCGTCGCGCCGTCTCGCAGCGAGGACAAGACGCGTGTCGTCTCGCCCCGCGACGACGCCGACTCGCGCGGCGACGACAAGACGCGCGTTCTGCGGCCCGCGTTCGGCGCCGACGGCGAAGACGACGACGCGACGCGCCCCTTCAGCGTCACCGATGAGGCCGATGCGACGGCCGATCCGCCCGCCAGGCCGCTGGAGCGGCAGGGTGTCCCGCATGCCCCGACGCATGCGAGGAGCGGTGGGGTCTGGATCGGGCGGTGGATCGCCCTCGCGGCCCTGGTCCTCTTCGCGATCGTGTTGATCGCGTTGCTCTTCGGCCTCTAGCGCTCGGCGGCCGGGCAGGCGATGCGGTAGTCGCAGATCGAGCAGGCGGCGTAGGACGGCGTCGGCTCGAAGCCCTGCGACAGGATCCCGTCGGCGACCTCGAGCACGGTCTCGGCGATCCACTCGGCGTCGTTGGCGTCGTCGGGCAGCGGGACCTTCTGGTCGTCCAACACGTACAAGTACGACTGCACGCTCGAGTCCAGCGACCAGGCCGACTCCGCGGCGACGGCGTACAAGGCCAGCTGCACGTCGTCGCGCAGCTGCGCCGGCGACTTGGGCCGGCCGGTCTTGTAGTCGATCAGCTCGTAGCGGCCATCGGCCAGCCGGTCGACG
Organism: Conexibacter woesei Iso977N; assembly: GCF_000424625.1. GTDB lineage: Bacteria > Actinomycetota > Thermoleophilia > Solirubrobacterales > Solirubrobacteraceae > Baekduia > Baekduia woesei_A. The sequence continues at coordinate 788,796 of NZ_AUKG01000001.1, forward strand.
CGGTCCACGCGGCCGCGCAGCGTGTGCGCGCCGATCCTGAAGTTGAAGGACTTCTCGAACCACATCGGCTCGCTGTCGTCGGCGGCGAAGCGCGTGTGGTACTTGCGCAGCGCGTTCTCGGCCTTGCCGTGCAGCTGGCGCTCCTCGTCGCTGCCGCCGAACCCGGACCGCCGCCAGGACGCCTCCAACAACCCCAACAACTCGTCGACGCTCTGCCCGTTGGACTGGTGGTAGCGCTCCAGCACCTGGTGGACGACGATCCCGAAGCGCTGGTTGATCGTCGGCTCCTGCGGCACCCGGAACACGCGCGCGAACTTGTACTTCAACGGGCACGTCCGGTAGGTGTCGATGTCGGAGGCCGACAACGCCAGCCCGTCGCCCTTGGTCGGCAGGAACGGCGCCAGCGACGGCTCGTGGCGGGCCGCGCTCGCCTTGGCCCGGACGGTCGCGTCGCGCTCGCCGTCGAGCAGCACATCGTCCAACGACGACGTCTGCAGGATCTCGCGCTGCTGCGACGTCGCCGCGTGCAGGATCGCCGCGTTGATCCCCGGCAGGACGTCCTCGATCGCCTGCCCCTCGGGCCGCGCGTGCAAGGCGGACAACTTCAACAGCTCCAGGTACCGCGACACGCCGTGCGCCACGTCGAGGTCGGTGTCCAGCCGCAGCTCGCCCAGCCGCGAGCCGATCTGCTGGACGTCCCGGAGCAGCTCGTCGCGCAGCTGCCCGATCGCGGCATGCAGCGCCTCGTCCGGCCCGAAGAGCTGTTCTTCTACATCTTCCCACTCCTCGCCCAGCACCTCCCGCGCCTCTTCGGCGAACGGCGACGGATGCTGCGGCGCGCCCCGCTCGGAGAACGCGCTGTAGGCAAGGACCAGTCCTTCTCGCGCCCGCGTCATCGCGACATGGAGGACTCGCCGCATCTCCGCGACGTGCTCCTCGCGCGAGTCGGAACCCGCGGCGTCGTCGAGCCCGAACGGGATCGGCTCGACCAGCACGCGCCGCGCGCCCGGCATCCGCGACGACTGCAGCCCGCACACGAAGACGTGGTCGAACTCCAGCCCCTTCACGGCATGCAGCGGCAGCACGGCAACCGCATCATCTCGGTGCGACGCGCCGTCGCGCTCCTCCTCGTCGCCGAGCCCGCCCGCCTCGGCCACCGCCGCCAGCCAGCGCGCGAACTCGCGCGGCGTCGCCTGCGGCGCCCGCCGGACGTACGACGCAGCAAGTTCCCCAACATGCGCCAGCGAGACCAACCGCTCAACCACATCAGCTTGAGCCGCGAAGACCTGCTGCCGTCGCAGCCCCAGCCGCTCGATCAGCCGGTGCACGAACAGGTCCGGGCGCGTCGTGTCCAGCGCGGCCGCCGCCTCGCGGTGCAGCCTCAGGAACGCCAGGACGCGCTCGCGCGCCTCCGGCGGCAGTTGCGGCGACTCGGTCGCCGCGACCAGCCCCGTCACCATGTCCAGCCTGCGCCGCTTGGCGATCTGGATGCAGCGCGCGAGGTCGACCGCGTGCAGCTCGATCGGCGGCCGCGCCAGCGCGCGCACCACGGCGCCCGCGTCGTTGGGGTTGACCAACAGCCGCAGCCACGCCAGGACGTCCCGGACCTCGGCCTGCCCGAAGAACGCCGCCGCGCCCGCCAGCCGGAACGGCAGCGCGCGCTCCTCCAGGGCAACCGCAAGCTCTTGCCCCTCGGACCGCACCGACCGCACCAGCACGCCGATCCGCCCTGGCGAGACGCCCTCGCGCACGAGCCGCTCGATCGCCTCGGCGACGGCCTGGGCCTGCGCGCGATCCGACGCGCACCGCCACCAGCGCACGTCGCCCTCGACGCCGCGGCCGACCACGTCGGTCCCGGACCACGACTCCTCCAGCCGGTCGGCGATCGGCGCGACGACCGCCTCGGCGGCGGCGACCACGCGGTCCGGGCAGCGCGCGCTCTGGGCGAGGACGACAACTTCGAACCCACGCCCGCCGACCACGGACGACAACATGCCCCGCAGCCGCGCCGCGACGCCGCGCGGTTCCTCCACCGCCTGGTCGTCGTCGGCGGTGACGACGAGCGACCCGTGCTCGCGCGCGAGCAACATGATCAACTTGAGCTGCGCCGGCGTCAGGTCCTCGACGTCATCCACCAGCACATGCCGCCAGCGCCCCGCGACCCGCGCGCGCACGTGCGGCCGCTGCTCCAGCAGCGACGACGCGCGCAGCACCAGCTCGCCGAAGTCCAGCAGCCCGTGCTCGAGCATCAGCCGGTCGTGGGCCTCGTACAGCGCGGCGAACTCCCGCTCGCGCGCGGAGGAATCGACCCCGTCCGGCAGCGCGGCGGCCCACTCCGTGAACCGCGCGGGGGCGACGCCCGCCTCCTTCAGCCGGTCGATCCGCCCGATCACCGACGACAGGACCGCCGCCGGGCGCCCGCGCAGGTCGTGGCGGCGCAGCGTCAGCTCGTCGACGCGGTCCAGCAGCAGCGCCAGGCGATCCGCGGGCGTCGCGGTGACCGCGAACGGGTCGACGCCCGCCTCCAGCGCCTCGTCGCGCAGCAGCCGCGCGCACATCCCGAAGATCGGCAGGACCGGCAGGTCCTCGAACGCGCGGTCGCCCATCGCGTCCTCCACGCGGGCGCGCAGCGACTCCGCCGCGGCGGCGCTGCGCGTGAGCACCAGGATCTCCTCCGGCGCCGCGCCGCCCGCCACCAGCGCGGCGAACCGCGCCACCAGGACGCCGGTCCGGCCGGACCCCGCGCCGCCGAGCACGAGCAGGGGCCCGCGACCGTGCGAGACGGCACGCGCCTGGGCCGCCGCAGCGGACTCAGGGGTGATGGCGCCGGACTCAGCGGGCACGACCCTAGGATATGGCCCTGATGAGCACGCATCCCGCCCTCGAACACGACTGGCTGGGGGCATGCCGTGCGGCGGCCGACGGGTTGCGCGCCGTGCTGGCCGATCACCCGACCTCGATCGAGCGCGTGATCGAGACCGGCGAGCGCGGCGAGGGCGGCGACAAGACGCTCGTGATCGACGCCGAGGCCGAGGACCGCGTCTTCCAAGCGCTACAACAACTGCACGACGACGGGGCGCGCTTCACGGTCGTCTCCGAGGAGCGCGGGACTGTCGACTTCGGCGGGGGCGACATCCTGGTGGTCGTCGACCCGATCGACGGCTCGCTGAACGCCAAGCGCGGCCTGCCGCACCACGCGCTGTCGATCGCGGTCGCGGTCGGGCAGACCATGGAGGACGTCCTCTTCGGCTACGTCTACGACCTCGGCCCGGGCGAGGAGTGGCGCGCGACGCTCGGCGGCGGCGCCTTCATCAACGACAGGAAGATCACCGACCCTCCGCCGGAGCGGCGCACGCCCGACGGGCGCCTGGAGCTGATCGCCGTCGAGTCCGCCGACCCGCGCTGGCTCGCGCTCGCCTCCGACGACCTCGTCGCCGCCACGCGCCGGATCCGCGCGATGGGGTCGATCGCGGTGTCGATGTGCCAGGTCGCGGCGACGCGCGTGGACGCCATGGCCTCGCTGGCCCGCACGCGCGCGGTCGACGCGGCCGCCGCGCAGCTGATCGTCCGCGAGTCCGGCGGCGAGGTCGCGTTCCTGGGCGCCCCCGGCGGGCCGCTCGGCGCGCCGCTGGACCTCGAGCCGCACCACCCGGTCGTCGCCGCCCGGACGCCGGAGTCGCTGCAGGCGCTGATGGCGCTGCCCGCGGTGTCCTAGCGTCTAGGCGTATGCACGTCGACTGGGAGCTCGCCGCTCGGATCGCCCGCAGCACGGCCGGGGACGACAGCGCGGGGCCGAGCACCGCGCCGCCGCGGCTGGCGGAGATCGCGACCGCCGCGCGCGACCAGGTCGTCACGGCGACCGGGCTGGAGCCGCGCGGCGAGCTGCCGCCGGCCGAGTGGGTCGACCGCGGTGCCTGGATCGACGCCAACTTGGCGACGATGCGCAAGACGATCGGGCCCGCGCTGGAGGGCGCCGACGGCGCCGAGCCGCCCGCGCCCGGGAGCTTCACGGGGCGGATCCAGCAGGCCGGCGGCGCGGTCGTGGCCGCCGAGATCGGCGGGCTGCTCGGCCTCTTCGCGCGCCGCGTCCTGGGCCAGTACGAGCTCGACCTCACCGATCCGGACGCCCCGCCGCGGCTGCTGCTGGTCGGCCCGAACCTCGACCGCGCGGCGCGCGAGCTGGACGCCGAGCGCGACAACCTGGTCACCTGGGTGACGCTGCACGAGGTCACGCATGCGGTGCAGTTCGGCGCGGTCGACTGGCTACGACCGACGCTCGGCGGCGCGCTGCAGGAGCTGCTGGGCGCGCTCGACACCAGGCTCGACCCGCGCACGCTGCTGAAGACCAACATGGATGACTTGAAGGCGCTGGCCGACTCGGTCCGCGAGGGCGGCCTCGTCGGTGCCGTGATCGGCGCGGAGCGCAAGGCGATCCTGGACCGCGTCCAGGGGACGATGGGGTTGGTTGAGGGCCACGCCGAGTGGGCGATGGACCGCGCGGGGGAGGACGTCGTACGCGACGTCGACGCGCTCCGCGACGCCATGGACCGCCGCCGCGACGACCGCGCCCCACTCTGGCGCATCCTCGACCGCCTCCTCGGCTTCGACCTCAAGCTCAAGCAGTACGCCCAAGGCCGCCAGTTCTGCGACGCGATCGTCGCCGCCCGCGGCGAAGCCGGCCTCCGCGACGCCTGGTCCTCCGCCGACCTGGCCCCGACCTCCGCCGAGCTGGCCGCGCCGTCGTCCTGGCTCCTCCGCACCGAGCCGCCCGCCGCGGCGGCCTAGTCGCGCCCTGGGGGCCACTCGGCGGCCCCGCTGCGCGCCGCCGCCGCTCCTCCCGAGCGGCGACGCACGCATGTTCGAAATGTAACCGTGGCGACGGACGGGTTTACAAACGTGTGTTCGCTGGTATTCTCCATGGCGAACACCGACTTAGATCTAACTTCCTTAGAACGAGGAGCCCACATGCCCGCCCCGCGCAACACCGCCGCCACCACTCGCAAGACCAACGCCACCAGGCGCTCGACCGCTGCCAAGAAGGCCGCTGCCACCCGCGCGTCCAACCAGGCTGCTGAGACGCGCAAGCGCACCGCCGCCGCCAAGAAGGCCGCCGCCACGCGCGCCGAGAACGCCAAGACGCCGCTCGACCGCGCGCAGGACGTCGCCGGCCGCGTCGCCTACGTGCAGGTCGGCGCCGCGCTCGTCGCCCGTGACGCGATCACCGAGGCCGTCGACACCGTCCGCTCCACGCTGGCCTCGCGCGACGCCGTCGAGAAGGAGCTGCAGGTCCGCCGCCAGCGCTTCGAGGCCGAGCTCAAGCGCTTCGAGCGCCGTGGCTCGACCGAGGTCAAGCGCTTCGAGCGCGAGGCCAAGAGGACCCGCACCGACGTGACGAAGAACGTCAAGTCGCTGCGCACCGACGTCACCAAGCAGGTCAAGCCGATCACGTCGCAGGCCGACCTCGTCGCCGCCCGCGCGCAGAACCTGCTCCAGACGGGCCTGACCGCCGGCACCAAGGCCGCCGCCACGGTCCAGGAGCGCGTCGTCTCCACCATCGCCTAAGGGCTCTCCGAGGACATATCTCCTCCCCGGCGCGGGCCGTCCCTCACGGGGCGGCCCGTCGTCATTCCGGGCCCGGGCCCTGCCAGACGAACATCCCCGCCTCGCGCCACCCGCTGAGCCCCAGCTCCGCGACCGCCTCCGCCACGCCCGGGAAGTCCGGGTGGCCGTGGTCGTCGAAGACGACCAGCGCGCCCGGCGCCAGGCGCGGGCGCCACGCGTGCCACTCCTGAAGCGTCGCGTCGCGCGTATGGCTGGAGTCGACGAACAGCAGGTCGACCGGCCCCTCCGCGACGCCGTCCGCCGCCGCGTCCGCACCATCGACCGCCAGCAGCGTCAGCCGCGCGCGGTCGGGCGCGCGCAGCAGGTCCAGGTAGCGCTCGCGGTTGGGCTGGACGACCGGATCGCAGGACACGACCCGCCGCTCCGGGTCGGCGAGCACCAGCGCCGCCGCGGTCCAGCCGGTCGCCGTCCCGAGCTCCACGACGCGCCGCCGGCCGCGCGCCAGGCCCAGCAGCACCGCGACCTGCCGGGGCGACGACGCGCTGCGCAGCGTGAAGCCGTCGTCGCGCGCAAGCGCCTGGCGCAGCGCGCGGGCATGGAACCAGACGACGGCCGGCGGCAGCGCCGGAGCGGCTGCGGCCAGGCGCTGCAGCAGCCGCAGCCGGGTGCGTGTGGTGATCGCGGTGGCATCGGTCCCGCTCGGCATGTCGGCCCAGACGGGCGGCCGCCCGGAAGGTTGCGCACTCCCGCGTGCTCGCCGACATCTGAGTGCCCGCGCAACTTTGCGACAATGTCACGCATGGCCTCACCCTCCCGCGACGAGATCCTCCAGGCGCTCACGGTCGTCATCGACCCCGAGCTGCGCGAGAACATCGTCGAGCTCGGCATGGTTCGCTCGATCGACATCGCCGACGACGGCTCCGTCGCCGTCACCGTGTCGCTGACGACCGCCGGCTGCCCGATCCGCAACCACTTCCAGACCGCGGTCGCCAAGGCCGTGCAGGAGCTGGGCGTCCCGAAGGTCAGCGTGGCCTTCGACGTCCTGAGCGACTCCGAGAGGGCCAACCTCCAGAAGAAGCTCGGCCGTGGCGGCTCGCTGCCGACCGGCGCGCTCGCGCAGGTCGCCAACGTGATCTGCATCGGCTCGGGCAAGGGCGGCGTCGGCAAGTCGACGCTGACCTCCAACCTCGCCGCGGCCCTGGCCGCCGACGGCAAGAAGGTCGGGATCCTCGACGCCGACGTCTGGGGCTACTCGATCCCGCGCATGTTCGGCCTCGGCGGCGACCGGCCGCCGGTCTCGCCCGAGCGCAGGATCCTGCCGCTCGAGGCCCACGGCGTGAAGATCATGTCGATCGGCTTCTTCGTCCAGGAGGACAGCGCGGTCGTCTGGCGCGGCCCGATGCTGCACAAGGCGCTCACGCAGTTCCTGGAGGACGTCGACTGGGGCGAGCTCGACTTCCTGCTCGTCGACCTGCCGCCGGGCACCGGCGACGTCTCGATGACGCTCGCGCAGCTGCTGCCCGACGCCAAGTTCCTGCTCGTCACCACGCCGCAGCCGACCGCGCAGAAGGTCGCGCGCCGTGCCGCCGAGATGGCGCACAAGGTGTCGCTGGACATCGCGGGCGTCGTCGAGAACATGTCCGGCTTCACGACGCCGGACGGCCAGCGCTTCCAGCTCTTCGGCGAGGGCGGCGGCCAGGAGCTGGCCGACGAGCTCGACGTCCCGCTGCTCGGCAAGGTCCCGCTGACGATGCCGCTGCGCGAGCAGGCCGACGCCGGCGCGCCGCTGGTCGGGACCGACCCGGACGACGCCGCCGCGCAGGCGATCCGCCAGGCCGCCCGCGGCCTGATCGCGCTGATGCCGGTCGAGCTGCCGATGATGGCCGCCGCGCCGATCCCGGCCGACGCGCCGGTGCTCGACGTGATCCCGCCGGCCAAGAAGACCAGCGGGATCAGCCTGCCCATGGCCGGCTAGGCCGCGGGCACCTCCCGCAGCCTCCCGGTCTCGACCTCGTAGACGAACCCGCGCACGGACTCCGTGCGCGGGACGAACGGGCTCGCGCGGATCCGCGCGATCGACTGCTGGACGTCCTCGTCGAGATCCGGGAACGCCTCGGCCGCCCACTCGGGCTTGATGCCGGTGTCGTCCTGGATCGAGCGGCGGAAGTCGTCGTCCTTGAACGTGAGCATGCCGCAGTCGGTGTGGTGGATCAGGATGATCTCCTCGGTCCCCAGCAGCCGCTGCGAGATCGCCAGCGAGCGGATCTCGTCGTCGGTGATCACGCCGCCCGCGTTGCGGATGACGTGCGCGTCGCCCTCGCTCAGGCCGAGCAGCGCCTGCGGATCGAGCCGCGCGTCCATGCACGCGACGATCGCGACCTTCTTGGCGGGCGGCAACGGCAGGCCGCCCTTGTCGAAGCGCGCCGCGTAGTCCTCCGCGTTGCGCAGCAGCTCATCGGTGACCGACATGTGGCCTTGCCTCCTCGTTGACGGTGAGGAGGCAAAGCCTACAAAGTCGGTGGAGAAAGCTCTACGGCTTCCTGAAGTAGTCCGCGTTGATCTGGACGAACTTGTTCCACTCGTCCGGGACCTGGTCCTCGGCGAAGCAGGCGTCGACCGGGCAGGCCTCGACGCAGGCGTCGCAGTCGATGCACTCCTCCGGGTCGATGTAGAGCATCTCGACCGAGTCGTAGTCGGGCTCGTCCGGGGTCGGGTGGATGCAGTCGACCGGGCAGACCTCGACGCAGGAGTTGTCCTTGGTGCCGATGCAGGGCTCGGTGATCACGTACGCCATGAAGTTCCTCGTGCGTTTCGAACGGGGGTTGGACGCGGCATTCTGCCAAACGCTCCGCCGAGGTGTTCCCGCGGTCCGTTGGAGCTTCGCTGCGCCAGGAGGGACAGAAGCCATGCACTTCTCCCATCGCGCGCTCATCCCTCCAAACCACCACCACAATGGGCGGTGGCTGAGGGTGACGCACGACATACCGCACATGGCGACGCCACCCATCTCATCGACACATGCTCCCGCCCGGACGACCCGGCGGCGACGCCTCGCGCGCTGGCTCACCGCCCGCGCCGCGTGGCTGATCGCCGACATCGTCGCGATCCTCACCTGCCTGGCGCTCTTCGCCCACGTGCTCCCATAGTCTGCGAGGCAGCTCATGCTGCTGCTCACCGGCGCCACCGGCCTTGTCGGCTCCCGGCTCCTGCGCCGCCTCACCGCTGCGCGCAAGCCCGTCCGCTGCCTGGTCCGCGATCCGCGGCGCCTGGGCGAGGACCGTGTGCGCGTGCAGATCGCGCTCGGCGACCTCGCCGACCCGCCGTCGTTCCGCAACGCGCTGCGCGGCGTGACGACCGTCGTGCACCTCGCGGCCGCGATCCGCGACCAGCCGCGCGGGTCGATCGAGGAGCTCAACGGGATCGCGACGTGGCGGATGGTCCAGGCCGCCGAGGCCGCGGGCGTCAGGCGCTTCATCTTCTTCTCTGCGCTCGGCGCGACCGCCCACGACCGGACGCGCTTCCTGCGCGCCAAGGCGCTGGCGGAGGAGGCGGTCCTGGCCGCCGACCTGGAGTCCGTGATCGTCGCGCCGTCGATCATCTACGCGCCCGGCGACCCGTTCAGCACGCTGCTGTCGCGGATGGCGCTGGCGCCGATCGTCCCGATCAGCGGCAACGGCCGCGCGCGCTACCAGCCGATCTGGGCCGAGGACGTCGCGGAGTGCGTCCTGCCGCTGCTCGGCGCGGTCCGCCCCGGCGAGGACCGCTACGAGCTGGCCGGCCCGGACACGCTGAGCTACACGGAGATCACCGAGCTGCTGCTGGCCGCCGCCGGCCGCCCGCGCCCGCTGCTGCGCGTCCCGACGCCGATCGTGTCCCGGACGCTGCGCGCCACCGAGGCGCTGCTGAAGTCCAAGGCGCCCGCCACATGGGACGAAGCCGAGCTGATGGAGGTCTCCATGCTGACCTCCCGCGGGACCACCGACGCGCAGATCCTGGGCGTCAGGCCGGAACCCATGCGCAGCGTCCTTAAGCTGGACGACTGACTCGCCTGCTAGAGGTGAGGGGAATGCCGTTCCCCACCCCGACCCTGAACTCGCGCGCGGCCGCGCTCCTGGCGGTGCTCGCCCTCGGCGGCGGCGCCGGTGCGATCGCCGGCTGCGGCGGCTCCTCGTCGTCGAGCGACACCACGCAGACCACGCAGTCGACCGCCGACGGCGAGACGAACCCGAACGTCGACAACCCCGCGATCACCGACGAGAGCAGCGAGGCCGTCCCGGCCTCGACCGACGCGCCCGGCTCGACCGCCACGCCCGGCGGGACGTCGACCGTCCCCGGCGGCTCGCCCTCGGGCTCGCCCACGTCGACCGCCAAGACGACCACGACGCCGCCGGCCACCGGTGGCAACGCGGCGCCCGAGGACAACGTCAGCGGCGGCACCTCCGGCGACGACGACAACACGTCGACCAACACCACCAACAACGGCGGGACCTCGACGTCGACCACGAAGTCCAGCGGCTCCTCGTCCGCCGGCCAGGACCCCGACTGCAAGCCCGGCACCGGCCCCGGCCAGGCCGACCCCCAGTGCGAGCCCGTCGACGGGCCCGACTCGAACGACGAAGGCTAGGCGCGAGGTGCAAGTCGTCTGGCCCCCACATAGTGGGGGTGAGACGACTTGCACCGGCCGAGCGGCCTACAGGTCCGGGCGGCGGTCCGTCCAGTCGTTGGCCTCCTCGAGTTGGGCGGCGAGCGCGAGCAGCGCGCCCTCCTGCGCGGGCTGGCCGATGAACTGGACGCCGAGCGGCAGGCCGTCGTCGCGCTGGAAGAGCGGCAGCGAGATCGCCGGCTGGCCGCTGATGTTGCACGGCGGCGTGTACGGCGTGAACAGCGCGCTGCGCGTGAACGCGCCGAGCGGGTCGCTCTCGTCCTGCGGGTTGAGCGTCCCCAGCGGCAGCGGCGCCTCGGCCAGCGCGGGCGTCATCAGGACGTCGTACTGATCGACGAACGTGACGAGCTCACGCCCGACGCCGTGCAGCTGGAAGTTCGCCAGCAGCGCGTCGACCGAGTTGATGCCCTTGCACAGCTCGTACAGCGCCCACGACAACGCCTCCATGTCGCCGGCCGTCGCCTCGCGCCCCGCGATCATCTCCGCGAGCCTGATCTGCGTGCAGACCGCGGGCCCGAACGACGCGGTGAAGACCGCCGACAGCTCCGGCCGCGACCACGGCGGGTCGGCCTCGACGACCTCGTGACCCAAGGACTCCAACAACGCCGCGGCGTCCTGCACGGCCTGGATCGCGACCGGGTCGATCGGCGCGTCCGGGACCGGCGACAGCGACGTCATCGCGATCCGCAGCTTGCCGGGCGTGCGGCCCGCGGACGCCGCGAACGCCTCGGCCGGCGGCGCCGCCCAGCTCATGTCGCCCAGCGCCGGCCCGTGCAGCACGTCGAGCACCTCGGCGGTCTCGCGCACGCTGCGCGTCAGGACGCCGTCGCTGACCAGGAAGATCTCGCCCGCCTCCGGCGCCGTCGAGATCCGGCCGCGCTGCGGCTTGAGCCCGACCAGCCCGCAGCACGCCGCCGGGATCCGCGTCGAGCCGCCGCCGTCGTTGGCGTGCGCGATCGGGACCATCCCGGACGCGACCGCCGCCGCGCTGCCGCCGCTGGAGCCGCCCGGCGTCCGCGACTGGTCCCACGGGTTGCGCGTCGCGCCGAAGCGCGCGGTCTCGGTGGTCGGCAGGATGCCCCACTCCGGCAGCGTCGTCGTGCCGACGACGATGAAGCCCGCGGCCTTCAGGCGCAGCACGACGTTGTGGTCGTAGGGCGCGACGAAGTCGCCGATCAGGTTCGCGGCGAACGTCAGCCGCCGGCCCGCGACCGCGCGGTTGTTCTTGATCGCGATCGGGACGCCCGCGAACGGCCGCGGGTCGCCGGGCCTGATCTGATCGGCCTCGGCGAGCGCGTCCTCGCCGAACACGTCGACGAACGCGTTGAGCGTGGGGTTGAGGGCCTCGATCCGGTCGAGGGAGGCCTGGACGAGCTCGCGCGCGGTCAGCTCGCCCGACCGCACCATCGCGGCGAGCTCGTGGACAGGGCGGAACAGGAGATCGGCGCCGGCGGCGGTGGACATGGGGCGGACACTAACGGCGGTGTCCAGACACGCGCCCCGCGTAGTAACCACATGGCAACATGTCATGTGGTTACATGTCGGCCGTGCCCGACCGCGACCTCCCCGAGGAGCTCGTCCTCCCGCTCGCCACCGGCGAGCCGTGGTGGTACTGGTCCGGCGGGCGCCCGGCGGTCGACCTCGTCAACACCCACCGCGAGCGCTGGCGCCGTGGCGTCGAGACGCTCGTCACGCCCGACGACCTCACGACCTGGCTGGTTCGCGCCGGCGTGATGGACCACCCGGAGCCCGTGACCGCCACGGTCCTCGAGCAGGCGCGCGAGCTGCGCGAGGCGATCGACGCGCTGCTGGTCGCCGCGATCGCCGGGACGCCCGCCGCGCCGCCGCCCGCCGCGATCGCGCTGGTCGACGAGTGGCTCGCGTTCGCGGGCACGCGCCCGCAGCTCGTCATCGACCCGGCGACCGGCGCGCCCCTGCTGGCCGAGCGTGCCGCCGCCGACTCGCCGCGCCGCGCGCTGGGCATGATCGCCCTCGACGCCGCGCAGATGCTCGGCACCCCCGCGCAGAGCGCGCGGATCCGGATCTGCGCGAGCGAGACGTGCTCCGGGCGCTTCTTCGACCGCTCGCCGGGCGGCCGCCGCCGCTGGTGCTCGATGCGCACCTGCGGCAACGCGACCAAGGCGCGCCGCCACCGCGAGCGCCAGCGCGCAACAACAACAACTTCAACAACGAGCAAGGACTAGGAGAACTCAGAGATGAGCACCACCATCGAAGGCGTGCAGTCGGGCCTGGAGGGCGTCGTCGCGTTCGCGACCGAGATCGCCGAGCCCGACAAGGAAGGCGGCGCGCTGCGCTACCGCGGCGTGGACATCGAGGACCTCGTCGGCACCGTCCCCTACGAGAAGGTCTGGGGCCTGCTCGTCGACGGCGACTTCGACCCGGGCCTGGCGCCCGCCGAGCAGCACCCCTTGACGATCCGCAGCGGCGACCCGCGCGTCGACGTCCAGGCGGCGATCGCCGCGCTGGCGCCCGAGTGGGGCCTGCAGCAGCTGATCGACATCAGCGACGAGCAGGCGCGCACCGATCTTGCCCGCGCCTCGGTCATGGCGCTGTCGTTCGTAGCGCAGTCCGCGCGCGGCCTCGGCAAGCCGTGGGTCCCGCAGGCGACGATCGACGAGGGCAGCACGCTCGCCGAGCGCTTCCTGCTGCGCTGGCGCGGCGAGGCCCACCCGGACCACGCCAAGGCGGTCGACGCCTACTGGATCTCCGCCGCCGAGCACGGCATGAACGCCTCGACGTTCACCGCCCGCGTCGTCGCCTCGACCGGCGCCGACGTCGCCGCCGCGCTGTCGAGCGCGATCGGCGCGCTCTCCGGCCCGCTGCACGGCGGCGCGCCGTCGCGCGTCCTGAAGATGCTCGACGAGGTCGAGCAGCTCGGCGACGCCGACAAGTGGGTCAAGGACGCGCTGGACCGCGGTGAGCGGCTGATGGGCTTCGGCCACCGCGTCTACCGCGCCGAGGACCCGCGCGCCCGTGTCCTGCGCCGGACCGCGAAGGACATCGGGTCGGCCCGCTTCGAGGTCGCCGAGGCGCTGGAGCAGGCCGCGCTCGCCGAGCTCAAGGCCCGCCGCCCGGACCGCGTCCTGGCGACGAACGTCGAGTTCTGGTCCGCGGTCGTCCTCGACACCGCCGAGGTCCCGCCGGAGCTGTTCACCTCGATGTTCACCTGCGCCCGCGTCGCGGGCTGGTCGGCGCACATCCTGGAGCAGAAGCGCGAGGCGCGCCTGATCCGCCCGACCGCGAAGTACGTCGGCCCGGGCCCGCGGCCCGTCTCCGAGGTCCCGGGCGCCTAGCGGCGCGCCGGCCGGACCATCTCGCACCGGCGCCCGGGGAGACCCGGGCGCCAGCACCTGCGGAAGAGGCTGCGCGACCTATATGTGTGGGTCGGCGCAGCTTGCGCGGGTCGATGGTCCAGCGCACGACCAACCGTAGACGAACACACAGCTATGTGCAAATCGACACTTGTGTGTATCGGAAACCGCGCAGTGGTGCTGCGTGTTTATGAACGGTGTGAGGGCGCAGCACGGCCAGCGGCACTCTTGACATTCTGGTCAGTATCCGGATACCGTCCAGTATCTGATGGCTGCCACGACCGCCGAAGCGCCCGCACCGCCGCCGCCTCCCGCCGCCGCTCCGAGGCACGCCGGCCTCCCGCCGCGGATCAGGATGCCGATGCCGATCCAGACGCTCGGCTGGCTCAGCCGCCCGTTCCCGTTCATCGAGCGGGCCCGCGCCAGGTACGGCGACACGTTCCGGATGGACCTCGGCCGCGACGAGTTCGTCGTCATGACCGACCCCGCCGACATCAAGCAGGTCTTCACCGGCGACCCGGCGATCTACCACGCCGGGATCAGCAACATCATCTTGCTCCCGTTCCTGGGATCCAAGTCGGTGTTGTTGCTCGACGGCGCCCAGCACCTCAGTCAGCGGCGCCTGCTGCTGCCGCCGTTCCACGGCGAGAAGATGCGCCGCCACGTCGACCTGATGACCGAGATCGCCGAGCGCGACGTCGCCGCGTGGCCGCGCGACGTGCCGTTCAGGGCGCACCCGCGGATGCAGGGCGTGACGCTCGAGGTGATCATGCGGATCGTCTTCGGCATCGACGAGGGCGACCCGCTGCTCACCCAGCTGCGCACGAACCTCCGGACGTTCCTCGACGCGTCGGTCGACGGCAGGGTCATGCGCAAGCTGCTCTTCCACGGCCCGGTCAAGGCGGACAACAAGCGGATCTTCGCCGCCGTGCTGGACCCGATGAACGCGACGATCCAGAAGGTCATCGCCCAGGCCAAGCGCCGCGACGACCTCGAGGATCGCGACGACGTGTTGTCGATGTTGTTGCTCGCGCGCCACGAGGACGGCACGCCGATGGACGACACCGAGCTGCGCGACGAGCTCGTCACGCTGCTGGTCGCCGGCCACGAGACGACCGCGACCGCGCTCGCCTGGGCGCTGGAGCGCCTGACCCGCCACCCGGACGCGCTGGAGCGCCTGACGGCCGAGGTGCGGGAGGGCAAGTCGGAGGAGTACGTCGACGCCGTGATCCGCGAGACGCTGCGGCTGCGCCCGGTGATCCCGTTCGTCGGCCGCAAGCTCCAGGAGCCGCAGACGATCGGCGGCTGGGACCTGCCCGCGGGCGCCAGGGTCGCGCCGTCGATCCACTTGATGCACCGCCGCGCCGACATCTATCCCGACCCGGCGGCGTTCAAGCCCGAGCGCTGGCTCGGCGTGCGACCCAACCCCTACACCTTCCTGCCGTTCGGCGGCGGCATCCGCCGCTGCCTCGGCGCCAGCTTCGCGGAGACCGAGATGCGCGCCGTGCTCGGCGCGATCGTCCGCAACGTGAGCCTACGGCCCGCAGCCCCCGTGTCCGAGCGTGTCGGCCGTCGGGTCATCACGCTCGTTCCGGGGCGCGGGGCTGAGATCATCGCCTCGTGAGCGAACCGCAGCGCCTGACCCGCAAGGAGCGCCAGGAGCACACGCGCAGGTGCCTGCTGGAAGCGGCGGGCCGCGTGTTCGCCAGGCGCGGCCTGGTCCAGGCGTCGGTCGACGAGGTCGCCGCCGACGCCGGCTTCACGAAGGGCGCGGTGTACGCGAACTTCGGGTCCAAGGAGGCGCTGTTCCTGGAGATGCTCGACGAGCGCTTCGCTCGGCGGCTGCAGGACATGGAGCGCGCGATGTCCACCGACGAGCCGCCGGAGATCCAGGCGCGCACCGCCGGCCGCGACTTCGTGGACTTCCTGGGCAGCGACCCGGACTGGCAGCGCCTGTTCGTCGAGGCCGCGCTGCACGCGTCGCGTGACGAGGCGTTCCGGGTCAAGCTCAGCGCGCACTACGCGACGATGCGCGAGCGCATGGCGGACCTGCTGCGCGCGCGCTCGGAGACCGGCGGCTTCGATCCCGGCGTGCCGTTCGACCAGCTGGCCGCGATGATCGTGGCGATGGCCAACGGCGTGGGCTTCGAGCGCCTGGTCGCGCCGGAGGCGGTGCCGGACGACCTGTTCTCCACCATGTTGGAGATCTTCGCCCTGGGCGCGGCGGCGCGCGCGGGTCAGGCCAGCGCGACCTGATCGCCGACGCGCACGGTGCCGAGGACACCGTCCCCGCCCACCCGCGCGTTGATCCCGAACAGCCCGCGGTGCTCGCGCGTGAGCCACTTGAGGATGTTGGGGTCCTTGACCTGTGTGTCGGGGTCGCGCGTCGGGATCACGCAGCGCTCGCACGGATGCAGGAGGTCGAGCGCGACGTCGCCGACGCGGAGCGAGCGGCCCTCCCAGGACTCCTCGGCATACGGCGGCGTGTCGTCGTCGAGGACGACGTGGATGTTGGTGCGGAACCGGCGCAGGTCCAGCGCGCGGCCGAGTTCCCGCGCCACCGCGTCGAGCGTCGCCTGGGTCGTGACCAGGATGGAGTTGTTGAGGTCCTGCATCAGCGCGAGGTCGCGCTTGAGCGTGACCTCGCGCCCGAGGTCGTCGCTCAGCGCCGCCGGCAGGTCCGGGTCGTCCCAGCGGAACACGGTCCCGTCGGGCGCGGTCAGGACCGGCAGCGGGACGTCGTCGGTGCTCAGCGCCCCGCCCGGCGTGCCGGCGTAGGACGCGTGCCAGCGCAGCATCCCCGGCACCTGGCGCACGGTCAGCCGCCGCGGCGCGCCCTTGAACGTGTCGTACAGCGCGTGGGCGCGGTCGCCGGCGACCCCGCGCGCGTCGAGGTTCAGCGCGTCGGCGTCCTCGCCGCCCAGCGACTTGACGGGCCAGCGATGCAGCGAGGTCACGGTTCCGGACGGCACCATCCGTAATGTAGAAGGCGCGTGCCCAGGCTTCTCGTGACCGGTGCCACTGGCGATCTCGGCGGCGTCGTCGTACGTCGCGCTGCCGCGGACGGGTGGGACGTGACCGGCTGGGCGGGCCGCGCCGCGCTCGACATCCGCGACGCGGCGGCGGTCGGCGCCGGGATGCGCGCGGCCGCGCCGGACGCGGTGATCCACACCGCCTACGTGCAGGGCGACGGCGCGCACGCGGTCAACGCGGACGGCTCGGAGCACGTCGCGCGCGCGGCGGCCGCGGTCGGCGCGCGGCTCGTGCACGTCTCCAGCGACGCGATCTTCGACGGCTCGCTCGGCCGGCCACTGCGCGAGGAGGACGTCGTCTCGCCGGTCACGCCCTACGGCGCGACCAAGGCCGAGGCCGAGGCGCGCGTGGCGCTCGCCGCGCCGGACGCGGTGCTGGTCCGGACGTCGCTGATCTACGCCGGGCCGCCCGCCGAGCCGACCGCGCAGGAGCGCACGCCGCTGGCCGTCGCGCGCGGCGAGAGCGACATGATGTTCTACTCCGACGAGATCCGCAGCGCCGTCCAGGTCGACGACCTCGCGGCCGCGCTGCTGGAGCTGGCGAGCCTCGACTGGGCCGGGCCGCTGAACGTCGCGGGCGCCGACGCGGTCTCGCGCCTGGAGCTGGCGCGCCTGATCGTCGCCGCGCGCGGGCTGGACCCGGACCGCTTGCGCGGCGCGCCCGCGCCGCCGTCGCGGCCGAGGGACTGCGCGCTCGACGTCGCCCGCGCGCAGGCGCTCCTGGGCACACCCCTGCGCGGTGCCCTTGCAGCGCTCGCTCCGGCCGAGCGCTGACGCGCCAGCCTGTCAGGGGTCTGCCACCGCGACTGATGAGCGATCCCGCGCGCGCCGAACCATGAGGCGTGCCCTCCTCCGCCTCCGCACGCGGCCGCCTGCCGCGTGCCACCCTCGCCGTCAAGCTCTTCGGCCTCTCCGGTGCGCTGCTCGCCGTGCTCGCGATCGTGACGCTCGTCGCCGTCCACGGGATCGACAGCGTCTCCAGCGACACGCAGGCGGAGTACACGAAGTCGGTCGAGCCGCTGCGCAACCTCGGCGACGCGCGCGGCACGTTCAACCTCAACCGCGCGCTCGCCTTCAAGCACCTGCTGGTCAGGACCGACGCCGACCGCGCGGAGCTGGCCAAGACGATCGCCGCCAACGCGGCCACCGTCGACAACGAGCTGGCGCTGGTCCGCCCGACGCTCGTGCGCCCCGCCGCCAAGCGCGACTTCGCGCAGCTGGAGGCCGCGATCGACAAGTACAACACGTCGCGCGACCGGATGCTGGCGCTCTCGGACGCCGGCCGCACCGACGCGGCGTTCACGCTCTCGGTCGACAAGACCACGCCGATCGGCAACACGGTCACCGCCGAGTTCGAGGCGCTGTTCGCCTCCAAGGCCGACCTCGGCAAGGCGACCGCCGCGTCCGCCGCCGACCGCGCGTCGTCGGTCAAGCGCACGGTCCTGGTCCTGCTCGTCCTCGCGCTGCTGGCGGGCGCGGCCGCGTCGTTCGTGATCGTCCGCGGCGTGCGCCGCACGGTCGCCGACGTCGTCGACCGCCTGGCGATGCTGCGCGACAACTGCACCCGCGACCTGCGCGGCGCGCTCGGCGGGCTCGCCGAGGGCGACCTGACCCGCACGGTCACGCCGGTCACGCCGCTGATCACGCGCCTGCCCGCCGACGAGCTGGGCGACGTCGCCCGCGCCGTCAACGAGGTCCGCGACAACACGGTGGCGTCGGTCGAGGCCTACAACTCGTCGCGCGCCGCGCTGTCGGAGCTGCTGGGCGAGATGACCGCCGCCGCCTCCGACGTGTCCGCCGCGTCGCGCCAGATGGCCTCGACGTCGGGTGAGACCGGCCGTGCCGTCAACGAGATCTCCTCCGCGATGGAGCACGTCGTCGAGGGCGCCGAGCGCCAGGTCCGGGCGGTCAACTCGACCGCCGGCACGATCGACGAGGTCGCGCGCGCGTCCGCCGAGAGCGCGTCGCAGGCGCAGGAGACCGCGCGGGCCGCGACCGACGCGCGCCGCGTCGCCGCCGAGGGCGGGGCGTCGGTGGCCGAGGCGACCGAGGCGATGGCCGCCGTGCGCAACGCCTCGGCGCAGGCGACCGAGGCGATCCGCCAGCTCGGCGCCAAGTCGGCCGAGATCGGCGGGATCGTGGACGCGATCACCGGGATCGCCGAGCAGACCAACCTGTTGGCCTTGAACGCCGCCATCGAGGCGGCGCGGGCCGGGGACCAGGGCCGGGGCTTCGCGGTCGTCGCCGACGAGGTCCGCAAGCTGGCCGAGGAGTCGCAGACCGCCGCAGCCTCGATCTCGTCGCTGATCGGCGAGATCCAGGACGAGACCGCGCGGGCCGTGACCGTCGTCGAGGACGGCGCGACGCGGACCGAGCAGGGCACCAGGACCGTCGAGGACGCCCGCGCGGGCTTCACCGCGATCGACGCGTCGGTGAGCGACATGGTCGCGCGGGTCGAGGCGATCGCCGAGTCGGTCGGCGGGATCGCCGGCAGCGCCGAGGCGATGCGCGAGGAGATCGCGGCCGTGTCCGCCGTGGCCGAGCAGACGTCGGCGTCGTCCGAGCAGGTCAGCGCGTCGACCCAGGAGACGTCCGCCTCCACCACCGAGATCGCGACCGCCGCGGCGTCGCTGGCCGACACCGCCGGCCGGCTCGAGGCGCTGGCCTCCCGCTTCACGACCGAGCGATAGTCCCGGTCCGCCCATCTGCCAGGATGGGCGCATGGCCAACGATGGACCCGTGACGATCGACGCCGACGCCCTGCTCGGGACCCGGGCGGTGGAGGCCGCCGTGTCGGCGCTCGCCGGGCGCAACCGCCACCACCTCGCGAGCATGACGCCCGAGGAGCAGGTCGAGGCGGCCAACCACTGGCGCGAGCTCGCCGTCGAGGTGCTGTCCGCCGCGCGCGAGGCGCTGACCGGTGGCGGCGGGATCCCCGAGGGCTCGGGCCGCGCCGTCATCGTCCTCGAGGACTCCGGCGGTGAGGAGGTCAACGTCCACGTCACCTTCGCGCCCCAGCTCGAGGAGCTGCAGGACGGCTCGATCGCCGGTACGCCCGCCCAGCTCGCCGCCATGTCGCTCCTGGAGTCGATCGCCGGCGGCGACGACGGCGGCCACGGGCACTCGCACGACGACGACGGCGGCCACGGCCACTCGCACGACTAGCGCGTCGCGCTGATCCAAGTCGTCCTGCCCCCGATATGTGGGGGCGAGACGACTTGGATGCTGCTAGGCGGTCATCTCCGCGGCGGTCGGTGGGCTGGAGCCGGCGCGCTCGCAGGTGCGGGCGGCGACGGTGACGGCGAAGGTGGCGGCGGCGTGGAGCGTCGCTGCTTCGCCGTCGTAGCGGGAGAGGAGGGCGCCGAGGAAGGCGTCGCCCGCGCCGATGGTGTCGACGAGGTCGATGCGCGGCGCGGGGATCGCCAGCGGCTCGGCGTCGCCGGCGACGATCAGCGCGCCTTCTGCGCCGAGGGTCACGACGCCGGCCGCTCCGGGCGCGAGCAGGTCGCGCATCGCGGTCGCGGGTGCGGTGCCGGGGCGGAGGTAGGCGAGGTCGGCGTCGCTGGCCTTGACGAGGTCGGCGCGCGCGAGGATCCGGTCCAGGCGGGCGCGGTAGGCGGCCTCGTCGGCGATCGCGACCGGGCGGCAGTTGGGGTCGACCGCGACCATCACGTCCTCCGGCGTCGCGGCGACGAGCGCCTCCAGCGTCGAGGCCGACGGCTCGAAGACGAGCCCGAGCGTCCCGACGCACAGCACCGCGGCGTCGTCCGGCAGCGCCGCCTCGGTCAGGCCCGGCGCCGACGTGCCCTCCACGTAGAAGCGGTACGTCGCCACGCCCGCGTCGTCGAGCTCGACGAGCGCGAGCGTCGTCGGGTCCTCGGTGCTGACCACGGCGTCGAGCCCGACGCCATCGTCCGCCAGCGCCGCGCGCAGCTGCCCGCCGAAGCGATCGGTCGAGAGCCGCCCGAGGAACCGCGCGTCCGCGCCCAGCCGCGCCGCCGCCCGCGCCGCCGTGAACGGCCCGCCGCCGATCAACGGCACCAGCTCGCCACCCGCGCCGAACGCCAGGTCCACCAACGCCTCACCCGCGAAGACGATCGCTCCTGCCGCCACGTGCTGCTCCTTCACCGTCGTCTTGATAGCGCTATCAAGCGGAGTCTAATGCGCGGCGAGGACGAGCGAGCCGACGATCATCGAGGCGGCGTTGGAGCCGGCGGCGATCGCGTTGGCGACACTGGGCATCATGCCCGCCGCGTCGCCCGCGGCGGCGAGGCCGGTCTGCATCGGGTTGGCGACGATCGCGTCGGCGTGCAGCGGCGTGACCTCGCTCGACAGCTCGGCGCCGAGCTGCGCGGCCAGGGGCGAGCGCTGGTGCAGCGTCACCGGCACGAGCATGCCCTCGCACGCCTTCGTCGTCCCGTCGCCGAGCGTCGCGACGCCGTCGCCGAAGCGCGCCAGCGGCTGCGTCTCGACCGCGATCCCGCGCGACCAGACGTCGTCGAGCTGCTCCGGCGTCAGGTCGTCGTCCTCGCCGTTGACGTACAACGTGACGTCGTCGCTCCACTGCCTCAGCAGCAGCGCGCGGTGGTGCCCGGAGCCGCCGCCGGCGAGCACGCCCAGCGGCCGGTCGCGGTGCTCCCACCCGTGGCAGAACGGGCAGTGGAAGACGTCGTGGCCCCACGCCTCGGCGAAGCCGGGAACGTCCGGGTGGTTGTAGGTCATGCCCGTCGCCAGCAGGACGCGCCTCGCCCGCACCTCGGCGCCGCCGGCGAGCGTCAGCGCGAACACGCCGTCCTCGCCGCGCGCGCCGCCGGTGACGCTGCCGTCGCGCAGCTGCACCGCCTCGTACCCGCCGACCTCGGCACGCGCCTGCGCGTAGAACGCGGCGGGCGGCGACTGGTCGGCGCCGAGCAGGCCACCGATGCCCGTCGAGGCCAGGTTGCTCTGCTGGCCGGCATCGACCACCAGCGTCTTCACGCGCGCGCGGCCCAGGACCAGCGCGGCGCTCAGCCCCGCGGCCCCGGCGCCGACCACGACGCAGTCGTACGTCTCGTATTCCATAGGAGACACGGTGGCGCACTCGCAACAGATTGCCAAGTCCGTTTGCCATACTGGCAAACCATGGACAACCCCGAGACCGTCGACGCCCGCGCCCGCCGCCGCCTGCGCGAGCTCCGCGCCGAGCGCGGCCTGACCCTGCAGCAGGTCGCGCAGCGCGCCGCGATCGACGTCTCGACGCTCAGCCGTCTGGAGTCCGGCAGGCGCCGCCTAGCGCTCGACCACATCCCGTCGCTGGCCCGCGCGCTCGGCGTGAGCACCGACGACCTGCTCGGATCGGCACCCGCGCCCGACCCGCGCGTGCCCCACCGCAGGGCCCACAACGTGGACGGCATGATGATGTGGCCGCTGACCCACGACGACTCGCCCGGCGGGATCAAGGCCTACAAGTTCCGGATCGCCAACCGCCGCCGCGTCCCGCCGGACCCGCTGCCGGTCCACGAGGGCCAGGAGTGGATCTACGTCATGTCCGGCAGCCTGCGCCTCAGGCTCGGCGACGACGAGTTCACGATCAGGCCCGGCAATGCCGCCGAGTTCTCGACGCTGACCCCGCACTGGTTCGGTGCGATCGACGGCCCCGTCGAGCTGATCGCCCTCTTCGGCCCCCAGGGCCAGAGAGTCCACATCCACTCGGCCTAGGCCGGGCGCGCGATGCGGAAGAGCTCCCGGACCACGGCGTACTCGTCGCGGTAGCCGCAGCGGGCGATCGGCTGCATCGCCGCGGTGTCGACCTGCCCGCGCGCGTCGACGAAGCGCTCGTCGATGTGGACACCTACAACTTGCCCGAACACCACGTGGCGGTCGACGTCGGCGCCGGCCAGGTCGCTCAGCGACAGCGTCTGCGTCACGCGGCACTCCAGCGCGACCGGCGCCTCGGCGACGCGCGGCACGCCGACGATCCGCGACGGCGCCAGCGACAGCCCGGCGTGCGCGAACTCGCTCTCGCCGCCGGCCAGCTCGGCGCTCGTCGCGTTCATCGCCTCGCGCAGCTCCCACGTCGGCAGGTTCCACACGAACTCCCGCGTCGCGTGCGCGTGCGTCGCGCTGTGCTTCATCCCCGCGCTGGAGAACATCAGGATCGGCGGCGTGTCGCAGGCCGCGTTGAAGAACGAGTACGGCGCGAGGTTCGGCACGCCCTCGCCGTCCACCGTCGAGATCCACCCGATCGGCCGCGGCGCGACGAGCGCCTTGAACGGATCGTGCGGGAGCAGCTCCCGGTCGCGCGCCTGCGGCTCGTAGAAGATCACGCCCCGCAGTATCCACCGCAACAACGACGAAGGGCCCGGCAAACGCCGGGCCCTTCGCCTACAACAAGCTTCGCCGTGAGGCGATGCCTACATCATGCCGCCCATGCCGCCCATGTCGGGCATGCCGCCGCCGGCGCCCGCGGGCTCCGGGATCTCGGCGACGATGGCCTCGGTGGTGAGGATGTTCTTCGCGATCGACGCGGCGTTCTGCAGCGCGGAGCGCGTGACCATCGCCGGGTCGATGACGCCGTCGGCGACGAGGTCGACGATCTCACCGGTCGCGGCGTTCAGGCCCCAGCCCTTCTTGGCCTTGCGGACCTCCGAGACGACGACGGAGCCCTCGAGGCCCGCGTTCTCGGCGATCTGGCGCAGCGGCTCCTCGAGCGAGCGCAGGATGATGCGGGCGCCGGTGCGCTCGTCCTCGTCCTCGATCGCGTCGGCGGAGACGTTGGCGGAGGCCTGCAGCAGCGCGACGCCGCCGCCCGGGACGATGCCCTCTTCGAGCGCAGCGCGGGTCGCCTGGAGGGCGTCCTCGACGCGGTGCTTCTTCTCCTTCATCTCCGTCTCGGTGGCCGCGCCGACCTTCACGACGGCGACGCCGCCGGAGAGCTTGGCGAGGCGCTCCTGGAGCTTCTCGCGGTCGAAGTCGGAGTCGGTGGACTCGACCTCGGCCTTGATCTGGTTGATGCGGCCCTTGATCGCCTCGAGGTCACCGGCGCCATCGACGATGGTGGTGTTGTCCTTGGCGACGACCACGCGGCGGGCACGGCCCAGCTGCGAGATCTGAGTGTTCTCCAGCTTCAGGCCCATCTCCTCGGTGATGACCTCGCCACCGGTGAGGATCGCGATGTCCTCGAGCATGCGCTTGCGGCGGTCGCCGAAGCCCGGCGCCTTGACCGCGACACCGGTGAAGGTGCCACGCAGCTTGTTGACGACGAGCGTCGCGAGGGCCTCGCCCTCGACGTCCTCGGCGATGATGAGGATCGGCTTGCCCGACTGGATGACCTGCTCCAGGACCGGCAGCACGTCGCGGACGGAGCCGATCTTCTGGTTGGCGATGAGGATGTACGGATCCTCGAGGACGGCCTCCATGCGCTCCTGGTCGGTGACCATGTACGGGGAGACGTAGCCCTTGTCGAACTGCATGCCCTCGGTGAACTCGAGGTCCATGCCGAAGGTCTGGCCCTCTTCGACGTTCACGACGCCGTCCTTGCCGACCTTCTCGATCGCGTCGGCGATGACGTCGCCGATCTCCTCGTCGCCGGCCGAGATGGTGGCCACGCGAGCGATCTGCTCCTTGCCCTGGACGGGCTTGGACAGCTTGCGGATGTTGTCGACGATCTGGTTGACCGCGGTCTCGATGCCCCTCTTCAGGCCGAGCGGGTTCGCACCAGCGGTGACGTTCTTCAGGCCGTTGCGGACGATGGCCTGGGCCAGGACCGTCGCGGTCGTCGTGCCGTCGCCGGCGACGTCGTTGGTCGCCGTGGCGACCTCGCGGACGAGCATCGCGCCCTGGTTCTGGAAGACGTCCTCGACCTCGATCTCACGAGCGATCGTGACACCGTCGTTCGTGATCGTGGGGGCGCCGAACTTCTTGTCGAGCACGACGTAGCGGCCCTTCGGGCCGAGCGTGACCTTGACCGCGTTGGCAACGGCGTCGACGCCGGCCTCGAGGGCCCTGCGGGCCTCCGCGTTGTACTTCAGTTCCTTGTGAGCCATAAGTTCTCCTACTTCTCGACCTTGGCGAGGACGTCGGACTCGCGAAGGACCAGCAGGTCCTCGCCGTCGACCTTGATCTCGGTGCCGCCGTACTTGCTGTAGAGGACCGTGTCGCCCTTGGCGACATCGAGGGGGATGCGCTTCTCCCCGTCCTCGTCGAAACGACCGTCGCCGACAGCGAGGACCTCGCCCTTCTGCGGCTTCTCCTTGGCGGTGTCGGGGAGGACGAGACCGGAAGCGGTCGTCTCCTCCTCGTCGATTGCCCGCACGATCAAACGATCGCCGAGGGGCTTGAGCTTCATGTGTGGTGACCTCCGTTGAGGTGACGGACAGGGCTTGCTGACTGAGACTTCTGCGCGGATTTGGCACTCGCGTAGGGCGAGTGCCAGCGCGCTTGAAATCGATAGTAGCGGGTCGGATCGGGTCGTCAAGCCTTCGTTGGCACTCTTCACATCTGAGTGCCAAGGACTCAGCCATGTGTCGAGCACGGAGGCGGTCCGGCTGATGGTGCGGCCCCGAACCGACGATACCTCGCGCATGGAGCCAAAAGGCCTGCGTACCGGGCACATCGTGGCGCTGGCGGGTGCGGTCGTCGCGCTGCTGTCGCTGTTCCGCCCGTGGTACGAGATCCGGATTCCGGACGAGGTCCTGCAGATGTTCGGCAGCGGCGGCCGGCTCGGGAGCGACCCGGGCCTGCTCGGCCAGCTCTCGCGCGGGGTGGCCGCGTCGCTGCCGTCGTCGATCTCCGCGTCGGGCTGGAAGGAGCTCGCCGGCGCCGACGTCGCGCTCTGCGCGGGCGCCGTCGGCACGGTCGCGCTGGTGCTCGCCGCGGCGGGCGCGTTCGGCGCGGGCATCCGGGTCGAGGGCCGCGCCGCCGGGAGCGCGGTCGCGGCGATCGGCGCGACCGCGCTGGTCGTCGTGCTCGCGCACATCGTCCACAAGCCGGGCGCGGGCAGCGCGCTCAGCGACGCCATCCAGCTGCGCTCCGGGATCTGGATGGCGCTGGCCGGATCGGTCGCGATGCTCGCCGGCGGCCTGATGGCGGCCGGCGACGAGGCCGCGCCCGCGCGCGGCGGCGCGACCTCGTCCGGCGGCTTCGCCCGCCTGGAGCCCGAGCTGCCACCGGTCTTCGCCGAGGGCGGCTCGGTCCCGCCGCCGCCGGCCGCCTACTAGGCCTCCTCCTCCCGCGGGGTGCGCGGGAGGAGGAACACGAGCGCCATGCCGGCCACGGCGATCGCCGAGACCAGCAGCGCGACGTGCTCGAGGCCGGCGACGTAGCCGGGCTTGGGCAGCGCGCCGAAGAAGACCGTGCCGAGCACGGCGATCCCGATCGCCGAGGCGAGCTGCTGGAGCGCGTTGAGGATCCCGGAGGCCGAGCCGACCTCGTCGTCGGCGACCGCCGCGAGGACGAAGCCGAACAGCGAGCCGGCGACGAAGCCGACGCCGATCCCGGCGACCAGCAGCGGCCCGGCGAGCTGCAGCGCCGTCACCGCCATCTGCTGCGCGTCGAGCACCGCGTAGGTCCCGAGCACGCCGGCGACCAGCAGCGCGAAGCCCGCGTGCAGGACGTGGCGGCCGAAGCGCGGGGTCAGGACCGCGCCGGCCAGGCCGGCGCCGATCGCCAGGCCGAGGCAGACCGGGCCGAGGCTGAGGCCCGCGTGGCTGGCGCTGTAGCCGAGCCCGAGCTGCAGGAACAGCGTGAGCGCGAGCATCAGGCCGCCGAAGGCGCCGAAGAACAACATGATGATGCCCATGCCGCCGCTGAACGCGCGCTTGGCGAAGAGGCCCATCGTGACGAGCGGGTCGCGGCCGGCCTTGACGCGGCGGCCCTGCTGCCAGGTGAACAGGCCCAGGACGACGAAGCTCGAGGCCATCATGATGAACGTCCACGGCGCCCAGTCGGCCTCGCGGCCCTGCATCAGCGGGTAGACGAGCAGGCCCGCGGCGGCGGCGACGAGCACCGCGCCGAGCCAGTCCATCCGGGTCGCGCCGGTCGTCTTGGACTCCGGGAGGATCCGGATCGACCCGATCAGCGCGAGGATCCCGAGCGGCAGGTTGATGAGGAACACCAGGCGCCAGCCGGTCCCGAAGAGGTTGGCGTCGACGAGCGCGCCGCCGACGATCGGGCCGAACACGGCGCTGAGGCCGATGATCGGGCCGAAGATGCCGAAGGCCTTGTTGAGGTCCTCGGTCGAGAACGCCGAGTGCAGGATCCCGAAGCCCTGCGGGATCATCAGCGCGGCCGCGAGGCCCTGGAGCAGGCGGAACGCGATCAGCACCTCGGTGCTCGGCGCGAGGCCGGACAGCAGCGAGCTGATCGTGAAGAGCACGATGCCGATCGTGAACAGGCGGCGGCGGCCATAGAGGTCGCCGAGGCGGCCGCCGATGACGAGGCCGACGGCGAGCGCCAGCGCGTAGCCGCCGACGATCCACTGCAGCGACGTCGTGCTCGCGCCGAGGTCGGTGCGGATCGTGGGTGCGGCGACGTTGACGATCGTGCCGTCGAGCAGGTCCATGATCTCGACGACGAGGACGACGGCGAGGATCAGCCAGCGGCGCGGGTGGCTGGTGCGCTTGGGCGCTTGCTCGGGGGTGGCGAGCGGGTCGGGTGGAGCTTCGACGGTGGTGGACATCGGGGACCTCGATTCGTGCGGGGAGGAGAGGGGTCTCGAACACCGTTATCGGCAATGCGAACGGTGTTCTGAAGTACGAACACTGTTCTAGCGTAAGATCACTGTTCGTGTCAAGCGACGAGTCCTTCCCCGTCCCCCCGTGGTCCGCGGCCGCGACCCGCGGCCGCGCGGCCTCCGCGACCGAGTCGGCGCCCGCCAAGGCGCCGCTCACGCGCGTCGCGATCGTCGCCGCGGCGTTGGAGCTGCTGGACGCCGACGGCCTCGACGGCGTCTCGATGCGCCGCGTCGCGCAGAAGCTGGAGACCGGGCCCGCGTCGCTCTACCAGCACGTCGGCAACAAGGACGAGCTGCTGGAGGCGGTCCTGGACCGCGTCTGCGCGGCGATCGACGTCCCGGCGCCCGGGGCCGGTCCCGACGGCTGGCAGGAGCCGCTGAAGGAGCTGCTGCGCCGGATGCGCAAGGTCATCGGCGCCCACCAGGACTTGGCCTACATCATGCTCGGGCGGGTCCCGACCGGCCCCAACGCGCTGGCCGGCGCCGAGGGCATGCTCGCGATCCTCGACGCGGGCGGCATCACGGGCCGGCTCGCCGCGCAGACGGTCGACCTGCTCGCGCTGTTCGTCGCCTCGGTCACCTACGAGGACGCGATCCGGCGCCGGCTGATCGGCACAGTGCAGGAGGCCGAGGTCTACGTCGAGCAGGTCGGCGCCTACCTGCGGGCGCTGCCCGGCGACCGCTTCCCGATGCTCAACCGGCTGGCCGACGTGCTCACCACGTTCGACGAGGACACCGAGGACGCGGGCTTCGAGTTCGCGCTCGACGTCCAGATCCGCGGGATCGCGGCGCTCGCCGCGCAGGCGCGCGCCGCCGGCTAGGCGCTGTCGCGCGCGGCGCGGCGTGCGGCCGCGGCCTGGCGGACCGCCTCGGCCAGCGCCTCGGCGTTGGCCGCCTTGCTGACGTGCCCGTCGGCGCCCGCCTCGCGGGCCTCGCCGGCCAGGTCCTCGTCGGGCATGCCGGAGACCAGCAGGATCGCGGCGTCCGGGAGCGTCTCGCGCACGTGGTGCAGCACCTGCATCGAGTGCTCGGGCTGCGGCAGCAGCCGGTCGAGGATCACGACGTCCGGCGCGGTCGCCGTGACCTGCGCGATCGCCTCGGCGGCGGAGCGGACGGCGCCGACGACCTCGATGTCGTCGTGGGCCTCCAGCCATGCCGCGGCCAGCGTCCCGAACCCGACCGAGTCGTCGGCGATGTAGACGCGGAGCACGGTACCCCGGCCGTGCGGCGCCGCTGCGCCTTAGTTCTGCGCGCCGCCGATGCCCAGGCGGGCATCGGTGAACGACGGCGGGTGGACGATGATCTGCGAGAAGCGCACGACCGTGACGATGTCCTCCATCGTCACCTTCTTGCCGTAGATCTGCTCGAGGAAGTGGATCATCTCCTCGTGGCGGCGGAACTCCGGGTTGTCGTGCTCGATGTCCCGCGGCGTCAGGTCGCGGACGCGCTTGACCTCGACCTGGTCGATGACCGCGTCGAAGATCTTCTCGCGCGGCGAGTGCTGGTACCCGATGGTCACCATCACCGCCTGGTTCTTCTTGTACTTGTGGGACTTGTCGCCCAACCGGATCGTCGCGGTCTTGCGACCACGCTTCAGCTGGTCGGCGAAGATCGTGGAGTAGAAGTTCAAGACCTGCATCCGACGCCGGAGACTACCCGTCGGAGCTGATCCGCGACAGTGCGCGGGCCACCATCTCGCGCTCGCCGTCGTACGTCAGGGCGGTCGCCGCCTCGCTCAGCGGCATCCATTCGGCCCGCTCGACCTCGTGGTCGTGGTCGGCGACGTCGCCGCCGACGTAGTCGAACAGCCAGAAGTCGACCTGCTTGGCGATGCGCTTGCCCTTGCGCATGTACCAGTAGTTCACGGCTCCCAGCGCGTCGCCCCTGGGCGTCGCGTCGACGCCGGCCTCCTCGCGGATCTCGCGGCCGGCGGCCTGCAGCGGCGTCTCGCCGGGGTCGACGTGGCCCTTCGGGAGCGCCAGGACCTTCGCGCCGTTGGCGGCGCGGCGTGTCGGCACGATGACAACGACCTGGTCGCCGCGGACGACGACGCCGCCCGCCGAGAACTCCGTGGGCTTCGCGTCGGCCATCAGTAGACGTAGCGCTCCAGCGCCGACGGCTCGTGGACGGTGACGCGGCCGCGGCCCTGCGTGACGACGCCGGCGCGCTCGAGGACGGCCAGGAAGCGGGAGGCGGACTCGCGGCTCGAGCCCGCGAGCTGCGCGATGTCGGCCTGCGTGATCGTCACGAGGACGTCGCGCTCGCCGGCGCCTTCGGACTGCGCCTGCCGGACCAGCTGTCCGAGCACGCCCGCGACGCGCGACTGCACGGTCTGGAACGACTGGCGCGCCAGGCGCTCGTTGGCTTCCCGCAGGCGGCGGCCGAGGCCGATGACGAGCTTGACCGCGATGTCCGGGTGCTCCCTGAGCAGGCGGCGCATGTCCTGGCCGAGGATCGCGATCGCCTCGACGTCGTCGAGCGTCTCGATCGTCGCGGAGCGCTTCTCGTCGTCGAACATCGCCAGCTCGCCGAAGATGTCGCCCGGCCCGAAGTGCGCGAGCGTGATCGTGCGGCCATCGACGTTCTCGCGCACCGCGCGGGCGTGGCCGCGGCCGACGATGTAGCACGTGTCGCTGGCGTCGCCCTCGCGGAAGATCACCGTGTTGCCGGTGAAGTGGCGCGGGACCGCGACGTCGGCGACGCGCCCGAGGTCGACCGGCGCCAGGGCCTCGAAGACCGGCACCTGCGCGAGCAGCTCGATGCTGCTCTGGGTGCTGGGCTGTGGCGGCACCTCGCGGAGTCTATGGCACTTGTGTGACGCGCGGCGCACATTGGGCGCGGCGCAGACGTTGTCAGGACGCGGACGCGTCGAGCGCGGACTCGCGGCGGTGGCGGCGGAGCTGGCGCGCGGCCAGCCACGCGAGGCCGGCGACGAGGCCCAGCGGGATCAGGACCGCCAGCGCGATCAGCGCGATGCCGAGCGCGACGGCCAGGACGCGCCCCGCGTCGTGCAGCGCGTCGCCGGGCGACCATGGGCCGCCGCCGGAGTTCTTGTCGTCCTTGGCCGCGACGCCGCGCTTGCCCTCGACGTCGACCTCGACGGTCGCCAGCTGCGCGCGGCGCTGCTGCTGGGTCAGCTCGGTCCTGCGCGCGGCGATCGTCCGGCGGTTGTCGGCCAGGCGCGCCTTGAGGCTGGCGATCCGGGCGGTCGTCGTCGCGGCGCCGAGCGCGCGCAGCAGCGCCTTGCGCTCGGCGTTGGCCTCCTGGAGGCGGTCGCTCGCGGCGTTGGCCTGCGCGGTGATGTCGGTCGCGGACTGGTTCAGCCCGCCGACGTGCGCGAGCCTGGAGAGCTGGGCGATCGCGCTGTCCAGCCGCGCGGACGGGATCCGCAGCGTGAACTGCGCCGAGCCCGCGTTGTCGCGCGTCGTGACGTTCGACTCCTGGACGTAGCCGCCCGCGGCCTGCGTCGCGCGGACCACGCCGTCGGCGGTGTCCTGGACGTCGCCCGGCGCGGGCGTCAGCGTCAGCGACGCGGCCCGCTCGACCTTGCGCGACGAGGCGATCGTGGGCAGCGGGACGTTCGGCGTGCTGCTCCCGCTGGTGCTGCTCCGGACGCCTGGCGACACCGTGCCGCTCGACTTCGCGACGGTCTCGGGATGCGGCGGGCTCGCGGCCGAGGTGGACGCGGCCGAGTCCTCGGTCGCGCTCATGAACTTCGGCGCGCTCGCCGACGACGACGCGTTGTCGCTCCCGCCGCCGTGCGACGACGTGATCGCCAGCGTCACGACGACCGCCGACAACATCGCCACAGCCGCCGGGCCGAGCACCTGCGGGCGGCGCAGCCAGGCGAGGCGCGGCTCGGTGCGCTTGCGCCGCGGCGTCTCGGCCTCGCGCGGGAAGCCGGCGTGGACGCGGGCGTCGAGCGACGCCAGGAACGCGGCGTCCGGCTCCGGGCGCAGCGCGTCGACGTCGGCGACGAGCAGCGCCAGGTCGGGGTCGGCGGCCGGCTCGCCGGCCAGCGCGGCTTCGAGCTCGCGCAGGCCGTGGTCGACCTCGGGATCGGGGAGCGCGTCACGACGGCGCATGGCAGGCCTTCCGGAGTCGGGTCACCGCGCGGTGCACGCGCGTGCCGGCGTTGGCGACGGAGATGTTCAGGACCTTCGCGATCTCGCTGTTGCTCAGGCCGGCGTGGAACTTCAGGGCGATCAGCTCGCGCTCGCGCGGGTCCAGCTGCGCCAGCGCGGCGCGGACGGTGGCGCGCCGGGCGGCGGCCTCGGCCGCGTCGTCGTCCGGTGGTGGCGCGGCGTCCTCCGGATCGCTCAGCAGCGCGGCGGTGCGCTTGCGCCGGCGGAGCTCGTCGAGCGCCGCGTTGCGGCCGATCGCGAACAGCCAGGCGCGCTGCGTGCCCTTGCGGTCGTCGAACGACGACTGCCTGCGGTAGGCGCGTTCGAAGGTCAGCGCGGTGACGTCCTCGGCCGCCGCCCGGTCGCGCAGGAGCGTGAAGACGTAGGCGAAGAGGTCCGAGGCCGTCTCGCGGTACAGCGCATCGAACCGGGCGGTCGTCGGTTCGGAAGTCGAGAGCTCCATGACTGTTCCCACGACGACATTACGTTCCAACGGCCGATCCATCACACGCCGCTACGCTGCGCGCGTGCGCACCTTGACCGCTTCGGCGATCGCCGTCCTGGCCCTCGCGGGGCCCACCGCGTCCTCCGCGACGGCGGCCTCCGGCCCGACGATCGACAAGAACCCGCTGCTGTGGGCGACCGTCAACGTCTGCGACACGACCAAGCACCCGGACGTCATCGGCATCCACGCCTCGATGCCCGGCGCCGGCAACACCGCCGAGAAGATGTACATGCGCTTCGCGGTCGAGTACTACAAGCCGACCTCGAAGAAGTGGGAGAAGCTCGGCCCGTCGACCGACTCCGGCTTCCACTACGTCGGCTCGGCCAGGTACGTGCGCCGCGTGTCCGGCTGGAACTTCTCGATGACCCCACCACCCGCGGGCCAGACCTACCGCCTGCGCGGCGTCGTGACCTTCCAGTGGCGCCTCAACGGCAAGGTCTCCCGCACCGCGGTGAAGCGCACGAGGTCCGGCCACACCGGGACCAACGGCGCCGACCCCAAGGGGTTCAGCGCCGCCGAGTGCACCATCAAGCCGTAGTTGTAGGCCTGTAGGACTACGCCCCGGGGAGCGGGTCGAACAGGCGTGGGTCGTTGGTGATGACGCCGGTCACGCCCATGCGCTCGAAGCGGCGGATGCGCTTCGCGTCGTCGACCGTCCAGACGTAGAGCTCGCCGCCGGCGCGGCGGACCGCGCGGACGAAGTGGGGCGTGACGAGGGAGAAGTGCGACATGACGGCGTCGATCTCGCCGGCGCGCATGGCCTTCGTGATCGCGCGCGGGACGGTCCGGCGCAGGACCTGGACGGTCGCCAGCGCCAGCGGCTTGGTCGCCGGGTTGGCGAGGTAGTTGCGCTTGACCTTCGGGACGCTCCAGCCGATCCGGACGTCGCTGCTGAGCTGGCGCAGGACCGGCAGCGACACGGTCTCCATCGTGCTGATCAGCGTCCGGGACTCCATCTGGCGCTCGCGCAGCGCCTGGATGACGCGGTGCTCGTAGCCGTGCGTCTTGAGGTCGACGTCGATCTCGACGCCCGCGAACGCCTCGCTCGCGAGGTGGTCCAGGCCCTCCTCGAGCGTCAGCGGCGTGCGCCTGCCCGCGTCCTTGAAGTCGTGGGCGAGGACGAGCGCGCCGCTGCCGTCGGGGTTCTCGGGCAGGACGTCGAACTCCACCATGTCGCAGCCGTGGGCGAGCGCGGCGTCGAACGACGCGAGCGTGTTGCCGGGCGCGATGTGGTCGGCGCCCTTGTGGCCGATCCGGCGGCCCGTGCGGTGTTCGGTCATGTCTGGCATCCCGGGCACCAGTATGTCGTCCGGTTGTCGTCGCCCTGCCCACGGGAGGTGATCCGGTTGGCACAGCGCGGGCAGGCGCGGCCGGTGTTGTTGTAGATCTTGCGGTGGCGCGCCTGGTTGCCGTCGCGCGCGGACTCCTGCATGCGTGGGCGCAGCTCCTGAAGGACGCGGTGGAGCTCGTCGTCGGACACGTCGCGCAGCTTCCGCCACGGGTCCAGCTCGGCCAGCCAGCAGCCCTCGGCCTTCCAGAGGTTCCCGATCCCGGCGACGATCCGCTGGTCCAGGAGCGCGTCGCCGACGCCGCGCGTGGGGTCGTCGGTGCGGGCGCGGCGGATCACCTCGTCGGCGTCGAAGTCGTCCTTGATGATGTCGGGGCCGAGCAGCGCGAGGCGGCGGTCGAAGCGGCGGCGGGTCTCGGTCATCAGCTCCAGGACGGGGCCGTCGAACTGGACGACGTCGTTGTCGTCCTTCGTGATGACCAGCCAGGCGCGGCGGGGGTTGCGATGCCAGCGCTGGCCCTCCCTGACCACGCGCCAGGAGCCGGTCATGCGCAGGTGCGAGTGGATCGTGAGGTCGTCGCCGAAGCGTAGGAACAGGTGCTTGCCGTGCGCGGCGACGTCGGTGACCGCGCGCCCTTGCAGGCGCTCCGGCCAGCGGTCCTTGGCGTGGCGCGGGTGCGGGGTGCGGATCGCGTCCGGGACCTGGCCTTCCAGGATCGGCCGCATGCGGTTGGCGGCGTAGTGGATGGTGTCGCCTTCGGGCATGCGTCCTCTTCGACTGTACGGTTCGGGACGTGCACGCCGATCTCGCCGCGCTGGTGGGAGCCGAGCACGTCGCCTGCGACGTGGTGCTCGCGGATGAGTCAAGGCTGTCGGGGCGTGCGGCCGCGCTGGTCCGGCCGGGGAGCGCGGAGGAGGTCGCTCGCGTGGTCGCGTGGTGCTACGAGCGCGACATCGCGATGGTCCCGGTCGGTGGCCTGACGGGTTACGCGGGCGGGGCGGTGCCGCGTGTCGATCCCGGCGGCGATGTCATAGCCATTGCCTTGAACCGCCTGGACCGGATCCGCTCGTTCGACCCGCTGGCCTGGCGGATGGAGGCCGAGGCGGGCGTGACGACGGCGACGATCGCCCGGCGCGCCCGCGAGTCCGGCCTGTTGTTCCCGCCCGACCCGGGCGCGGCGGAGCAGTCGCAGCTCGGCGGCAACCTCGCGACCAACGCGGGCGGGCCGCACGCGTTCAAGTACGGCGTGACGGGGCGGTGGGTGCTGGGCGTCGAGGCGGTGATCGCGCCGGGCGAGTTGGTGTCGTTCGGTGGGCCGGTGGTCAAGGACGTCGCGGGGCTGGACCTGCGCGCGCTGCTGATCGGCTCGGAGGGGACGCTCGGGATCATCACCGCCGCGTGGCTGCGGTTGGTCCCGGCGCCGGAGGAGACGTTCGTGGTCGCCGCGGGCTTCCCGTCGATCGCTGCCGGCTGTGCGGCGATCGACGCGGTGCGGGGGAGCGGCGTGGTGCCGGCCGCGCTGGAGTACCTCGACGGGCTGTCGCTGCGCGCCGCGCCGGCGCCGTTCGTCGATGGCTCGCCCGAGCTCTTGGTGGTCTGCGAGGCCGAGTCCGCGCACGAGCGCGACGAGCTGCTCGCCGCGCTCGGCGACGGCGCCGTCGCGCCGCCGCCGGCCGACGTGTGGCGCTGGCGCGAGGGCGTCTCGTTCGCGGTCCGCGGGCTGCGCGGCGACAAGCTCTCCGAGGACGTCGCGGTGCCGGTCGAGCGGCTGCGCGAGGCGATCGAGGGCGTCCTGGCGATCGGTGCGCGCGTGGGCGTCGAGGCGTGCTCGTGGGGTCACGCGGGCGACGGGAACCTGCACGCGTCGTTCCTGCATGGCTCGCCTGAGGGACGCGAACGCGCCGAGGCCGCGGCGGCGGAGCTGTTCGACCTCGCCCGCGCGCTCGGCGGGACCGCGAGCGGCGAGCACGGGATCGGGCTGCTGAAGGCCGGGCAGCTGTCGCGCCAGTGGGCGCCGGCGGCGGTCGGGGCGGCGCGGGCGGTCAAGCGGGCGCTCGATCCGAAGGGGCTGTTCAACCCGGGCAAGAAGGAGCCGTAGGCCGTGCCGGAAGTTGTCGTGGTCGGTGGTGGAGTTGTAGGCGTTGCCTGCGCGCTGGCGTTCGCGCGCCGCGGGGCGGACGTTGAGCTGCGCGAGACGCGGGACGCG
The DNA here is from genome assembly GCF_000424625.1 of Conexibacter woesei Iso977N. GTDB lineage: Bacteria > Actinomycetota > Thermoleophilia > Solirubrobacterales > Solirubrobacteraceae > Baekduia > Baekduia woesei_A. Next base: position 824,220 of record NZ_AUKG01000001.1, read on the forward strand.
CTGGGGCTCGCGGCGTCCGGGACGAACTCCGGGATCGTGCATACGGGCTTCGACTCGAAGCCGGGGGAGCTGGAGACCGAGCTGATCCTCCGCGCCGCCCAGCTGCGCGGCGAGGTGCTGGAGACGCTGGACGTGCCGTTCGAGCGCCGGGGCGCGACGCTGACGCCGCGCTCGGAGGCGGACCGCGAGGTCGTGCGCAAGTTGTATGACAACGCGTGCGCCAACGGCGTGGACGTCGTGCTCGGCGAGGACGGCGTGCTGTGGGTCCCGGGGGAGGGGATGACCGATCCGGTCGCGTTCACGCTCGCGCTGGCGGGCGCGGCGGTCGAGCACGGGGCGCGGTTCGCGCTGGGGGCGCCGGTCGAGGCGCCGATCGACGCCGACGTCGTGGTCAACGCGGCGGGCCTGGGCGCGGGTCGCGTGGCGCGGCTCTACGGGGACGCGTCGTTCGACATCTACCCGCGCAAGGGCGAGTTCCTGGTCTTCGACGTCGCGCCGCCCGAGCACATCCTGCTGCCCGTGCCGACCGCGCGGACCAAGGGCGTCCTGGTGTTCCCGACGCTCGACGGCCGGACCGTCGCGGGGCCGACCGCGGTCGACCTCGACGTCGAGGACTGGACGGTGCGCGCGGAGGCGCGCGGCGAGATCCTGGCGAAGGCGATCGACATGTACGGGTCGCTCGCGGGCGCCGAGCCGGCGTTCTCGTACGCGGGATTGCGCCCGGCCGGGCGCGACGGCGCGAACTACGTCGTGCGCCGCAGCGACGCCGACGCCCGGTTGATCCACGCCGCCGCGATCCGCTCCACCGGCCTGACCGCCTGCCTGGCGATCGCCGAGCGCGTCGTGCTGCTGGCCGGGCTCGACAGCGAGCCCGAGGAGCCGCTCCGGGCCGGCGCGCCCTGGCTGCGCCACGCCGGCCCGTGGTGGCGCCGGACGGCGGAGCGCCTGGCGTGATCCTCGGGATCGACGACGGGACGACCGCCGTCAAGGTCGCCCTCTTCGACGACAACTTGAAAGAGCTCGCGAGCGCGCGCCGTCCGGTCCCGACCAGCAACCCGGCGCCCGGCCGCGTCGAGCAGGACGCCGAGGCGGTGCTGGAGGCCGTGGTCGACGCCGTCGCCGAGGTCCTGCCCGCCGCCGAAGGCCGCCCGATCGACGCCGTCGGCCTCGACCACCAGGGCGAGTCGGTCCTCGCCTGGGACGCGGAGACCGGCACGCCCCGCTCGCCGATCATCGTCTGGCAGGACAAGCGCGGCTCCGACGCCTACAACAACGTCTCACCCGCGCTCCTCGCCCGCACCGGCCTCCCGCCCGACCCCTACTTCTCGGCCCCCAAGCTGTCGTGGTTGGTCCGCGAGCTCGGAGGTGCCGGCGCGCGGCTCGGCACGGTCGACGCGTTCCTCTGCGACCGCCTCGGGGCGGGCAGCGCGACCGATGCGTCCACCGCGTCGCGCACCGCGCTGCAGTCGCTCGCCGCGCCGGGCGCGTGGGATCCGGAGCTGTGCGCGGCGTTCGGCATTCCGCGCGACGCGCTCCCGGCGATCGCGCCGACGACCGGCGACCTCGGCGTGCTGCGCCATCCGCGCTGGGGCGACGTCGCGCTGCCGCTGCGCGCGCGGGTCTGCGACCAGCAGGCGGCGCTGGCGGGCGCGGGGTGCGTCCGGCCCGGGATGACGAAGGCGACCTACGGCACCGGCGTGTTCGTCCTCGCCCACGCGGGCAGCGCGGTCCCGCACGCCGACGGCCTCCTGCCGACGATCGCGTGGGACTCCTCCGGGCGCGTCGAGTACGCGCTCGACGGCGGAGTCTTCACGGCGGGCGCGTTGTTGGAGTGGTTGACCGGGACGCTCGGCCTCGCCGCCGACCCGATCGCCCTCGACGCGCTCGCCGCGTCGGTCCCCGACACCGCCGGGGTCCGCGTCCTGCCGGCGCTGGCCGGTGCGGGCGCGCCGTACTGGAGGCCGGACGCGCGGGCGCTCGTCGCGGGCCTGACCGCTGCGGCGACCCCCGCGCACATCGCCCGCGCGGCGTTCGAGGCGATCGCCCACCGCGTGGCCGACATCCTCGACGCGGCGCCCGCGCCGGTCGCCGTCCTGCGCGTGGACGGCGGCCTGACGAACTCGGCGCTGCTCTGCCAGCTGCAGGCCGACCTCGCGCAGGTCCCGGTCGAGCGCGGCACGCCGGACGCCACCGTCACCGGTGCCGCCGGCCTCGCCCTCGTCGGCGCGGGCCTGCTGCCCGACACCACGGCGCTCGAGCCCCTCGCGCCGACCCTCGACCGCTTCGAGCCCCGGATCCCGCCGGCCGAAGCGGCGTCGCTGCGCGCCGCCTGGCGCAGCTTCGCCGCCGCGGCGCTGGGCCTCTAGGCCCACTCGGGCTCCGGCAGCACCGCGATCAACCCCGAGTTGATCGCGACCAGCACGCCGAACGCGACCCCCAGCGGGCCGCCGAGCGCGACGGCGGCACCGAGCAGCACGACGGCCTGCGTGCCCAACCGCAGCACCTCGACCCTGAACCGCGCCTTCGGGGCCGCGAACAGCGCCCAGGCGACGACCGCCGCGGCAGCCACCAGGGGCCCCAGGCAGATCCCGAGCGCGACGAAGGCCACGATCTCGAGGAAGAACCGGGCGACGGCGTTGGCCGCGGAGACGAGCGGAATGAGCATGCATCGCAAATTAACTATGAGCATTAGTTTTGTCAAGCCAGGGAATCGCGCTCTACCTCATCGGGACATGGCAATCGAGATGACAGAAATTGAAATCTGTTATTCTTATTCCCATGGACACGACGACATTGGGAACCACCGGCCCGCAGGTCTCCGCGATTGGCCTCGGCGCCATGGGCATGTCGGACCTCTACGGCCCGGCCGATCGGGACGAGTCGATCGCCACGATCGACGCCGCGCTCGACGCGGGCGTCTCGCTGATCGACACCGGCGACTTCTACGGGATGGGCCGCAACGAGCTGCTGATCGCCGAGGCGCTGCGCGGCCGCAACCGCGACGACGTGGCGATCTCCGTCAAGTTCGGCGCGCTGCGCGACCCCGACGGCAACTGGCTCGCCCACGCCGCGCACCCGGACTTCGTGAAGTCCTCGCTCGCCTACACGCTCAACCGCCTCGGCACCGACCACATCGACGTCTACCGCCCGGCGCGCGTCGATCCGGACGTGCCGATCGAGGAGACCGTCGGTGCCATCAAGGAGATGGTCGATGCCGGCCACGTCCGCCACATCGGGCTCTCCGAGGCGGGCGCCGACACGATCCGCCGCGCCGCCGCGGTCGCTCCGATCAGCGACGTGCAGATCGAGTACAGCGTGATCTCGCGCGGCATCGAGGCCGACATCCTGCCGACGACGCGCGAGCTCGGCATCGGCATCACCGCCTACGGCGTCCTCAGCCGCGGCCTGCTCTCCGGCCACTGGACCCCCGACCGCGACCTCGCCGCCAACGACTTCCGCGGCTTCAGCCCGCGCTTCCAGGGCGACAACCTCCAGCACAACCTCGACCTCGTGCAGCAGCTGACGCAGATCGCGGACCGCAAGGGCGTCACGACCGCGCAGATCGCGATCGCCTGGGTCGCCGCGCAGTCGCAGGGCGACATCGTCCCGCTGATCGGCGCCCGTCGCCGCGACCGCCTCACCGAGGCCCTCGGCGCCCTCGACATCACCCTCACCCCCGACGACCTCGCCGCCATCGACGCCGCCATCCCACCCGGCGCCGCCGCAGGCGACCGGTACGCTGCGGCCCAGATGGCGCACCTCGACTCCGAGCAGTGACCCGTTGACCCGCCGCCACCCCGAGCAGAGCCACCCCGAGCCTCGGGAAGTGACCGGGCGATGACTCCGGACGGCCCGCTCACCTCCGAGCAGATCCTGGCCGCGGCGGAGGATGCGCTGCGGCGGTTCGGACCGGCCAAGGCGACGGTGGTCGACGTCGCCCGGGCGCTCGGGGTCAGCCACGGGTCGGTCTACCGGCACTTCCCGTCGAAGTCCGCGCTACGTGGCGCGGTCACGGCCGAGTGGCTGGCCCGGATCGCCGGGCCGCTCGACGTCGTCGCCGACACCGAGACCCCAGCGCCCGAGCGGCTGCACACCTGGCTGCGCGCGCTGATCGACGCCAAGCGCTCGCGTGCCGCCGAGGATCCCGAGCTGTTCGAGACCTACATGATCCTCGTCGAGGAGTCCTCTGCGGCGGTGCAGGAACATGTGGAACATCTCGCGGCGTCGCTGACGAAGATCGTCGCCGACGGCGTCCAGCGCGGCGAGCTCGTCGCCGACGATCCGGCCGCCACCGGCCGCGCGATCCTCGACGCGACCGCCCGCTTCCACAACCCGACCCACCGCCAGGAGTGGTCGGACCCGCAGATCGACGACCAGTTCGAAGCCGTCTGGTCCCTGCTCCTCAAGGGCCTGACCAAGGGCCTCAAGAAGCACGCCAAGGCCGCGCGCGCCGCGGCGAGCTAGGCGCTCAGCGTCAGCTTCCGCGGCCCGGCGCGGAAGCCGACCTCGATCAGCAGCGACTCGAGGTCGCTTCCGACGACGGGCTCGCCGTCCACGCGCTCGAGCGACAGCTTCAACTTGCGATCCCTCTTGAAGAAGGTGGTCAGCGCCTCGAGCGCCGGGACCAGGCGCGGGTCGTTGCGTTCCACCAGCACCTGCAGGCCGCGGCCGCCGCGCTCGATGTAGACGACGGGCTCGGAGCCGGCCAGGACGACGTACGCCCCCGCCGCGCGCGCGGGCTTGGCGCGTGAGTCCGTGGAGTCCTCGCGCTTCGGCCAGGACAGCGCCGCGCCGTAGGGCTGGGCCGGGTCGGTCGCGGCGAGCACGACCGGCGGTGCTTCCGACGCGCGGTCGGCCTGGGTGCGGAGGCGCTCGACGGCGCCGGGCAGCGCGAACTGCGCGCCGCCGAGGCCCTCGACGAAGTAGCCGCGGCGGCAGACGCCGAGCGTCTCCAGCGTCGACAGGGAGTCGTACAACGCGCTGAAGCCGCCGGGCACGCCCTCGGCCAGGACGTGCTCGCGGGTGATGATCCCGTAGCGCTCCAGCAGCAGCTCGGCGATCGTGCGGCGCCGCGCGGCCGGATCCTCCAGGCCGCCGGCGAACAGCGGCGCGGTCAGGCCCCAACGGCCCTGGACCTGCGCGGCGGCCCCGGTCCCGCGGCGCGAGGCGAAGCGCGTCCCCGCGCGACCACCGCGCGCGCCGCCGGCGCCGCGCTGCGCCCGCGCGAGCGTGAGCCGCGGCGCGCGCAGCGGTGCGAACGCGTCGTTGGTCACCTCGCCCGCCCACACCAGGTCCCAGAGCGCTTCCTGGATGTCCTCCGGCGCGGCGTCGAGCTGCGCCAGGAAGTCGGTGAAGAAGCACGGCGACCGCTCCAGCCGCGCGCGCAGGAGATCATGCACTTCGCCCTCGGGACGCTCCACGCCCCCGCGCACCCACGGCGCGCCCAGCGCGGCCGCGTCCTCGCGGAAATACAGCGCGACGCGCCCGGAGTTCCGCCCCAGCGCGCCCGCGCCGACCCAGACGACCTCGCCCGACGCGCACAGCTGGTCCAGCCACACCGGCGAGTACGCGCCGACGCGGCGCGGCAGCACGTCGCGCTCCCAGACGTCGGCGGGCAGCGCCAGCCCCTGCAAGGGCACCAACATCTCGCGCAGCCGGTCGATCCCCGCGCCCGCGGCCGCGTGCCGGTCCACGCCCATCCACGACGGCAGGAACGCGCCCAGCGCGAGCTGATCGGTCGCCTCGATCTCCCTGCGCAGCACGGCCAGCGACGCGCGCCGGATGCGGCGCAGCACGTCCGGGTCACACCACTCGCGCCCGGACCCGCCCGGGCGCAGCTCGCCCTGGACCAACCCGCCCGAGGTCTCCAACGCCGCCAACGCCGACGACACGTCCACGCCGTACCGCGCGCCCACGTCCGCCGTCGTGAACGGCCCGTGCGTCCGCGCGTACCGCGCGAGCACGCGCTCCATCGGCTTCTCGACCGACTCCAGGAACGCCGCCGGCAGCCCGCCCGGCGGCACCGCGCCGAACGCGTCGCGGTACAGGCCCGCGTCGTCGGCCGCGATCCAGCGCTCCTCGCCGCCGACGCGCAATCGGACCGCCCGGCGCTCGTCGACCAACGACGACAACAACGCATCCGAATCAAGAGCACCAAGAACGCGCGCCCGGACCTCCCCGGCCGAGAGATCGCCCACCCGCCGCAGCACGTCGGCAAGCGCATCCCGGTCCGTCGCCTGCATCCGCTCCGACGTGTGCTGCAGGTCGGCCTCGACCAGCTCCAGCGCGTCGGCATCGATGAGGTCGCGCAGCTCCTCCTGCCCGAGCAGCTCGCGCAGCAGGTCGCGGTCCAGCGACAACGCCGCCGCCCGCCGCTCCGCGTTCGGCGTGTCGCCCTCGTACATGTACGTCGCGACGTAGTCGAACAACAACGACGACGCGAACGGCGACGCGGTCCGCGTCTCCACCTCGACCATGCCCAGCTCACGCGAGTGCAAGCCGGACAACAACTCGATCAGCCCCGGGACGTCCAGCACATCCCGCAGGCACTCGCGGTACGTCTCCAAGATGATGGGGAAGTCGCTGTACTCCTTGGCGACCTCCAGCAGCGACTGGGCCTTCAGCCGCTGCTGCCACAGCGGCGTCCGCTTGCCCGGGTACGCGCGCGGGATCAGCAGCGCGCGCCCCGCGTTCTCGCGGAACCGCGCGCCGAACAGCGCCGACGAACCAAGTTCACCGACAACGGCGTCCTCGACCTCGTCGGGATCCAGCAGCACCAGGTCGGCGCCCGGCGCCTCGTCCGCATCCGGGAGGTGCACGATGATCCCGTCGTCGGACCAGATCGCGTCGGACTCCAGCCCCAGCTCGTCGCGGATCCGCGCGCTCAGCGCCAGCGCCCACGCCGCGTGCACGCGCCCGCCGTACGGCGACAGCACGCACAGCCGCCAGTCGCCGATCTCGTCGCGGAACCGCTCGACCACGATCGTCTGATCCGACGGCACCACCCGCGTCGCCGCCTGCTGCTCCTGGAGGAAGTCCACCAGGTTGCGCGCGGCCAGCGCGTCCAAGTCATAGTCCTTCTCCAGCAGCGCGGGCGTCTGCTCCACCGCCCAGCGCGAGAACTCGCCGATCGCCCTGCCCAGCTCCTTCGGGCGCCCAACGCTGTCGCCCTTCCAGAACGGCACCGCGCCCGGCACGCCCGGCGCCGGCGTCACGACGACGCGATCGCGCTGGATCTCCTCGATCCGCCACGACGACGCGCCGAGCAGGAACGTCTGCCCCGGCCGCGCCTCGTAGACCATCTCCTCGTCCAGCTCGCCGACGCGCCGCCCGTCGGGCAGCACGACCGCGTACAGCCCGCGGTCCGGGATCGTCCCCGCGTTGGTGATCGCCAGCGCGCGGGCGCCCTTGCGCGGCCGGACGGTCCCGGCGACGCGGTCCCAGACCACGCGCGGGCGCAGCTCGCTGAACTCCTGCGACGGGTAGCGCCCGTCGAGCATGTCCAGCACGTTCTCGAACACCGGGCGCGTCAGCTCGGCGTAGGTGTAGGTCTTGGTGACCAACCCGTACAGGTCGTCGACCAGCAGCGACGCGTTCTCGTCGTCGGCTTCCACGCCCGCGGCGATCGCCACGATCTGCTGGCAGAGCACGTCCAGCGGGTTGCGCGGGACGACCGTCGGCTCGATCTTGCCCTCGCGCATGAGCTTGACGACGACCGCGCACTCCAGGAGGTCCGCACGGAACTTCGGGAAGATCCGGCCCTTCGAGACGTCGCCGACGGAGTGCCCCGCGCGCCCGATCCGCTGCAGCCCGCGCGAGACCGACTTCGGCGACTCGACCTGCAGCACCAGGTCGACCGCGCCCATGTCGATGCCCAGCTCCAAGGAGGACGTCGCCACCAGGCACGGCAGCTGCCCGGCCTTCAGCTGCTCCTCGACCACCAGCCGCTCCTCGCGCGCCAACGAGCCATGGTGTGCGCGCGCGATCTCTGCCTCGGCCAGCTCGTTCAGGCGCAGCGCGAGCCGTTCCGCGCCGCGCCGGTTGTTGACGAAGATGATCGTCGAGCGGTGCGCCTGCACCAGCTCGAGCAACTGCGGGTACATCGCCGGCCAGATCGACCTGCGCGTCGCCTCGCTGCCACCCGGCGTCGGCTCCAGCGGGTCCAGCGGCGCGCTCTGCTCCGGCTCGACCATCGACTCGACCGGGACCTGGATCTTCACGTCCAGCGGCTTGCGCACGCCCGCGTCGACGATCCGGCACGTCCGCGACGGGCCGACCATGAAGCGGCCGACCTCCTCCAGCGGGTTCTGCGTCGCGCTCAGCCCGATGCGCTGCGGGTCGCGCCCGTGCTCCTCCTGGACGAGCGCGCTCAGCCGCTCCAGCGTCAGCGCCATGTGCGCGCCGCGCTTGGTCGACGCCACCGCGTGGATCTCGTCGATGATCACCGCCTCGACGTCTCGCAGCACATCGCGCGCGCCCGAGGTCAACATGAGGTACAACGACTCGGGCGTCGTGATCAGCACGTCCGGCGGCGTGCGCCGCATCTGCGCGCGCTCCTTCTGCGGCGTGTCGCCGGTCCGGATGCCGACCCTCAGCGTCGCGCCGATCCCGACCAGCGGCGCCTGCAGGTTGCGCTCGACGTCGTAGGACAGCGCCTTCAGCGGCGAGACGTAGACGACGCGGATGCCGGTGCCGTCCTCGCGCGGCGTGTTCGTCAGGCGATCGAGCGACCACAGGAACGCGGCGAGCGTCTTGCCCGACCCGGTCGGCGCGCTGATCAGGACGTGCTCGCCCGTGGCGATCGCCGGCCACGCCTGCTCCTGCACCGCCGTCGGCCCTTCGAACGCGCGTGCGAACCAGTCCTGCGTCTGGGGGCTGAACACGGAGAGAGCGGACATGAGCGGACACATCAGGGTACGTCGCGCCGCCGTGCGGTCGATCAGCCTTGCGGTCAGCTTCGGTCCGCGGCGGGCCAGGCCCGCATCGCGGTCGCCGCGATCGCCCGCAGCTGCGCCGCGCTCGCGCCGTCGCGGGCGCGCGCCGACATGCCGCTGATGACCGCGTCGTAGAACGCGGTCAGCCCGGTCACGTCGGTGCCCTTGGGCAGGTCGCCGTCCTTGACGCCGCGCGCGATCCGGGTGCGCAGCCGCGCTGCGGCGCGCTGGCGCTGCTCGCCCAGCCGCGGCTCGGAGTGCACGAAGCAGCCGCGCGGCCGGTCGCGGTGCGTGTAGTCGGACGCGGCCGCGTCGAGCATCGCCGCGACCGCCTCGCGCGCGGTCCCGCCGGGGGCCAGCAGCGGCGGGACGACACCGCCGCCGCCGGCGGCCTGGTAGCGCGCGACGGCCTCGTCGAACAGCTGCTCCTTGTCGCCGAACGCGGCGTAGAGCGACGGCGCGGCGATCCCCATGGCCTTGGTCAGGTCGGCGATCGACGTGCGCTCGTAGCCGTTGGCCCAGAAGGCCTCGACGGCCTGGTCGAGGGCGGCGTCGCGGTCGAAGGAGCGGGGGCGGGCCATGGCTGACTTCAATTCTATAGCGCTCGTTCAAGAACCTGCTACGGTGCGCGTCATCGCAGTTCTGTATCGATCGATAAACAACTGAGAGGCAAGGACATCATCATGAAGCTGGAAGGCAAGGTCGCGCTGGTCACCGGAGCGTCGCGAGGCATCGGCCGTGTCATCGCGACGCGGCTCGCGCAGGAGGGCGCGCTGGTCGCCGTGCACTACGGCGCGCGCCGCGACGCGGCCGACGCCGTCGTCGCGGAGATCACGAAGGCCGGCGGGAGCGCGTTCGCCCTCGGCCAGCCGCTCGGCGTCGCGGGCGACGTCGACGGGCTCTTCGCCCAGCTCGACGCCGCGCTGGAGCAGCGGACCGGCACGAGCAAGTTGGACATCTTGGTCAACAACGCCGCGATCGCGCCGCACGTCGGGCTCGACGACACGACGCCCGAGACCTACGACGAGCTGTTCGCCGTCAACACCCGCGCGCCGTTCTTCATCACCCAGCAGGCCGCGCGGCGGATGACGAGCGGCGGCCGGATCATCACGATCGGCACCGGCGCGACGAAGACCGCGATGCCCAACATCCTCACCTACTCGATGACGAAGGCCGCGATCGACGTCATGACCATGTCCTTGGCCAGGGAGCTTGCGCCGCGCGGGATCACCGTCAACGTCGTCATGCCCGGGATCGTCGACACCGACATGAACGCCGGCTGGCTGCGCGACAACGACGAGGCCCGCGCCGGCGCCGCGGCGATGTCGCCCTTCGGCCGCCTCGGCGAGCCCGAGGACGTCGCGGGCGTCGTCGCCTTCACCGCCTCCGACGACGCGCGCTTCGTGACCGGCCAGCTGCTCGACGCAACCGGCGGCGCGACGCTCTAGGCGCCGTAGAAGCCTCTGCGTGGTGCGCTCGCGCGGCTCAAGCGCGCTTCAAGCGCGCCGCGCGGCTGGCCGCCTCGCGCGCCAGGCGGCGCGCGTCTTCGGCCCCGCTGATCGTGCGGCCGACGCCCTGGCCCTCGGCCGACCGGATCTGAACGGCGTTCCGCACACTGCGAGACCGGACCTCGGTTTCCCGCTTGGTGGTGTCCCGGTTCATCACGACTCCAATCTAGCTCGTCTGGTGGTCGATGTCATCTGGCCGGTCACAAGCGTTGGGGTGACATGAGCGCACCGAACAGGCCGGCGGTGGCCACTGAGCTGACGATCGCCGAGCCCAGCCAGACGACGTCCCCGCCGCTGCCCCCGACACCGGCCAGCGACGATGCAGCGGCGAGGCAGCAACCGAGCGACAGGACCGCGAGCGCTCGGACCCAGAAGAACATGTTGGTCAGCAGCCGATGCTCACCCGGCCGGACGACGGCCGCGGTGAGCAGCGTAGGACCGAGCAGTAGGACACCGGCGGTGATCTGGTTGTGTTGTGGATCGCTTGCGGTGTCGAGGACGGCGTACAGCAACCACAGCAACGTGGTGCACAAGGCGCTGGCGAACACCGCCGCGCGCAGGTTGCCCTGGGCGCGCATGCGCAGGTACAGGTAGGCCTTGGCCGTCAGATCTCGTGGAACCTGGGACACATAGAGGTGCGAGCGGCTGCTCTTCGGGAAGTCGAAGTCACCCCGCGCATCGGCGAGCGACGGCTCCGGGCCGTCGAACGTGAGCCACGCGGCGTCCAGCTGCATGTCCGTGGGAGCCATGACTTCGAGGTGGTAGCTGTCGGCCAGCTTCGCCTGCGGTGCCTCGATCGACAGGACCTTCCAGCGCCAGGCGAGGAAGTGGCGGGTGTCCTCACCGAACGGCTCTTCGTAGGAGAGCTTGAAGATCTGCCGCTTGCCAGGCGCGGGGTCGGCCACGGCGCAGACGACGAAGTCCGCGACGAGCGCTTCGCCGAGCTCGAGGAACCCTTGCCGGTTGACGAGCTCGCTCCACGCTGCTTGGTCCGGGTTGCGGCTGTCCTCAGCGTGCCTGCTCCACGCGGCGAACGCTGCGCGCGCATGAGGTTCCGGGCCTTCGGCGACGACATGAAGCGGCTCGCGCATCTCAACAGGCAGCCTCGTCTGGAGGATCGCCTCGGCCTGCGAGATCAGGACGTTCGTCGCCAGCGCGCCGTTGTCGCGACGTGACAACATCGGCACCGGCATGCCGTCGGCCGCGCGCAGATCGAACGCGCGAAGTCGCTCCTTCTTCAGGAAGGTCAGTGGCACGAAGCTGTCGTCGCCGACACACAGCCCCTCGGCGACGTCGATGTCGTCGATGGACCTCGGGACGGTGAGATCGATGCTCACCCGCCGTCGGACCGAGACGTCGTCCAAGATCTCCGCCTGTTCCACTCGTCGGTGAACCCAGGTCCGCATGTCGGCCAGCAGCGACGCGACGGTGGCGGCGGTGATGTACTCGCCATCGCTGAGCAGGGACTCCGACACGCGGCAACGGTATGGCGCGCGCCGGATGTCATGGAGACGGTCGCGGCTGCGATCGGTCGGCGCTAGGCGCCGTAGAAGCCCAGGGTGACGCGTGCCACGCGGCCGGAGCGCAGCGTGAACGTCGTCACCCGCCGCCCGGCGCGCGCGGTCCCCACGACGCAGGCCGACGCGCTGCAGCGCACCCCCGGCACGCCGCGCCGGACGGCGGCGGCCGACGACCCCACGCGGACGCCGGTCGCCGTCTTCTGGCGCCTGTCGGTCGTCGTCACGCGGAAGGCGGTCCCGTCCTCGGTGAGCGACAAGTACACCTTGGTCCTGCCGTAGTCCATGCGCCGGGCGTCGCCGATGACCCGCAGCGAGCGCGGCGCGCCCAGGACGTGCTGCACGCCCGCGCGGCTCATCAGCAGGTGCACGCCGGCCAGCTCGGTCTGGGGGACGATCACGACAGGCCGGCGACTTCGCGCGCCGTCGTGAACACGTCGTCCATCATCGCCTCGGTCAGTACGCCCGTGAACGTGTTCTGCTGCGACGGGTGGTAGGTCCCGAGCAGCGCCCAGCCCGGATCCTCGAGGTCGTCGTCGTACCAGAGCGCGCCGTGCCCGAACTTCGGCTTCGGCCGCGGCGGCGCGTGGCCCAACGCGATCCGCAGCCGCAGGGCCGCATCCCACGCGAACGCGCCAAGGCAGACGACAACGCGCACGGCGCTCACGTGCTCCAGCTCCGCCACCGTCCACGGCAGGCACGTGTCGCGCTCCAGCGGCGTCGGTTTGTTGGCCGGCGGCGCGCAGCGCACGCCCGCGGTGATCCACGCGTCGGTCAGCGCCAGCCCGTCGCCCAGCGCAACGGACGTTGGCTGGTTCGCGAACCCCGTCCGGTGCAGCGACGCGAACAGGAAGTCGCCGCTGCGATCGCCCGTGAAGATGCGCCCCGTCCGGTTCGCCCCGTGCGCGGCGGGCGCGAGCCCCAGGATCAGCACCCGCGCGCGCGGGTCCCCGAACCCCGGGATCGGGCGGCCCCAGTACACGTCGTCCTGGAACGACGCCCTCTTCTCGCGCGCGACCTGCTCGCGCCACTCGACCAGCCGCGGGCAGCGCCGGCACTGCGTGATGTCCGCCTCCAGCGCGGCGAGGCCCGGGTCGCTCATCCCTGCTGCAAGATGCCCAACATCAGCCGGTCGATCACGGGCTCCAGCTCCCGGATGTCCGCGGGCTTGCTGGTGCGCAGCTGGCGCGAGGCGAGCTCGACGATCGCGCCGACGCACGCGAACGCGTCGTCGCGCGAGGCGAAGCGCGGCGCGCCGTACTTCGGCGCGGTCACCTCGTTGTCGTGGTAGATCGCGTCGGCGAACGCCTCCAGGATCGCGTCGCGCCGCTCGGTCGCGCGCGGGCCCGCGCCGATGATCTCGACCAGCAGCGTCTGCGCCGCGTCCGGCCAGTCGGCGAGCGTGCGCAGGAACGCGCGCGTGCCCGCGGCGAGGTGCTCCGGGTAGTTGTCGAACGTCTCGTCAGCGGCGAGCGCCATCTGGCGCATGCACTCGGTGGCGGCCTCGTCGAACAGCGCGAGGATCGCCTCCTCCTTGTTCGCGAAGTGCTCGTAGAACGTCGCCTTCGACATCCCGGCCTCGCGCGAGATCGCCTCGGCGGTCGCATCGGCGAAGCCGCGCTTGGCGAAGACCGTGGCCGCGGCCTCGAACAGGCGGCGGCGCTGGACGGTCAGGCGGACCTCCAGCGGCGGGGCGTGGCGACCGCGGGGAACGACGGTGGGGACGGTGCGTGGGGCGTCGGAGTCGGCCATTGCGTCGCTAGATCCTAGGCGGCAGGCCAGGAGGTAGGCTCCAGCACGATGGCCGCGACCACCCGAATTGCCGCGCTGCTGTGCGCGAGCGCCCTGACGCTGAGCGCCTGCGGCAGCACCGACAAGGACTCCGCCTCGGACTTCAAGGGCGACCAGAAGGCGGTGGCCCAAGCCGTCGAGGACCTGCAGTCGGCGTCCAGGAAGGGCGACGAGACCAAGATCTGCACCGACCTCCTGGCGCCCGCGCTGCTGACGAAGATCAAGGCCGCCCAGAAGGGCGGCTGCGAGCCGGCGCTGAAGACCGCGCTCAGGGACGTCGACAGCTACGAGCTGACCGTCAAGAAGGTCGCGATCGACGGCACCAACGCCACCGCGACGGTCACGTCCGACGTCGGCAAGAACGACGACCGGACCGACACGCTGACGCTCGTCAAGGTCGGCAACGCCTGGAAGATCTCCGAGCTCGGCTCGGCGTCCTAGCGGCGGGCGGCCCGCCAGAAGACCGCGCTTGCTGCCATTTGGGCAAGCCGGGTAGCCTCGGAAGCATGCCGCTCGACCTCCCCCTCAGCGCGTTGCGGAACCACACGAAGGACCGGATCCTGGACGTGGATGCGTTCGTCGACCAGGTGCTGGACCCGGGTGCGACGCCGGACACGAAGCCGGCGCCGCGGGATCCCGCCGCAGAGGGCGAGGGCGGGGCTCAGCCCAGCGAGCGGCCGTAGTGGCGCTCGTAGTACTCGCGGAACTCGCCTGAGCGGATCGGCTCCCACCACCAGGCGTTGTCGCGGTACCACGCGACGGTCTTCTCCAGGCCCTGCTCGAAGCGCACCTGCGCCGACCAGCCCAGCGCGCGGGACTTCTCGGAGCCCAGCGAGTAGCGGCGGTCGTGGCCGGGGCGGTCGGTGACGTACTCGATCAAGGACTCGTCCTTGCCCGTGTGCTGCAGGATGCCCTTGACCACCTCGATGTTGGTGGACTCGTCCGGGCCGCCGACGTTGTAGACCTCGCCCGGTGCGCCGTGGGTCAGGATGTGCGAGATCCCGCGGCCGAAGTCCTCCACGTAGAGCCAGTTGCGCACGTTGAGCCCGTCGCCGTAGACCGGCAGCCTGTCGTCGTGCAGCGCGTTGAGCACCATCAACGGGATCAGCTTCTCGGGGTACTGGTAGGGCCCGTAGTTGTTGGAGCCGCGGGCGATCACGGTCTCCAGCCCGTAGGTGTGGAAGTAGGACTGCACGAGCAGGTCGCCGCCGGCCTTCGACGCGCTGTACGGCGACGACGGGACGATCGGCGACTCCTCCGTGAACGAGCCGACCTCGATCGACCCGTACACCTCGTCGGTCGAGATCTGCACGTAGCGCCTGACGCCGCGCTCGCGCGCCGCTTCGAGCAGGACGAGCGAACCCCGGACGTTGGTCTCGACGAACGCGTCGGGGCCGGAGATCGACCGGTCGACGTGCGTCTCGGCCGCGAAGTTGACGATCGCGTCGACGCCGTCGCCGATCGCCTCGGCGACCTTCTCGGGGTCCTGGATCGCGCCGTGCACGAGCGTGACCGCGTCGCCGAGGTCCTGCAGGTTCTCCGGGCGCCCGGCGTAGGTCAGGGCGTCGAGGACGACAACTTGGTCGTCGAAGTCGTTGACGCGCTGGCGGACGAAGTTCGAGCCGATGAACCCGGCCCCACCGCAGACGAGCAGCTTCACGATGCGTTTCCTCTCTCGGTCAAGTACTGGGCGACGCCGTCCTGCCACGGCGGCAGCCGCGGGGTCTCGTCGCGCTCGGAGGCCAGGACGCTCCAGCCCGGTCGCGGGGCGGGGCGCACGAAGGCGGTCGAGTCGGTCTCGTTGACCGGGATCGTGACCCCCGCCAACTTGTAGGCCTCGACGGTCAGGTCGTGCCAGGTGCACTGGCCGCCGCCCGCAGTGTGGAAGATCCCGGTCACGTCCAGCGCCGCCAGGTCCAGCAGCGCGGGGGACAGGTGGCCGGCGAACGTCGGCGAGCCGGTCTGGTCGGTGACGACCGCGACCTCGTCGCGCGTCTCGGCCGCGGCCAACATGGTGTTGACGAAGTTCGGGCCGCCGACGCCGAACAGCCACGCGGTGCGGGCGATCGCGTGGTTGTCGTTGTGGCCGATCACGGCGACCTCGCCCGCGAGCTTCGTGCGCCCGTAGGCGCCGAGCGGGCCGGTCGGGTCGCTCTCGACGTACGGGCGCCCGCGCAGGGTGCCGTCGAACACGTAGTCGGTCGAGACCGCGACGATCCGCGCGCCGACCGTGGCGGCGCCCGCCGCGACGTTGGCCGACGCGTCGGCGTTGACGCGCAGCGCGGCGTCCTCGTCGTCCTCGGCCTTGTCGACCGCCGTGTAGGCCGCGCAGTGGATGACCGCGTCGGGCGACTCGCCGGCGATCAGGTCGATCGCGACCTCGGCGTCGGTGAGGTCGCCGTCGGGCAGGTCGACGCCGACGGCGTCCCACCCGCGCGCGCGGGCATCTTCGACGACCCGGTGGCCGAGCATCCCGGCCGCGCCTGTCACCAGGATCCGCAAGGCCTACAGGATCCCGATGTCGGAGTTGTCGCCCACCATGAACCTGTAGGCCTTGGGCTGCCCGACGCTGCGCGCGATGTGCACGTTGCGCCCCAGCAGCGACGCCTCCATGCGCCCGTCCAGGCCGCGCACGGACGAGCCCGCCAGCAGGATCGAGTGCTCGACCTCGGCGCGCTCGACCGCGCAGTCCTCGCCGATCGCGGTGTACGGCCCGATGTAGCAGTCGGTCAGCGTCGCGCCCTTGCCGATGATCGCCGGGCCGCGGACGGTGGCGCGCGTCAGCGTCGCGCCCCCCTCGATGACCACGCGGCCCTCGACCGCCGACTCGGAGTCCAGGGAGCCTTCGACCCGCGACTCCATGCGGTCGAGGATCAGGCGGTTGGCCTCCAACATGTCGTCCAACCGGCCGGTGTCCTTCCACCAGCCCTGGACGATGTGGGGCTCCACGCGCTTGTCGTTGTCCACCAGGTACTGGATCGCGTCGGTGATCTCCAGCTCCCCGCGCGGGCTGGGCTCGATCGCCCGCGCCGCGTCGTGGATCAAGGGCATGAACATGTAGACGCCGACGAGCGCGAGGTTCGTCTTGGGCTCCGGCGGCTTCTCGGCCAGCGCGACGACGCGCTCGCCGTCCAGCTCGGCGACGCCGAAGTGCTCGGGGTCCGGGACCGGCGTCAGGAGGATCAGCGCGTCCGGCTCGCCCTGCTTGAACTTCGCGACGAGGTCGTCGATCCCGCCCTGCAGCAGGTTGTCGCCCAGGTACATGACGAACGGCGAGTCGCCCAGGAACGGCTCGGCGGTCAGGACCGCGTGGGCCAGGCCCGCGGGCTCGTCCTGCAAGATGTAGGTGATCTTGACGCCGAACTGCGAGCCGTCGCCGGCGACCTCCTTGATCTCCTCACCGGTCTCGGGCGCGATGATGATCCCGATCTCGGAGATCCCGGCCTGGGCCATCGCGTCGATGCCGTAGAAGAGCACCGGCCGGTTGGCGACCGGCACGAGCTGCTTGGCGGAGGTGTGGGTGATCGGGCGCAGGCGCGTGCCCTTGCCCCCTGACAGGATCAGACCCTTGAGCGGCTTCATGAGTTAGTAGACGTTCCCCAGCTTGCGGTGGTCCCAGGTGGCGCGGCGGCGCTCGACGAACTCGAACCCCACGCGCTTAACGGCCTGGGAGCGGACCATGTTGCGGACGTCGTCGGAGACGTCGCCGGACGGGTCGCCGCCGTAGCGGCCGAAGATGTCGAGGCCGAGCTGCGTGACGAGGTCGGTGTCGCGGTGGATCGTCACCTCGGTCTCCAGCATCACCCCGCGGAGCAGGTGATACTGGTCGCGCCCTGCCTCGACCTGCACGGTCGCCCGCGGGTCGCGCTCGAGGTTCCTGGTCTTCTGGGACTTCGCGAACGTCCACGCCCACAGGCGCCCGTCGCGCACCACGTACCAGAGCGGCATCAGGTGCGGGAACCCGTTCGGGCCGAACGTGGCGCAGGTCATGACGCGCTCCTCGTCGAGGAACGCGAGGACCTCCGCGTCGTCCATCGTGATCTTGCTGCGACGGCTGCTCACCGGCGCAGGAGGCTAACGAGCCTGGCTCGTTCGGGCCTAGACGGTCGTATGGCGCTGGTGCCGCGCGGGGCGATCAGCGGACCGCGGGCAGCAGCTTGTCGACCGCTTCGCGGACCGCGGCGCGCGCCTCGGGCGGCGCGACGACGGCGGCGTCGCCGGCCTCGGCGAGCACTTCGCGCACGAGCCAGTCGGTGCCCTTGTAGGGCAGCTCGACGATCACGCTGCCGTCGGCCAGCTCCTGGGCGACGCGGCGCTGCTCGCGCGACCAGCGCGCGCGGTCCGGGGAGATCCAGACGCGCGCGACGCGCGACGCCTCGACCTCGCCGGTGCGGGGCCAGCCATCGACGTCGGCGGCCGGGTCGACCTCGGGGCGCGGCGTGAAGGTCTGGTCGAGGATCTCGGCGGTCTTGACGCGGTCCAGCCGGAAGTGGCGGACGTCCTCGCGCTCGGGGTCGAACGACGCGACGTACCAGCCCTCGCGGCCATTGATCAAGGCGTAGGGCTCGATCTCGCGGGTGCTGAAGACGTCCTCGTTGGCCTTGTAGTACTCCAGGCGCACGAGCTTGGACTCCGCGATCGCGTTGGAGACGACGCGGGCGATCTTCGAGTCGTCGCCGGTGCCGGAGGCGACCTGCAGGCCCTGCTCCATCGGGTCGGAGCCGAGCGCGGCGACGATCTTGTCGCGCGCCGAGTTCAGCGCGCCCTCGGGGAGGTGGTCGCCGATCAGGTCGATCGCGGCGATCAGCGCCTTGGCCTCGACCGGCAGCAGGCGCGCCGGGCGGGCGAAGTTGTCGCTGTAGGGCTCGGGGTCGACCTCGATCATGCCGTCGTCGCGGATCTCGGCGTAGAGGACGTAGGAGCCGCCGCCGAAGTTGACGACGTTCAGGACGTTGACGTCCTCGCGCAGCTCCGCCTCGGAGACCTGGAGCGCGTCGATGACGGTGTGCAGCGCGAGCAGCTCGTTGGCGCGGCCGGCCTGGATCAGGATCGACGCGAGCGTGACGAGGCGCGCGAAGCGCTCCGGGCGGATCGCGGTCTCGCGCTTGGGCGAGGCGATGACGTCCTCCGCGGCCTCGGCGGTCTCCGACGGCGGGACGACGGCTGCGAGGTTCTCGAGTGTGTCGCCGGCGTGGAGGTCGTGGAGGCGCTCGACGCGCTGGTTGACCTCGGCGACGAGCTCGTCCGGGCCGAGGATCCGGGCGCGCTCGCCGAAGCGCAGCGCCCAGGCGGCGAGCTGACGGACGCTCGCGTAGTAGGTCGAGAAGATGATGGCGTCGGTGCCGTCGTCGGCGGGGCGGACGTCGCCGTAGCGGCCGAAGTGGCGCTCGACCTGCCACGCGATCCGGTCCGAGATGTAGATCTCGGCCTGGCCGAGCGGGTCGCCGAACTGCCAGTCGGCGCGCAGCGCGTAGGCGCGCGGGTCGAAGTCGGTGGGGCGCTTGAAGTCGTGCTCGGCCTTGGTCGCGTAGGCGACCTTGCCGCGGATGCGGGAGAGGCGGAAGACGCGGATCGCGTCGCGCTCGTGGGAGCGGCCGAGGAGGTAGAACTGGCCGGCCTGGAAGAGCAGGTGGTACGGGTCGACCTTGCGCGCCTCGACCGCGTCGCGCTCCATCGTGTAGTAGTCGAAGGTGATGGTCTTGTTGCGGAAGATCGCGGTCTCGATCTTCGCCAGGCGCTGGGAGAGGTCGTGGCCGCCGGCGGATGCCGTGACGCCGAGGGCGATCGAGCCCTGGTCGGGCGCGTTGAGCGGCGACGGGCGGCCCCACGAGATCTGCTGGAGCGCGAGCCGCAGCGGCTCGGCGTAGGCGAACTCGCCGTCCAGGAGCTGGAGCGCGAACTGCAGCGACGCGAGCTCGTCGTCGGTGAACGCGATGGCGGGGAGGTGGAAGTTCTCCGGGCGGAGGCTGTAGTTCTCCTGCTCGGCGACGCCGTCGGCCGGCTTCTCGACCGTCAGCTGGATGCCGAGCGACTCCAGCTCGGCGCGGTCGGCGTAGAAGCGGCGCGCGAACGCGTCCTCGTTCATCCCCGAGTAGCCCTCGACGTCACGCCGGATCTCCAGCGCGGTGACGGGGCGCCGCTCCGCCATCAGGTACGAGATGAGCGAAAGCTGGCGGATCAGCTTCTCGGTGTCCTTCGCCATGTAAGCGACGACGATACGGCCCCGGGGAGCGCTGCGGGCCGTTCGTTGCAGAACTCCGCGCGCTCTTTCCGGAGATTCGGCACAGTCGCAACAGTTGCCGTGCACACGTGTCGTACGGTCGAAGAGGTGTCATACGAAGGGGACGCCGTGTACGGTTCGGCCGACATGACCAAGCTCGTCATCGTTGATGACCACGAGGCCCTGCGCGAAGGGCTGGTCGCCCTGCTGCAGCACGGCGGGTTGGAAGTGGTGGGCGCGGCGGGCAACGTGGCGGCCGGGGTGGATCTCGTCGAGCACGCCGAGCCGGACGTCGCGATCGTCGACATCCAGCTTCCGGACGGGTCCGGGATCGACCTCACGCGTGAGCTGCTGGTGCGGCGCCCGGAGCTGGGCGTGATCCTCTACACGGGCGACAGCGACGCCGAGCTGCTGTACGACGGGCTCGATTCCGGCGCCCGCGGTTACGCGCTGAAGGCCGGCTCGATGGACGAGCTGATGGCCGCGATCGAGCGCGTCGCCAACGGCGGGTCCTACGTCGATCCGCGGCTGGATCGCATCCTGCTGTCGCCGCGCGCCACGGCGCACGTGCCGCAGCTGTCGCCGCGCGAGCGCGAGATCATGCACTTGATGGCCGAGGGCATGACCGCCGAGGCGATCGGCGACAAGATCAGCGTGTCGGTCGAGACGGTCCGGACCCATGTCCGCAACGTGATCCGCAAGCTGCAGGCCCGCAACCGGGTGCACGCGATCGCGATCGCACTGGAGCGCGGCGAGATCGCCCTCGACTCCTCCCGCGACGACCGATGACGGCGGGCACGGGCCAGGACTGGCCCTCCGACCCCCACGAGCGCCTGGCGCGCCTGGTCCACGACCTCCGCACGCCGCTGACGATCGTGCAGGGCTTCGCGGAGCTGCTCGAACGCGGCGTGGCCTCACTGGACGACGAGAGGCGCTCCGAGTACCTCGGCCGCATCGCCGCCGCCGGCCGCGAGATGAAGGACATCCTCGACGAAGAGCGCGAAGACCGCCTCTCGTCGGAGCTGTAGCCGCGCGACGGTCGGCGCGCGGACAAGCGCGAGCGCGCCTAGTTCCGAGCCCGAGCCCTATGCCGCGGAGCGGCGATCGTGCGCGGTGATGGGTGCGGCTGAAGCGCCGGAGGTGCCGAAGTAGGCGCCGCCGCCGATCGCTCGGTCGAAGGAGGACCAGACGGTGCCGGGGGCCAGCGAGCGCTCGAGGCGGTCGAAGGAGCCGAGGCGGCCGCCGAGGTTGTCGATCATGTGCACCAACGTGGCCTCGCGGGTGCAGGGCACGACGGGCGAGCCGTGCTCGAGCGTCCCGTGGTGGCTCAAGATGATGTGCAACACCGACTGGGCGAGGTGGGGCGGGAAGCCCGGGAGGTCCTCGATGATCCGGCGCACGCGGTAGTAGCCGAGCGGGATCTCGCCCTGGAGGCGGCCGTCGTCGGTCATGTCGATCGGCGCGTCGCAGGTGTAGGCCTCCAACTTGCCGATGTCGTGCAGCAGCGCGCCGGTGACCGCGATGTCGTGGTCGATCCCCGGGAACACCTGCGAGATCGCGTGGACCGCCTGGGCGACCGTGAGGCAGTGCTCCAGGAGCCCGTGCAGGTAGGCCTGGTGGTACTTCTTGGCCGCCGGCGCGATGCGGTAGAGCGCCCACGTCTCGGAGCCCTCACCGAAGAAGGTGTCCAACAGCCGGAGCAGGTTGGCGTCCTGGATCGTGCCGAGCACCTCGCGGAACTCGGCCTCCATCTGGTCGACCTCGCGCGGCGGGCCGTCCTGCAGGTCGTTGGGGTCGAACGTGCCGTCGACCGCGGGCCTGAGCGCCAGGATCGCGAGCTGCGCGCCCCAGCGCTGGTGGACCTCGAAGCGCCCGACGACGTGCACCGGCGACCCCGCGCGGCAGAGCTCCAGCGCCTGCGGGACGTCCTCCCAGACCATCGCCTGGAGCCCGCCCGTGCGGTCGCCGAGGACCAACTTGAGGTACTCGCTCCCATCGTTGCGCGGACGCCGCGCGGCCTCGCGGACCAGGAGCACCTGGTCGAGTTCGGAGCCGTGCTGGAGGTCGCGAACGAGCACGGCGGCAAGGTGACACGACGGGCGGACGGACTGTGCCGGTCTGCACGAAGTTGTTGCGAAGTCGTCACATATTGTGGAACAATCGGGGCGTGGCTCGACTGCAAGTCCTCCTCGCCGCGCTCTGCTTCGGGACCACCGGAACCGCGCAAGCACTCGGACCGGACGGCACCTCCGCGATGACCGTCGGCGCCGTCCGCATCGCGATCGGCGCCCTCCTGCTGCTCGCCGTCCAGGCAGTCGCCACCCGCCGCCGGGAAGGGCAGAGGCTCGCGGTGGCGAGCGGCGCGCGGTGGCCGCTCGCGCCCGTCGTTGTTGGTGCGGTCGGGGTCGCGGGCTACCAGCTGTGCTTCTTCGCGGCCGTCAAGGACACGGGCGTCGCGGTCGGGACCGTGGTCGCGTTGGGGTCGGCGCCGGCGCTCGCGGGGCTTGGCGGCTGGGCAACCGATCGGGTCGTCCCGCAGCGCGGCTGGTTCGTCGCGACCGCGCTCGCGTGCGTTGGCGTCGCGCTGCTCGCCCTCAGCGGCGGCGGCGGAGACGTGAGCGCCGTCGGCGTCCTGCTCGCGGTCGGCGCGGGCGCGAGCTACGCGGTCTTCACGCTCGCCTCGAAGCGGCTGCTCGACCAAGGACACCAAGTCGAAGGCGTCATGGCGACGCTCTTCGGCGGCGGCGCGATCCTGCTGAGCCCGGTCCTGCTCTTCGGCGACGTCGGGTGGCTCGCGACACCCGGCGGCGCGGCGATGGCGCTCTGGCTCGGCGCGGTCCCGACGGCCATCGCCTACATCTTGTTCGCCTCCGGCCTCCGCCATCTCGCCGCGAACGAGGTGGCCACGCTCACGCTCGCCGAGCCCGTGACCGCCGCGATCCTCGGCGCCGTGGTCCTGAGCGAGCGCCCCGGACCCGCCGCCATCGCCGGCATCGTCGTCGTCCTCAGCGGCCTCGCCGTCCTCGCCACGGCAACAACCACCCCAACAACTGCGCAAGAATGCCCGGCGTGAGCCCTCAGCCGGCCGCCGACCGCGTCGCCGCCCAGATCCGTGAGCGCATCCTCGACGGCCAGCTCGGCGCGGGCGCGCGCCTGGTCGAGGCCGACCTCGCCGAGCGCCACGCCGTCGCCCGCCACACCGTCCGCGCCGCGCTCAAGCAGCTCCAGACCGAGGGCCTCGTCGAGATCGTCCCCAACCGCGGCGCCCGCGTCGCCGGGATGGACACTGACGCGATCGTCGCCCTCTACGAGCTCCGGACCGCGCTGGAGACCGAAGCTGCCCACCTCGCGCTGGCCAAGAACGGCGACCGCCTGCCGCCGAGCGTCCACGAGGCCAACGAGGTCCTCACGCGCGCGTGCAGTCGCGCGCGACCCTCGTGGCCGACCGTCAGCCGAGCGCACGCCGACCTCCACACCGCGATCGTCCGCGCGGCCCGCTCGCCGCGCATCGAGGCCGTCCACGACCAGCTCACCGCGCAGACCCGGCTCTTCCTCCTGCTCGTCCGCCCGCACTACACCTTCGAGCGCCTGGCCCAGGAGCACACCGAGCTGATCGCCCAGCTGGAGCAGCACGGCCCGGACGTCCTGCGCCAGCACCTGCGCGCCTCCGCCGGTGCCCTGATCGACGGCGCGCTTGCGCACCCGCCCGCCGGGTAGTTGACTCGCGAACATGTCTGCTCCCCAGCAACACGACCAGCAGCCGGATCCCCACCGCTGGTGGACCCTCTTCGCCGTCTGCATCGCCACGTTCATGCTGCTCCTGGACGTGACGATCGTGAACGTCGCGCTCCCCGACATCCAGAAGGACCTGCACTCGTCCTTCGAGGACCTCCAGTGGGTCGTCGACGCCTACGCGCTGACGCTCGCCGCGTTCCTCCTGACCGCCGGCAGCCTCGCCGACCGCCTCGGCCGCAAGCGCGTCTTCATCATCGGCCTCGGCCTCTTCACGATCGCGTCGCTGCTCTGCGGGCTGAGCAAGTCGCCCACCGCCCTGAACCTCGCCCGCGCCCTGCAGGGCGTCGGCGGCGCCGCGATGTTCGCGACCTCGCTCGCGCTGCTGGCCTCCGCCTTCACCGGCAGGGAGCGCGGGACCGCGCTGGGCATCTGGGGCGCGACGACCGGCGCCGCCGTCGCCGTCGGCCCGCTCGTCGGCGGCGTCCTGACCGAGCACGTCTCCTGGCAGTCGATCTTCTACGTCAACCTCCCGGTCGGCATCGCCGCGATCGCGATCACGGTCCGGATGGTCCGGGAGTCCCGCTCGCCGAACCCGGACCCGATCGACTGGGGCGGCCTGGTCACCTTCTCCGCCGGCCTGTTCGCGCTCGTCTTCGCGCTCGTTCGCGGCAACGCCAAGGGCTGGGGCTCGACCCAGATCGTCGTGCTGCTGATCGGCGCCGTCGTCCTGCTGATCGCCTTCGTCGCGATCGAGGCGAAGACCAAGCGCCCCATGTTGGACCTGCACCTCTTCAAGGTCCCGACGTTCGTGGGCGCGTCCGTCGCCGCGTTCGCGCTGTCGGCGTCGATGTTCGCCATGTTCCTGTACTTGACGTTGTTCATGCAGAACATCCTCTCGTTCAGCCCGCTGGAGGCCGGCCTGCGCTTCCTGCCGATCACGGTGCTCAGCTTCTTCTTCGCCGCCCTCTCCGGGAACCTGACCAGTCGGGTCCCCGTACGACTTCTGCTGGGTGTAGGCCTTGGTCTCGCCGGCCTCGGGCTGCTGCTGATGACCGGCCTCGACGCGGACTCCAAGTGGACCGCGCTGCTGCCCGGCTTCCTGATCGGCGGCGCCGGGATCGGCCTGACCAACCCCGCGCTCGCGGCGACCGCCGTCGGCGTCGTCGACCCGCGCCGCGCGGGGATGGCGTCGGGCGTGAACTCCACGTTCCGCCAGGTCGGCATCTCGACCGGGATCGCGGGCCTCGGGGCGATCTTCCAGTCGACGATCGTCGGCAACGTCACCGACGAGCTGCCGCGCGGCGCGCACGCCCAGCTGCCGCCCGCCGAGGTGCTCGCGCAGGGCAGCGTCAGGGCCGTGCCGGCGCCGTTCCATGACGCGTTCGTCACCGGCTGGACCGCGTCGCTGAACGAGATCCTCATCATCGGCGGCGCGATCGCGCTCGTCGGCGCGGTGCTCGCGCTGGTGCTCGTCCGCAGCGGCGACTTCGTCGCCCAGGGCGCGCACGCGCCCGCCGGCGAGCAGCCGCAGCCGGAGCCCGCCGCGACCTGATGCGCGAGCCGCTGGTCGAGCACGACCTCGCGCTCGGCGGGGTCCGGACGCGCGCGCTGGAGCTGGAGGGCGACGGCCCGCCGGTCGTGCTCCTGCACGGCTTCGCCGACAGCGCCGACACGTGGCGCCGGTCGCTGGACCTGCTCGCGCGCCGCGGCCGCCGCGCGGTCGCCGTCGACCTCCCGGGCTACGGCCACGCCGACCCGCTGGAGCCCGCGGGCAGCGTGCTCGACCAGTACCGCGCGTTCGCGCGCGCGACCATCGCCTATGCCTACGACCAAGGCAATCGCGATGACAACGTCATCGTCGCCGGCAACTCGCTCGGCGGCGCGATCGCGCTGAAGGTCGCCGAGGACCCGGACCTCCCGCTGCGCGCGATCGTGCCGGTCGCGCCCGCCGGGCTCGACATGCCGCGGTGGTTCGGGATCATCGAGCGCGACCCGTTCGTCCGGGCGCTGCTCGCCGCGCCGCTCCCGCTCCCGGAGGTGCTCGTCCGGACCGTCGTCGGTGAGGCCTACCGAGCGCTCGCGTTCGCCAAGCCGCGCGCGGCGGCGGCCGAGGTCGTCTCGTCGTTCACGAACCACACGCGCACGCGCGAGGCGGTCGCCAACGTCCTCGCCAACGGGCGGCGGCTGCTGCCCGAGCTGCACGTCGAGGGCTTCGACCTCGACGCGATCGAGGTCCCGATCCTCCTGATCTGGGGCGACAAGGACCGGATGGTCGCCCACTCCGGGGCGCGCCACGTGATCGACGCGCAGCCCGAGACCGAGTACGTCCTGCTCGACGGCGTGGGGCATTGCCCACAGGTCGAAGACCCCGAGCGCTTCGTCGCAGCGCTGGAGGACTTCACGATGCGGCAGACTGCTGCGTCCACGTGATCCGGTCCCTGATCCCCACGCCCGACGAGGTCGCGCACGGCGCGGCCAACGCCTTCGACCTGCTCGTCCGCGGCGGCGTCGCCGACCTGCGCCGCACGCCCGCGGCGGTGATCGACGAGCAGCCGCAGGGCACGACCTACAAGTACCTCGTCGACGAGGACGCCGCGCGCCGCACGCGCCACCTGCCGGTGCTGCTGGTCCCGCCGCTGGCCGCGCCGCCGACGTGCTTCGACCTGCGCCGAGGTTGCTCGATGGCCGCGCACCTGCTGAGCCTCGGCCACGCGACCTACCTGGTGGACTACGGCTCGATCGCGTTCAGCGACCGCGACCTCGGCCTGGAGCACTGGGTCCAGGACGTGCTCCCGCGCGCGATCGAGCAGGTCAGCGCCGACAACGGCGGCCAGCCCGTGCAGATCGTCGGCTGGTGCCTCGGAGGCATCATGTCGTTGTTGGCGCTCGCCGCCCGCCCGGACCTCCCGGTCAACTCGATCGCTGCGGTCGCGTCACCGTTCGACTTCGCCGAGCTGCGGCTGTTCGCCCCGATCCGCGGCGTCGCGAACATCACCAACGGGTTCTTCGCCACCGCGCTGTACCGCGCGCTCGGCGGCGCGCCGGCGCCGCTGGTCCGGATCGGCTTCCAGCTCTCGACGCTCGACAAGTACCTCACCAAGCCGCTGGCGATCGCCACCAACCTCCACGACCGGGACTTCCTGGCGCAGATCGAGGCGGTCGACGACTTCATCGGCAACATGAACGCCTACCCCGGGCGGACGATGGGCCAGCTGTACCACACGTTCTTCCGGGTCAACGACCTCGCGGACGGCAGGCTGGAGCTCGGCGATCACGCGATCGACCTGGCCAACGTGCGCGTCCCGGTCCTGGCGATCGCGGGCGACACCGACGCGCTGGCGCCGCAGAAGGCGGTCCACCACGTCGGCACGCTGCTGACCGGCGCGCCCGACGTGCAGCTGAAGGCCGGCCCCGGCGGCCACCTCGGCATCCTGACCGGCCGCGCCGCGAGGCGTACGACGTGGCGCTGGATCGACGAGTTCTTCGCCGCGTCTGCGGAACGCTCGCCCAGGGGGCGAGGTTCCGGGCGCGAGCTCGCCCAGGGGCTCGCTCGCACGGTGGCGTAGGGCGCGGCATCGCGGCTCACGCCGCTGAAAGGAACGTTGCAAGCGCAACCGACCCGCGCTGAGCGGCGCTGAGCCCCGCTACCCTCGTCCGCCTCATGTCGCGTGCCCGTGCCCTGATCGTGCTTCCCGCTGCCCTGCTCGCAGCCGCCCTCCCGACCGCCGCCGGTGCGGCGTCGAAGGCCCCGAAGGACCCGACCAACGTGCCCGCCGGCGTGACGGCGGGCGGCGTCGACCTCTCCGGCCTGACGCTCGCCGACGCGCAGGCGCGGTTGGAGTCCGCGATCGGGACGAAGGTCGACGCGAAGCTGACGCTCGGCGCAGCCGGCAGGCCGTGGGTCCTGGATCCCGTCGCCGACGCGAAGCTGAAGTTCGACGCGCTGACCACCGCCAAGCGCGCGCTGCGCGCCAGGCAGCCCGGCGACGTCGGGTTGAAGCTGTCGCACTCCAAGCTCGCGGTCCGCGCGTGGGTCGCGTCGATCGCCCCGAAGGTCGCCAAGGCGCCGCGCAACGCGACGGTCAAGATCACGCTGACGCACATCTACCGCAAGCGTGCCGCGCACGGCCGCGCGCTGAACCAGAAGGACGTCGCGACGCAGATCGACGCCGCGCTGGACGACGGCACGAACGCGCCGCGCACGCTGCACACCAAGCTCGTCAGGACGTCGCCGCAGGTCAACGCCAACGACCTGGCCAAGTTGTACGGGACGGTCATCACCGTCGACAAGTCCCATTTCAAGCTGCGCCTCTTCAAGAACCTCAAGTTCTCGAAGTCCTACATGGTGGCCGTCGGCCAGCCGCAGTACCCGACGCCGTCCGGCCTGTTCCACATCCAGGACAAGCAGGTCGACCCGGTGTGGTCGGTGCCGAACTCCCCGTGGGCCGGCGAGCTGCAGGGCACGACGGTCGAGGGCGGCTCGGCGGCCAACCCGCTGAAGGCGCGCTGGATGGGCATCGTCAACGGCGTCGGCATCCACGGCACCGGCGAGGACTACTCGATCGGCTCCGCCGCGTCGCACGGCTGCATCCGCATGCACGTCGCCGACGTCAAGGACCTGTTCACGCGCGTGCCGGTTGGCACGCCCGTGCTGATCAAGTAGGTCTGTGGTCAAAGCTGGGCTTTGATGTCCGAAAGGACATCAAGGCCTGGCGAAGCCCCCGCGGCGCGGTTAGCGTCGCGTCATGTCGTCGTCACAGACCGCACCAGCTTCCCCTGCGCCAGGCGGCGCCGCCGCCGGCTCGGGGATGCACACCGAGCTCAAGCTCGTCGACGCCGCCGCGTTCTCGGTCGGCCTGATCGGCCCGGTCGGCGCGATCGCGCTGCTCGGGACCGGTGCCGCCGGGATCATCGGCCACGGGGTGACGTTGTCGTTCATCTTCTCGGTGATCGGCGTCGTCCTCGTGGCCTACGCGTTCGTGAAGCTGGCGCGCCACATCTCGCACACCGGCTCGGTGTACGCCCTGGTCGGCGTGACGCTCGGTCCGCGCGCCGGGTTCATCGCGGGCTGGGCGCTGCTCGGCGCCTACACGGCGATCGGGACCGGCTCGACGATCGAGATCGGGTACTTCTTCGGGCAGTTCCTCGGCGACGTCGGGATCCTGCACACGAGCGAGTGGTTCTGGATCGCGCTGGCCGGTCTGGCGGGCGTGTGCGCGCTGGCGTTCAACGAGATCAGGGTGGTGACGCGGGCGCTGCTGGCGTCCGAGGTCCTCGGCGCGGTGCTCGTGACGATCCTCAGCCTGGTCGTCCTGGCGACCGTGATCTTCGGCCACGGCCCGCAGGGGCAGACGTGGAACTGGCACTTCCTGCAGATCCCGGACGGGCTCGGCTGGAGCGACGTCGCCAAGGGCGCCGAGTACGGGTTCCTGGCGTTCGCCGGGTTCGAGGGCGCGGCCGCGCTGGGTGAGGAGACGTCGCAGCCGAAGGTCGAGATCCCGCGCGCGATCAAGGTCGCGGTGGCGGTCGTCGGCACGTTCTACATCTTGACGATCGTGTCGCAGTCGCTCGGCTACGGGACCGACGCCAAGGGCGTCGAGGCGTTCGTCGGCGGCTCGCCGTTCAACGACCTCGGCAGGGGCTACATCGGCAAGATCTACGCCGACATCCTGGTGTTGATGGCGACGATCTCGCTGCTGGCGATCTCGCTGGGCACGGCGAGCGGCGCGGCGCGCATCCTGTACGCCTTGACGCGCGATGCGACGGGCGTGCGTGGGTCCGGGCTGACGAAGCTCAGCCGTCACGGGCAGCCGGTCAACGCGCTGTTCGTGATCCTGGGTGTGATCGCGCTCGGGTTGATCGGGCAGCGGCTGGCCGGGACCGACGTGCTCGACGCGACGTTCTACGCGCTGACGCTCGGGACGATCTCGTTGCTGTTCGCCTACGTGATGGCGACGCTCGGCGCGATCCGGTTCCTGTTCCTCAGCGGGAAGCCGAAGGTGCCGATGTGGCAGCTCGGGATCCCGATCGTCGGCGGCGCGTTCGTCATCTACACCATCTACGAGAACGTCGCCAGGCAGGAGGGCGCTTACCGGCACTTCGGCTACCTCGTGCTGGCGTGGTTGCTGATCGCGGCCGCGATCGTCGCGTTCGCGCCCGGGTTGGCGGGGCGGGTGCGGGCGGGCTTGGCATCATCGTCGGCATGACGCGGATCGCCGTCCAGCAGCTCGCGCCGGTCATCGGCGACCTCGACGCCAACGCGGAGCTGTCGGTGGCCGCGCTGCGCGAGGCCGCTGCGGCGGGGGCCGATGTCGTCGTCCTGCCGGAGCTCGTGACGTCGGGGTACCTGTTCGACAGCGCGGAGGAGTGCGCCGCCGCGGCGATCCCGGCGGACGATGCTGTGCTGAGGGCGTGGGCGGACGAGGCGGCGCGCGCCGGGATGGTGGTCGTCGGCGGCTTCTGCGAGGCGGGCGACGACGGCAACACCTACAACTCGGCGGTCATCATCGACGAGACCGGGGCGGAGCGCGCGGTCTACCGCAAGCTCCACCTCTGGGACGGCGAGAAGCGCCTGTTCACGCCGGGTGCTGCTGCGCCGCCCGTGGTGTCGACGCGCGTCGGGAACGTGGCCGCGGTCATCTGCTACGACCTCGAGTTCCCGGAGCTCACGCGCGGCGTCGCCATGCGCGGCGCCGACCTGCTCGCGGTGCCGACCAACTGGCCGCTGGTCCCGCGCCCGGACGGCGAGCGCCCACCGGAAGCGGTCATCGCGATGGCGACGGCCCGCATCAACCGCATGGCCATCGCCATTGCCGACCGCCTCGGCACCGAACGCGGCCTCGAATGGACCGGCGGCTCCTCCATCGTCGGCACCGACGGCTGGGTGGCCGCCGAGCAACCCGCCATCGGTATGACCCTCGCCGAGATCGACCTGACCACAGCCCGCAACAAGCAACTCACCGACCTGGCCCACGCCTTCACCGACCGCCGCCCCGAGTTCTACAACTAGCCGCGCGTTGGACGGTCCAAGTCGTCCTACCCCCACATATCGGGGGCCAGACGACTTGGAACTCAGGCCCTCTTCCTGATCCGCGCCGCCACGGTCGCGGCCCAGTCGTCGACCAGGTTCACCAGCGTCAGCGTGCCCGGCGACAGCGTCGTGCCGCGGCGGGTGATGAGGGCAAAGGAGTCGTGGATGGGGTCGGTCAGGCTGACCGCGGACACGTTCTCTGGCATCGGGATCGTTCGCAGGACGGAGCGGGCCGCGATCGTGTCTCCCAGCCCGAGGGAGACCAGCTGCAGTGCGGTTTCGATGTGCTCGACTTCCACCCGCGGTGTCAGGCGCACGCCGGCTTCCTGCGCCGCGGCGGCGAACTGGCGGCGGGTGGGGTCGTCGAAGCCGTGGCTGGCGTCGTACAAGATCAACGGCGCGTCGGCGAGCTTGGCAATCGGGAGGCGGCGGCGGGTGCGGGAGGGGTCGGCGCTCACCACCACGACCTCGTCGCGGAAGAGCCTGCGCACGTCGAGGACGCGGTCGTCGACCGGCAGCACCACCAGCCCGGCCTCCAGCTCGCTGGCGCGCACGGCGGTCGCGACGTCGGCCGAGTTCTGGCCCGGCAGGTTCAGCCGCGCCTCGGGGTCGACGGCGCAGAAGCGCGCCGCCAGTCCCGCGATGTCGTAGTAGGGCGCGTTGCGGAAGACGCCCATGGTCACGACCCGGTTGCGCCGGATCGGGCCGCCGCGCCCGACCGACGCCAACGCATCGTCGGTCGCCTCCGCGACCCTCTCGGCGTGACCCAGGAACGCCCGGCCCGCCGACGTCAGCGACAGCCCCCGGCCGCCGCGCTGGAACAGCGACACGCCGAGCTCGCGCTCGAGCTGCCGGACCTGCTCGGAGACCGCCGGCTGCGTGCAGTGCAGTGCCCGCGCGGCGGCGTTGAACGAGCCGAGCGATGCCGCCGTGCGGAAGTACAGGAGCTGCTGAAGGGTCAAAGCCTGGCCTTGAAGAGGTGAAGGAAGTCCAAGTCTGGATTATGCCTCCCGGGCAGCCTACCCTCAGCCGATGTCCGCTCCGCTGTTCCTGAAGTCCCCGACCGACGCGGTCACCACCGGCCCGGATCCGGCCGTGGCCGAGCGCGTCTCCGAGATGCTCCTGCGCATCGAGCGCGACGGCCTCGACGCGGTCCGCGCCTACTCGCGCGACCTCGACGGCTGGGACCCGGACGGCGGCTTCGAGGTCACCGAGGACGACGTCCGCGCCGCGACCGCTTCGCTCTCCGACGCGCTCAGAAGCTCGATCCGCTTCGCCCAGACCCAGATCGGCGGCTTCGCGGAGCTGCAGCGCGCGACGCTCACCGACTTCGAGGCCGAGACGCTCCCCGGCGTCTTCCTCGGCCAGAAGCAGGTCCCGGTCGCCTCGGTCGGCGCGTACTGCCCGTCGGGCCGCGTCCCGATGCTCGCCTGCGCGTTCATGACCATCTTGGTCCCGAAGGTCGCGGGCGTCGACACCGTCATCGCCTGCACGCCCCCGCGCGGCGGCGCCGGCGTCCACGCCCCGACGCTGCACGCGATCGCGACCTCCGGCGCCGACCGGATCTTCGCGCTCGGCGGCGTCCAGGCGCTGGCGGCGATGGCCTTCGGGCTGCTCGATGGCGTCGAAGCGGGGACGGACATGATCGTCGGCCCGGGCAACGCGTTCGTCGCCGAGGCCAAGCGCCAGCTCTTCGGCCGCGTCGGGATCGACCTGCTCGCGGGCCCGTCCGAGGTCTGCGTGATCGCCGACGAGACCGCCGACGCCGAGCTCGTCGCCGCCGACCTCCTCGCCCAGGCCGAGCACGGCCCGTCCTCGCCCGCGGTCCTGATCACCACCGACGAGGACTTCGGCCGCGCGGTCATCGAGCAAGTCACCGCACAACTCGACGCGCTCGCAGTGCGCGGCGCCGACGACACCTCCCGCCGCGCGTGGGACGACCACGGCGTCGTCATGGTCGCGAACGACCGCGAGCACGCCGTCCGGCTCAGCGACGAGGTCGCCACCGAGCACCTCGAGGTCCAGACCGCCGACGACGCCTGGTACCACGACAACCTCAAGAACTACGGGTCGATCTTCCTCGGCACCCGCGCGACCGTCGCCTTCTCCGACAAGGCGATCGGCACCAACCACACGCTCCCGACCGGCCGCGCCGCCCGCTACACCGGCGGCCTGTCGGTCGCGAAGTTCCTGAAGACCTTGACCTACCAGCGGATCGACAGCGACGAGGGCGTCCTGACCGTCGCGCCCCACGTCGCCGAGATCGCGCGCGCCGACCTCATGCCCGCCCACGAGGCGACGGCGACCAAGCGCCTCGCCCGCGTCGGCGCGACGCTCTAGAGCAACACCTAGGCCTTGCTCGGCTCCGGCTCGGCCGGAGCCGGCGCTGGCGCCGACGCCGACGCCGCCTCACCCTCGCGCTGGCGGTGGACCGCCTCGCGCGCCGTCCGCAGCGCGGTCCTCGGCGACCACGTCTCCAGCTCCAGCCCGAGCGCGACCAACCCCACCAACAACCCGGCGATCATCAACAACGCCCCGACGCCGAACGTGAACGCCGTGATCTCCGCGATGTCGACGGCATGCCCGGTCGTCTCGACGAAGCCGTAGGACAACATCGCCAACCGCAGCCCCGCCGACGCGGGCGCCAGCGGGATGATCCGCCCGCCGCCCTGCGCGGCCATCACCAGCGTCACCGTCGACAGCGTCACCGGCAGGTGGAACGCCGCCATGAACGCGGCGAGCGACCCCAGCCGGATCACACGCCCGAGCGCCTGCCACGACGCGACACCCAAGATGAAGGCCTTGGGCTCGTGCAGGATCACGATGCCCTGGCGCAGCCGGTCGGTGAGGTCCTTGACGCGCTTGCGCAGCAGCCGCCACACCGCGTAGGTCAGCAGACCCGCGCCGACCAGCACGCCGGCCGCCGGCAGCGGCTGCTCGATGATGAACGACACGTCGAAGTGCGGCAGCTCGCCCGACGACGTCGGGACCGGCAGGAACCCGCGGCTCAGCGCCCAGATCACGAGGCCGATCCCGAACGCGGTCTCGAACAGCGTCTCGGGCAGGAACGTCGCGGCGAGCGTCGGGTAGCGCGACTCCGGCATCCGCCGGTGGATGAGCCAGAGCTTCACGACGTCCCCACCACGGGCCGGGATCACGCCGTTGAGCCCCGCGCCCGCGAGGTAGGCGGCGATCGTGTGGCGCGGCTTGAGCTGCGTCGACTCCGGATACGCGGCGCGGATGATGTTGTGCCAGCCGCGCGGCCGGACCGCCTGGGCAAAGATGTAGAGGAAGATCCCGACGAGGCACAGCCACGGGTTCACGCTCGCGGCGCGGTGGAGCAGCAGCTCCAACGCGTGATCTGCGGTGCGGAAGACGTCGCTCAGCATCGGGTACTCGTGTTAACGACATTCCTACCCGCCGAGTGGAGCGCGTACGTCCGGTGCTGGCGCGTCAGGACCCCTGCCGGGGCGGCACTTCGTCGGGCCACTTGCCGTACCTCGCGAAGTACGCGCGCGCCGCGTCCTCCTCGGCGCGGGCCGAGTCGCCGCTGACGCCGATCCGGTGCAGCCAGTTCAGCAGCGCGACCGACAGCCCGGCGCCCCACAGGGCGGCGCAGCCCTCCAGCGACGTCTCGTCGCCGCCGCGCACGATGACCAGCACGACGCCGCCGACGAGGATCGCGGCAGGGACCCAGAAGCGGACGATCTTCATGAAGCTCATGCGGGCTCGGGTTCCAGGGTAGTGGCGCGCGGCCGGCGCGTGGTGACGATCAGCCCGGTGAGGATCGCCAGGACGCCGACGAGCTGGAGTCCCGACGGCCGCTCGGCGAAGATCAGCGCGCCGAGGATCACCGAGCCGATCGGCTGGATCGTCAGCAGGACGCTCGTCAGCGCGGCGGGCAGGCGCGGCAACGAGGCGGAGATCAGCAGCCAGCCGATGACCTGGCTGGTGATCGCCAGCACCGCGAGCCAGCCGTGGGCGGGCCAGGACGGGACGAGGTCGAGGTCGCCGACGACCGCGCCGATCGCCAGCGCGCCGAGCGCGGCGACGAGGGTCGCGTCGAACAGCGGGCCTGCGGGGCGCCGGAGGTCCTGGCCGCCCTGGCGCAGCACCAGGATGAACCCGGCGTAGGACAGGCCGGTCGCGATCCCGAAGACGACGCCCTGCGTCGGGTGCTCGCCATAGGCGCCCTGCTCGAGCGCGCCGGAGATCAGGACGATCCCGGACAGCATCAGCGGCAGCGTCAGGAGGATCCGGGCGCCGGGCTTCTCCTTGATGAACAGCCACGCGAGGACCGGGACGAACGCAACCTGGAGGTTGCCCAGGACGGTCGCCAGGCCGGCGCCGACGTCCTCGATCGCGTGGTGCCAGCAGACGAGGTCGACCGCGAAGAAGAGGCCGGCGATCGCGGCGAGCCTGCGGTCGCTCGTCGGGCGGGGGCCGAGCTTGCGGTCTTCCGCGCGGGCGAGCAGGAACAGGATTGGGACCGCGTAGGCGCAGCGGAAGACGGCGGCGGTCGACGGCGAGACGCTCGCCTCCCGGACGAGGATCGACGAGAACGCGATCGCGAGCGCGCCGAGGACCGCCATCGCGCGCGGGCGCTCGACGAGGTGCTGCAGCGGGGTGGGGGAGGTCTGCGTGGCGGCCACGGTGGGGGCCGCCACGCTAGAGGGTTTCTAGGGCCGCTGGTTCTGGTCGGAGCCGACGACGACCACGACGTCGGCCGAGGGGCCGGCGATGACGGCGACGCGCGCGTGCATCGGCTTCGTCCCGCGGGTGATGCTCTGCAGGTCGATCGCCTGAGCGACGAGGATCGCGGCCGTCCTGCACGCCGCGCGGCTGTAGTAGACCAGGGTCTCGCTGTGGTCCTGTGAGCCCGCGTTGGTCACGGTGCCGATCTTCCACCTGCTGTTCTGCAGCCGGTTGGCGACGCCGCGCGCGAGCCCCGGGACGGTCGTGCCGTTGAGGACCGCGATCTCGATCGTGCTCGGGTCGACGGTCCGGACGCCGTTGACGCTGTTGACGTTCCGGCCGCAGACGCGGCCGCCCGTCGCCGGGGTCGTCCTGGCCGGCGCCGTCGCCGGAGTGTGCTGCTGCCTCGCCGCGGGCGCGCCCGGGTCGTTGTTGGTGCTGTTGTTGCTCAGCGCGGCGGCGAGCCCGCCGCCGACGGCGAGCAGCGCGACCAACACGGTGCACAACGTCGCGAGCCTGCGGGTCCGGGCGCGGCGCAGGCGGCGCGGGCGGTCGGTGGTCGCGGCGACGAGCTGGTGCTCGAGGTCGTCGAAGAAGTTGGTGGGGTCGCTCTGAGTCATGTTGTCGTCCTTCCTGCGGTGAGGCGGGCGCGCAGGGCCGACAGCCCGCGCGAGACGCGCTTGCGGGCGACCGCCTCCGACACGCCGGCCGCCTGCGCGACCTCGGAGTAGTCGTGGTCGAGCAGGACGCGCAGGACCACCGCGTCGCGCTGGTCGGGCGGCAGCTCGCCGAAGCCGTCGCGCAGCTGCACCCGGACCAGCTCGGCGGAGGCGGTCGCCTCGACCTGCTCGATCCCGGCGTCGTCGAGGTGGATCCGCTCGATCCCGAGCTTGCGCCGCGCGCGGTCCTCGACCGCCCCGCGGCGGTGGTGGCCCACGTTGCGGTGGCGGGCGATGCCGAACAGCCAGGCGATCGCCTCCCCGCGTTGGGGGTCGAAGCGATCCAGCGCCTCCAGCGCGACGGCGAACGTCTCGGCCGTCAGGTCCGCGGCGTCCTGCGCGGTCCTGCAGCGGGCGAGGTGGAACGCCGCGATCCGCCGGACGTGCCGGCGGTAGAAGGCGCCGAACGCCTCGCCATCGCCGGCCAACGCGCCGGCGAGCAGCTCGGTGTCGGAACGGGACTCCATGACTTCAGTTGGCGCATGGTGCCGATGTTGTGACCGCGACGCGGCTTGCACGGCGTGGCGCGTGCTGGTACAACCAGTGCATGGAACTGGTTGGACCAGTGGGCGCGACGCGCTCGGACGCGATCCACAGGGCGCTGCGGCGGGCGATCCTCGACGGGACCTACGGCCCGGACGCCGCGCTGCCGTCGGAGCGGCAGCTGAGCGAGGAGCTCGGCGCGTCGCGCCACGCGGTCCGGGAGGCGCTGAAGCGCCTGCAGCAGGCCGGGCTGATCGCGATCTCGCAGGGCGGCGCGACGCGCGTCCGGGACTGGCGCAGGCACGGCGGCCTCGACCTCCTGCTGGCGCTCGGCGCCGACGGCGAGCTGCCGCCGGAGGAGCTGGGGCTGGTCGGGGCGATGTTCGAGATGCGGTCGTCGGTCGGCGCCGACGCGGCGCGTCTCGCCGCCCGGCGCGCCACCGCGGCCCAGCGCGCGCAGCTCGTCGCGCTCGCCGCCGAGCTGGCCGGCCACGACGACCCGGTCGCCCGGACCGCCGTCTACGACGTGCTGTGGGACACGATCATCGACGCTTCGC
The DNA here is from genome assembly GCF_000424625.1 of Conexibacter woesei Iso977N. GTDB lineage: Bacteria > Actinomycetota > Thermoleophilia > Solirubrobacterales > Solirubrobacteraceae > Baekduia > Baekduia woesei_A. Next base: position 861,408 of record NZ_AUKG01000001.1, read on the forward strand.
AGAACCTCGCCTACCGGCTCGCGCTCAACACGCTGGTCGCGGGGCAGAAGGTGCTGTCGTTCGGCGCGGCGGTCGTGGGGCCGGAGGTCACCGACGGCCCGGCGGTCGCGCGCCTCACCGACACCATCAACAACGCCGACGAGGACGGCGCGTACGCTGCGGCGCGCGCGCTGCTCGTCCGCTCGATCCCGAGCGAGGTGTAGAACTTCGATGGCCGAGGTCCTGTACTACGCGTTCCCGTACTTCGTGTTGTTGCTGATCGTCGAGTTCCTGTCCTACCGGCACCTGGAGTCCGACGGCCTGGTCGGCTACGACCTGCGCGACTCGCGGACGTCGATCACGATGGGCATCGGCAACGTCATCATCAACGTGGGCTGGAAGTTCGCGGTCCTCGCGCTCTACGCGTTGTTGTACGAGCTCGCCCCATGGCATCTGCCGACCGACGCGTGGTGGGTGTGGGTCGCGCTGTTCTTCGCCGACGACTTCTCCTACTACTGGTTCCACCGTGTCTCGCACGAGTCGCGGGTGTTCTGGGCGTCGCACGTCGTCCACCACTCGTCGCAGCACTACAACTTGAGCACCGCGCTGCGCCAGACGTGGGTCCCGATGACCTACGCGCCGTTCTGGCTGTGGATGCCGCTGGCCGGCTTCGCGCCGTGGATGGTCCTGCTGGCGCAGGCGTGGTCGCTGATCTACCAGTTCGGGATCCACACCGAGCGGATCGTGCGCTTCCCGCGCGTGATCGAGATGGTGTTCAACACGCCGTCGCACCACCGCGTGCACCATGGGTCCAACGAGCAGTACCTGGACAAGAACTACGGCGGGATCCTCGTGATCTGGGACCGGCTGTTCGGGACCTTCGAGCCCGAGGGCGAGCGCGTGAGGTACGGGCTGACGACCGACATCGAGACGCACAACGTCGTCCGCGTCGCGTTCCACGAGTACATCGACCTGTGGCACGACATCCGCCACGCGCGGTCGTGGAAGACGCGCTGGGGCCTGGCGCTGCACGGCCCGGGGTGGCAGCCGGAGGGCGAGCCGGAGCTGGAGCTGGAGTCGTCCGCGCGGGGCTAGGGCTGGGCGAGCGCGAGCGCGCCCCAGTCCTCGGTGGCGCCGAGGTGGGCGAGCGTCGCGGTGAGCTGGCCGAGCGAGCGGGCGAGCGCGAGGTCCGCGGGGTCCGGCGTGACGGTCGCGGCGAGCGCGAGGCCGGCGCCGACGTGCTCCAGCGCGCGGCGCTCGCCGTCGAGCAGGAGCGTCGAGTCCAGGCGGGTCGGCTGCGTGAGCGCCCCGTCGGCGAGGAGCGCGACCAAGGCGTAGGCCTTGAGGGCGTCGTCCGGTGGCAGCAGGTTGAGGTCGTTGCTCACCGTGGTGGCGAACGCGTCCTGGTCCTCGGTGCGCAGCGCGGTCAGGGCGCCGAGGTAGGCGTTCACGCGCTCGCGCGGGAACGGGCGCGCGGCGCCGGTCCCGAGTAGCACGACCGTGCCGTCGGCGCGGGTCAGGACATGCGACGGGCGCGGGTCGGTCAGGACGAGGCCGCCGCGCGCGGCGGCGACGTGGGCGGCGACGAGCGTGCGCGCGACGTCCGGGTTCGTCGTTGGTGAGCCCTCGACGAACTCGGTGACCAGGACGTCGGGCGTCGACAGCTCCAGGTCCGGGACCGGGACGACGAGGCCGTCGACCCCGCGCAGCAGGCGGCGGGCCTGGCGCTGGTTGGAGGCCTCGTGCTCGAGGTCCAGCTCGTCCAGCGCCATCTCGCGGATGGCGCGGAGGATCGGGCCCGCGTCCATCGCGCCGAAGACCTGGCCGAGCGGCGTGGCGAGCAGGTCGAGCAGGGCAAGGTCATTGCGAACGGCGGCGGCGAGGCCGGGGTGCAGGACCTTCAGCGCGACGACGTCGCCGTCCTGCGTCTCGCCGCGGTGGACCTGGGCGGCGGCGCCGACGTGCAGCGGCGCGCGCTCGAGGTCGGCGAGGACCTTGGTCGCCGGGCGTCCCCACGCGGACTTCAGGACCTTCTCGATGTCCTTGAACGCGACCGGCTCGGGGTCGGCGAGCGGTGCGCGGCGGACGTCGTCCGGGAGGAGCTGGAGCGCGCGGGTCAGCGCGACCCGGCCCGAGGAGGAGCGGCGGACGAGCGCGGTCCCGGCGTCGAGCAGGGCACGGAGGGCGGGCGGGAGCGCGGCGGCCATGGGGCGCGGGACCCTACAGCGCGCGAAGCGGCGGGCTCCCCAGCCCGCCGCTTCATTCCTCTCCCGGAGGCTTGGTGGTGCGTCGGCTACGCGACGACGAGCACGTTGGCCGGCGCGTCACGCGTGACCAGCTCGGTGGCGTCGCCGCGGCCGAGGACGATCACGCTCGCGCCCGCCGCGGTTGCGCTGGCCGAGATCTGGGTGGCGACGTCGCCGTGGCGGCCGGTGCTCTGCAGCAGCTCGCCGTCGGCGGTCACGCCGGCCTTGCGGAGCTGGTCGACGCGTGCCTGCAACAGCGCCCGGGCGTCGGCTCCGGTCTCCAGCGCGATCGCCGCGTCGCCGACGACGTCGGTCTCCTGGACGTGGACGACGTGCACGGGGCGGTTGCGGAGCAGCGCGATGCGCGCGGCCTCGGCGGTGATGCGCTCGGCGTCCGGCGAGGCGTCGATCGCGAGCAGGACGGCCGAGGTCATGACGGGCGCAGGCGCTTCCTCGACACCATCAACATGGGCGATCGCGCGGCGGCCGAGGACCAGCGGCGCGACCGACAGCGCGACGACTCCGGCCGCGACGTAGAACGGGAGCGCGTCGTTGCCGTTCTCCGACAGCTTGCCGGCCAGCCACGGCGCGACCGCGCCGCCGCCGAAGCGGACGAACGAGTAGGCGGCGGAGGCGACGGGGCGGTCGATGTCCGGCGCGACGTTCATGAGGGCCTCGGTCAGGACGGTGTTCACGAGGCCGATCAGGGCGCCGCCGACGAGGACCGCGGCGATCAGGACGGCCTGCGAGCCGACCGCGATGCCCATGACGAGCAGGAGCGCGGCGAAGGTCAGCAGCGCGCCGCCGAGGAGCGGGACGGTTCCGGTCCTGGCGCGCAGGCGCGGTGCGACGACGACCGAGAAGACGGCGAGCATCGCGCCCCAGCCGAAGAAGACGTAGCCGAGCTGATGGACGCCGAGGGCGAGCGGGAACGGCGCGAAGGCGAGGAGGGTGAAGAAGCCGAAGTTGTAGAACAACGCGGTGAAGGCGACGGTGCGCAGGCCGGGGTGCCTGAGGGCCTTGAAGGGCTCGGCGAGCGAGGTCTTGCGCTGCGGCTTGGGCGAGTCCTTCAGCAGCGTGACGATCGCGATGAAGCCGATCGCCATCAGGGCGGCGGTGCCGAAGAACGGCGCGCGCCAGGAGAGGGCGCCGAGCTCGCCGCCGAGCAGCGGGCCGGAGGCGAGGCCGAGGCCGAGCGCGGCCTCGTAGAGGATGATCGCGGAGGCGACGCCGCCCGAGGCCGCGCCGACGATGGCGCTCAGCGCGGTCGCGGCGAAGAGGGAGTTGCCGAGGCCCCAGCCGCCGCGGAAGCCGACGAGCTGGGCGACGGTGTTGGACGTGCCGGCGAGCGAGGCGAAGACGACGACGAGCGCGAGGCCGACCAGGAGCGTCTTCTTGGTGCCGATGCGGGAGGAGATCCAGCCCGTGCCGAGCATCGCGATCGCCATGACGGCGAAGTAGGAGGTGAAGAGCAGCTCGACCTGCGAGTGCGAGGCGTGCAGGTTGGTGGCGATCGAGGGGAGGATCGGGTCGACGAGGCCGATGCCCATGAAGGCGACGACGCAGGCGAAGGCGACCGCGTAGACCGATCGCGGCTGGTGCAGGATGTTGGTGTTGGTCTTCTCGTGGTTCATGAAGGCTCTCCGGGAGTCAGGGCGTGGAGTGCCGGCAGCGCGGCGGCGAGCGCCTTGCGCTGGGCGGGGGTGAGGCCGGCGAGGCGGGCCTGCAGCTCGGCGGCGCGGGCCTGGCGGCGGGCGGCGAGCGTGGTGCGGCCGTGGTCGGTGATCACGACGTTGGTGGCGCGCCGGTCGTCTGTCGCCCGTTCCCGGGTGACGAGCCCACGCGCCTCCAGGCGCTGGACGGCCACGGTCATCGTGGGCTGCGCGACGCTCTGGGCGTCCGCAAGCTCCGTGATCCGGCGCGGCTTCTCGCTGAGCATGTTCAGCACCGAGGCCGACGTCCGGCTCAGCTCACCGTCGGATCCGGCCAGCAATGCCGTCCAGACACCAACCAGCGCCTCCTCGAGGCCATTGGCGAGCTCATCGATCTTGGGCGTCTCTGACATTGCATAGCCCAGTCTACATAGTCTGGCTATGCATCTCCACCCCGCCGTCAGCCCCCTGACGCCGACCGACGCACCCCCTCGATATCCCGCCGCCATCGCCCGCTCCGCGTCATCACCCCGCGGCGCGGCCGGCGTCGTGGTTGAAGGCGCTCCGCTTGATCGTCGTCGCTCGCTGCACCGCGCGGCGGTCGCGGTCTTTGCCGTCATCGGCCGGCATCAAGTCACGCGCATCCGCGCCCCGGTGCCACATCCCTCATGGCCGCGTCATCACTCCGCGGCGCAGCCGGCGTCGTGGATGAAGGCGCTTCGCTTGGTCGTCGTCGCTGGCGGCAAGGCGGAGTGGTCGCGGTCTTTGCCGCCGGCCGCCCGCCCGGCGGCTCAGCCGCCGGCCGCCACCTGCTGCACGGCCTCCGCGATCGGGAGTGGGCCGTTGTTGATGACCATCACCTTGCCCGCGGTTCCCGGCGTCTCCAGCACCGCGGCGGCCACCGCCGCCACGTCCGCCCGCGTGATCTCGCCGCGTTCGTCGCCGAGCTCGATGGAGCCGGTCGGCTCGTCGTCGGTCAGGCGGCCCGGGCGGATGATGGTGTAGGACAAGCCCGACTCCATCAACTTCTGGTCGGCCTTGCCCTTGGCCTTCAGGTAGGTCCCGAACGCGCCGTCGTCCTCGGCGTCCGGATCGGCGCGGATCGACGAGATGATGATGTAGCGGTCGATCTGGTTCCTGCGCGCGACCTCCATCAGCTTGACGGCGCCGGCGTAGTCGACCGTCCACTTGCGCTGCGGGCCGCTGCCCGGCCCGGCGCCGGCGGCGAAGACGATCGCGTCGGCGCTGCCGATCGCGTCGGCCAGCTCGTCGACGTCCTGCTCCTCCAGGTCCGCGACGACCCCGAGCGCGCCCTGCGCCTCCAGGTCGGCGGCATGGTCCGGGTTGCGGATCAGCCCGCGCACCCCGTGCCCCGCGTCCGCCAGGATGCGCTCGAGCTGCAGCGCGATCTGGCCATGGCCTCCAGCGATGACGACGTCCATGGCCCTGACGCTACCTCAGGGCGATCACGACCCCGCCCGGCTTCGACCGCCGGGCCATGTGCGAACGGCCCATGCCCGCCTAGCGTTCGGCCGCGATGGTGATCACCGCTTCCTGGACCGACGTCGACCCCGACCTCCTCAACGACCACGCGCGCCTGCAGGACGCGCTCGCGGCCCTCGCGACCCTGAGCGCGCGCCTCGCCGCGCCCGGCGCGAAACGCAACGACCTGATCCGCCTCGCCTGCGCGGGCGTGCGCCGGATCCTCGACGCCGACACGTGCCGCTTCGCCGAGCACGACGGCGCGCTCGTCGTCGATCCCGTGCCCGCGACGCCCCAGGACGAGCAGCTCCTGGCGATCGTCGGCCACCAGCTCACGCTCGCCCTCCAGCGCGCCGACCTCACCGAGCGCCTGACGGAGGAGCACCTCGTCCACGACCTCTTCGACGCCGTCGCCGACGGCCGCCACGCCCAGGCCGAGGCGCGCGCCCGCGCCGCCGGCCACGACCTCGCGCGCGCCCACGTCGTCGTGGTCCTGGAGCCGCTGGACCCCGCGGACTGGCCGCGCGTCGCGGCCCGCGCCGAGGAGCGCCTGCGCCGCGCCGTCCCCGGCGCGCTCTGCGACCCCGGCGACGACCGCCTCCGCGCGCTGCTCCCGGCCACGGCCGCCGACGCGCCGGGCCTCGACGCCGAGCTGGCCGCCCTCGCGCGCGACCACCGCCTCGCTGCCGGGCGCTCCGAGTCCCGCGCCGGCGGCCTGGCCGCTGCGGCCCGCGGCCTCCAGGAGGCGCTCACCGCCGCCCAGGTCGCGCGCGCCACCGCGCCGCCCCGCGGCGGCGCCGCCCGCGCCTACGACCAGCTCGGCGTCTACCGCTACCTCGCGCAGCTCCCGCTCGACCACGCCCCCGACGAGCGCCACGCCCGCGCGATCGCCACCCTCGCCGCCTACGACGCCCGCCGCCGCACCGAGCTGCTCCGGACGCTCGAGCGCCACCTCGGCGACCGCGGCGCGCTCGCCGCGACCGCCCGCGCGCTCTACATCCACACCAACACGCTGCGCCAGCGCCTCGACCGCATCGAGGCCCTCACCGATCTGGACCTCCACCAGGAGGACCTCCTGTCGCTCGAGCTCGCCGTCAAGCTCGCGCGGCTGCACGGCAGCGGCGGTAGCAACGGCAGCGGCGGGGCGGCCGCCACGCCGCCGCGCGTGTCACCATCGCCGTAGATGGCGATCACCACCCCGCCCGCCTCCCGCCACCTCCTGCGCGCCCGCGACACCGCCGACCGCGAGTACGCCGATCCGTCCCTGGACGTCTCGGCGCTCGCGGCGCGCGCCCACGTGTCGGTCGCGCACTTCAGCCGCCAGTTCCGGGAGGTCTTCGGCGAGACGCCGAACCAGTACCTCCAGACGCGCCGGATCGAGCGCGCGCAGGAGCTGCTGCGCGTCACCGACCTCAGCGTCCACGACGTCTGCCTCGCCGTCGGCTTCACGTCGGTCGGCTCGTTCTCGACCTGCTTCAAGCGCACCGTCGGCGAGTCGCCGACCGCGTTCCGGGACCGCGCCCGCGAGCAGCAGCTGCTCGCGCGCATCCCGTCGTGCTTCCGCCGCGAGTGGCAGCGCCCCCGCGCGGTGCCCCGACCGACCCAGACGGTCAGCAGAAATCGAGACGACAGCGCGCCGCCCAGGGCGTAGCTTGCCGTCCATGCCCACTCTCAAAGCAGGGATCCTTTGCGCGATGGTCGGTGACCAGGATGAAGCACTTGCCTGGTACACCGAGAAGCTCGGGTTCGAGAAGCGCACCGACATGACCGCCGGCGACTGGCGCTGGGTCACGGTCGGCGCGCCGGACCAACCGGACTTCGAGATCTCGCTGATCGACCCGTCCGTCCGCCCCGACATCGACGCCGACGTCCGCTCGCTGATGGCCCGCGGCGGCCTCAACGGCGTGATCGTCCAGACCGACGACTGCCACGCGGCCTACTCCGAGCTGAAGGCGCGCGGCGTCGAGTTCACGAGCGAGCCCGAGGACACGTTCTACGGGATCGACTGCGGTTTCCGCGACCCGTTCGGCAACGGCTTCCGCCTCACCCAGGTGGCCGACGTGATGGCCGAGCCGACGCCCGAGAACACGCCCGCCTAGGGCTGCCTGGCGAGGAACGCCTCGTGCTGGGCGCACGCCGCGGTCCACAGCCGCGCCGTGCGCTCGGCGCCGAGCGCCGCGGGGTCGATCCCGAAGACGTCCTCGAGCGTCGTCGCCAGCTCGTCCTCCGAGTTGACGACCACATTGGGAACGTCGAGGCCCGGGCCGACCACGTTCAGCGTCCGCGCGCGCAGGGTCGTCACGCGGTCGGCCGACGGGCGCTGCACGACGAGCGTCCTGACGAAGTTCGAGTCGGGGTCGGTCGCCAGCCGGTGGTGGTGGGGCGCGAACGCGTCCAGCCCGACCGCCTCGTCGCCCATGTGGAAGCCTGGCGTCGAGCCCCACGCGTGCTGGATCACCCACCAGCCGGAGTCGTCGGGCTCGCGCTCGAGCGTCCAGTGCAGCGGTCCGCGCTCGTAGGTCCCCGCCGCGAGCGGCAGCGGCTCCAACGGCCCCTCTCCCCATCCGGCATCGCACAGCCAGCGCGCGCCGTCCTCCGTCGTGGCGACCAACGCCAGGTGGTTGGTCGGCGCGCCGCCGGCGAACGCCTCGCGCTCGTCGACGATCGCCTCGCGCCGCTGCACGTCGAACCCCAGCTCGCGCAGCAGCGTCAGCAAGATGGTGTTGATCTCGAAGCAGTAGCCACCGCGCCCCGTGGTCAGCGTCCGCTCGACCAAGGCCATGGGGTCGATCGGCGCATGCTCGCCGAGCTGCGCCGTGATCCCGTCATACGCGAGCCTCGACACATACGCGCGATGCACGCGGGCCAGCCCGGCAGCATCGCGGTCCGGGCGGTGGTCGATGCCGATGTGCTTCAGCAGCTCGTCGATCACCGCCCGGACTCTACGACGGATCTCCTAGTAGAAGATCGACGGCCTGAACGAGCCGTAGGCGTACGGGAGCGAGATGAAGTTCGTCCCGTCGTAGCCCACGAGCCTCACGTTCGACGAGCCGGCGCCGCTGGTGCCCGTGACGTTCGGGCAGGAGGCGGGGGTCGCCGGCCACGAGATCGTGCCGGACTGCGTCACGCCGAGCGTGAGGTTCGTGCCGTCGCTGGTGGCGGGGGCATCGATCACGACCGTGAACGGGCAGGTCGCGAACGTCGCCGTCCACGTCGCGCGGAAGTTCCCCCTCGTCACGCCGCCCGAGTACGAGCTGGCGTCGAAATGCCCGCTGGCGCCGGAGATCGCCACCGTGATGCCGGCGATCGAGCACCTCACGAAGGAGGGCGTGAACGTCTCGGCGTTGTTCCACGGGCCGGTGTTGACCGGACCGGTCGGGCCGGCGAGCGTGCCCGCGAGCGAGCCGGTGTTGCAGTTGTAGCCGAAGCCGTTGGACAGCGCCGACTTGACCACGATCTCACTGCCGTAGCTCGCGCTGAACGCCGAACCGCCGGCGCTCGCGTTGCTCTGCCAGTTGGTCGCCGACGCGGATGAGACCGCGCTCAAACCGGCGACGAGCGTTGCCGCCAGGGTGGCGGCACGCAGGATGCTGCGAGTCATCTAGCACTCCTCTTTGGTTTACGGAATGAAGCGCACGGGACGCTCACAGAGGAGAGGCGGATGGTCCACAGCCAAGGCGGCAGGCAGACCGCATCGGCCACCCGAGTAGGTGGGCGATGCTCACTTATCTGCGCGGGGCCGCGGCTGGCCGCGTTCTTGCGGGACGGAGGCGGGCGGGCTTCATGTGGCTCGCCCGCCTCGGCGTCCTGGCGTCACGGAGCTACTTGGTGTGGATGGTCACCGTCGAGCCGGTGGCCGGCACGTACTGGCCGTTGGTCACGCCCGCGTAGACGCGGTACTTGCCGCCGCGCGAGATCTTGACGTGCTTGCTGTAGGCCGACTTGCCGTCCGTGGCGTGGCGCGTCGCGGTGCCCGCGACCGTCACCCAGTGCTTCTTGGAGTTCAGCTTCTGGATCGCGATCGGCGTGCCTTCGACCGCGGGCGTGATCGTCCCGGAGAACGTCAGCTCGTGGCCGCGCTTGACCGTGTGGCTGCCGAGGTGCGTCGAGACCCGGACCGCGACGCTGACGACGACGATCGGGCTCGCGATCGCGGGCTTGTCGGGCAGCGCGACCCGGAACTGCGTGTTGAACGCGACGGGCAGGGCGTTGAAGCTGAAGTTGCCCGCGGCGTCGGTGATGAGCTTGTTCCCGACCGGCTTGAAGCCCTGGGTGTAGGGGAACGGGTTGGACTGCAAGACGATCTGGCGGCCGCCGTTGCCGGTGCCGGTCAGCTGGCCGGCGAGCGTCGTGGAGCCGCCCGGGGCGAGCGGGTTCGGCGTTGCGGCGAGCGTGACGCCGAGCGGCTGGGCCTTCGTCTTGAACGTCCTGTCGGCGCCGTTGGCCAACCCCTTGCTGTTGGTCGCGATGAAGCGGTAGTGGTAGGTCGTCGCGGGCGCGAGGCCGGCGACGTCGACCGAGACGGTGCGCTTGCCGTCGCCGGTGGCGGTCTGGGTCGGCGTGGTCACGCCATAGCGGTTGGTCGTGCCGTACTGGAACGCGACCTGGGTGTCCGCGCCGTTGGGGTCGACCGCGCCCGCCAGGGTCACGGTCTGCTGTGCGAGGTTCGACGTGCCGCCGGTGGCGACCGTCGGCGCGGATGCCGCCTGAGCGGCGGCGGTGGGCATGGCGGCCAGCAACAGCGCGAGCGCGCCGGCGCGGCGCGCCCAGCCCAAGGTTCTACGGTGCATTCGTCCCTCCCGATGGGAACTTGGTGTCTTACGGTGGCTGAGAACACGCGCGGAGGCCGCGTGTCGCGGTCAGGTACCCAGATTTCGTCCGAGCGCAGCGTCGAAGAGCGGCCGGACGGTGGATTGCAGGCGCGGGAGGCGGGTGGTGCGGTCGGTCGCGACGGCGTGCAGGACGAGCTCGTTGACGGCGCCGAGGAGGGCGATCGCGGTGGGTTGGTCGGGGCGTTCCTGCGGCGGGACGATCCTGCGCAGGAGCTTGGCGTAGCGGAGGTTGACGGCGAGGTGGAGCTCCAGCGCGCGGGCGCCCGCGGCCTGGATCTCGACGTGGAAGACGCGCGTCATCGCGGGCTGGGCGGCGAGGCACCTGAGGTAGGTCGAGATGATGATGTCGACCTGGGTGCGCCAGCCCTGGGCGTGGGCTTGGCGCGCCGCGCGCTCGCACTCGCGGTAGACGAGCTCCGCCGCGTCCTCGTAGGCGGCGAGCAGGCACGCCTCCTTGTCGGCGAACTGCGCGTAGAACGTCCGCTTCGAGATCCGGGCGGCGCGCGCGAGGTCGTCGATCGTGACCGCGGCGTAGCCCTTCTCGGCGGTCAGATGCGCCATCGCCGGCAGCAGGCGCGCGCGGATCACGGTGGCGGGTACGGGAGCGGGCATGGTGTGGCGCGCGCCGACGCTAGCACTCGGGGCGGCGCATTGGTACTGTCCGGTACCAATGTCTCAGAGCAACCGTCAGATCCGCCTGGCCGCACGGCCGCAGGGCGACGTCAAGCCGACCGATTGGGAGCACGTCGACGTCGACCACGTCGCTCCCGGGGAGGGCGAGTTCGCGGGGGTGACCAAGTTGATCTCCTTGGATCCCGCGATGCGCGGGTGGCTCAACGACGCGCGCTCCTACATCCCGCCGGTCGGGATCGGCGAGGTCATGCGCGCGGGCACGATCGTCGAGGTGACGGAGTCCAACCACCCCAAGTTCGCGGTCGGCGACCACGTCGTCGGGACGTTCGGGGTCCAGACGCACGTCGTGAGCGACGGGCGCGGATGCCTGCGGGTGGATCCGTCGGCCGCGCCGCTGCCGACGTTCCTCGGCGCGCTGGGGATGACCGGCATGACGGCGTACTTCGGGCTGCTGGACGTGGGCGCGTTGAAGGGCGAGGGTGAGACCGTGGTCGTGTCCGGCGCCGCGGGCGCGGTTGGGACGATCGTCGGCCAGATCGCGAAGCTCAAGGGCGCGCGCGTGGTCGGCATCGCCGGCGGGCAGGAGAAGTGCGACATGTTGGTCGAGGAGCTCGGCTTCGACGCGGCGCTGGACTACCGCGGCGACGACCTGCGCGGTGCGCTGCGCGCGGCGACCCCGGACCGCATCGACGTGTACTTCGACAACGTCGGCGGCGAGATCCTCGACCTCGCGCTCGCGCGGTTGAACATGAAGGCCCGCGTCGTCATCTGCGGCGCGATCAGCCAGTACAACAACTCGACGGCCGTCGCCGGCCCGTCCAACTACCTGTCCTTGCTCGTCGCTCGCGCGCGCATGGAGGGTTTCGTGGTCTTCGACTACGCCGCGCAGTACGCCGAAGCCGCCGCCGAGATCGCCGGCTGGATCGGCGAGGGCAAGATCAAGACCAAGGAGCACGTCGTCTCGGGTGAGATCGACGAGTTCCCGGAGACGCTCAACATGCTCTTCCGCGGCGAGAACGTCGGCAAGCTCATCCTCGAGGTCGCCTGATGGAGCTGCGCGACAAGGTCGCGATCGTCACCGGCGGTGCCTCCGGCCTGGGTCGCGCGACCGTGCTGGCCCTGGCGGCCGAGGGCGTGGAGGTCGTCGTCGCCGATGTTGATGAAGAGGGTGGTCGCGCGGTCGCCGAGCAGGTCGGCGGCCACTTCGTCGCGACCGACGTCTCGTCGCTCGACGCGAACCTCGCGCTCGTCGAGGCGGCGGTCGACCTGGCGGGCGGCATCGACATCGCGTATTTGAACGCTGGCGTGGCGACCCACTTCGGCGTCGGCCCCGAGTTCGACGCCGAGAAGTACAAGAAGGTCATGGGCATCAACTTGGACGGCGTCATCTACGGGACCCACGCCGTCCTGCCCGCGATGAAGCAGCGCGGCGCCGGCGCGATCGTGGCAACCGCCTCCCTCGCCGGCCTGACCGCCGTCCCCTTCGACCCGATCTACGCCGCGAACAAGGCGGCGGTCGTCGGGCTAGCTCGCTCCCTAGGCCCCGCCCTCGCCGGCGACAACATCACCTACAACGCGATCTGCCCCTCCTTCGCCGAGTCCAAGATTGTCGACCCCATCCGCGAGGTGCTGGACGGCCAAGGCGTCGAGCTGATCCCCGCCGAGACCGTCGCGGCCACGGTCCTGCGCATCATCACCGCCGGCAACACCGGCGAAGCCTGGTTCATCCAACCCTCCCGCGACCCAGCCCCCTTCCTCTTCCGCAACGTCCCAGGCCCGGGCACCGGCAAAGCCGCCCAACCCAACGCGCTATAGGCCAGCTGTCAACGGAAGCCGCCGATCGACGCCCCTCTCAGGGCTGCGATCGCCGCCACGTCCAGACTTCGCTTGGCTTTCCTCTTCGTGCTCGCGGCAACCCCCGCCCTTCCCACCAGCGGACACGCCAGGCGCATCCCGTACTGCACCTGCTCTCGACCAGTGCTGTGGGCGGGCGGCGGACCACCGGGGTGTGCGGGTGGCCGGGTGGGTGGAGGACGCCCTGTCGCTAACGCACACGGCCAGCAGGATGTCGGTCTGCACCTTCTCGTCGGGCAGGGATCAGGTGGCCCAGTCGGTGGTGATGATGTTCAGCACGCCGGCCAAGACGGTAAGAAGCTCATGGCGCAGCTCGCGACGCGGGCCGCCGATCACCCGCGCAAGGTCAGCGGACCTTGGCAGAGGGGATACGCGATCGGCAAGAACGCGGTCTTCGTGTTGAAGGGAAGCCACATCTTCTATCTGGAGTACCAGGTGAAGACGACGTCGCGTGCGGTCGTAGGTCTCGGGAAAGACGGCCGCGCGAAAGCTCTGAGGCGACCTTACTTTAGACACGCGGAAGCTCAACGGTCATACTCCCAAATGTGTCTAAGTTCGCGATGGTGCTCCTGGGGACGTTGCTGAGCGCGCTCGTCCTTTCGTCAACCGCTAGTGCCGGGGTCTCGAAGTACTGCAAGCTGCTCCCCGGGCAGGCCATTGCAAGGCCGGTGGAGGCTGCGAACGTCAAGACCTCGAGCATCGCGATCTCCAACCCGTCGCTGACGAAGGCCAAAGGCCGGTTGACGCTCTGCACGCACAAGGTCGGTGGCGAGGTCGTCGCCCAGACCAGCGTTGCTTCGTTCGGCAACGCAACAGCGGCGAAGGGTGAGTTCGCTGCGCTGATCCATCGGCAGCAGAGGGCTCACGCGAGGCTCATCAAGACGAGCGGGCCGTGGAACGACGCCTACTACATGGGCGAGGATGGGTTCCTGGTCCAGAAGGGGCGATACACCTTCCACATCCAGTACGCCTCTGGTGCGCCCGGGTACTCGAAGATCACGTCGCGGACGCTCGCCGGCCTTGCCGGTAGGGCTGTGGCGAAGCTCTAACGCGCCGGGGCGTCGCTCAGCAGCGTCAGCGCCTCGGCCGGTACCGGCCGGCCCAGCAGGTAGCCCTGCCCGAAGGGGCAGTCGTTCGCCTGCAGGAACAGGAGCTGCTCGTCCGTCTCGATGCCCTCGACGATCGTGGTCATGTCGAGGGCGTCGGCGAGCGAGAGGATCGCCGCGACGATCGCGGCTGAGCCGCGGTCGTTGGGGACGCGGTCGAGGAAGGCGCGGTCGACTTTGAGGACCTGGACCGGGAGGTCCCGGAGGCGCGCCAGGGAGGAGTGGCCGGCGCCGAAGTCGTCGATCGCGATCGTCAGGCCGGCTTCGTGGAGCTCGTCGAGTAGCGAGCGATGGCGGTGGGCGTCGCTCATGATCGCCGTCTCGGTCAGCTCCGCGCAGAACTGCTCCGGGCGTAGGCCGTGCGCGTCGATGCGCGCAGCGATCGAGGACACGAGGTCGGTCCGGCGCAGCTGGCGCGGGCTCAGGTTGAACGACAGCCGCGGCCGCTGACCCGCCCCCGCCCAGCGAGCGGCGGCAACGCAGAGCTCCTCGACGACCCAGTCGCCGATCCCGTCGATCAGCCCCGTCTCCTCCGCGATCGGGATGAAGTCCGCCGGCGGGACGAGCCCGTGCTGCGGATCGTCCCAGCGCACCAGCGCCTCGACCCCCGTCAAGCACCCGTCAGACAGCGACACGATCGGCTGGTAGTGCAGCCGCAGCTCGCCTTCACCGATCGCGCGCCGCAGCCGCGACGTCAGCGACAGCCGCGCTCGCGCGTCGCCCTCCTGCTGCTGGTACAGCGCCACCGACCCCGATCCCGTGCGCTTGGCCTGGTACATCGCGGCATCCGCTCGCTTCAGCAGCGACTCCGCATCCGTCGCGTGCTCCGGGAACAGCGCCACCCCGATCGACGCGCCCACGTGGAACTCGGCATCCGCGATCTCGAACGGCCGCTCCAGCGCCGCCGCGATCCGCCGCGCGGCCAGCTGCGCCGCCGACGCCGCGGCGTCGGCCCCCGAGCAGTGCATCAACAACAAGAACTCGTCGCCGCCTTGGCGCGCCAGCACGTCGCCGCCGCGGACGAGGTCGCTCACCCGCCGCGCCGTCTCGCGCAGCAGCTCGTCGCCGCCCGCGTGGCCGAGCGAGTCGTTGACGAGCTTGAAGTTGTCCAGGTCGAAGCACACCAGTGCGACCGCCTCGCCCGACCGCCGCGCGCGCACGAGGTCCAGCCGCAGCTGCTCCTCGAGCTGCGCCCGGTTCGGCAGCCCGGTCAGCGCGTCGTGGTAGGCGAGGTACGCGACCTGCGCCTCGGCCCGCCGCCGCTCGGTCACGTCCTCGCCGGAGCGCAGGACCGCCGTGATCGTGCCGGCGTCGTTGCGCAGCACGCTGTTGCGCCACGCGATCTTGCGGTCGTCGCCGTCCTTGGTCCGGACGAACGTCTCGACGAGCGCGTCCCGCGTCGGCTCGCCGCCGGCCACCAGCCGCGCGAACTCGCGCCGCGCGTCCAGGCGGTCGGCCGCCGGGACGACCGCGTCGAACCAGTCGCGCCCGCGCAGCTCGTCCTCGGCGAAGCCGAGCAGCTCGCAGCCCTGGCGGTTGACGAGCTCCACGCAGCCCCGCGCGTCGAGCACGACGACCAGCGTCGACGCCACCTCGAGGTAGCGCTGCGCGCGGTCCCGCTCCTCCGCCAGCCGGCGCTGCGTCTGGATCGTCGCGGTCACGTCCGCGAACGTCACGACCACGCCCGCACCCGCACCGGCGCTCTCGCCCAGCGGCCGCGCGTGGATCCGGATCCATTGCTCGCCCCGCACGGCCATGCCGCGGATCGCCCCGCCCTCGTCACGCGCGAGCGAGCTCAGCGACTCGCCCGGACCGAGCGTCCGCCCGTCGCGCTCGTCGACGATCCGGAGGTCCGGCAGGAACGGCGCGGTCAACCCGCCGGCGAGGTCCTCGTCGGCGAGATCCAGGATCCGTAGGGCCGACGCGTTCCAGGACGTCGCGCGCAGCGCGGCATCCGTGACGATCACACCCTCTTGGAGTCCTTCGACAACGACGCGCGAGAGCGCCTCGGCCTCGCGGGCCGCCTGACCTGCGCGCGTCTGACGCGCGTTGAATCCCCTGCCCTGCGGCATGTCCTCCCGGTACATCGGCGCCCCGGTTCCGGGGTTGAGGACCTTGCAGCATGACTGCAAGGTTCGATGCGTCGAGAGAACGCCCGGGAGGGCGAAGACGAACGCTTGAGGCCGACCGGCGCGGTGACCGTTGCGCCGGCCGGCCCCTGTTGCGTGCTACAGAACCGGCTCGGGCTCGCTCGCCTCAACGGGCGCGATGAGATCCTGAACCTGGACCCTGAGCGCGGACGCCACCTGCATGACCGTACGCAGGCGAGGTTCGCGCAAGCCGCGCTCCAGGCGGCTCACCTCCGTGGGGTGCAGGCCCGCGAAGTGAGCCAGCATCTCCTGTGACCAGCAACGCTCCTTGCGCAGCCGGCGCAGGTTGGCGGCGAGCTGCATCTTTGCATCCATCACGCAATCTCCTGTCTTCCGCGTGGCCCCGAACTTACGCGTGTGTCCGAGTGCCCGACACCAGTTTGCCTGATCTTGAGCGGTGAGACACGAAAACGTGTGCAAACCCGTCAACGCACTTGATCCCGGTGTGGATCCCGCTGTGACACGGGCACTCAGGACGTCTCGCTGAAGGGTGGCAGACGGCTCCGAGGTGGTTGTTGCCGATCGGGGATCAAGACCCTGCCCGCCCGGCACCACGTTCTGGCCGTCACCGCTCATCGAGGGGCGACGCTACCGCACTGTGACGCTCAGCGAAAAGGGCTATTCGACGGATTGCGTCGACTGCGCCGTCCCGCGACCGACCCGGAGGCTAGGGCGTACGCGCCCGTATCCGGGACCATCTCCCGCTCGCAGGCCGAAGATCGTGCCGAGCGCGACCGCTGCGAAGCATCCGAACGCGCCAATCGCGAGTGACGCACGAGCCCCTGCCAATTGGCCTACCACGCCCACGAGCGGTCCGCCGATCGGGGTCGAGCCCATGAAGGCGACGATGTACAGCGCGACGACGCGGCCGCGCATCGCGGGCTCGGCGCGCAGCTGAAGCGTCGCGTTGGTGGTGGAGGAATACACGACGCTGGCCGCTCCTGCGGCGCTGAGGCAGAGCGCAGCGGTGAGTGGAGACGGGGCGATGGCCGTGAGCGCGAGGCCGACGCCGAACACGGCGGCGGCGATCGTCGTGGTCCGGAGCCTGGGCGCGACGCGGCCGGCGATCGTCAGCCCGGCGATGACCGCGCCGCCGCCCATCGCGGCGTAGAGGAGGCCGAAGCCGGTGGCGCCGAGGTGGAACGTCTCGTGCGCGAGCAGGGGGATCGTGACCTGGAACTCGTAGGCGAAGGTCCCGATCAGGGCCATCATGATGAGCGGGACGAGGAGGTCCTCGCGGCTCTTGACGTAGTTGACGCCTGCGCGCACGGCTCTCGGCGATCGCTGCGGAGGGGTCTCCGGGCGGTGGAGCTTCGAGGCGTCCATCAGCGCGAGGCCCGCGAGCGGCGCGAGGAAGCTGGCGCCGTTGATCAGGAAGCAGGCGCCGGTGCCGAGCAGCGCGATGATCGCGCCGCCGCCGGCGGGGCCGATCATGCGCGCCGCGGCGGCGACGGTGGAGTTGATCGAGATCGCCCGCGGGAGCTCGTCGCGGTCGACGAGCTCGGAGACGAACGTCTGGCGCGTCGGCACGTCGATCGCGCGCGCGAGGCCGAGGCCGAGCGCGAGGACCCAGACCATGGGGAGGGTCGCCTGGTGCGTCAGGGCGGCGATGCCGAGGATGAACGCGAGCGCGGACTGGCTGGCCTGCGTGCCGAGCAGGAGCTTGCGCTTGTCGCTGCGGTCGGCGAGCGCGCCGGCCCAGGGGCCGAGGAAGAGGACGGGAAGTGCCTGCAAAGCGACGGTGATCCCGAGGGCGGAGCCAGACGGCGTGAGTTGCAGGACGAGCCAGGCCTGGGCGACCGTCTGGAGCCAGGTGCCGGGGACCGAGATCAGCTGCCCGGAGAAGTAGAGGCGGTAGTTCCGGGTGCGGAGGGGAGCGGGGCGGGGGCTGGCGACGGTTGCGGCGATACCTACGGTGTAGCAGGTGGTCTGCAGGTTGCCTGAAGATTTGAGCATCCTCAAGCGCGTGGCGATCTCAGACCGTTAGGCTGCCCTCTATGGAGGCCGCTCCCCACACGCCTCCCGCCAGCGAGCGGGAGATCATGAGCTGGGACCAGCTTGGTGAGGCTGCGAGGCAGCTCGCGGAGGCGGTTGTCGAGAGTGGGTATCAGCCCGACATCGTGCTGGCGATCGCGCGGGGTGGGTTGCTGCCGGGGGGCGCGGTTGCGTATGCGCTCGGCGTCAAGAACTCGTGTGCGATGAACGTCGAGTTCTACACGGATGTCGACCAGCGCTTGGAGGTTCCGCTGATCCTGCCGCCGGCGCCGGAGCTCATCGACCTGGATGGCTCGCGGATGCTGATCGTCGATGACGTCGCGGACACCGGGCGGACGCTCGAGGTCGTGCGCCAGTTCTGCGACGGCAAGGTCGCCGAGGTCCGGACGGCGGTCTTGTACGAGAAGCCGGCGTCGGTCGTGAAGTGCGACTACGTGTGGCGCCAGACCGACCGCTGGATCGACTTCCCCTGGAGCGCCGCGGGGCCGGTCGCGGGCGGCGGGGGCGCGGTCGCCTAGATCGCCTGGCGCGCGGGTGGGTACACCGCGCGTATGAGGAGGAGCCTGCTGGGCCGGGGTGGCGCGTGCGCGGCCGCCGTGCTGCTGTGCTGCGGCGTGGTTGCCAGCGGCGCAGGCGCGAAGAGCACGCGGTGGACGTTCAGCGGTGTCGTGACCGGGTCGTATGCGAACGCCGTCACTGCGGCGGGCAACGCGCAGTGTGCGGCGAGCTACAGCGAGCGGGTGGTGGGTGTGAGGGTCGTGGTCCGGTCGAGGGTGCCGTTGGTGTACGACCCCGCCACGCATGGGCTGTCCGGCAGGCTTGTCTATTCCGTGCGTGGGAGGTGGACGGTCAGTGGCGCCTACACGCCGCTGGTGGCGCAGCCGGATGGGACGCTCGTGTGCGGAACGGCGCAGGTGCCGGTCAGCTGCAGCGCGAGGGTCGTCTTCGAGGATGGGCACCGGACGTCGACGTCCGGAAGTGCGCGGTTGGCGGTTGGTGGGACGGCGAGGGGGACGGTCGTCTCGAAGGTCGTCGCGCCGCGGTTGACGGAGCAGTACGCAGATGCGGGTAGGCCGCCGGCGGGGTGGCCGGGCGCGTGCGTGCTCGCGCCGGATGACGAGACGATCCCGGCGGCGCCGGTGTTCGGGTTGTCGGCCACGACGGTGCTGGATCGGGCGGTCGCGGCGCCGCTGATGCTGCCGACGGCGAAGCTCCGCGGCCACCGAGCCTTCACGGTCCTGGCGCAGGTCGAGCGGCCGGCGTTCTGCCCGTCGGCGGCCTTCGATCCGTGCTCTGAGCAGGGTTCCTTCCGGCTGCGAGTTACGCTAACACCCTCACATCGTTGAGCAATGCCAAGTGTCAGCGGGAGGGGGGTTGACTCAGCACCGCCTGCGTGCGTGACGTCCGATTGCCGGTTTGGCAGGGCATGGCTTGCGCTAGAGAGCCACCAGTGTGTACCGTCGTGTTCATAAGGGATCCAGCGAACGCGACGGGCGGTGATCACGGTCACGGCGCGAAAGTGGATCCGGTGATGCTCTCAACCAGCGGAAGGTGAGCATCTGATAGTGGCCCGGGTTCGATGGATCGGGTCGCGTTGGTCCCGGCGGCCCACACGCGGAAGGGCCGTCGGGACGAGGCTTGGCTCATCTGAGCGCGATGAGCGAGGAGCGGAGCTCGACGACCTGAGAAGGTCGTCGGGCCCTGCGCTGCCACCGCACGGGGTCCCCGAGCGGTTGGCGCGACCGGTCCAACGGTGCGCGGCAAGCGGAAGCCGCGCACCTGGGCCCCGGCGCGAGCGGCGGTGCGGACGGTCACCCGCACCGCCGCTGGCGCAGAGCGTCCGGAATCGCGCGCGGGGGCGCGATTGCGGGGACTGGCCCAGTGCCGCGAGCCGCGGGGTCGGCTTCGCGTCCGGTTGATGCCTAGGCAGGCTTGAGAGAGCGGTTTCCTGGGCAACTAACCGGGGCCATGAAGCAGCCGCCGGCCGTCACGATCATCACGGGGGAGTTGGATCTCCAGGCATCGCGCACCCTCGGGCAGCGTTTGAGCGAGGAGGTGGGCGCTGGGATCACGTCGCCGGATGTGATCCTGGACCTGTCGGCGGTGTCGTTCATCGACTCCAGCGCGCTGGGTGTGATCGTCCAGGCGGATCAGCGGCTCGGGCGCCAGGGGCGGGGGCTTGCGGTGATCGCTCCGAAGGGGACGGTCGTCGCCGACCTCGTGCAGATCACCCACATCGACAAGTCGCTGCGCGTCGCCGAGACGCGCCAGGAGGCCGAAGCCGCGCTCGCCCCGGAGGACGAACAAGCCGCGTCGTGACCGCGGACACCGCGCGCTAGGCCGTCTTGATGTCCGCGGCGTCGCCGAGCCCGAGCTCGGTGATCGCCTGCTCGCGGAGCTTGTACTTCTGGACCTTGCCGGTGACGGTCATCGGGAACTCCTCGACGATCCTCACGTAGCGGGGGATCTTGAAGTGGGCGATCTGGCCGTGGCACCAGGAGCGCAGCGTGTCGGGGTCGATCGTCACGCCGGCGCGGGGGATGACCCAGGCCATGAGCTCTTCGCCGTAGCGTTCGTCGGGGACGCCGATGACCTGGACGTCGGCGACGTCCGGATGCGTGTAGAGGAACTCCTCGAGCTCGCGCGGGTAGACGTTCTCGCCGCCGCGGATGATCATGTCCTTGATCCGGCCGACGATGTTGATGTAGCCGTCGTCGTCGATGGTCGCGAGATCGCCGGTGTGCATCCAGCCGTCGATGATCGCCTCGGCCGTGCGCTCGGGGTCGTCCCAGTAGCCGAGCATCACGGAGTAGCCCTTCGTGCAGAGCTCGCCGTCCTCGGTGACCCGGATCTCGAGGTGCGGATGGACGCGGCCGACGGTCCCGACGCGCTTCTCCAGTGGGTCGTCGAAGGCCGTCTGGGTCGACACCGGCGACGTCTCGGTCATCCCATACGCGATCGTGACCTCGTCCATGTGCATGTCCTTGATCACGCGCTTCATGACCTCGACCGGACACGGCGAGCCCGCCATGATCCCGGTGCGCAGCGAGGACAGGTCATAGGACTCGAAGTCGGGGTGGTCGAGCTCGGCGATGAACATCGTCGGGACGCCGTACAAGGAGGTGCACCGTTCCGACTCCACCGCGCGCAGCGTCGCCTCCGCGTCGAACGCCGGCGCCGGGATCACCATGCACGCCCCGTGCGTCACGGCGCCCAGGTTCCCCATCACCATCCCGAAGCAGTGGTAGAACGGCACCGGGATGCAGACGCGGTCCTCCTCGGTGTGCCGGCACCCCGCGCCGACCAGGAACCCGTTGTTGAGGATGTTGAGGTGCGACAGCGTCGCGCCCTTGGGCGCGCCGGTCGTCCCCGACGTGTACTGGATGTTGATGGGGTCGCTCGGATCCAACGACGACTCGCGGTCGACCAAGCGCTCGTCCGACGCCTGCTCGGCACCCGCCAGGAACGCGTCCCACGCCGGATCCCCGTCCAGCCACACCGTGTCCTCCAGCGCCGGCGTCTTGACCGACCCCACCATGTCGGCGTAGTTGGAGGTCTTGAACCTCCGCGGCGCGAACAGCAGCCGCATCCCGGACTGCCGCAAGGCATAGGCCAACTCGCTCGTGCGGTACGCCGGGTTGACGTTGACGAGCACGGCGCCCACCCGCGCGGTCGCGAACTGCAGCAGCGTCCACTCCGCGCAGTTCGGGCTCCACACCCCGACGCGATCGCCGACACCGATCCCGCGTGCGAGCAGCGCGCGTGTGACCTGGTCGACCGCGGCGTCGAGCTCGGCATACGTCATCCGGACCCCCTGCGCGCAGCTCACCAGCGCCTCGCGCTCCCCGAACCGCGCGGCCGTCGCGCGCAGCGCAGCCCCGATCGTCTGGTGCAGCAGCGCGGGCTCCGACGGGCCGCGGACGTGGGCAAGCGTCATGGGTTCCATCATCGCGCCCCGCGTCAACCGGCGCGCGAACACGGACTTGTGTGCGAACGTCCTCATTCCTGGGTAACACCGGACCGCGGCGGGAGAGGCCGGTCCGCAGGAGGGGAGATCCATGAGGACGTTTCGTGCTGGACGCGCAGCGCTGGTCGCTGCGCTGATCTGCGGTGCCTTCGCGCTGCCTCAAACGGCGAGCGCCGACTTCGGCGTGTCGAAGTTCGACGCGGGCGTGTGCAGCCAGGACTCGGAGACCGGCGGCACGCAGTGCTCGCGTGACACGCCGAACCTCTTCTTCACGACGGCGGGCGGGCACCCGCAGTTCGGCATCACGGACTTCAAGTTCAACACCAGGAGCGACCTGCTCGGGTCGCCGGACGGCAACGTCAAGGACGTCCACGTCGACCTGCCGGTCGGCCTCAGCGTCAACCCCGAGGCGACGCCGAAGTGCACGACCGCGCAGCTGCAGGCCAGGGCGTGCCCGGCAAATTCGAGGGTCGGGGTCAACTACATCACCGCGATCAGCACCAACGTCGCGGCCCCGATCCCGACCGACGTGTACAACATGGTCCAGCCGGACGGCATGCCCGCCCGGTTCGGCATGTCGGTCCCCGTCGTCGGCGGTGAGATCTACCTCGACGGCGGCGTCGCCTGGGACGGCGACTACCACGAGTCCTTCGACATCAAGGACATCACCGACGCGATCGGCCTCGTCGAGACGCGCCTCGTCTTCGACGGACGCGCGGGCGACGGCACCTTCATCACGATGCCCTCGCAGTGCGCCGGGCCCCAGACGACGGGCCTCTACGTCGACTCCCATCAGAACCCCGGCAACTACCTGCACTACTCGACGACGACGCCGGTCGGCGCGGTCGGATGCGACAGGCTGCCGTTCTCACCGGGCGTCAGCGTCAGCAGCGACACCAGGCGCGCCGGCGCGCCCGCGGGCGTGACGATCGACGTCACGATCCCGCAGAACCCCAACGGCAAGGACCAGCCCAACACCGCCACGCTGAAGGACGCGCACGTCACGCTGCCCGCCGGCATGGCGCTGAACCCGTCCGCCGCCACCGGCCTGCAGGCGTGCACCGACGACCAGCTCGGCAAGGGCACCAAGAACCCGGTCACCTGCCCCGCGGCGTCGGCGATCGGCACGGTCGACTTCGAGACGCCGGTGCTCCCGGCCGGGACCCTCAGCAGGGGCACTGTCTACCTCGGCAAGCCGCTCAGCGGCGACCCGACCAGCGGCGACGAGTACCGGATCTTCCTGGTCGCCGACAGCCCGCGCTACGGCCTGTCGATCCGACTTGTAGGACATGTCGTCGCCGACCCCAGGACCGGTCAGCTGACGACGTCGTTCACCGACAACCCGCAGGTTCCGGTGTCGCTCGTGCGCGTCTCGCTGCGCGGCGGCGACCACGCGACGCTCGTCAACCCGCAGACCTGCGGCACGACGAACGCCAGCGCCAACTACCTCGCCTGGTCGGGTCAGACCGCCACGGCGAGCGCGCCCTACACGGTCGATCAGGGCTGCGACGCGCCGTTCGCGCCGACGTTCACCTCCGGCGTCTCCACCACCAAGGCCGGCGCCTCGCCGTCGTTCACCGCCGCGTTCGCGCGCGGTGACGGCGACCAGCCGCTGTCGAAGATCGACCTGCAGATGCCGCCCGGCCTGCTCGCCAAGCCCAACGGCATCCCGCTCTGCCCGGACGCCAACGCCGCGGCCGGCTCGTGCCCGGCGGCGTCGAGGATCGGCACCGTCGCGACGACCGCCGGCGCCGGCAACGACCCGTTCGGCCTCGGCGGCCAGGTCTACCTGACCGGCCCGTACAACGGCGGGCCGTACGGCCTGTCGATCGTCGTCCCCGCGGTCGCGGGGCCGTTCGACCTCGGGCTCGTCGTGGTCCGGGCGTCGATCCGGCTGGATCGCAACGATGCGCATGTCCAAGTGCTCAGCGATCCGCTGCCGACGATCCTGGACGGCATCCCGCTCAACGTGCGCTCGGTGAAGGTGACGATCGACCGCGCCGACACCATGCGCAACCCGACGTCGTGCGGGCCGCTGAAGATCACGACCGCGCTGACCTCGACCGGCGGCGCCAACGTCCTGCGCGACGCGCCGTTCCAGACGAGCGACTGCAACCTGTTGGCCTTCTCGCCGAAGACCGCCATCGACCTGACCGGCACGACGCAGATGACCGACGGCAAGCACCCGGGCATCGACGCGAACGTCACGCAGCCCGCGGGCCAGGCGAACATCAGGAACGTCCAGGTGACGCTGCCCAAGACGCTCGCGCTCGACCCCGACAACGCCGAGACGCTGTGCGAGTACGCCGACGGACTGAAGTCGTCCTGCCCGGCGAAGTCGATCATCGGGACCGCGACGGCCAGGACGCCGCTGCTGCCCGGGACGCTCACCGGCCCGGTGTACTTCGTCAAGGGCGTGCGCTTCAACGCCAGGGGCCAGCCGATCCGGACGCTCCCGACGTTGTTGGTGTCCTTGCATGGCCAGGTCGACCTCGACCTCCGCGCGACGACCGCGGTCGATTCGAAGTCGCGCCTGGTCACGACGTTCGCCAACATCCCGGACGCGCAGGTCTCGTCGTTCCACATGGTGTTGAAGGGCGGCAAGCACGGGATCCTCGTGGTCACGACCGGCCAGGACGCGTGCCGCGGCGCGCAGAACGCGGGCGTCGTCGCCAACGGGCAGAACGGCAAGGTCGCCAAGTCCACCAACAAGCTCGGGACGCCGTGCGCGCCCGCGCCCAAGATGATGGACCTGGCCCGCCTGCGCCACGGCGCGGTGAGCGTCGCGGTCCGGGCGCCGGCCGCGGGCAGGCTGTCGCTGAGGGGCAGGGGCAGGAAGCTGGGGTCGGTCACCCGGACCGTCCGCAAGAACCAGCTCGTCCGCGTGACGCTGAAGCCGAGCAAGAGCGCCCGGCGCTCCCTGGCCCGTGGCAGGAAAGTGAAGGAGTCGGTCGTCGTCCGCTTCGCCGTCAAGGGTAGGGCGACGTCCACCGTGACCTCGAAGAGCCTGACCCTCCGGCGCTAGGACGCCGCGCCGGCCGCCGCCGCGCTCCCTCCCCCGGGGCGCGGCGGCACCCCTGCGCTATGGTGAGTCGCATCATGCAACTCACTGGAGGTGGCGACATGCAGGTCGAAGGAGCGGTGGCGCTGGTCACGGGGGCGAACCGGGGGCTGGGCAAGGCGTTCGCGCGGGCGCTCGTCGAGGCGGGGGCGGCGAAGGTCTATGCCGGCGCGCGCGACGTCGCGACGGTCACGGATCCGGACGTGATCCCGGTGCAGCTCGACGTCACCGACCACGCCCGCGTGGACGAGCTGGCGCGCGAGCTGGGCGACGTCACGATCGTCATCAACAACGCCGGCGTCGCCTACGGCGCGCAGGCGGTCGGCGGCGACGACCTCGACGCCCACCGTGGCGAGCTCGAGGTCAACTACTTCGGGACGCTCGCGGTCGCGCGGGCGTTCGCTCCGGTCCTCAAGCGCAACGGCGGCGGCGCGCTCGTGAACATGTTGTCCGCCCTGTCGTTCGTGTCGTTCCCGCAGTTCGGGAACTACTCGGCGAGCAAGGCCGCCGCGTGGTCGCTGACCAACGCGCTCCGGACCCAGCTGCGCGCGCAGGGCACGCAGGTCGTCGCGGTCCACGCCGGCTTCATCGACACCGACATGGCGGCGAGCGTGACCTCGGCGAAGATCGCGCCCGAGGAGGTCGCGCGCCAGACCGTCGAGGCGCTGCGGACCGGGGCGGAGGAGGTCCTGGCCGACGACACCTCCAAGAACGCGAAGGCCGCGCTCCCGAACGACCTCACGCACATCTACCCCAACATCCAAAAGGACTACGACGCGGCGACCGCCGCCACGGCCACCGCGTCGTAATGCCCTCCGTCCGCCCTGTGCTAGGCGGTGACGTCCGTCGCCGACGCCGTGAGGTCGTGGAACCGCACGGTGAAGGTGACGGTGACCGGCAGGGCGGTGCCGGTCGGGTTGGTGACCGTGAACGGGCCGATGGGGGCGCCGCTCAGCCTGTACAACGTGCTCGCGTCGGTCAGGTCGATCGCGTCCGCGTCCGGGAACGAGAGCGGGTTCGGCGTCGCGTCGACCCGCGGTGCCTTGTTCGGGATGTTGTAGAGCGGAGCCCTGCCGAGCGCATCGTTCGGCGCCGACGTGAGCGGCGCCCTGGTCAGGACCGCGTCGCCGCCGCCGATGGTGACACCGCCGCCAGAGGCGTCGGCGGCGCTCATCGACACGATGCCCGCCGAGGCGACCGGGTCACCCGCGCCGGTGCCGTCGGCCTCACCGGAGCGCACGCCCGCGAGCAGGCGGATCGGCACGCCGGTCGCGCCGGCCGGAACCGGGACGATCACCGTGCCGGTCAGCGTCGCGCCGTTGCTGTCGTCGGGGATGTCGCTCGAGTTGAGGATCGCGCCCGGGACGTCGGTCGTGCCGAGCTGGATCTTGACGGTGCCGTACTCCTGGGCGGCCAGCGCGTTGCCGATGGTCGTCAGGCCCGCGGCCGCCTGCGTCAGGCCGGCCGCGAGCTTCTGGAGCCCGTCGGTGATCGCCGGCACGCCGGCGAGGATCGTGTTGACGCCGCCCTGCGCGCCGTCGGCCTTCCTGCTCGCGGCCGCCGCGGCGGCGAGGCCGGCGGTGGCGCTCCTGGACGCGGACCTCGCGGACCTGCTCGCGGAGGTCGCGGTCCTGCCGACCTTCCTGATGGCCGCGTTCTGGGCCCTGTCGGTCTTCGAGATCTTCGGCTTGGACTTCGTCTTGGCACCAGCGGCGGGCGCGCCGATCAGCGCGAGCGAGCAGGTGGCGACGACGGCAGCGGTCAGCGGCCGGCGAACGGCATGGGACATCTGGAGTACTCCCCCTCCATCGGGACATGGACCGACGCCGAACGGACCGGATCTCGGCGTCGTGGGAAGAACCTATTCCGGTTGGCTCACCAAACGCAAGTCGCGGCCCGTTCGCCGATCAGGATCGAGGGCGCCATCGTGTTGCCGCTCGGGACGACCGGCATCACCGACGCGTCGGCCACGCGGAGGCCGTCGATCCCGTAGACCTTCAACTTGGGATCGACGACCGCGGTCTCGCTGATCCCCATCCGGCAGGTGCCGACCTGGTGGTGGTAGGTCAGCGCGGTGCGCCGCACGTACTCGCGCAGCTGCGCGTCGGTCCGGACCGTCGGCCCCGGGTAGAGCTCGCGCGCGCCCCACTCCTCGGCCAGCGTGGCCTGGGCGCCGATCTCGCGGCACTGGCGGACCGAGGCGCAGAGCGCGTCGAGGTCCTCGGGCGCGGTCAAGATCATGGGGTCGATCAGCAGCTCGTCGTCGGGCTCGGGACCGGAGAGCCGCAGCGTCCCGCGGCTGGCCGGCGCGACCATCCCGGCCATCAGCGTGAAGCCGTCCGGCGGCCCGCTCATCCACGGCTCGTACATCGGCGCCATGAAGTGGATCGGCTGCGTGTCCGGCGCGCGCAGGCCGGGCCGTGAGCGCCACCACAGGTGCGTCTGGGCCGGGCCGAGCCCGGGCGACGGCGCGCCGACGGGACGCGTGGTCGCGAAGATCACCGGCGCGAGCAGGTGGTCGTGGAGGTTGGCGCCGACGCCGCGCAGGTCGGCGACGACGTCGACGCCGAGCGCGGCGAGCGCTTCGGCCGGGCCGATCCCGGAGGCCATCAGGATCCGCGGGGACTCGAGCGTCCCGCCCGCCAGGATCACGTCGTCGGCACGCACCTGCACGGTGCGGCCGTCGCGCACGTACTCGACGCCGGTGCAGCGCGTGCCGTCGAGCAGGACCCGGCGTGCGCGGGCGCGCGTGAGCACCTGCAGCCGCGCGCTGTCGGCGACCGGCGCGAGGTACGCCGCGGCGGTCGAGCAGCGCCGGCCGTCGCGGATCGTCAGGTGCATGGTGGAGACGCCGTCGAGCGTCCCGTCGTTGTAGTCCTCGTTGAGCGGGAGACCCCACGAGCACGCGGCCTCGACGATCGCGGTGTGGATCGGATCGACCCGTACATGTCGGTCGACGTGCAGCGGTCCGGCCTCGATGCGGTCGAAGTCAGGAGCCACGTCGTCCCAGCTCCAGCCGGTCGCGCCCGCGTCGGCCCACGCGTCGTAGTCCTCGCGCGCGCCGCGCACGTAGATCATGGCGTTGAGGCTCGTCGACCCGCCGAGCACGCGCCCGCGCGGCCAGTGCAGCCGGCGCCCGCCCGCGGCCGCCTGCGGCTGCGTGTGGTAGGCCCAGTCCTCGGGCGCGAACCACAGCTCGTGCGCGCGCGCCGGGTCGTGGATCGCGCCCGCGAGGTCCGGGCCGCCGGCCTCCAGCAGCAGGACCGACGCGCCCGCGTCGTGCAGGCGGCGCGCGGCGGCGGCGCCGGCCGCGCCGGCGCCCACCACGATCACGTCCACGGTGTCGACCTAGACCGGCTGGACGTCGGGGTAGGTGACGGACGCCAAGGTGATGATGTTGGCCCCCGACCGCGTGTGCTCGGCGGCGCCCGCGCCGGTCAGCCCGAGGAAGCGCCCGGTCGAGGTCAGCGCCCTCATGTCGTACAGGAACAGGCTGGCGACCGGGATCCGGAACTCGCGGAAGCAGAAGACGTACAGGTCGTCGTCGAACTTGTAGGTGCTGCTCAGGTCGACGTCGCCGTGCCCGCGCTGCACGCCCTCCAGGCACTGCCAGGCGTAGCGCTCGCTGCTGAGGTAGACGTGCTCGTAGAGGTGCGACGGGCTGTAGCGCTGCAGGAAGCGGCGGCCGATCAGCTCGCGCGTCGGGGCCGGGACGGGCGCGCCCGGCTCCGCGCCGTCGCCGGTGCTCGCGGGCCAGAACTGCTGGCCGACCTGCGGGACGCCGGCGACCGCCTCGGCGGCGATCGCGTGCTCGACGACGAGCGCGCGGCGCGTGCGCGTCGAGTGGATGATCGTCAGCGCCTCGCGCTCACGGCTGGTCAGCGGCAGGTCGACGAAGACCGCGTGCTCGCCGACGGCGACCGCGTCGTAGGGGTCGGTCGCGGCGGCTGCGCCGTCCCGGCTCCAGCGCACGGTGGTCGCGTCGAGAAAGTCGAGGACGAGCGACGGGCCGGTCGCGTCGTCGGCGGTGACGTGCAGCGACGTCCCGGTCAGGTCGAGCGCGGGCAGGCGGTTGGTGCCGATGCCGTGCGCGAAGTCCTCGTAGTTCTTCCAGCCGGGCTCGATGTCTGTCATGAGAGGAAATCGTATAGGATCGATCGGGTCATGTCTGCCTATGAGCTGATCCGCGCCCACTACGACGCCTCCGATCGCGGCGACCTCGACGGCATGCTCGCACCGCTCGGTCCGCAGAGCGCCTGGACCGAGGCCGCGGGCTTCCCGTACGCGGGGACCTACGTCGGCCCGGACGCGGTCGTCGCCGGCGTCTTCGGCCGGATCGCCGCCGACTGGGACGGCTACCGGTTCACGTTGGAGGACCTGATCGACGGCGGCGACCGCGTCGTCGGCGTCGGCACCTACACCGGCACCTGCAAGGCCACCAACAAGCCGATGCGCGCGCGGGTCGCGCACGTGTGGACCGTCGCCGACGGCGTCGTCGCGACGTTCGAGCAGTTCGTCGACACGGTGCCGGTCGCCCAGGCGATGGAGGCGTGACCGGCGGGCTCGACGGTCGCGTCGTCGCCGTCACCGGCGGGGCGAGCGGGATCGGCGCGGCCTGCGTTGACGCGCTGGCCGCCGACGGTGCCAAGGTGTACGTGTTGGACGTCACCACGACCGGCGAGCCGTGGTCGCTGCGCGCCGACGTCACCGACCCCGCGTCGGTGGCGCGCGCGGTCGACCACATCGTCAACGCCGAGGGCCGGGTCGACGGCCTCGTCGCCAGCGCGGGCGTCCGCGGTCCGGACCGCGGCGCCGAGGAGCTGGACGTCGCCGACTTCGACGCGGTCCTGGACGTCAACCTGCGCGGCGTCTTCGTCACCTGCCAGGCGTTCGCGCGGCCGATGCTCGCGGCCGGCCGCGGCGCGATCGTCGCGATCGGCTCGATGTCGGGCAACCACATCATCAACACGCCGATGCGGATCGCCGGCTACCACGCGGCCAAGGGCGGCGTGCGCGCGCTGGTCCGGGCGCTGGCGACCGAATGGGGCCCGCGGGGCGTGCGCGTCAACCAGCTGTCGCCGGGCTACGTCGCGACGCCGCTCAGCGACGCCGACCCCGAGCACCACGACGCGTGGCGCGACGCGACGGTCCTCGGCCGCCTCGGCACGCCGGAGGAGATCGCGGCCGGCGTGCGCTTCCTGCTCGGCGACGGCGCGGCGTTCTGCTGCGGGGCCGAGCTGCTGATGGACGGCGGCTACGTGCTGCGCTGAGCAGCCGACACCACCAACAACGAGACCGACCCAAGGACGACCATGGACCATCCCGC
This sequence comes from Conexibacter woesei Iso977N, assembly GCF_000424625.1. Classification (GTDB taxonomy): domain Bacteria; phylum Actinomycetota; class Thermoleophilia; order Solirubrobacterales; family Solirubrobacteraceae; genus Baekduia; species Baekduia woesei_A. Next base: position 891,691 of record NZ_AUKG01000001.1, read on the forward strand.
CGACCTCGCCTTCACCGGCGGCTCGATCATCACCCTCGACGGCGCCGGCACCGTCGCGAGCGCCCTCGCGGTCCGGGACGGCCGGATCGCCTACGTCGGCGACGCCGCGGGCCTGCGCGAGCACCTCGGCGCGGGCACCGAGGTCGTCGACCTCGCCGGCCGCGCGGTCCTGCCCGGGATCAACGACTCGCACCTGCACGCGCTGATGTACGGCGCGCGCCAGCCGCCGCTGACGCTCGACGTCTCGCCCGGCGCGGCGCGCTCGCTGGAGGAGATCGCGAACATCCTGCGCGAGGCCGCGGCGAAGGTCCCGGCCGGGACCTGGCTGCGCGGCATCGGCTGGGACCGCGGCTACCTCGCCGAGTGCGTCGCCGACCCCGAGCGGCTGCCGACGCGGTGGGACATCGACGCGGTCACGCCCGACCACCCGGTCCTGCTCGACGAGACCTACGGTCACACGTCGTGGGTCAACACGAAGGCCTTGGCACTGGCGGGCGTGACCAAGGACACCACCTCGGCGCCGGGCTCGGAGATCGTGCGCGAGGCCAACGGCGAGCCGACCGGCCTGCTGCGCGAGATCGCCGCGCAGGCGTTGATCCAAGGCGTCGCGCCGGCGCTCACGCGCGCCGAGCGCCGTGCGGCGATCGCGCTGGCCCAGGACCAGCTCTCGGCGCTGGGCATCACGAGCTACACCGAGCCCGCGCTCGGGCCGGGCGGCGACCAGGTGCTCGGCGGTGCGTTCGCCGACGAGGGCATCCGCGTCTACGAGGAGCTGGCGCTGGCGGGCGAGCTGCGCGCGCGGATCAACGTATTGCTGTTGTTCGGCGAGCCCGACGGGACCGCGGGCGCCGACGACATCCGCGCGGGGATCGAGACCTACACCATGCCCGACGCCGCGCCGGAGTGGCTGCGGATCGCGGGCGTCAAGATCTTCGCCGACGGCATCCCGCCGTCGAAGACCTCGTGGATGAACGAGCCCTACGTCGGCGGCGGGACCGGCTCGCTCGTCATCCGTGGTGCCGACGACCGCGAGCGCGAGGCCGAGCTGCGCAGGATGGTGGGGATCGCGCACCGCGCCGGCATGCAGGTCGGGATCCACGCTACCGGCGACCGCGCGATCGACGCGACCGTCGCGGCGTTCGTCGCCGCCCAGGAGTCCGGCGGCCCGCGTGACCTGCGCCACTACGTCATCCACGGCGACTTCCTGTCGGCGCGCACGCGCGAGCGGATCGTCCGCCACGGCATCGGCGTCAACGCGCAGCCGGTCATCCACACCACCTTGGCCGAGCTGCTGGCCGACGTCGTCGGGCCCCAGCGCGCCGACGACCAGTGGCCGCTGCGCGCGCTGATCGACGCGGGCGGCGCGCCGTGCCTGAGCAGCGACGCGCCGATCACGTCGCCCGACTGGCGCGCGGGCGTCGCCGCGGCGGTACTGCGGGAGTCGAAGGCGAGCGGCCGCGTGTCCGGGCCCGAGCACCGCATCACGGTGACCGAGGCGCTGCGCGGCTACACGATCAACGCGGCCCGGCAGGACCACGCCGAGGACCTGAAGGGGTCGCTCGAGGCCGGCAAGGTCGCCGACCTCTGCGTCCTCGGCGCCGACCCGCTGGCGATCGACCCGTCCGAGATCCCGGACGTGCCGGTCGTGCAGACGGTGCTCGACGGCCGGACCGTCTACCGCGCCTGAGCGATCGCCGCGGCCTGGTGGGGCTGGAGCTCCTGCCCCGCCGGGCCGGCCATGTTGGGGAGGAACGGGTCCTCGACCCCGGTCCGGACGCCCGCCAGCGTCTCGATGACGGCGAGCGCGAGGAACGGGACCGAGGCCTCGTGGTAGCCGCCCTCGTGGATGGCCACCACCTTGCCTTGGGCGAAGGCCATCAACTCGGTCGTCAGCGCGCGGTAGGCGTCGGAGTGCAGCATCAGGCGCGCGTGCGGGTCCATGCCCGCGGAGTCGAAGCCGCAGGCGATGACCACCAGCCCGGGCGCGAAGCGGCGCAGCGCGGGGAGGACGACCTCGGAGAACGCGTGCGCGTAGGCGCCCGCGCCCGAGCCGGGCGGCAGCGGGATGTTGATGGTGTCGCCCGTGTTCTCGCCGACGCCGCCGGAGCCGGGCGGGAACACGGAGTCCTGATGCAGCGAGATCGTCAGGACCGACGGGTCGCGCGCGAACGCGGCCTGCGTGCCGTTGCCGTGGTGGGCGTCCCAGTCGACGATCGCGACGCGCTCGATCCCGCGCGCCCGCGCGTGGGCCGCGGCGAGCGCGGCGTTGGCGAGCAGGCAGAAGCCCATCCCGCGGTCGGCGAGCGCGTGGTGGCCGGGCGGGCGGACCAACACGTAGGCGTTGTTCACCGCGCCGTCGAGGACGGCGTCGACCGCCGCCAGGCCGCCGCCCACGGCCAGCGCCGCGAGCATGAAGCCGCCGGGGCCGAACGGGGAGTGGCCGTCGCCCGCGTCGCCGCCGCCGGCCGCGGACTCGCGCTCCAGGCGGTCGAGGTAGGCGGCGTCGTGGATCCGGAGCAGCTCGTCGCGCGTCGCCTCGCGCGCGTGTACCTGTGTCAGCTGCGAGGTCAGGCCCGACGCGTCGAGCAGGTTCTTGATCCGCCGCTTGCCCTCGGCGGACTCGGCATGCTGCCCGGGCTGGACCCAGCCGCCCGCGCGCAGCGGCCCGGCACCGACCGGGTTGTGCCACATCAGCCGTTCGTCCCACACCAGCCCGGTCGAAAGCATGAGCCAAAACATATACGATCCGAGCGAGGTGATCGGCGGCGCGCAGGCGCGCGGCCGGAGCCCCCACAACGACGACGAAAGGCAGCACCAGAACACCATGCGTCTCGACGGCAAGGTCGCGGTCATCACCGGAGGGGGGACCGGCATCGGCGCGGCGGCGGCGCGGTCGCTCGCCGCTGCGGGCGCCAGGGTCGCGGTGACCGGGCGGCGGCCGGAGCCGCTGCAGGCGGTCGCGCAGGAGATCGGCGGCTTCGCGGTCGCGGGCGATGCGGCGAAGGCCGACGAGGTCCGCAACACGCTCGCCGCCGTGCGCGAGCACTTCGGCGGTGCGCCGATCGACGTCGTCGTCGCCAACGCCGGCGGCCACGGGCTCGGCTCCGCCCTGGACACCGACGACGCCGGCTGGGCGACCTCGTGGGACGTCAACGTCACGACCGCGTTCCTGCTCGCGCGCGAGGCGCTCCCGGACCTGATCCAAACCCAGGGCTCGATCGTCGTGGTGTCCAGCCTCGCCGGGGTCATGGCGGGCCCGGACGTGCTCGGCTACACGACCGGCAAGCACGCGCTGATCGGCCTGACGAAGTCGCTGGCGCGCGACTACGGCAAGCACGGCGTGCGCGCCAACGCGGTCTGCCCCGGCTGGGTCCGGACGCCGATGGCCGACGAGCAGATGGACGAGCTCGGCGCGCTCGGCGCCGGAACCCGCGAGGAGGCCTACGCGCTGGCGACCTCCGAGGTCCCGCTGCGCCGTGCCGCCACCGCCGAGGACATCGCGAACATCGTGACGTTCCTGGCCTCGCCGCTGAGCGCCGCGATGACGGGCACGACGGTCATGGCCGACTGCGGCGCGCACGTCGTCGACCTGCCGACGCTCGCCTTCGAGCGCCTCCAACAACATTGACTTCGCTGAAGGAAATCCTATAGGATTCCGGATCACGTCACGCACGATGCTGCGTGGCGGGGAACCAGCGAAGGAGGAGTGTGTTGCTGAGGATCGGACTCCGCGCGGCATCTGCCGCCGCGGTTGGACTCGCCCTGCTCGCCGCCGGATGCGGCAGCAGCGGTTCGTCCGACACCACGAAGTCGTCATCGGCGAGTGCCTCGGGCGCCGCCGCGTCAGGGCCGTCCTGCAAGGGCGGCAAGATCAAGATCGGGTCGGTCTCGACCCTCTCCGGGGCGGTCACGTTCCCGGACGTCTCGGGCGCGGCCAGGGCCACGTTCGACCAGCTCAACGCCAGGGGCGGGATCAACGGCTGCAAGGTCGACTACGTCGTCGAGGACGACAAGGGCGACCCGCAGACCGCCACGCAGGCGGCGCGCGACCTCGTGCAGAACCAGGGCGTCGTGGCGCTGGCCGGCTCCGGCGGCCTGCTCGACTGCGAGGTCAACGGGCAGTTCTACGCCCAGCAGAGGATCGGCGCGGTGTCCGGCCTCGGCGTCGACGGCGCCTGCTGGTCGACGCCGAACATCTCACCGGTCAACGTCGGCCCGTTCACGCTGACGACCGCGATGCTCTACTACGCGTCGGAGAAGCTGAAGCTCGACAAGCTCTGCGTCGTCAACTACATCCTGGCGGGCACGAAGAAGGCCTACCAGAACGCGGTCGACCAGTGGACCAAGCTGACGGGCAAGAGGCTCACGCTCTTCGACCAGACGCTGCCGCCGCAGGGCGACTACACGCCCTACGTGCTCAAGACCAAGAGGGCCGGCTGCCAGATGGTGCTGTCCAACGCGGTCGAGCCGCAGGCGCTGTCGTGGATGAAGATCGTCGACCAGCAGAAGATCTCCGGCATCAAGTGGTTCTTCCTGGCGCCGGGCTACTCCGACGCCGTCGCCAAGGCGCTCGAGAACACCAGGTCGGACGTCTACGCCGGCACCGAGTGGGAGCCCTACACCGACAAGGAGAGCTCCGCGAACACCGACTGGCGTTCGACGATGGAGGCCGCCGGCCGTCCGCTGACCGCGTTCTCGCAGGGCGGCTATGAGTCGGCGACCGTCATGGCCGACGTGCTCAGGTCGATCAGGGGCGACATCACGCGGGACTCCGTGTACCAGGCCCTGGTCGACATGAAGCCCATCTCGACGCCGCTGACCGGCACGCCGTACGTCTTCGGCCCCGGCAGGACGCACGCGTCGAACACCGCGACCAAGATCATGCAGTTGGACCACGGGACCTGGAAGGTCTCGACGCCCGACTGGGTCGTCCTTCCCAAGTCCTAGGACATGATCACCAATGGCGTGGCCGGCCTCGCGGCCGGCGGGACCTACGCGTTGCTCGGCGTCTGCGTCGTGCTGCTCTACCGCGTCGTCGCGGTGGTCAGCTTCGCAGGCGCCGCGCTCGCGGCCTTCGGCGCGTTCACCACGACCGTGCTCACCGAGCACGGCTGGGCGTTCACGCCGGCCTTGATCGTCGGCGTCGCGTGCGGCGCCGCGGTCACCGCGCTGGCCGGCCTCGTCATGGCGACGTGGTTCGCCGAGTCGAGCCCGTCGACGAAGGCGGCCGTCATGGTCGCCTTCCTCGTCGGCCTGATCTCGCTCGGCGCCCGCATCTTCGGCGCCGAGCACCCGCACGACTTCCCGTCGCCGTTCTCGGGCGGCGTGGTGACGATCGCGGGTGCCGTCATCACGGAGGCGAGCGTCATCACGGTGGTGCTCGCCGCCGCGCTGACCGTCGGGATCTCCGCGTTCCTGAAGCGGACGCGGACCGGCGTGCGGCTGCGGGCGCTCTCGGAGCGCCCGTCGACCGCCGAGCACCTCGGCCTGCGCACGCGCTGGCTGGCGTGCGGCATGTGGGCGACCTCGGGCGCGCTGGCGACGATCGCGATCGTCGTCATCGCCCCGAGCCGCACGCCCTCGTTCAGCTCGCTGAGCCTGCTGATCGTCCCGGCTCTGGCCGCGGCCCTGATCGGGCTCTTCCAGTCGATCGAGATCGCGTTCTTCGGCGGCCTCGCGCTCGGGATCCTCGAGGGCGTCGCCGCGGGGATCGATCAGATCCAGGAGTACCGGGGCGTGCTGCCGTTCGCCGTGATCCTCGTCGCGCTGCTGTGGTCGCAGCGCAAGGAGCAGTGGGATGAAGCGCGTTAGCGCCCTGGGCCGCCCGGTCGCCGGGCCGCTCGCGTTCGTCATCGCCGGGATCGTGCTGGTCCCGGCGCTGCTGAGCGACTACTACATCTTCCTCGCGACGACCGCGGTGATCGCGGCCGTCGCGCTGCAGAGCCTCGGCGTGGTCTCCGGCCGCGCGGGGATGCTGAGCCTGTGCCAGATGTCGTTCGCCGCGATCGGCGCCTACACGGTCGCGTGGCTCAACGTCCACCACGCGCCGGGCGACCTGTTGTTGTGGATCCTGCTCGGCGGCCTGGCGGCGGTGCCGTTCGGCCTCGCGATCGGGCTGCCGTCGCTGCGCCTGCGCGGGATCAACCTCGCGGTCGCGACGCTCGGCTTCGCGACCTGCGCGGACGTCGTGCTCGGCTCGACGTCGTTCCCGGGGCAGACCGACTTCATCGCGGTCCCGCGGCCGTCGTCGTTCCTGACCGACACGCAGTACTTCAAGCTCTGCCTGATCGTCTTCGGGATCGTCGCGGTCGTCCTCGCGCTGATCTCGCGCACGCGGCTGGGCGCGTCGTGGACGTCGATCGCGCACTCCGAGCGCGCGACCGCCGCGCACGGCGTGAGCGTGCCCCGGAGCAAGTTGTCGGCCTTCGCGCTGAGCTCGTTCATCGCGGGCATCAGCGGTGGGCTGCTCGCCGGCCAGCTCGGGACGCTGGTCGCCGACAACTTCAACATCATGCAGTCGCTCGTGCTGTTCGCGCTGGCGACGATGGCCGGCTCGCAGTACGCCGAGGGCGCGGTCTTCGGCGGCGTGCTGAGCGCGTTCTTCCCGGAGCTGCTGCGGCGCCTGCACTGGGCCCAGGACCTCGGGAACATCTTCTTCGCCGTCGGCGCCACGCAGGCGCTGAGCGCGGGGACGACGCAGAGCGAGGCGCTGCGCGGCCTGCTGCGCCGGCACCGCCCGAAGCGCCCGGTGCCGGAGCCGCCGCCGGCCGACGCGCTGCCGCCCGCGCCCGAGCGCGCGCGCAGCGACAAGCCCGCGCTGGCCGTCCGCGGCCTGCGCGTCGAGTACGGGTCGATCAGGGCGCTGGACGGCGTCGACCTCGTGGTGCCGCAGAAGTCGGTCGCCGCGCTCGTCGGCCCCAACGGCGCGGGCAAGTCCACGTTCATCGACGCGGTCTCCGGCTTCCTGGCGCGCTACGACGGGACCGTCGAGCTCGACGGCCGCCCGCTCGAGGGCCTGACCGCGTCCGAGCGCGCCCGTGCAGGCGTGCGGCGCACGTTCCAGCAGACGCGGATCGCGCCCGACCTCACGGTCGGGCAGTACCTGCGCCTCGCGGTCGGCCGGTCGCTGACCACCCGCGAGCTCGACGCGCTGCTGGCGTGGCTGGGCTGCCCGCCCGCGTCGGCGCGGATCGCCGAGGTCGACGTCGGGTCGCGGCGCGCGGTCGACGTCGCCGCGGTCGTCGCGGCGCGGCCGCGGCTGGTGATGCTCGACGAGCCCGCCGCCGGGCAGGCGCACGACGAGTCGGTCGCGCTGGCCCAGCGGATCGCCGACCTGCCCGCGCGCTTCGGCACGTCGGTCCTGCTGGTCGAGCACGACATCGACCTGGTGCGCGTGTGCAGCTCCAGCGTCACCGTCCTGGACTTCGGCGTGGTCATCGCGTCGGGCGCTCCGGACGAGACGCTCGCCGCGCCCGAGGTCGTCAAGGCCTACCTCGGCGTGCCCGAGGACCAGGAGGTGACAGTGTGAGTGGCGAGCAGAAGCAACTCCTACACATTGACGAGTTGTCGGTCGACCGGGCCGGACTGCCGATCGTCCGCGACGCGTCGCTGACCGTCGAGGCCGGCAAGATCACCGTGTTGCTCGGCGCCAACGGCGCGGGCAAGACCACGCTGCTGGACGGCCTGTCGGGCGCGGCGCGCTCGCGCGCCGGCCGCGTCCTGCTCGACGGCGAGGACATCGCCAGGCTGCGGCCCGCGCGGCGTGCCCGCGCCGGGCTCGCGCACGTCGAGCAGGGCCGCACGGTCTTCAGGAACCTCTCGACGATCGACAACCTGCGCGTCGGGTTGCACCCGGAGTCCGCGATCCCCGAGGCGTTCACGCTGTTCCCGGAGCTGGAGAAGCGCCGCGACGTCGCGGCCGGCCTGCTGTCGGGCGGCGAGCAGCAGATGCTCGTGATCGCCCGCGCGCTGGTCGGCGCGCCGAAGGTGCTGCTGATCGACGAGATGTCGCTCGGCCTCGCGCCGATCGTCATCCAGCGCCTGATGCGCGCGGTGCGTGACCTCGCCGACCGCAAGGGCGTCGGGATCCTGCTCGTCGAGCAGTTCGCCCACCTCGCGCTCGCGGTCGCCGACCGCGCCTACGTGCTCAGCCGTGGCGAGGTCGTCTACGACGGCGCGCCGGCCGCGCTGCGCGGCGACGAGGAGCTGCTGCGGCGGCTGTACCTCGGCGAGGCGGCGACCCCGCCCGCGGCGGTCGCCTGACCCGAACCGATCAACTATGACTGATCTCGATACGACACAATGTCGTATAGGATCGCCGAACATACGACCAAGTGACGGTAGGCGCCGCAAGCCGTCAGGCAGAGGATGGAACCGTGACCTCCATCGCCACCACCACGTCGTCCGAGCCGCCGACCCCGCCCACGGGCGGCGGCGGAGACCACCACGACGGCCACTACAAGCAGGAGCTGCACCGGGCGCTCAACGTGCTCGGCAACGTCGCGATCACCGTCTCGGCGATCACGCCGGCCTCGTCGGTGTTCATCATCATCCCGGTGCTGCTGGTCACGGTCGGCAGCGCGACGTTCCTCGCGCTGGCGATCGCCGCGTTCATCGGCGCGGCGATGTCGCTGTGCTGGGCCGAGCTCGGCGCGGCCTACCCGATCGCCGGCGGCGACTACGCCATCATCAACCGCGTGCTCGGCCGCGCGGCCGGGTTCGTCTCGCTCGTCCTCACCGGCCCGGTCGCCGCGGCGTTCATCCCCGCGGTCATCGCGCTCGGCATGGCGCAGTACCTGAGCGTCGTGTTCTCGATGGACGCCAAGACGCTGGCCGCGATCGTGATCGCGCTGGCGACCGTCGTCGCGGTCTTCGGGATCCGCTTCAACGCGGTCGTCACCGGGATCTTCCTGTCCTGCGAGCTGCTGGCGTTGTTGGTGGTGTCGGCGCTCGGCCTGATCCACATCCAGCAGCCGGTCAGCGAGCTGTTCTCGCCGCACGTCTGGGACGCGACCGGCCACGCGACGACCGTGTCGCTGTCGATGATCCTGTCGGGCGTGGCGATCGCGATCTTCGCCTACAACGGCTACGCCAACGCCTTGAACTTCGTCGAGGAGACCGAGGGGCCGTCGAAGGGCATCGCCAAGGCGATCCTGTGGTCGCTGACGATCGCGGTGGTCTTCGAGCTGGTCCCGATCACGCTGGCGCTGCTCGGCACGCCGTCGCTGGCGGCCTTCACCAACGACGCGAGCCCGATGCAGTACCTGATGACCACGTTGGGGTCCAAGACGCTCAACGACATCATCTCGCTCGCGATCGCCGCCGCGATCCTCAACGCGGTCATCGCGATCCTGCTGCAGTGCGCGCGGATCATGTGGTCCAGCGGCCGCGACCGCGCCTGGCCCGGGCCGGTCAACAAGGTCTTCTGCGCCGTGCACCCGCAGCTGAAGACGCCGTGGCTGGCGACGATCGTCGTCGGCGCGGTCGGCGTGATCCTGGTGCTGACCGTCGACGTCGTGACGCTGTCGACCTGGACCGGCGTCACCCTGGCCATCGACTACGCGATGATCGCGCTGGCCGCGATCCTCAGCCGCGTGCGCCGCCCGGACCTCGACCGCCCCTACCGGATGCCGCTCTGGCCCGTCGCGCCGATCGTCGGCCTGGTCGGCTGCTGCGTCATCTTGTACGAGCAGGCCTGGAAGGACCTGCGCGTCGGCATCATCATCGTGGTCGTGTCCCTCCTCTACTACGGCGTGTTCCTGCACCCGCGGCGCAAGACCCACTGGTTGATCCTCAACGCGACGAGCGACCAGGGCTGATGCGGGCCCGTGACCTCGGCCTGACGATCGGATCGCTGCCGACCGGCCCGCAGAACGCGATCACCGACGTGCCCGGCGTCCGGGTCGGGCACGCGACCCGGATCGAGGGCGACGGCCCGCTCGACGTCGGGCGCGGCCCGGTCCGGACGGGCGTGACGCTCGTCCTGCCCGCGGCCGATCCATGGGCGCACCCGGTCTTCGCGGGCGCGCACCGGCTCAACGGCAACGGCGAGATGACCGGCCTGGAGTGGGTCCGGGAGTCCGGGCTGCTGACCGGGCCGGTCGGGCTGACCAACACGCACTCGGTCGGCGTCGTGCGCGACGCGCTCGTCGCCGAGCACGCGCGCCGCCACGGGCACAACGGGCTGTTCTGGTCGCTGCCGGTCGTGGCCGAGACGTGGGACGGGTTGTTGAACGACATCGACGGCCAGCACGTGACCGCCCACGACGTGACCGCCGCATTGGCGGCGGCCGACGACGGGCCGGTCGCCGAGGGCGGCGTCGGGTCCGGGACCGGGATGGTCTGCCACGAGTTCAAGGGCGGCATCGGGACGTCGTCGCGCGTGACCGCGGACGGCTACACGGTCGGCGTGCTGGTCCAGGCCAACCACGGCCGCCGCTCGCGGCTGACGGTCGAGGGCGTCCCGGTCGGGCGCAGGCTCGGTCCGGACGTCGTGCCGGTGCCCGCGCCGCCGCTGCCCTCGCCCGCAGGCGCCGGCGGCGGGTCGATCATCGTGGTCGTCGCGACCGACGCGCCGCTGTTGCCGCACCAGTGCACGCGGCTGGCGCAGCGCGCGACGATCGGGATCGCCCGGATCGGCGGGACCGGCGAGCACTTCAGCGGCGACCTGTTCCTGGCCTTCGCCACCGGCAACGGCGAGCTGCACGCCGACAGCTACGACGACCTCGGGCCCAAGGAGGTCGCGCTGCGCGCGGTCGGCAACGCCTACATGGACCCGCTGTTCGACGCGGCGATCGAGGCGACCGAGGAGGCGATCGTCAACGCGATGGTCGCCGCCGAGACGGTCACCGGCCGCGACGGCGTGACCGCGCACGCGATCCCGCACGACGCGCTGCGCGAGCTCGTGCTCGCGGCGTAGGATTGATCCTGTAGGATTTCATATCTGATGGCCGACCTCTACGAGTACGTCCCTCCCGCCGAGTGGAAGACCCTCAACGCGCTGGAGGGGTTCGGCACGAACTCGATCCCGCGCACGGACGGCCTCGCGGGCCGGACGTTCGCGGTGACCTACGCGGAAGGCACGACCAACACCTACACCTTCCACGACGCCGACCGGCTGACCTGGGACGCGGGCGACGAGGCCTACGCCGCGCGCGAGGTCCTGGACGACGTGTTCCTGGTGGACTTCATGGTCGCCGGTGCGCCCGGCACCGCGGTCGTGCTCGTCCTCGACCTCGAGCGCGCGATCGTCACGGCGGTCACCTCGACGGTCGGCGACGGCGAGATCGCGGTCAGCGAGGTCGTCGAGCACGGCACGCTCGAAGGCGCGGCGCCCGGCGCCAGGCACGAGCGCACCGGCGCGATGGTCGGCAGGCGCGTCCAGTACATCTACGACGCCGACCACGCCTACGAGCACGTCTACCTCAACGACTCGACCTACGCGTGGCACTGCATCGAGGGCGCCGAGAAGGGCCAGGCCGACGCCGAGCCGACGCTGGCCTACGAGATCCGGCCCGACGTCTACCTGTTCACGTGGCGCGAGCGCGTCGTCCCGTGCGACGGCATCGTCGTCATCGACTGGGTCAACCTGCGCAACAACGGCCGGATCTTCGGCTGGGACACGGCGGACGAGGCCTACAACTCGATCCGCATGGGCGCCCGCGCGGTCGTCCTGAACACCACCGAGCACGCACCGCTCACCTAGCGCCTTGGACCTCGGGCTGGCCGGGCGGTCGGTGCTCGTCACCGGCGGCGCGTCGGGGATCGGCGCGGCGTGCGTGCGCGTGCTGTGCGACGAGGGCGCGCGGGTGACGGTCCTGGACCGCGACCCGCGCGGCGCCGGCGCCGCGGGCGCCGAGGCGTTCGTGCGCGCCGACGTCGCCGTCGAGGCCGACGTCCGCAGCGCGCTGCGGACGGTCGCGGCGCGCGGGCCGCTGGACGCGGTCGTCTGCTGCGCCGGGATCTCCGGCCCCGTCGGGACGCCGGCGCATCAAGTTGATGTGGAAGCGTGGGACGCCGTGATGGCCGTCAACGCGCGCGGGCCGTTCCTGGTCGCCAAGCACGCGCAACCGCTGCTCGCGGCGCGCCCGGGCGCGGCGATCGTCTTCGTCGCCTCCGACTCCGCGCTCGTCGCCGCGCCCGGGATGGCGCCCTACTGCGCCTCGAAGGGCGCGCTGCTGATGCTCGCCCGCGCGCTGTCGGTCGACCTCGCGCCCGACGGGATCCGCGTCAACTGCGTCTGCCCGTCGATCGTCGACACGCCGATGTCGCGCGGCGACCTCGCGCTGCCCGACGGGTTCGCCGGCCAGGACTTCCCGGTCATCGACGCGTCCGAGGTCGCACGTCATGTCGCGTACCTCGCGTCGCCGCTGAGCGCCGCGGTCAACGGCGCCGCGCTGGTCGCCGACCACGGCTTCCTGGCCCGATCGGGCTTCCCGGCCTGATCCGATCACATCGCCATCATCCAGACCATCTAGGATCGTTAACCGTGCCGGCGGCCAAGCAGACCAAGCAGGAGCGTGTCTACCAGGCGATCCGTGAGCGGATCCTGAGCGGGCAGTGGGGTCCGGGCTACCGCGTGGTGATCGACGCGCTCGCCGAGGAGTTCGAGGTCTCGGCGCTGCCGGTCCGCGAGGCGATCCGGCGCCTGGAGGCCGAGGGCCTCGTGATCTACCGCCCGAACGCGGGCGCGCAGGTCGCGCCGGCCGAGCCCGGGCTGTTCGACGAGGAGATGACGGTCCTCGCGGTCCTGGAGGGCTACGCGACCGCGCTCGCCGCGCCCGAGCTCAGCAAGACGGACCTCAGGGCGCTCAAGGGCTTCACGCAGGAGATGGTCGGCGCGATGGAGGCGATGGACTCGCTCGCCTTCGGCCGCCACAACCAGGCCTTCCACAACCTGATCTACGAACGCTGCCCGAACGCGACGCTCGTCGCGAGCCTGCGCGACGTCGCCCGCCGCCTGGACGCGATCCGCCGCACGGTCTTCGTGCAGATCCCGTACCGCGGCTCGCAGTCGGTCGCCGAGCACCGCGAGCTGATCAGGCTGATCGAGAAGCGCGCGCCGGCCGGCGACATCGAGGCCGCCGCCCGCGCGCACAAGCTCCACACGGTCGAGTCCTTCCGCGCCTGGCAGAGGGAACGCGCCGAAGCGGGCGACGTGCCCGCCTCGGCGTAGTCCTACAGGTTCAGCAGCGCCGCGACCTTCGCCTGGCCGGCCTGGCTCAGCGGCGACATCGGCTCGCGCGCGAAGCCGGAGGGCAGGACGCCCATGCGCTCCAGGACCCACTTCGCGGGGATCGGGTTGGTCTCGGCGAACGCCGCGTCGACGAGCGGGTGCAAGTCGTAGTGCAGCTGCCGGGCGCGCGCGTGGTCGCCGGCGACGAACGCGTCGTAGAGCTCGGCGACCGGCTCGGGCGCGAAGTTGCCCACGCATGACAGGTGGCCGTCGCCGCCGAGGCAGAGCATCGGGTAGCAGAGCAGCTCGATCCCGCTCAGGGCGATGAAGTCGGTCCCGCACGCGTTCAACACGTAGGAGACGTGCTCGAAGTCGCGGGTCGTCTCCTTGATCCCGACGATGTTGTCGTGCTTGCGCGCGAGCTTGGCGACCGTCTGCGGCGCGACGTCGACCGCCGCGCGGATCGGCACGTTGTAGGCGATGATCGGCAGGTCCGGGAACTCGCTCGCGACGCGCGAGTACCAGTCGAACAGGCCCTCCTGGGTCGGGCGCCCGTAGTAGGGCGTGACGACCAGCGCGGCCGCGGCGCCGAGCGCCTGGGCCTCGGCGCAGAGCGCGAACGTCTCGTCGAGCCTCGCGCTGCCGGTGCCGGGCAGGAACGGGACGCGCCCGGCGATCGCGGCGGTCGCCGCACGCATCACCGCGATGCGCTCCTCGACGGTCTGCGACGTCGGCTCGCCGGTCGAGCCGCCGACCGAGATGCCGTGGGTGCCGCGCTCCAGCTGCCAGTTCACGAGCGTCGCGACGGACTCCAGGTCCAGCGCGCCGTCGGGGTGGAACGGCGTCACCAGCGGCGTGATCGCGCCCTTGACGGAGGTGGGGTCGCCGGCGAACGGCGTGGGGGTCAGCGTCATGTGGGGAGCTCCTGCTCGTCCGGGGTCGTCTCGGTCGTCTCGGCGGCGCGCGCGGCGAGCCACGCCTCGTACTCGGCGCGGCGCGCGTCGCCCAGCGGGTAGACGCCGCGGATCGAGTCGCCGGCGCGCACGCGCTCCAGCGCCCAGGCCTCGCGGTCCTCCTGCGCGAGCGCGTCGTGGGCGATCGACTCGGCCATCGCCGCGGGCAGGACGACGACGCCGTCGCCGTCGCCGACGAGCACGTCGCCGGGCATGACGAGCGCGCCGCCGCAGGTGATCGGCACGTTGCGCTCGAGCGGGTAGTGGATCAGCCCGAGGACCGCGGCGTGCGGCGCCTGGTAGTAGGTCGGGAGGTCGAGCGCGCCGACGGCGTCGCGGTCGCGCAGGCCGCCGTCGGTGACGATCCCGGCGCCGCCGCGGGCGAGCACGCGCGCGGCGAGGATGTCGCCGATCGTCCCGGCGCCCGGGTCGTTGCGCGCCTCCATGACGAGCACCTCGTCGGGGGAGATCGACTCGACCGCCTGCTTCTGCTGGTTCAGCGGCGCGGTGTCGGCGTCGCGGATGTCCTCGCGCAGCGCGACGTAGCGCAGGGTGGAGGCGTAGCCGAGCAGCCGCAGGTCCGGGCGCGTGGACTGCACGCCGGCGATGAACGCGTTGCGGATCCCGCGCCTGGTGAGCTGGACCGTGAGCGTCGCGGTCGAGACGCGCTGCAGCGCGGACCACGCCGCGTCGGTCAGCGTGACCGGCCGCGGCGCGTTGACGCCGAGCGCGGTCGCGCGCGTCGCGCCCGACACCGCGGGCTGCGCGCCCCACGGCTCGAGCGGGTGGTCGGCGTCGGCGATGGGGCTGCGCAGCGTCCCGATGCCGGAGACCTCGACCTCGACCGTGCTGCCGGCCTGCACCGGGCGCGAGCCCGCGGGCGTGCCGGTCAGGATCACGTCGCCGGGCTCCAGCGTGACCAGCCGCGACAGGTCGGCGACGAGGTCGGCGAACGAGAACAGCAGGTTGGCGGTGCTGTCGTGCTGCACCGTCTCGCCGTCCACGCGCGTCTCGATGACCAGGTGGTCCAGGTCGAGCTCGGCGGCCGGGACGCAGCGCGGGCCGATCGGCGTGTAGCCGTCCTGGCCCTTCGACAGGAGGTTGGAGCCGCGGTCGGCCCACCGCAGGTCGTAAAGTCCGAAATCATTTGCCACCGTGACCCACCCGACGTGCGCGAGCGCGTCGTCCGGATGCACGCGCTTGCACCGCTTCCCGATCACCAGCGCGACCTCGCCCTCGAACGCGAGCAGCTCGGTGCCGCGCGGGCGCAGGACCGGCACGCCGTCGCCCGACAGCGAGGACGGCGGCTTGAGGAAGTAGGACGGGACGTCCGGCACGCGGCCGCGCTGCTCCGCCCGGCTGCGGTAGTTGAGGTGGACCGCGATGACCTTGGTCGGCGTCAGGTCGCCGGGCAGGTTCATCGGCGGAGGCCGCGAGCGAGCGTTGACATCATCAGCTGAAATCCTATACGATCTGAGCATGCTTTGCCAGCGCATCACGAGCGGCCGGTGACGTCCGCGCAGGCGGCCCCCGCGGCCGGCGGGACCCACGCCTATCCGCTCCAGCGCCACTTCATCGACGGCGCGTTCCGCGAGTCGCAGTCGCGCCGCACGTTCGTCAGCCTCGACCCCGCGACCAACGAGCCGCTCGCCGCGGCGGCGGAGGGCGACGCGTTCGACGTCGACCTCGCGGTCGGTGCCGCGCGGCGCGCGTTCGACACCACCGACTGGCCGCGGATGAAGGCGACCGATCGCGCTGCGGTGTTGCGCCGGGTTGGCGCGCTGATCCGCGAGCGCGCGGACGAGTTCATCGAGCGCGAGGTGCGCGACATCGGGATGCCGGTCGCGCAGATGCGCGGGCTGGCCGCGCGCGCGGCGACCAACTTCGAGTACTACGCGGGCGTGGTGACCGAGCTGCACGGTCGCTCGTTCCAGGTCGGCGAGGAGTTCCTGAACTACACGATCCGCAAGCCGGTCGGCGTGGCGGGCATGATCATGCCCTGGAACGCGCCGCTGATGCTCTCGACCTGGCGGATCGCCCCGGCGCTGGCCGCGGGCAACACGGTGGTGTTGAAGCCGGCCGAGTGGTCGCCGCTGACCGCGACGCTGCTGGCCGAGGTGCTGGCCGACGCGGGCGTCCCGGCCGGGGTCTTCAACGTCGTGCACGGCTTCGGCGAGACCGCGGGTGCCGCTTTGTCCTCGCACGCGGGCGTGGACCTGATCTGCTTCACGGGCGAGACGAGCACCGGCTCGACGATCATCGCCGCGGGCGCGCCGACGCTGAAGCGCTCGTCGGTCGAGCTCGGGGGCAAGTCCCCTGTGTTGGTCTTCGAGGACGCCGACCCGGAGCTGGCGGTCGACGCGGCGCTCGCGCAGATCTTCACCATGAACGGCCAGCGCTGCACCGCGGGCTCGCGTCTGTTGGTGCACAACTCGCGCTACGAGGCGGTCGTCTCGGCGATCGCCGAGCGGGCCAAGAGGATCCGGGTCGGCGACCCGGGCGACCCGAAGACCGAGTTGGGGCCCTTGATCCGCGCCGAGCACCACGAGCGCGTCGTGCAGTACATCGACTCGGCGCGGCGCCAGGGCGCGCGCGTGCTCGCGGGCGGCCGGCGCCCGGACGGGCTGGACCGCGGCAACTACCTGGAGGCGACGGTGCTCGCCGACGCCGACGAGCACATGGACGTCTTCCGCGAGGAGATCTTCGGGCCGGTCCTCGTCGCGACGCCGTTCGCCGACGAGGCCGAGGCGATCCGGTTGGCCAACGCGACCGAGTACGGTCTCGCCGCGTACGTGTGGACCAACGACCTCACGCGCGCGCACCGCGTCGCGCACGCGCTCGACACGGGCATGTGCTGGATCAACTCCCAGAACGTGCGCGACCTGCGGACGCCGTTCGGCGGCGTCAAGAACAGCGGCATCGGCCGCGAGGGCGGCGACTACGCCTTCGACTTCTACTGCGAGACCGAGATCGTGCACGTCGCGCTCGGCACCCACGCGATCCCGAAGCTCGGGCTTGGCGACGACGACCAGGAGACGTCTGCATGACCACGGTGGCCGAGATCGTGACCCGGCCGGTGCAGGCGCCGGACTTCGACATCCTGCGCGCCGGGTACCCGGAGCTGCTGGTCACCGACCTCGACGCGTCCGAGCGGTTCTACTCCGAGTTGTTGGGGTTGATCGTCGCGGGCCGCACCGAGGACGCCGTGTACTTCCGCGGCTGGGAGGAGCGCTCGCTGTTCTCGCTCGTCATCCGCCAGGCGCCGGTCGCCGGCGTCGGCCGCCTGGCGTTCCGGGTCCGCTCGCCCGAGGACCTGGACCGCGCTGAGCGCTGGTTCAGCGGGCGCGGGCTGGCGACCGCGTGGGTCGACCGCGCCGAGCTGGGCATGGGCAGCGCGCTGCGCACGTTCGACCCGATGGGCTACCCGCTCGAGCTCTACTACGCCATGGACCGCGTCGAGTCCCAGCTGCAGCGCTTCGACCTGCACCGCGGCGCGCCGGTCCTGCGCTTCGACCACTTCAACCTGCACACGCCCGACGTCGCCGAGAGCTTCGCCTTCTGGCGCGCGCTGGGCTTCCGCTGCTCGGAGTACATCGCCACCGACGGCGACGACGAGCAGCTGACCGCGGCGTGGATGCTGCGCAAGCCGGGTGTGCACGACGTCGCGCTGACCGCGGGCCGCGGGCCGCGTGTGCACCATGTCGCGTGGTGGGTCGGCGAGCCCGCCGGGATCCTGCGCGCGTGCGACCAGCTCGCGGGCGCGCGCCACTCGGACCTGATCGAGCGCGGCCCGGGGCGCCATGGCGTGTCCAACGCGTTCTTCGTGTACCTGCGCGATCCCGACGGCCACCGGATCGAGCTGTACTCCTGCGACTACTGGACCGGCGACCCCGACCACGAGCCGCTGCGGTGGTCGACGGCCGACCCGCGCTGCCGCTCGTTCTGGGGCACGCGCGCGCCGGACTCCTGGTACGAGGAGTCCTCGCGGATCCTCGGGCCGGACGGGGAACTGGTGGCCACGCGCGCCGCGGGCGTGGATGAGCGCGACACCCACAGCGAGGTGATGGCATGAGCACGGTCGAGCTTCCGCGCCTGCAGCGCGGGCTGTTCATCGGCGGCGCGTGGCGCGAGGAGTCGTCGACCGGCACGACGTTCGACGTGGTCGCCCCGGCGAGCGAGGAGCACCTCGCGACGCTGCCCGCCGCGTCGGCCGAGGACGTGGACGCCGCCGTCCGCGCGGCGCACGCCGCGTTCGAGGGCGCCTGGGGGCGCCTGAGCGGGGCCGACCGCGGCAAGTTGATGTACAAGCTTGCCGAGCTGATGGAGCGCGACCTCGAGGTCTTCGTGACGTTGGAGGCGCTCGACGTCGGGCGCCCGGCGTTCGAGCCGCGGGCGGTCGACATCCCCAACGCGATCGACGTCGTCCGCCACTTCGCGGGCTGGGCCGACAAGATCGAGGGCCGGCTGATCGACGCGCTGCCGAACTTCGGCCGGCCGCGGCACTCCTACACCCTGCGCGAGCCGCTCGGCGTCGTCGCGGCGATCACCGCGTGGAACGTCCCGACGATGCTCGCCTGCTGGAAGCTCGCGCCCGCGCTGGCCGCGGGCAACACGGTGGTGTTGAAGCCGGCCGAGGACGCGCCGCTGACCGCGCTGCACCTCGCCGCGCTGGTCGAGGAGGCCGGGTTCCCGGCGGGCACGTTGAACGTCGTCACCGGGTTGGGCCCGGTGGCGGGCGCGGCGCTGGTCGCGCATCCGGGCGTCGACAAGGTGTCGTTCACGGGGTCGCTGGAGGTCGGGCGCGAGATCGGCGTGCAGTGCGCGCGCGAGTTCAAGCGCTGCACGTTGGAGCTGGGCGGCAAGTCGCCGCAGATCGTGCTGGCCGACGCCGACGTGGCCGCGGTCGTGCCCGGGATCGCGGGCGGCTTCCTCGCCAACCAGGGCGAGGTCTGCGCGGCGGGCACCCGGATCTTCGTGGCGCGTTCCCTGTACGACGACGTCGTCGAGGGGGTTGGCGAGATCGCGCGCTCGGTCGTCCTCGGCGACCCGTTCGACGCCGCGACGCAGATGGGCGCGCTGATCAACGCGCGCCAGCGCGACAAGGTCATGTCCTACATCTCGGCCGGGGTCGAGGAGGGCGCGCGGCTGGTCGCGGGCGGCGAGCGGCCGGACCGGCCGGGCTACTTCGTGGCGCCGACGGTCTTCGCCGACGGGACCAACGACCTGCGGATCGCGCGCGAGGAGATCTTCGGGCCCGTCGGGTTGTTGGTGCCCTTCGACGACGTCGCCGAGGCGGTCCGCGCCGCCAACGACACGCGTTACGGGCTGGCGGCGTACCTGTGGACGTCGGATGTGAGCGCCGCGCACACGCTGGCGCGGCAGGTCAAGGCCGGGACCGTGTGGGTCAACGGCGCGGGTGCGCCGGACGCGCGGCTGCCGTGGGGCGGGCTGAAGCAGAGCGGCGTCGGGCGCGAGCTCGGCTACGCGGGCATCGAGGCCAACACGGAGGAGAAGGTCGTCACGGTGGTGCTGTGAGCGACCTGCTGGTGCGCGGCGGCACGGTCGTCACGGTCGATCCGGGGTTCCGGGTGGTTGCGGACGGGGCGGTCGCGGTGCGGGATGGGCTTGTCGTCTGGGTCGGTCCGGCGGCGGAGAGCGGCGCGTGGGTGGGTCCCGGCACGGAGGTCCTCGACGTGCGCGGTGGGGCGATCCTGCCGGGGATCAACGACTCGCACGTCCACGCCGCGATGCTCGGTGCGTACTGGCCGCAGCTGTGGATGGACTCCATGGCCGCCGGCGGCGGCCTGCCGACCCCGCGCGAGCTGGAGACCGAGGCCGAGCGGCGCGGCGCGATCGAGCGCGCGCAGGACGTGTTGTTGTCCTACGGCATCACGAGCTGCACGGAGCCGGGCCTCGGCCCGGGCGCCGACGGTCAGCACGGCGGGGCGTGCGGCGCGGCGGTGCTCGACACGTACGTGTCGCTCGCGCGCGAGGGCGCGCTACGGGTGCGCGTCAGCGCGCTGCGCCTGTTCGGGGAGCTCGACGGGCCGTCGACGCTCGAGGCGGTCGCGGCCGGGCTGTCTTCGGAGGACCCCGCGGCGGGCTGCGACCCGCGCTGGTTCAACATCCTGGGGTTGAAGATCTTCGCCGACGGCATCCCGCCGATGCGCAACGCCTACATGTCGGAGCCGTACCCGGGCGACGGCGGCGGGCGCGGCGAGCTGCTGACCGAGGGCGGCGAGGCGGGACTGCGCGCGATGATCCTCGCGGGCCACCGTGCGGGCGGGCAGGTCGCGGTGCACGCGACCGGCGACCGCGCGATCGACATCGTGGTCGACGCGTTCGCCGAGGCGATGGCGGCCGACGGCCGCGACGACGCGGGCCACTACGTCATCCACGGCGACTGCGCGTCGCCGTGCACGCTCGAGCGGATGGCACAGCACGGCATCGGCCTCAACGCCCAGCCGGTGATCCAGCAGGCCACCGCCGGGATGCTCGCCGCCGCACTCGGCGACGAGCGCGCCGCGCAGGCCTTCGCGTTCGGCACCGCGCGCGCGGCGGGCGTACCGCTACGCCTGTCCTCCGACGCACCGGTCGTCGCACCCGACTGGCGCGCCTCGATCGCAGCCGCCGCCACCCGCGCCGACCCCGCCCAGCGCCTGACGGTCGCCGAAGGCATCAAGGCCTACACCATCGACGCCGCCCACCAAGACGGCGCCGCCGACTGGAAGGGCTCGATCGAGCCCGGCAAGGTCGCGGACCTCTGCATCCTGTCCACCGACCCCTTCGCCATCCCACCCACCGACCTACCGGCCGCCGACATCACCTACACCTTGGTCGACGGCACCGTTGCGTTCAAAGCTGTCTGAACCGAAGGCGCGTCGCTTCTGAGCCCAGAGGCGCAAGGCTTCTGAGCTAGGGATCGAGGCTTCTGCGTTCAGCGGCGCGACGTCTTGGGTCAGAGGGAGGAGCCCGGACGCGCGGTGCTTCAGAGCGAGGGTGGTCGTCAGCGTGGTGGGCTGAGGACGCTGAGGAGCAGCATCGAGCCCAGGGAGCCGCCGGCCCAGAGGGTCTGCTCGGCGGCTTGGGTGCGGATGGCGGTCCAGACGGATTCGGTGGTGCCGGGATGTGGCAGGTAGGTCGGGAAGCGTGAGCAGGAGATCGCCAGGCGGAGGCGGTGGCCGGCTGCGAGCCGGAACGCGATGGCCCCGAGCTCGACGGTCACGCGTGCCGGGCCGTGGAGCGTGTCGACGGTCGCGATGCCTTCGGCGAGCTGGTGGACGGTCCCGTCGGGTGCGAGGTGCAGCAGGGTCGCGAGCACGTGCATCGCGGGTGCGGTCGAGGCGATCTCCAGCTGTGCGGCGGCCGGGCCGACGAGGTCGAGGGGCGCGTCGGGGGCCTCGGAGGTGAACGTCGCGACGTCGGGGCGCATGTGCGTCGCGGCCTCGTGCGGGATCGGCAGGACGATCTCGGTGCCGAGCGACGGCACCGGCGCCTCGGGGTCGTGGACCCAGCGCGCGCACGAGCGCCGGCGGTCGGCGCGGGCGGACAGCGCGCCGCCGAGCAGCGTCGTCGTCGCGCGCTCGGCGTCGGCGAGGTGCAGGATCCACGGGCGCAGCGGCGCGGGCGGCCAGCGGTCGGCCTGGCGCCAGCCGGCGCCGGCGATCTCGTAGCGCACGCGCGGCGGGCGCCGGCGCGGACGGCGTTGTTGGAGGTGTTGAGCGAAGAACGACAACGTGGGCTCCAGCCCGCCGCCGCGCGGCGGCGCGCCCTCGTCGTCCTCGATCCCGAACGGCCGGCCGATGTGGTCGACCGCCCCGATCACGAGCTGCTGGTCGCCGGCCGCGGGCGCGCCGCCGCCGGTCACCGTCGCCCAGTCCTGCAGGGACCAGGACTTGAGCAGGTCGAACCAGCCGCCGACGTGCAGCGCCGGGATCCGCAGCGCGCTCGCGGGCAGCCCGCGCGGGTAGGCGTGCGCCTGCAGCGCGGCCGGGTCGGCCGACAGCGCGCGCAGCTCGCCGAGCAGCCCGCGCACGGCGGTCAGGTCCTCGGGGATCACCTCGGCGTACGGACGGCGCGTCCAGTCCAGCGACGCGCCCTCGATCCGCGCCGAAGACGCCCACTCGGAGACCAGCCACTCGGTCCCGTCGGGCGCGGCGAGCGCCGGGCCCCACCACGTCGGCGGGACGAGCTGCGAGGTCATCGCCAGCGACATCGCGCGCAGCGCCGGGTGGCCGGAGGCGGCCGCCGCCCACTGGCAGAAGCCGAGGTAGGACGAGCCGTGCATGCCGACCGCGCCGTCGGACCACGCCTGCTGCGTGATCCACTCCAGCGTGTCGTAGCCGTCGTCGACCTCGTGGAAGAACGGGCGCCGCTCGCCCTCGGAGCGGAAGCGGCCGCGGACGTCCTGGACGACCGCGACGTAGCCCTCGGCGGCCAGCGCCAGCGCGACGCCGGGCAGGTCCATCAACAACCCGCACTTGTCGTAGCACGTGCGGATCAGGACGGCGGGCGCGCGGCCGCGCAGGCGCTCCGGCCGGTAGACGTCGGTCGCCAGGCGCGTGCCGTCGCGCATCGGCACGAGGTGCGGCTCGGCCGCCGGGTGCATCGGCGCGGCGTCGTACACCAGCGGCGCCCAGCGGGGCGGGACCTCGCGGCGCCAGTCGCTCATCGTGGACGCGGCCTCCATGCGGTCACCGGGGCGGCGTCGCCGCCACGGCCTCCTCGCGCGTCGTGCCCCACGAGGCGCCGGGGTCGACGACGCCGCGGTCGAGCCAGTGGTCTTCCACGCGTGCGCGTAGTGCGGGTCCATGCTCGGCGGCGAGCGCGAGCGCGCCCAAGTTGTCGTCCAACTGCGCGCGGCGGCTGACGCCGAAGAGCACGGAGGCGACGTCCGGGTTGGCGAGGCAGAACGCGAGCGCGAGCTGCCCGGGCGTCGCGCCGAACTCGTCGCGCGCGATCTGCGCCAGCGCGGGCGCGCCGGCCCGGATCTGCTCGCGGATCGCGCCGGTGTCCATGCCGATCCGGCGCGTGGCGGCGGCGCCGCCCGCGAGGATCCCGCCCTCGAAGACGTCGGACGCCTGGATCGCGATGCCGCGTTCGTCGAGCAGCGCGCGCCACGGCGCGCCCTCGGCGACCGACCGGCGGCAGACCGAGTACTTCAGCTGCGCCAGCGCCGGGCCGGGGAGCCCGGCGGCGCGCGCGGCGTCGTCGGCGCGGCCGATGTCCTGCGCGCTCCAGTTGTTGACGCCCCACGCGCCGATCCGGCCGTCGCGCAGCAGCTCGCCGACCTCACCGACCACGCGCTCCACGTCGAGCTCGCCGACGAAGTCGCCGAGGATCGCCAGCTCGGCGCGGTCGTAGCCGGCGCGCTGCTCCAGCCGGTCGAGCTGGACCGCCAGCGGCTCGGCCGGCCACGTCCACAGCCACAGCTTCCAGCACAGCTGCCAGGCGTCGCGGTCCAGGCCGGAGTCGCGCGCGATCGCGCCGAAGAGCACGTCGGTCTCCGACCCCTCCTCGTGCGGGCCCATGTTGTAGGACCCGACGTCGAACAGCCGCGCGCCGCCCGTGACCGCGGCGCGGAACAGGTCGACGCCCTCGTCGTGGGGCATGCGGTCCCAGGTGTGCCACGAGCCGAGCGCCAGGCGCGACCAAGATGTATGAGTCATCGCTGCTCCTCCTCCCGCGCGCGGCGGAACGTCTCCAAGGTGTTCAACTTGTGCTGGCGCGCGGCGGCCTCGACCTGCTCGTCGGGCGCGCCGTCGCGGATCAGCGCGATCAGCGCGTGGTGCTCCTGCACCGCCGCGTCGCCGCGGTAGGGGATGTGGACGAAGGTCGTGCGCCGGATCGCGTCGAGCTTGCGCGCCAGCTCGCGCAGCAGGTCGACGAGCGGCGGGTTCGGGCAGGCGTCGTAGACCGCGGCGTGGAAGTCCTGGTTGAGCCGGCCGAACGTCAGCGAGTCCCAACGGCCCATCGCCTCGACCATCTGCTCGTTCAGCTCGGCGAGGTGGTCCAGGCGCGCGGGGCTGAGGTGCGGCGCGGCCATCACGGTCGCGTGGCCTTCGAGCACCGCCAGCACGCGCAGCTCGTGCTCGAAGAAGCCGGGCTCGGAGGCCGCGACCTGCGCGCCCTCGTTGGGGCGGAAGACGATCAGCCCCTCGGCCTCCAGCCGCCGGATCGCCTCGCGCACCGGCAGCGCGGAGACGTCGAGCTCGCGCGCGATGTGCGTGATGACGACGCGGTAGCCGGGGCCGTAGGTGCCCGACAGGATCCGCTCGCGCACGTGGCGGTAGACGCGCTCCTGCTTCGTCAGTCCGGTGCCCTTGACGCCGGCCACTACGCGTCGCCGCCCGGCAGCACGGAGAGCGTGAGCGTCGCGGAGCGCGCGCCGCCGACCGCGACCGTCTGGTGCGCGGCGCGGCGCTCGGTCGCGGTCCAGAGGTTGCCGCCGACGCCCGGATGCGCGACCCAGCGCGGGAAGCGCGAGCCGGAGAGCGCGAGGCGCAGGCGATGGCCCGCGGGCAGGATGTAGGCGATGTCGGCGAGACGCACGGTGGCGTCCTCGGCGCGCGCGTCGAGCCACGCGATGCCCTCGGTGATCTGCGTGGCGCGGCCGTCCGGAGCGACGTCGCAGAGCGTCGCGACGAGGTGAGCGGAGGGAGCGGTCGACGTCGCCCGCGCCGCGAGCGTCGCCGGCCCGGCCAACGTCAGCGCCGTCGCGGCGGGCTCGGCGTCGAACGTGAGGACGTCCTCGCGGGCGTGGACGGCGGCCTCGTCGGGGAGTGCCTCGATCAACATGGTGTTGTCGTCGGCGTGCAGCGAGGGGACGGGGGCGAGGGGGTCGTGGGTCCAGGTGAGCGTCCCGGCGGCGGAGTCGGCGCGCGGCGTGAGCGCGCCGGAGGCGGTCAGCGCGAGCGACAGCGCCCGCGCCTCCGGCGGCGGCCAGGAGGGCGCGGTGTGCCAGCCGCCGCCGGCCAGCTCGTAGCGCACACGGGGGAGCGCTCCGCTCTCCGTGCCGCGGACGTGGATGTCGAAGAAGTCGCAGGCGCGGTCGAGGTGCCGGTCGGCGGCAGCGATGTTGTAGGGGTTGCCGTCGTGGTCGGCCGCGCCCATCACGAGGTGCTGGTGCGCGGCGGCCGGCGCGTGCGCGGTCACCGTCGCCCAGTCGCGCAGCTGGTAGGGCGTCATGACGTCGAACCACGCGCCGGTGTGCAGCGCGGGGATGCGCAGGCCGCGGGCCGGGAGCGCGCCGGGGTAGATCGCGGCGTGCAGCTCGTCGCGCTCGAGGCTCAGGAACTCGCGGTGCAGCGTGCGCGCGTCGCGCAGGTCGGCCGGGATCGCGTCGATCAGCGGCCGCGCGGTCAGGTCCAGGATGTCGCCCGCGACCATGCCCGGCCCCGACCACCAGCGCGCGAGCCAGTCGACGCCCGCGAGCGATGCGACGTCGGCGGCGAACCACGCGTCCGGCACCTGCTCGGAGGCGACCCGCGGCGCGATCGCCTTCAGCCCCGGGTGCGCCGCGGCCGCCGCCGCCCACTGCGTGAAGCCGAGGTAGGAGTCGCCGAGCATCGCGACGCGCTCGTCGCACCACGGCTGGCGCACGATCCAGTCGATCGTGTCGAAGCCGTCGTCGGCCTCGTGCAGCCACGGCGCGCGCTCGCCGCCGGAGCGGAACGTCCCCCGCACGTCCTGGACGACGAGCGCGTAGCCGCGGTCGGCCAGCTGCGCCGCCACCGCCGCCATCGCGGGCCCCGCGCCGGACTTGTCATAGGACAACCGCACGAGCACGGCCGGGATCCGGCCGCGCAGCGGCGCCGGCAGGTGGACGTCGGTGGCCAGGCGGACGCCGTCGCGCATCCGCACGCGGTGCTCCTGCGCGCCGGCCAGCGGGGCCGCCGGGCCGTGGAGCCGCTCGGCCCAGCGGGCCGGAAGTCCGATGTCGCTTGCCGTCTGAATCGGCGGCAGCATATCATCACGTATATGATTTCGTTCACGAAAACTGAAGCAGTGACGCCGGAGCCGATCGTGGCGGTCGCCGCCGGGTTCATGGCCGCCAAGCAGCTGTTCGCCGCGTCGGAGGTCGGGCTCTTCGCCGGCCTCGCCGACGGGCCGCTCGACCTCGCGGCGCTGGCGGGCAGGCTCGGGCTCCCGGAGAGGTCGTGCCGGATCGTCGCCGACGCGATGGTCGGGCAAGGCCTCCTGACCCGTGAGGGCGACCGGTACGCCAACTCCGCGGCGGCCGCGACCTACCTGGCGGGCGACGGCGACGCGCTCGACCTGCGCCCGTTCCTCGCGTTCTGGGACGGCATCTCCTACAACCACTGGACCAACTACAGCGACACGGTCCGCCGCGACGCCCCGCAGTCGCTGGACGTCTTCACCAGCGCCGAGCCGGACCCGGAGCGCACCGCGCTGTTCTTCGGCGGCGTCAGTACCTACAACACGGCCCACGCGCTGATGCTGGCGCAGACCTATGACTTCTCGGGCCACGCGCGGATGCTCGACCTCGCGGGCCTGTCGGGCGCGTTCATCACCGCGGCGGCCGCCGCGCGGCCGGACCTCAAGGCCACGTTCTTCGCCGAGCCGTCGATGGTCGAGTTCGCGGGCGAGTCGTTCCCGGCCGAGCTCGACGTCGAGGTCGTCGGCGCCGACGTGCTGGCCGACCCGATCCCCGGCCGCTACGACTGCGTGCTCTTGGAGCACGTCGTCCACCGCTACTCCGCCGAGGACAACATGAAGCTGTTGCGCCGCGCCCGCGCGGTCGCCGAGGACGGCGCGACGCTGCTCGTGCTCGACTTCTACCTCGACGAGGGCGCGCCCGAGCGGCCGCTCGACGCGCTGCTGGCGGGCGAGTACCTCGTGATCGACGGCACCGTCGTCTGGCCCGAGGCCGACGTGCGGTCCTGGCTGGAGCCGACCGGCTGGCGCTTCGTGGAGACCCGCGCGGTCCCCGGCTCGCCGCGCGTCCTGATCGCGGAGGCGGCATGACCACGGTCCCGAAGCGCCGGATCGGCACGAGCGGGCCGGAGGTCTCGGTCCTCGCGCTCGGCTCCTGGCACACCTACGACCGCATGGACTTCCACGACGGCGCGGCGCTGCTGCGCCGCGCGGTCGACGCCGGGATCGACCTGTTCGACGTCGGCGTCTACGGCGGCGTACCGCTCGACGAGTCGGGCAAGATCCACCACTCGTTCACCGACGTGATCTTCGGGCGCCTCGTCGAGCACGCCGGGATCGCCCGCGAGGACTACAGGTTGAGCGAGAAGCTCTGGCTCGAGCCGTGGCCGCAGATCACGATGAGCGCGCAGCTGCAGCGCGCGCTCGAGCGCGTCGGGACCGACCGCGCGGACCTCGCCGTCCTCGGCGACATCCGGACCGAGACCATCAACTACCGCGCGCTCGTGCTCGACCTCGCCGAGGCCGTGCGCTCCGGCCTGCTCGGCGCGTGGGGCGTCAACAACTGGTCGGTCGCCGACCTGCGCGCGACGCACGAGGCCGCGCAGGCCGAGGGCGTCCCGGGCCCGCAGCTGGCGCAGCTGAAGTACAGCCCGTGCCGGCGCGCGATGGCCGACGACCCGGAGTACCGGGCGCTGCTGGCCGAGACCGGCATCAGCCTCCAGGCCTCCGACGTCTTCGAGGGCGGGATGCTCGCCGGCCGCGTCGGCTCCGACCGCGTGGTCGGGCGCGACCCCGGCGGCGTCCGCGAGCGGATCGCGGCGGTCGCTCCGCGCCTGCGCGAGATCGCCGCGGGCTGGGACGCGACGCCCGCGCAGGTCGCGGTCGCCTTCGGCCTCGCGCACCCGGCCACCGCGACCGTCCTGTTCGGCGCGTCGCGGATGGAGCAGCTGGAGGACAACCTGGGCGCGCTGGACCTGCTGGAGCGGGTCGGCGCCGAGCCGCTGCGCGCGGCGGTCGACGAGCTCTGGGTGGACCAGCATGTCGGCGCCTGAGCTGAGCGGGCGCGTCGCGCTCGTCACCGGCGCGGGGTCCGGGATCGGCGCGGCGCTCGCGCGCGGGCTCGCGGCGGAGGGTGCCCGCGTCGCGGTGCTCGACGTCAACGCGGACGCCGCGGCGACGGTCGCGGGTGAGATCGGCGGCGTGCCGTTCACGGTGGACATCTCCGACGCGGCCGCGGTGACCGCCGCGGTCGAGGCGGTCGCGGCGCAGCTCGGCGGCCCGCCGGAGATCCTCATCAACAACGCCGGCGTCGTCGCGGGCGGCGGCCCGTTCCTCGACCTCGACCCCGCGGTGCTCGACGCGGTCCTGCAGACCAACGTGCGCGGTACGTGGCTGATGACGCAGGCGGTCGGGCGCGCGATGGTCGCGGCGGGCGCGGGCGGCGCGATCGTCAACGTCAGCTCGATCGGTGCGCGCCAGCCGACGGCCGGCCTCGGCCACTACGAGGCGACGAAGGCCGCGGTCGACGCGATCACCCGCACGGCCGCGATCGAGCTCGCCCCGCACGGCATCCGCGTCAACGGCGTCGCGCCCGGCCCGGTGCTGACGCCGCTGACCGAGATGGCGATGCAGATGCCGGGCGCCCGCGAGGCGTGGGAGGCGCGGATCCCGCTCGGCCGGATCGCCGATCCGGCCGACCTCCTGCCGCTTGTGCTGCTGCTCTGCGGCGCGGCCGCGAGCCACGTCACCGGCGTCGTCGTGCCGGTCGACGGCGGCCAGCTCCTCACCTGATCCAGAAAAGGTCTTGCCTTTTCTTCGCAAGCAGGTATAGGATCTCATATACGATTTCCGTTACGACGGAGGGGGAGGAGAGCGAGTGAGCGTTCTGGAGGTCCGGGACGTCACGATCGAGCGCGAAGGGCTGCCGATCGTGCGACGGGCAACGCTGGAGGCACAGGCGGGATCGGTGACGGTCCTGCTCGGCCTCAACGGCGCGGGCAAGACCACGTTGCTGGAAGGGATCAGCGGCGTGATCGGCGTGCGCGCCGGGGAGGTGCTGCTCGGCGGCGAGCGGATCGACCGCCGGCCGGCGTACCGGCGCGCGCGGGCGGGGCTCGCGCACGTCGAGCAGGGCCGCGGCGTGTTCCCGGACCTGACGACCGAGGAGAACCTGCTGGTCGCCTCGCCCAGCGGCGAGATCGAGGCGGCGTTCACGCTCTTCCCGGAGCTGGACAAGCGCCGCAACGTCGTCGGCGGCCTGCTGTCCGGCGGCGAGCAGCAGATGCTCGTCGTCGCCCGCGCGATCGTGCGCGACCCGCGCGTGCTGCTGGTCGACGAGCTGTCGCTCGGCCTTGCGCCGGTCGTCCTCAGGCGGCTGATGGCCGCGGTCGTGGAGCTGGCCCAGCAAGGCATGGCCATCGTCTTGGTCGAGCAGTTCGCCGCGCTGGCGCTGGAGGCCGGGACCAAGGCCTACGTGTTGCGCGGCGGCGAGGTCGTCTACGACGGCACGTGCGCCGAGCTGCGCGACGAGGACGGCCTGCTGCAGCGCCTGTACCTCGGCGAGGCCGCGGGCACGGGGGCGGCGCGGTGAGCGCGCCGACCCTGCGGCGCGCGGCGCGCACGACCGGCCCGCTCGTCGCGGTCGTCGTCCTGGCGCTGGTGCTGGTCCCGGCCTACGTCGGCCAGTACTGGACGTTCCTGCTGACGAGCGGCCTGATCGCGGTCGTCGTGATGCAGAGCCTCGGCGTGATCACCGGCCGCGTCGGCGTGATCTCGCTGTGCCAGCTGTCGTTCGCGATGATCGGCGCCTGGGTCGTCGGCTGGTGCAACGTCAAGGGCGTCCCCGGCGGCTTCTACGTCTGGACGCTGCTCGCCGGCCTGGCGGCCGTGCCCGCGGGCCTGCTGATCGGCGGCCCGGCGCTGCGGCTGCGCGGGGTCAACCTCGCGATCACGACGTTCGCGTTCGCCACGGCGGTCGACGTCGTCTTCTCCGCCAAGCAGTTCCCGGGGACCGACTCCTTCAGCTTCGTGGAGCGGCCCGCGGCGTTCACCAGCGACGGCGGCTACTTCCAGTTCGTCCTGCTCGTCGTCGGGATCATCTTCATCATCTTGCAGGTGGTCGACCGCACGCGCCTGGGCGCGTCGTGGATCGAGCTGCGCTACTCGGAGCGCGGGGCGGCCGCGCACGGCACGAGCGTCGCGTCGTCGAAGCTGGCGGCGTTCGGCGTCGCGGCGTTCATCGCGGGCGTCTCGGGCGCGCTGCTCGTCGGCCAGGCCGGCTCGACGACGCCGCAGGCGTTCGG
This sequence comes from Conexibacter woesei Iso977N, assembly GCF_000424625.1. Taxonomy (GTDB): domain Bacteria; phylum Actinomycetota; class Thermoleophilia; order Solirubrobacterales; family Solirubrobacteraceae; genus Baekduia; species Baekduia woesei_A. The sequence continues at coordinate 922,017 of NZ_AUKG01000001.1, forward strand.
CGCGCAGACGTCGCTGTTCTACTTCGCGATCGCGGTCACGATCGGCGTCCACAACTGGGACGCCGCGGTGATCGCCGGCATGGCCGGCGCGCTGATGCCGGTGCTGCTGGAGAAGCTCGACCTGTCGCAGTCCTACGCGAACATCGCGTTCGGCGTGCTCGGGGTCGCGGTGCTCGCCCAGGGCAGGGGCCAGATGGGGCAGAGCGACATCATCAAGATGCGCCGCCAGGCCAAGCGGGCGCGCGAGGCGACCGAGCGTGCGGCTGCGGCCGACGCCGAGGCGCCGCTCGCGGTCGAGGCGCTCCTCGACGCGCCGGCCGCCGCGGCGATCCGCGCGCGTCGCGTCGTCCCGCACGACGCGCCGCCGGCGCTGGAGCTGCGCGACGTCACCGTGCGCTTCGGCTCGGTGACCGCGGTCGACGACGCGTCGCTGGTCCTGCCGAAGGGCTCGGTGACCGCGCTGCTCGGGCCCAACGGCGCGGGCAAGTCGACGCTCATCAACGCGGCGACCGGCTTCGCGCCCATGACCGGCCAGGTCCTGCTCGAAGGCAAGGACATCAACAAGCTCGCGCCGCACAAGCGGGCGCGCGCCGGGCTGCGGCGCTCGTTCCAGCAGCTGCGCGTCCCGCCGGGCCTGACCGCCGGGATGTTCCTGCAGACCGCCGCCGGGCGGAGCATGAGCGCGGCGGAGATCGCCGAGTTCCTGGAGTGGTTCGACTGCCCGTCGGCCGACGTCCCGATCGGGACGCTCGACGTCGGCGCGCGCCGGATGCTCGAGGTCGCGGGCCTCGCGGCCGGGCGCCCGGCGGTCCTGTTGCTCGACGAGCCGGCCGCGGGCCAGGGCGCGGCGGAGACCGAGCTGCTCGGGCGCCGGATCGCGGAGATCCCGGAGCGGACGGGCTCGACCGTCCTGCTGGTGGAGCACGACATCGACCTGGTGCGCGCCGCGTGCGACGCGCTGGTCGTCATGGACTTCGGGCGGGTGATCGCCGCGGGACTGCCGGACGAGGTGCTGGCCGACCCGGCGGTCGTGGAGGCCTACGTCGGCAGCGGCCCGCATGCGGGCGCCGCGGCGTAACTGACAACGACGAGGGGAGAGGTGCACGTGATGTACAAGAAGGTGCTGGGCCTCGTGCTCGGCGCGCTGCTCACGGCCGGTCTGGCGACCGGTTGCGGGAGCAGCAGCGACAACTCAGGTGGCGGCGGCGGAGGTGGCGGCGGGAGCAAGGGCTCCATCAAGGTCGCCGGCCTGTTCACGCTGACGCCGCAGGCGTTCGGCAACGACGCCGTCAAGATGGCCAGGCAGGTCTTCGACGACCAGAACGCCGCGGGTGGCATCGGCGGCCGCAAGATCGAGTACCTGAGCGGCGACGACACCGCCAACCCGACGCAGGCCGCGCAGCTCGCGCGCAAGTTCGTCGGCCAGGGCGCGGTCGCGATGGTCGGCACGGTGTCGTTCGTCGACTGCGGGACCAACCACGGGTACTACGAGAAGCAGGGCATCGCCTCGATCGTGGGGATCGGCGCCGACCCGTTCTGCTTCACGACGCCGAACGTGGTCCCGGTGAACATCGGCCCGTTCACGTCGGTGACCGCGGACCTCTACTACGCGACGAAGTTCCTCGACGACAAGAAGATCTGCATCTTCCTGGCGCCGACGCCCGGCTCCAAGGACGCGCAGGACGCGGCGGTGGACCGCTGGACGAAGCTGACCGGCCAGAAGCCGGTCGTGATGGACGACAGCCTGCCGCTGACCGAGTCGAACTTCACGCCGTACCTGCTGCGGGCCAAGAACGCGGGCTGCGACGCGATCTTCCGCAACGGCTCCGACACGACCGGCCTGTCGATCCTGAAGGCGGCCAGGAACCAGGGGATGCAGGACGTCGACTTCCTGTTCGACGCCTCGTCCTACACGGCGCAGCTAGCGAAGTCGGCCTCGCCGCTGGGCATGAGGGTGTACCTGGCGTCCGAGTTCGAGCCGTACACCGAGACCCAGGGCGCCAACGCCGACTGGATCGCCACCGCGGAGAGGGGCAGGATCAACGAGACCGCCTTCACGCAGGGCGCCTACGTGTCGGCCAAGTGGCTGATCGAGGTGCTGAGGTCGATCAAGGGCGACATCACGCGCCAGTCGGTCCTCGCCGCGATGAAGGCGGGCAAGCCCTACAACAACCCGATGGTGGGCTCACCGCTGGTCATGGGCGATGCCAAGGCGCACGCCCCCAACCAGGCGATCAAGATGGTGTCCATCAAGAACGGCAACTGGGAGGTGGAGAACAAGGAGTTCTTCACCCTGCCGCAGGGCTAGGCGACCGGACTCGCCTGACCTGCTCCCGGCAACACACGGGGCGCCGCCGCTCGGGCGGCGGCGCCCCCTTCGCCGGCTCGTTGACCGACTCACGTTGAAGGGACGTCCCTGAATGCTCCAAGTCTCCACCACGATCGCCGGGCTGATCGGCGGCGGCGCGTTCGCCCTGCTCGGCCTGTGCACGATGATGACCTACCGCTTCGTGTCGGTCGTCAACTTCACGCAGGCGGCGATCGGCGCGCTCGGCGCGTTCTGCATGGTCCTGCTCCACGAGAAGGGCCTGCCGCTGATCCCGGCCGTGCTCGTCGGGCTCGTCGTCGGCGCGCTCGCGCACGGCGTGATCGGGCTGATGATGGTCGCCTGGTTCTCCGAGGGCAGCGAGGAGATCAAGGCGGCGGTGACCGTCACGCTGTTCACCGCGTTGCTCGGGCTCGGCGGCCTGCTGTTCGGCGCCGCGCACCCGCACAACTTCCCGGACCCGTTCGACCAGCCCGCGTTCACGATCGCCGACGTCACGGTGGTCTGGACGGTCGTGGTGATCTGCGGGCTGGCGGTCGTGTTCACGATCGTCCCGGTGCTCGTGCTCAAGCGGACGCACGCGGGCCTGCTGCTGCGCGCGCTGTCGTCGCGCCCGGGCACCGCGCAACTTGTAGGCGTTGCCGCGCCGCGCCTGGCGATGGCGGTGTGGCTGCTGACCGGGGCGGCGACCGCGCTGGCGATCATGGCGATCGCGCCGTCCTACCAGAACGACTTCTCCAGCCTGTCGCTGCTGATCACGTGGGCGTTCGCCGCCGCGCTGATCGGCGGCTTCCAGAGCTTCTGGGGCACGCTCTTCGGCGGCCTCGGGCTGGGCGCGCTGCAGGGGCTGCTGAGCTCGCTGCAGTCCCTGAACGTCTACCGCGGCGTGGTCCCGCTGGTGGTCATCGTGCTGGTGTTGCTCTGGCACCAGCGCCATGACCGCTGGGGCGCGGTCGCCTAGATGTATGACTTGATGATGAGCGAACGAGGGAGACGACACGGTGTGCCACGGTGACGACTCGCGACCGCCCGCGCCGCCGCGCGCCGGGGTGGTCGCCGAGGCGGGCGACCTGCACCTGACCAGCGCGGACGGGACCAAGGTCATGGCCTACGTCGCGCGGCCGGAGCGGCCGGGCGGCGCGGCGGCGGTGATCCTGCCGGACCTGCGCGGGCTGCACGGGTTCTACAAGGGCTTCGCCGAGCGCGTGGCCGAGGCGGGGATCACGGCGATCGCGATCGACTACTTCGGCCGCGAGCTGGGCGACGGCGCGCGCGACGGGACGCCGGAGCAGATGATGCCCTTGGTGATGGGGCTGGCGCCGGAGCAGGTCGCGGCCGACGTCGCGGCGGCGGTCGAGCATGTGCGTGGTCTTGATGGCGTAGATGATGTCTTCGCCCTGGGGTTCTGCTTCGGCGGCTCGCAGGCGTGGCTGCAGTCGGCGCTGACGCCGGGGCTGGCGGGGTGCATCGGGTTCTACGGGCGCCCGGACGACGTGCGGCCGTTCGCCGATCGGCTGCGGGCGCCGATGCTCCTGCTCGCCGGGACCGAGGACATGCTCACGCCGGCCGAGGACTTCCGGCGCTTCGACGCGGAGCTGTCCGATCTTGGCGTGGAGCACGAGTTGGTGTTGTACGACGGCGCGCCGCACGCGTTCTTCGACGTCGCCGCCGAGGGCTGGGCGGAGGCGTGCGCGGACGCGTGGGAGCGGCTGCTGGCGTTCGTCGCGGCGCGCGCTTCGCACCTGGAGCGGGCGTCGTGAGCGCCGGGACGCTGCCGCGCTCGACGCGCGCCGCGGTGATGCACGCCTACGGCGAGCCGCTGCGGATCGAGGAGGTCCCGCTGCCGCGCGAGTTGGAGGCGGGCGCGTTGTTGGTGTCGATCGAGGCGACGACGCTGTGCGGCACCGACGCGCACCTGTGGGACGGGCGGCTGGCGGGGTTCATCCCGGTGGCGATGCCGATGATCCACGGGCACGAGATGGTCGGGCGGGTGGTGGCGTTCGGCCCGGGTGCGCGCCTGGACGCCGTGGGGCGTCCGGTCGCTGTGGGCGATCGGGTGGTGTGGTCGGAGGCGGTGTGCGGGCACTGCCATCCGTGCTCGGTGCTCGGCGAGACCGTGCACTGCGAGCATCGCGCGCTGGGGTTCCTGCAGGCGGCTGACGTGGCGCCGTATGCGACGGGCGGGTTGAGCGAGCACGTCTACGTCGTCCCGGGCGCGCAGCGGCTCGTCGTCGATGATGTGGTCGAGGACACGTGGGCCGCGGCCGCGGGGTGCGCGGTCAAGACGATGCTGCGCGCGTTCCGGCAGGGCGGCGGGGTGGCGCCGGGGTCGTCGGTGGTGGTGCAGGGCGCGGGGCCGCTGGGGCTGTTCGCCACCGCCTACGCGCGTGCCGCGGGCGCGGGGACGGTGATCACGATCGGCGGGCCGGAGGCGCGGCTGGAGGTCGCGCGGGCGTGGGGCGCGGACCATGTCGTCTCGGTCGATCAGGTTGTTGATGCCGATGCCCGGGTCGCGGCCGTGATGGAGCTGACCGGCGGACGCGGCGCGGAGCTGGTCCTGGACCTCGCGGGCGCGCCGACGGCCAACCGCGAGGGCGTCTTGATGTGCGCGCGCCGTGGTGCGTACGTGGTCGTCGGGATCGCCGGGCCGGGCGCGGAGGCGATCCCGATGCCGGTCGTGATGGGGCGCGAGCTGCGGGTCGTCGGCTCGATGAACGGCGACGTCGGCGACCTGGCGCTGTCGCTGGAGTTCCTGGCGCGCCATCGCGGGACGTTCGACTGGAACCTGATGTTCGACGCGCCGGTCGGCCTGGACGGCGCGACCGGCGCGCTGGCGGCGATGGCGTCGCTTCAGACGATCAAGCCGGTGATCGCGCCGGCCATGGGCTAGAGGAAGAGAGAGCAAGGCAATGACATTGCATCCGGAGGCGCAGGCGGTCGTCGACGAGTCCGCGGCCGCGCCGGCGATCGACATGGACAGCATCTCGGCGGTGGAGATGCGGGCGGGCGCGCTGGCGATGTGGTCCGGCGGCGGGCCGTACGAGGAGGTCGGCTCGGTGACCGACCGGACGATCCCCGGCCCGGCGGGGGAGATCTCGGTGCGGATCTACCTGCCGCCGGGCGACGGCGCGCCGAGCGGCGTGTTGGTGTGGATGCACGGCGGCGGCTGGGTGATCGGCTCGCTGGACGAGAACGAGCGCGCGTGCCGGGCGGTGTGCGCGCGGTCGGGTGCGGCGATCGTGTCGGTGGACTACCGGCTGGCGCCGGAGCACCGGTTCCCGGCGGCGACCGACGACGTCTTCGCGGCGGTGCAGTGGGCGGCGGCGGAGTTCGCCGGTGTGCCGCTGGCGGTCGGCGGCGAGAGCGCGGGCGGCAACCTCGCGGCGGTGGCGGCGCTGATGGCGCGGGACCGGGGCGGCCCGTCGCTCGCGTTGCAGCTGCTGGTCTCGCCCGTGCTGGGGCGCCCGGAGGACGGGCGCGCGTCGTACGACACGTACGCCGACGGCTTCTTCCTGAGCCGGGAGAGCATGGAGTGGTTCTTCCGCCAGTACCCGCGTGATGACGCCGACCTGAGCAACCCCTACATGGTGCCCCTCGCCGCCGAGGACCTGGCGGGCGTGGCGCCCGCGCTGATCCTGTCGGCGGAGTGCGACGTGCTGCACGACGAGGCGTCGGACTACGCGGCGCGGCTGGTCGACGCCGGTGTGCCGACCGAGCTGGTCGAGTACGACGGGCACATCCACGGGTTCTTCGGGTTGTTGGACCAGCGCCTGACCGTGTCCGCGGAGGCGCACGGCAAGGCGGCGCAGGCGCTGCGCGACGCGTTCGCCGCCGCAAGTGTAGAAATCGCATAGGAGATCAGATAGGATCCATCCCGTTGTCCTGTCCTCCTCGGACGCTCGGGGTCGGGTCCACTCTCCTCTGTGGTCCTCCTCCGAAGGCTCCGCGCATGGCTGCCGGAGGGTGACAGGGAGCGGGACCTAGACCACCCCGCTCGGGAAGCGCCGGGCCCGCCTCTCCTCCCCGGAGGGCGGGCCCGAGCGCGTTCAGCAGCCCCTCGATACACGCGGCCGAGCTGATGCGTCGTCGGTCGCAACGTCGCGATTGTTGCCCGTCTCCGCCGGCCTCACCGCGTGAAGGGACGACGATGGCTTTCGTCGCCCTAGCGCTTGGAGGGGACGCCGACGACTTGCGTCGCCGCGTCGATCGCGCGGATGTGGCGGCGGATGGCGAGTGGGGTCATCGGGCCGGAGGGGAGCTCGACGACGAAGGAGGAGGAGCCGGTCAGGCGGTGGTTCTGCCAGCGGGTTGCGGTGCCGGGGAGTTGCGCGAGGCGGTGGGCGCGCATGTGGGCGGAGAGGGCGTAGGCCTTGATGATGAGCGGCTCGGAGCCGCGGGTGTCGTCGACCAGGTTCATGTGCTGGTGGAACCAGATCGTGATCTGTGGCCTCTCCTTCAAGATGTAGGCCATGATCGCGCGGGTCTCGGGCTCGGAGGCGGGCCTGGGGCCGGAGGCGTAGATCCCGGACTGCGCGCGCCAGCCCCAGGGGAAGTTGCGGTTGAGGTCGACGCCGTGGGCGTTGCCGCGGGTGCCGGCGGCGCAGCCGTCCGGGTTGGCCTCGTCGAGGATCAGCTCCTGCGTCGCCAGCGGCGCGTGCTCCCTGCGCAGCGCGCGCGTGACGGCCAGACCGGCACGCTCGGTCCCGTGGACGCAGCCGACGATCAGCACCTTGATCAGCGCGTCGTCCGCGCCGACCTTCACGACCCGCAGCGGCCGCCCCCGCACCGACCGCCCGATCACCGTCGCGTGCAGCGCCGGCGGCGCTGTCGCGACGGTGTCGGCGAGCATCAGCGCGCGGTCGCGCCGGCCAGCTCAGCGCCGGCGACGATCCCGGCGACCACGTCGACCACGGCCACGTCCGGGATCGCCAGCGCCAGGTCCTCGCAGAGCTGGCTCGTCGCGAAGCGGTGCGAGCCGGGTGCGATCGGGTTGACCGTGACGGCCAGCAGGTCGATCGGCGCCAGCACCTCGACGGCGATCCCGCGCGCCGCGCAGCGCGCGGCGGCCGCCGCGTCGAGGAACACCTTCGCGGCGTCGTCGGCGACGATCGTCAGCCCCTGCGCCACGGCGGCACCGCCGCCGCGCACCCGCGCGACGCGGTCCAGGAACGGCTCGGTCAGCGCGCCCCGGATCACGAGCGCGCTCGCATCTCCGAGCAGCCGATCCCACTTCGGGTCCGGCTCGGCGTCGCCGCGCAGGACGAACTCGCGCGGCAGCGGGACGCCCTCGCCGTCGATGACCGCGAGGTGCCCGCGCGCCGCCGAGGCCAGCGTCCGCAGCGCCTCGTCGGCCACCCGCGGCAGCCGCAGCAGCGCCGCGGCGGTCGCCGTCCTGCGGACGACCTCGCCGCGATCGAGGTCCAGGACCGCACCCGTCGCGAGGATCACGCCGTCGCTGACGCTCGGGTTCGCGGCGGCCCGCCGGTCCAGCGAGCCGTCGATGATCACCCGGGTGGCACCGAGCGAGAACATCAGGTCGGTCACCTTCCGGACGGCGCTCGCGCTGCCCGGTCCGGCGATCTCGACCTCGCCGCCGCCCGCGCCCATGCGGCCGACGACGACCCGCCCCAGCGGGGTCCGGAACGGCGTCTCGGCCACGACCTCGATCTCCGCCTGCGCCTTCTGCAGCAGCGGCAGCGCGGTCGCGACCAGCGTACCCGCCGGCAACGCGATCCGCGGCTTGACGATCGAGGAGTCGATGACGTCCCGGGCCTCGCCGTCACGCCCGACCGACGTCACGCCGAACGCGACCCCGCGCTCACCCAGGCCGCCCAGCAGCGCGTTGAGCGCCACCGTCTTGCCGACGTTCTTGGCCGTTCCGATGATCGCGAGGCGCCGGACATCGGCGCCGCTCAGCGCCGCGTCAACCGCCGACATGCGCCGGCTGCTCCGCGTCCTGCAGCCGCTCGATCCACGACCGCGCAAGGAACGCGGCGACGTGGTGGGGGTACGTGCCCTTGGAGAACCCGGCGTCGAAGCCGAGCTCCTTGGCCAGCTCGTCGGAGATCAGGTGCCCGCCGCAGCACAGCACGATGCGGTCCCGGAGCCCCTCGGCCTCGAGCATGTCGACGAGCTGCGTCAGGTTCTGCACGTGCAGGCCCTGCTGCGTCACGGTCTGTGAGACCAGGATCGCGTCCGCGTCGACCTCGAGCGCCTTCGCGACGAGGTCGCCGTTGGCGACCTGCGAGCCCATGTTGTAGGCCTTGAACCAGCGGTAGGCCTCGAGCCCGTGATGGCCGTCGTAGCCCTTCAGGTTCAGGATCGCGTCGATCCCGACCGTGTGGGTGTCGGACCCCGTGGACGCGCCGACGACCGTCAGCGGCCGCCCGACGCCCTTTTCGATCAGCGCCTCGATCTCGTCGTGCGTGAGCTGCTCGTCGACCGACCGCTGGTCGGCGGTCCCGTCGAACTCGACCGTGTTGGGGTTCAACGCGTACACGATGAAGTACGTGAAGCCCTCGGTCAGCTCCTCGGCGTGGACGACGTGGACATCGCCCAGGCCCATGCCCTCGACGAGCGCGACCGCGGCCTGCCGGCCCGCGCGCGTCTTCGGGACGGGCAGCGTGAACGCGAGCTGCATCAGCCCGTCGTTCTTGTGGTCGCCGTAGGCGGCGATGCGCTCAGACATGCGAGACCACCTCGATGTCCGCGAACGGGTTGAGGTAGGCCTCGTCCAGCGTGACGATGCCGTCGGCGCCGCGGCCGCCCTCGATCGTCCGCGTCACGTCGCCGAACGTCCCGGCCTCCAGCGCCGTGAAGAGGCTCGTCGAGCGGATGCCCTCGAGCATCCTCGACGCCTCGTCCAGCACCTTCGCCGCGTGCGTCTGGATCAGCCCGCCGGGCCGCGGGACCAGCTCGGACCCGATGTCGCGCGCGAACGTCGACACGTACGACGACGCCTGGAGACCCAGGACGCGGTCGTGGATGTGCGGCGTGTGGATGCCCTCGCTCGGCGTGCCGACCGTCTGGATCTCCTGCCCGGTCGCGACCGTGATCAGGTTGAACAGCACGTCGTTGGCCTGCGTCCGGAACAGGTCGCCGTCCATGTGGCGGGTCGGCGGCATGTACTTGATCGGGCACTCCGGGAACAGCTCGCGGGTGAGCTGGGCGTGCGCCCACTCCAGCAGCAGGCCGTTCTCGACCCGCGGGTCGATCTCGAACGCGCTGCCGACCGCGATCTGGTCCGGGGCCAGCCCTGCGCGGCGCGCCAGCGCGTAGTTGATGAACTGCGACGCGACGACCGACGGTGCGGCCTCGATCGCGTCCGCGGTGCGGAGGTAGTTGTCCTCGCCCGTGTTGATCGTGATCCCGAACAGGCCGTTGATGCGGCGCGAGAAGCGCTGGTCGATCAGCGTCCGGACCGGGTTCAGGTCGCGGTACAGGATCCCGTACAGCGCGTCGTTGACCATGTTGTCGAAGCCCTCGATCGCGCCCATGACGGCGATCTCCGGCATGCACAGGCCCGAGCAGAACGACGACAGGCGGATGTAGCGGCCGTGGTCCTTGGACCACTCGTCCATCGCCTCGCGCATGATCTTGAAGTTCGCCTGCGTGGCGAACGTCCCGCCGAAGCCCTCGGTCGTCGGGCCGTAGGGCACGAAGTCCAGGAGCGACTGGGCGGTCGAGCGGATCACCGCGACGATCCCGCCGCCGTGCTGGGCGACGGCCTTGGCGTGCACGACGTCCTCGTAGACGTCGCCGGTCGCGGTCAGCACGTAGACCAGCGGGCCGGGCTCGTCCCTCGGGTCCTGCAGCGTGCCGATCAGCTGCGCGCGCTCGGCGCGCGCCTGCGCGATGTCGGCGATCGCCGCCGCCGCGCGGACGGCCATGAGGTCGTCGACCTCGCCGCCGTCGGTGGGCGCGCCGGCGCACAGGTCGACCTCGCCGCGGGCGATGCCCTCGGCGAGCTGCTGCGGCGTCATGCCCGTGCGGAGCATGGCGGCGCCGAGCCAGAACGCGATCCCGCGATCCAGCTTGCCCTGGCGGGCGACATGGTCGACCACGACGTTGGGGAGCGGCGCGTCATCCCTGTCCACGCCGTCGATCCCCAGGAGCCGCGCGACCGCGCGCTCCACGGAGACGGTGGTCCTTCGATCGGTGACCCGGTAGACATCGTCCACGATGGACTCGGCCGCCGCATGGCACGCCGTCGTCACAGTCGGATCCAGCCCGAGGGCCGCTCGATCGTTGGTCATATCCTCAGACGCTAAGGCGTCGGTCGTTGGTCGGCCAGAGCCGTTTGGCTTCCAGCGCAGTCAAGGGTAGGGCGCACAACGCATCGGTGTCCAGACAGGATCACGCGCGCGAGCTTGCCCGTGGGTCACCCACGATGGTTGCACGAAGTGGCGGGCCTGGCCACTATCGTCGGTTCCGACCAGGCTCTGAACGCAGGAGGCACGACCGATGTCCACCCAATCCAACGGGACCCCTGAAGGCGACGACGCGCGCGACGGCATCCCCAGGGGAGCCGAGCACCTCGGCCGCTTGCGGGCCGCGGTGCGCGAGATCTCCACGGAGGACCACGGCCTCAGCCTCGAGACCCTGCGCAGCCCCGGGCGGTCGGACCTCGCGGTGAACCCGCGGGGCGGCTCCGTCTCCGAGGACGCGCTTGCCGAGGCGGCGGGCGCCCTGGCCGAACAGCCGGACGTCGAGGCGGCGGACCCCGCGGGCCGGCGCATCATGCTGCGGCTCGACGACGCGGTGATCGCGGCGCTGGGCGCGGACCTCGAGCGCGGCGTCGCGGACCTCCCGCCGGCGGAGGACGCGTCGTTGCACGGCAGGCACTTCATGATCCAGTTCCTGGATCCCAACGCCACGAAAGCCCTGCATGTGGGGCATCTGCGCAATGTCGCGCTGGGCCAGGCGCTGCGCTGCGGGCTGCGCGCGGCGGGCGCCGACGCGTGGTCGCGGACCGCGATCGGCGACGCCGGGCAGCAGATGGGCGAGGCGATGGCCGGCTGCATCCAGTACGGCGGCGGCCACGCGCAGCGCGCGCCCGGCGTGCACGGCGACCGGGTCGTCGGCGAGTGGTACGCGCGCTACGTTCAGGAGCACCGCGACGCGGCCTTGGTCATGGACGAGGACGAGGCGGTCCTGGCGTCGATCGACCAGCACCTCGTGCGCGAGGTGGTCGTGCGCGACGATCTCGCGACGCAGCTGATGGCCAAGTGGGAGGCGGGCGATCCCGAGGTCCGCGCGCTGTGGCGCGACATCCGCGACTGGGCGGTCGAGGGCCAGAACGAGACGCTGGCGCGGCTGGGCGTCGTGTTCGACGTCGAGATCTCCGAGGCCGAGTCGTTCCCGCGGATCAGGTCCTTCGTCGAACATGCGTTGGCCCAGGGCGCGATGACCTACGCCGAGAACGGCGCGCTGGTCTACCTGACCGGCGACGAGGACTACCCGGTGTTCCCGCTGGCGCGGCCGGACGGGTTCCCGACCCAGAACCTGCGCACGCTGAACCTCTGGTACGAGCTGATGCAGGAGCTCGAGGGCCACGAGGTCATCAACGTGGTCGGCGAGGAGTGGCGGGCGCACACGATCTACGTGCAGGAGATCCTGAGGCGGATGGGCATGGAGCAGCGCGTGCTCCCGACCGTCGACGTCGTGCACGGGATGATCACCGCGACCGACGACGGCGAGGGCGAGATGTCGTCGTCGGCCGGGGGCGTCGTGCTCGTCGACGAGCTGCTCGACACGCTGGCGTCGTCGGAGGCGCTGCAGGCGCTGGCGATCCCGGACCGCGCCGGGTCCTCGGCCGAGGACCTCGCGGTGATGGCGGCGCTGGCGTACTGCCTCAACCGGCCGCTGAGCAAGACGATGGTGTTGAACGCCGAGAAGATCCTCGACCCGAAGGCGCCGGGGATGCTGATCGCGCGGGCGTGGTCGAAGGCGTGGCAGCCGTCCTCCGACGGCGCGCCGGACCCGAGGGCCGACGACAGCGCCTACCGCTTCGCGGTCGTGCACTGCCAGCTCCAGCCGGACGTGCTCGCCCGCGGGCTCGAGACGGTCGACCTGGCGGCCGTGCTGCGCTCGGTGACCCACATGGCGACCTGGTACGGCGAGACCGACAGCTCGCCGAGCGTCGACCGCGTGATGCGCTCGCTGCTCGTCCGCGGCCTGCGCGCGCTCGGCGTCCAGTCGGTGCCGGTCGCCTTCGAGGCCGGCGCGGAGCGCGTCGAAGGCGAGCGGATCGTCTCCTGAACCTCTGAGGGGCGGTCCGGCTCAGCCGGCGACGCCGGGCAGGACCTCCTCGGCGACCCAGTGGGCGACGCCGTCCGGGTAGGGCGGCGCGATGCTGAGCGTGAGGTGGGTGAAGCCCGCGGCGTGGGCCGCCTCGATCGCGGCGCGGGTCGCTTGCGGCTCGTCGTAGGAGATGCCGAGGTGCATCGAGCGGGTGATGGTCGCGGGGTCGCGGCCGATCTCGGCGCAGTAGGCGTCCAGGTACGCGGAGCGCTCGATGGCGTCGGCGAGGTCGCCGCCGGGGATGTTCCAGACGTCGGCGTGGCGGGCGACGACGCGCAGCAGCGGCTTGGTCCGGCCGCCGATGACGACCGGCGTGCGGCGCAGCGGCTTGGGGTTGGCGAACGCGCCGACCAGGTTGTAGTGGTCGCCGTGGTGGTCGAACGGCGCGTCCTCGGTCCAGAGGCGGCGGATGATCGTCAGCGCCTCGTCGAGCGCCGCGACCGCGGTCGCCTGGTCGTGGAACGGGAGGCCGTGGGCTTCGTACTCGCGCCGCGCGATCGGGTGGCCGGGGCGCGAGCCGGCGCCGATCCCGAGGACCATCCGGCCGCCCGCCACGACGTCGGCGGTCGCGGCGATCTTCGCCAGCATCGCCGGCGGGCGGAAGCGGTTGGAGGTCACGAGCAACCCGATGTCCTTGTGTTGGGTCTGGGCGGCGAGCGCCGCCAGCAGCGTCCAGCCCTCGAAGGCCGGGCCGAGCGGGTCGCCGCCGAGCGGCATCAGGTGGTCGTAGAGCCAGAGGTGGTCGAATGCGTCGACCTCATCGGCCTCGCGCCAGACGCGCGCGATGTCGCCATAGGCGACCTGCATCGGGGCGGTCATCAACCCGTAGGACATGGTCATCGCCGGCGCTCCTTCGTCGTCAGGGCGGTCGTCGAGGTCGACCACATGTTGTCGCTCACGTTGATGGTGTGGCCGGGTGGGACGATCGCGTCGATCCGGTCCAGCACGTCGTCGGTGAGCTCCACCCCGTCTGCCGCGAGGTAGCCGTCGAGGTGCTCGGCCGTGCGCGGCCCTACGATCGCGCTGGTCACCGCCGGGTGGCGCAGCACCCACGCGATCGCCAGCTGGATCGGCGTCAGCCCCGCCTCCTCCGCCAGCCCGGCGAGCGCGTCGGCCGCCTGCAGCTTGGCGGCGTTGTGCGGCGCCGCCGTGTCGTAGGCGGCGGCGAAGCGCTCGCGCCGCACCGGCGAGCCCGGCGCGGCGGTCGCGCCGTCGAGGCGGTACTTCCCCGACAGCCAGCCGCCCGCCAGCGGGCTGTAGGTCAGCACGCCGAGCCCGTGCCGCACGGCCGCCGGGAGCACGTCGTACTCGGCCGCGCGCGTGAGCATGTTGTAGATCGGCTGCTCAGTGCGGAACCGCTCGCGCCCGCGGCGCTCGGCGGCCCACTGCGCCTCGACCAGCTCGGCGCCGCTGACCGTCGAGGCGCCGAACATCCGGATCTTCCCGGCGTGCACGAGGTCGCTGAGGACGGCGAGCGTCTCGTCCACGTCGGTGTCCGGATCGAGTCGGTGGACCTGGAACAGGTCGATGTGGTCGGTCCTCAGGCGCCGCAGCGAGCCCTCGACGGCGGTCGTGAGCCAGCGGCGCGAGGTGCCGCGCGCGTTGACGTCGGTGCCGAACGGCAGCCCGGCCTTCGTCGCGAGGACGACGTCGTCGCGGCGGCCGCCGGCCAGCGCCCTGCCGACGATCTCCTCCGACTCGCCGGCCGAGTAGAAGTCGGCGGTGTCGAGGAAGTTGACGCCCGCGTCCAGCGCGCGGTGGATGATGCGCACGCTGTCGTCGTGATCGGGGTTGCCGAACGCTCCGAACATCATCGCGCCGAGGCACAGCGAGCTGACCCGGACGCCGGTGGCGCCGAGAGGGCGGTGGTCCATGGTGGCTCCTTGGGGTAGAGTCCGAGGGGAAGCGGAGAGCTTGTCCGCATCACTGTAGCGGATAGCCTGTCCGCTTTCTACGAGCATGCCGCAGCCGACCTCCAAGCGCGCCGACGCCGCGCGCAACCGCGACAGGATCCTCGCCGCCGCGCGGACCGCGTTCGCGGGCGCCGACGCGGACGTCTCGATGGCCGAGATCTCGCGCCGCGCGGGGGTTGGGATGGCGACGCTGTACCGGAACTTCCCGGGGCGCCGGGAGCTGCTCGAGGCGCTCTACACCGAGGAGGTCGACGCGATCTGCGCGGCCGCCGCCGACGCGCCGGACGATCCCGCGGGCGCGCGCCTGACCGCGTGGGTGCGGCGCTTCTTCGCGTTCTCGACGTCCAAGCGCGCGATCGCCGCCGAGCTGCTGACCCACGTCGCCGGGACCGATCCGGTCTTCGAGGGTGGCCGCACGCGCGTCCTGGCCGCCGGCCGGCCGTTGCTGGAGGCGGCGCAGGCGGCGGGCGAGGTGCGCGCCGACCTGACGCTCGAGCAGGTGCTCGACATGGTCATCGCGATCGCCCGGATCCAGGGCGACGCGGCGTACGTCGAGCCGATCCTGGACGCGGCGTTCGCCGGGCTGCGCCCGTGACGTACGCGCGTAGGTGACACCGGCGTTTCTCAAGATCCCGGTCCTTCGGCCCGATCACCGGGATTGGGGTGCAAGGGCAGGAACAGCGAACGTCGCAATGGACGTCGCGGCCGTGGGTCGCGCGCGCGTTGCGCATGCTCGTGTTCGTGCTGCCGTTCGGCGCCTCGGTCGCGTTCGTCTGGGCGGTCAGCCGGTTCGTCACGGCGCCCGACGGAGGTGCGGCGGCGTTCATCGCGTGGTGGCTGGCGCTGAGCGCCGGCGGCAGCCTCGTGATGTGGTTGGTCGACCGTGCTGCTCGGCGGCTGTTGCCGCTGGCCGCGCTCCTGCAGCTGTCGCTCGTCTTCCCCGACCAGGCGCCGTCGCGCTTCCGCGCCGCCATGGACTCCGGGCGCGTCAACGAGCTCGAAGACCGGCTGGCGCTCGCGCAGCGCGCCGCGAACGCCGAGACGCCGGCCGAGTCGGCGCGGCTGCTGCTGACGCTCGTCGCCGCGCTGAGCGACCACGACAGGCTGACCCGCGGCCACTCCGAGCGCGTCCGCGGCTACGCGGTGATGATCGGGACCGAGCTGGGGCTCTCCGAGCACGAGCTCGACCAGCTCAACTGGGCCGCGCTGCTGCACGACATCGGCAAGTTGGAGGTGTCGGTCGACATCCTCAACAAGCCCGGCCGCCCGGACGAGCACGAGTGGCAGCAGCTCAAGCGCCACCCGCTCTACGGCGAGCGTTTCGTCGAGCCGATGCGGCCGTGGCTCGGCGACTGGGCCGACGCCGTCGGCTACCACCACGAGCGCTGGGACGGCCAGGGCTACCCGCGCGGCATCGAGGGCGACGACATCCCGCTCGCGGGCCGGATCGTCGCGATCGCCGACGTGTTCGACGTCATCACGAGCGCCCGCTCCTACAAGGAGGCCGGCTCGGCGTCGTCCGGGCGCGAGGAGATCGCGCGCTGCGCGGGCGTCCAGTTCGACCCCAGGTTGGTCCGCGCGTTCCTCGGCGTCTCGCTGGGCCGGATGCGGATGGTGATGGGGCCGCTGTCGTGGCTCGCGCACCTGCCGATCGTCGGGCGGCTCCCGCTGGGCTCGATGGCCGGGACCGTCTGGGGCGCCGCGGGCGTCGTCGTCGCCACGACCGCCAGCGGCTTCGCCGGGACCAGCGGCGCCGCGCACGACAACGAGGCGTTCGCGGCGGCCCCGCGGCCGGCGGCGGTGGTGCAACCCCATCGGGTCGCTCCGGCGCGGGTGCCGGCTTTGGCGCAGCGGCGGAGGCACCGCGTCGTCGCGAGGGCGGCGAGGGTCGCCGTCCCGGACGAGCTGCCGCCGCTGACCGACGCGCCGGTCGCGACGCCGGCCGCCGCGCCGGTGGTCCCCGCGCCCGTCGCCGCGCCGGAGGCGCCTGCGCCCGCGGAGCCCGCCGTGCCGGAGATGCCCGCCGCCACGCCGGTTGAGCAGCCGGCCGCGCTGCCGCCGCTCACCCCGGAGCCCGTCGTCGCGACGCCGCCCGCGGCGCCCGCGCCTGCGCCCGTCGCGCCGATCCCGACGCCCGCGCCGCCCGCCGAGCTGCCCGCGCCCGCGCCGCCGGTCCCCAACCACGCGCCGACGTTCACGGCCGGCGCCGACCGCACCGTCGCCGAGGACTCCGGCCCCAGCGCGACCCCCGGCTGGGCGACCGCCATCGACGCCGGCCCGTTCGAGGGCGGCCAGGCCATCGACTTCGTCGTCGACAACGACAACAACGCGCTCTTCGCCACCCAGCCCGCGATCACCCCCGCGGGCACGCTGACCTTCACGCCCGCGCCCGACGAGCACGGCACCGCGCGCGTCACGGTCCGCGCCCATGACGACGGCGGCGGCGACGACACCAGCGCGCCCCAGGCGTTCACCATCACCATCACTTCCGTGAACGACACGCCGTCCTTCGGCGCGGGCGCCGCGCAGGCCGTCCTGGAGGACGCCGGCGCGCAGGCGATCCCCGGCTGGGCGACCGCGATCTCGCCCGGTCCCGCGAACGAGTCGTCGCAGGCGATCGACTTCCAGACCAGCAACGACGACAACGCGCTGTTCAGCGCCCAGCCCGACGTCACGCCCGCTGGCACCCTCACCTACACGCCCGCGCCGGACGCCAACGGCACCGCGCGCGTCACGGTCCGCGCGCACGACGACGGCGGCGGCGACGACACGAGCGCGCCCCAGACGTTCACCATCACCATCACATCGGTCAACGACGCGCCGACGTTCACCGCGGGCGCCGACCGGACCGTCCGCGAGGACGATCCCGCGCAGACCGTCGGCGGCTGGGCGACGCACATCACGCCCGGCCCGGCCGACGAGTCGTCGCAGGCGATCGCCTTCACGACCAGCAACGACAACAACTCGCTGTTCGCCGCTCAGCCCGCGGTCAGCCCGGGCGGCACGCTCACGTTCACGCCCGCGTCCGGCGCGCACGGCGTCGCGACCGTGACGATCACCGCCCACGACGACGGCGGCACGGCCGACGGCGGCGCCGACACGAGCAGCGCGCAGACGTTCACGATCACCGTCCTCGCGCCCAACCACGCGCCCTCGTTCTCCAAGGGCAGCGACCCGACTGTCCTGGAGGACGCCGGCCCACAGACGCTCTCCGGCTGGGCGAGCGGCATCTCGGCGGGCCCGTCCTACGAGAGCGCGCAGGTCGTCTCGTTCACCATCAACAACCCGCTCGCCGCGCTGTTCGCCGCCGCGCCCGCGCTCTCCGGCAGCGGCACGCTCAGGTTCACGCCCGCGGCCAACCAGAACGGCGCCGCGACGTTCACGGTCACCGCCCACGACGATGGCGGCACTGCCGACGGCGGCGTCGACACGAGCGCGCCCCAGACCTTCACGGTCACGGTCACGCCGGTCAACGACGCACCGTCGTTCGCCAAGGGCGGCGACCAGTCGGCGGTCCTCAACGGCGGAACGCAGACCATCCCCGGCTGGGCCACCGCGATCTCGCCCGGCCCGGCCGACGAGAGCGGGCAGAACGTCACGTTCACCACCACCAACAACAACCCAGGACTGTTCCAGGTCCAACCCCACGTCGATCCCGACGGCAGCCTCGTCTACCAGCCCGGCTTCTCCCTGCTCGGCTCCGCGACCGTGACCGTCACCGCCGTCGACGACGGCGGCACCGCCAACGGCGGCATCAACACCAGCCCACCGCAGACCTTCACGATCACCGTCTTCCTGGTCTAGAAGAACGCCGCGCGCTGGAAGAACCAGACCAGCCCGAAGCAGCAGACCGCGGCGGCGATCGTGCCGGTCGCCGACACGCCCCAGACCGGGCGGTAGCGGCGCAGGAGCGCGAGGGCCGGGAAGGCCAGCAGGATGATGCCGAGCTGGACGGACTCGATGCCGAGGTTGAAGACCAGCAAGGACGACAACAAGGTCCAGGAGAAGGCCTGGTCGATCCCGAGTGCGGAGGCGAAGCCGAGGCCGTGGACCAACCCGAAGCAGAACACGACGCCCAGCCGTGCCCAGCCGGAGCGGTCGAGGCCGAGCGGGCCGCTGCCGACCTCCTCGACCTCCTCGATGTCGCCGCGCAGCTCCCAGATCCGCCTCAGGTGCAGCGCGGCGACGGCGGCGATCGACAGCGCGATCGTCGGCTCGACCAGGCTCGAAGGCACGTGCACCAACCCGAGCGCGGCGAGGATGAACGTGACGGAATGCGCGAGCGTGAACGTCGACGCCGCGAGCACGATCTCCCGCAGCCGCCGCGACCCGGCGATCAAGGCCAACAGGAACAGGATGTGGTCGATGCCCGTCAGCAGGTGGTTGGCGCCGAGGCGCCAGAACTCGCCGTACTGCGTCAGCAGCGACTGGTGCGTCGAGAACGACGGGTGGCGCGCCTCGAGCGTCGCGCTGCCCGAGCGCAGGTCGATCTCCTCGTAGGTGACGATCGTCTTGGTGCCCCTGACGTAGCCCTCGGAGTCCGGGAACAGCGTGCTCGTCAGCACGTGCGCGCCGCCGCTCTCGGGGCACGTGTAGTCCACCGTGACCGACGCGTAGTCGGTGCCGTCGCGCGGCCCGACCCTGAACCCGCCGGACTGCGACGGCGTGCAGGCTGTGCCGTCCTTGACCTTCAGGCTCTGGCGCTGGTTGATGTAGGCCATGACCGCGGCCGCGTGGTCGGCCAGCGCCGCGGTCTCCTTGGCCGGGTCGTGGTCGTTGAACGCCGGCGTGCCCTGCCTGAACAGCCTGTCGTCGTGCTCGGCGTCGGCGGCGGAGACGACGAGCAGGTCGTACTCCAACCCCATCCTGACGGCGACGTGCCCCTTCTCGGGCGACGTCATGTCGACGTAGACGACCGAGCTGAACCCGTGCGCCATCGCAGATGTGGCGGGAAGCAGCTGCGCCGCGGCGAAGGCGACGAGCAGCAGACGGACGAGCGGGCGGGTGCGGCGGCGGAGAGCGTGCATCGGGCCGCGGCATCGTGGCCGTCGCGCTCCGGTTGTTGGTGAATTTGGTGTGAAATCTGCTCGACGTCTGTCGCGGGCGCCGCCAAGATCGCCGCTTCGTCATGCCCGTCACCGCTCGTCGCCGCCGTTCTCTCCTCGCGCTCGCCACCGCCGTGCTCGCGCTCGTCCTCGCCGCCGCCGGCTGCGGCTCCTCCGGCGACGACTGGTCCGGACCACACGCCAGGCCGACCGCGGTCGGCGCGCTCGGCACCGGCTTCGTCGACGCCAAGAACCCGCCGGCGCCCGAGGCGACGGTCACGCCGCGCCCCGGCTCCTGGAACGCCGTGCGCCCGTCGAAGGACTACCGCGTCGTGCTGCTGCGCGCCGGCGGCGACCGGCCGACCATCACGCTCGCCACCGCCGTGACCGGCTGGGCGGACCAAGTCCACGCGGAACTCAAGACGGTCGAAGTCAAGGACGACGCCGACCTGATCCCGGCCATCACCAAGGCCATCAACCTGAGGCCCGACCTGATCATCAGCGTCGGCAACAGGCTCGTCGACCCGCTGGCGATCGCGACCGCCAACCACCTCGACCAGCAGTTCCTGACCGTCGGGTCCGAGGTCGCCGAGCCGACCGAGAACGTCACCGCCGCCGACTGGACCGGCGCGTCGTTCCGAGGTGAAGGCCTTGGTCTGCCCAACGCCTACAACCCGGCCTCGTTCACCTCCGACCGCGCCGGGCGCGCGGTCCGCGCCGGGGTCGCCGCGGTCCTGCACGGCATCACCGGCGTCGTCCTGCGCATCCGCTGAGCGCGGTCTGCGGCCTGACATCGAGATGGTCACGGGTCGTTCACGGCTCGGCCACAACCGTGCCAATGCGTCCAGAGAAGACTGCCCGGGCTAACGCAATCCCAATTTTCTTCACTGCATCCCAAGGAAAGGTCCATTGGTGTTCTCAAGTCGGAACAGCAGGCGCGCAGGGACGTCGCGGCATCTCCGCCGCCGCGCCGCTGCCGGTGCCACGCTGGCGACGGTCGCGGCGACGGGCGTGCTCGGTCTCTCGATGACGGGCGCGAGCGCCCAGAGCCCGGTCACGACGTCGGCCATCGTCCTCGGCGTCGGCGCCAACACGGCACAGCGCGTGGTCTCGTGGTACTCGTCGGACAACGCCGCTCAGCAGTACGTGCAGGTCGTCCCGACCTCGCAGCTGCTGATCAACGGTGAGTTCCCGGCGAACCCGACCGCGTACGCCGGGTCGCTCACCGCCAACAGCGTCAACGGTGGCTTCAACGGCCACGCGACGCTCGACGGCCTCCAGGAGAACACGGCGTACTCGTACCGTGTCGGCTCCGAGGGCAGCTGGTCGCCGACCTACCAGTTCAAGACCCACTCCTTCTCGGGCAACTTCGACTTCCTGTTCTTCGGCGACCCGCAGATCGGGTCGTCGGGCGACGTGGCGAAGGACGGCGCGGGCTGGGCGGACACGCTCGACGTCGCGACCGCGGCCAACCCGGACGCCGAGCTGCTGGAGTCCGGCGGCGACCAGGTCGAGACCGCCAACACCGAGACGCAGTGGAACGCGTTCTTCGCGGACGACAAGCTGCGCGCCTACCCGTGGGCGCCGACGATCGGCAACCACGACGTCGGCGGCAAGGCCTACGAGCAGCACTTCTGGACCCCGAACACCGACCGGTCCACGGCGTTCTACCAGAGCAGCTCCGCCACCCAGTCCGGCGGTGACTACTGGTACATCTTCAAGGGCGTCCTGTTCATCCACCTGAACTCGAACGCCTACGCCAACGGCTCCGACGCGGCGCACATCAACTACATCACCAACGTGGTGAACGCGCACCGCGCCGAGGCCAAGCACATCGTGTTGGTCTACCACCACTCGATCTACTCGCCGGCCGACCACGCCAACGACTCCGACAACAAGATCCGCCGCCAGGACTTCCCGACGGCGTTCTCGAACCTCGGCGTCGACCTGGTCCTCCAGGGCCACGACCACTCCTACTCGCGTTCCTACGCGATCAAGAACGGTCAGAAGGCCAACCCGAACGAGCAGCCCGGCGCAGCCGAGGTCTCCGAGGGTCCCGGCGGCGTCATCTACGTCACCGGCAACTCGGCCTCGGGCTCCAAGTACTACGACCTGACCACCCCGGTGGCGGGCGAGTACGGCCCGGACCCGCTCGACCCGACCGGCAAGCGCCACTACGCGAACTCGGTCGAGAACCAGGAGCACGTCCGCACCTACGTCAAGGTGTCGGTCAAGGACGACTCCCTGGTGGTCTCCGAGGTCCGGTCCGGCACGTGCGACGCGCCGAACGCCGCGGTCGAGCTCAGGAAGGTCGCCTGGTGCGGTCCGAACAGCGGCGCCTCCCCGGCGCAGCCGGTCGGCTCGGTCATCGACAAGACGGTGATCTACCGCAACGCCGCCCCGGTCTCCGGGTCGGTGCCGGCGACGCTGTCGCTGAAGCTCGACCAGGCCCCGACGTTCACCCCGTTCCAGCCGGGCGTGGCGAACGACTACGCCGCGTCGATGACGGCGAGCACGACCTCGTCGGCGGGTGACGCCACCCTGAGCGTCGGCGACCCGAGCGCGACGGCCACCGGCCACCTGGTCAACGGCACGTACTCGCTGCCGTCGGCCCTCCAGGCCAAGGCGACGAGCCCCGCCGGCGCGGGCGGCGCGTTCGCCAACGTCGGCAGCACGGCGACCCCGACGTCGCTGCTGAGCTACGCGGGCCCGGTCGCCAACGACCCGGTCACGCTGCAGTTCCAGCAGCACATCGGGGCGACCGACGCCCTGCGCACCGGCACGTACAGCAAGACGCTGGTGTTCACGCTCTCGACGACCACCCCGTGATCGTCGCGCAGCTGATCGACAGGTAGGACTCGGGTGGCGGGCGCCGTCGAGGCGCCCGCCACCCACTGTCGTACCAAGACCTATGACTTCCCGAGGACCGATGACGCCGCACACGACGACACCCCACCTGCGCACCATGTTGGTGGTGGTGCTGAGCGCGCTGTCGCTGGGCGCGCTCGTCGCCCGCCCCGCGCCGGCCGCCGCGGCGGACGCGAGCTGGACGGTCCGGACCGCCGCCAACGACTTCGGCACCGATCGCACCGACTACGGCTACACGCTCAGCGCGGGCGGCCGGATCGAGGACGGCATCGAGATCGTCAACCAGGGGACGACGGCGCTGCACCTGTCGCTGCGCCCGGCCGACGCGGTCCTCGACGCCGCGGGCCGGATCGACATGGCGGGCGCCAGCGCGCGCGCCGCGGGCGTCGGCGCGTGGGTGCACCTGCAGCAGCAGGCCGTGACCGTCGATCCGGGCGCGACGCTGACCGTGCCGTTCGTGCTCACGCCGCCGCGCGGGGCCGCGGCCGGCGACCACGTCGGCGGGATCGTCACCACGGCGGGCGGGCGCCGCGCGGGCCTGCAGATCCGGCTGCGGGTCTCCGGCGCGCTGAGGCCGGCGCTGGCGGTGAGCGGCGTGCACGTCGAGTACGACGGGAGCGCGAACCCGGTCGGCTCCGGCGACGCGACCGTGTCGTACACCGTGCGCAACACGGGGAACACGACCCTGAGCGCGCGCCAGGCGGTGTCGGTGGCGGGTCCGCTCGGGGTCTGGCGCCGCGGCGCGGGCCGCGTGGCGGACACGCCGGCGCTGCCGCCGGGGACGTCCTGGACGGTGTCGGCGCCGGTGCGCGACGTCGCGCCCGCGCTGCGGGCGAGGGCGAGCGTGAAGGTCACGCCGCTGCTGGTCGACGCGGCGGGGTCGACGTCGCCGCTGAGGGCCGTCTCGGCGTCGGGCGGGACGTGGACGCTGCCGTGGACGTTGTTGGTTGCGTTGATCTTGTTGGTGGGGTTGGTCGTCGTGGTGGTGCGCCGGGTCGGCGTGCCGCGGCGGCGCGGCCGCGGCGTGCGCGGGGCGGTGGCGTGATGGGGCTGCGCGCGTTCGGGCTCGGCCTCGCGGCGGTGGCGGCGGGTGCCGCCGTTGCGCTCCCGGCTGCCGCGGGCGCGGCGCCGGTCACGCTCTGGGGCTGCCACGGCCCGGCGGGCCAGGCGCTCGGGACCGCGCCGTTCACCGCGACCGCGAGCGGGGACGGCACGGCCGATCTCGTCGGCGGCGGCTGCGCGGACGCGCTCGGCGACGGTGGCCTGCGCGCCGCGTTCACGCGCCCGGACCCGGCCACCGGCTCGGCGGCGGGCTGGCGCGCGGAGCTTCCGGCGGGCGTCGCGGTGTCGGAGGTCCGGCTCGTCCGGCGCACGAGCGGGTTCGGCGGTGCGCCGGTCCTGGGCGGCGGGCAGCGCTACGCCGCGGCGACGGCGGGCGGCGTGCTGGAGTCCGGCAGCGTCGAGGACGGGACCAACGCCGCGCTCGACGGCGCGGTCGCGTTCCCGGCGCCGGGCGGCGGCTTCGTCAGCGCGGGCGTGAGCTGCGCGGCGGCCGACCGCTGCGCCGCGCCGTCGGCGACTCCGCTGGGCGTTCAAGTTGATGCCCTTGCGGTGACGATGGACGACGCCGACGCGCCGCGCGGCGCGGTCGGCGGGATCGTGACGCCGGCGTCCGGGACCGTGACGCTGAGCGTCCGGGCGACCGACGCGGGCATCGGGCTGGCACGCGCCGAGGCGACCGTCGACGGGGTGGTCGTGGCGGCCGCGCCGCTCGGCGGCGCGGGCTGCACCGACCTGTCGCCGGGCGACGCGGCGGTCGACCTGCCGCTCGGTGGCGGCTGCCCGGCGGCGGTGACCGACCTGCAGCTGCCGATCCCGACGCCGACGATCACCGACGGCGCGCACCGGCTCCGGGTGACGGTCACCGACGCGGCGGGCAACGCCGCGGTGCTGACCGACCAGGACTTCCCCATCAACAACACGCCGCCGGAGCGACAGAGCACCGCGATGCTCACGCTCGGCACCGCGGGGACGACGCCGGCGGGCGGCTCCGGGGCCGCGGGCGCGGGCGCGGCGGGCGGCGGCGGCGCCGTCTCCGGCGCCGGCGGCTCCGCGACGGGCGGCGGCAGCGCGGCCTGCGCTTCCCCGCGCCTCTCGGTGTTCCTGAAGGACAAGCCCCTGCGCGTCACCAGGGGCGTGCCGGTGCTGCGCCGCAACGGGCGCTACCGCTTCACGGGCACGCTGACCTGTGCGGTGCGCGGGCGCCGCGTGAGGGCTCCGTCCGGGATCGGCGTGTCGCTGTACAGCACGCTCGGCGGCAGGACGTTCCGCAAGAGCGGCGTCGCGACGCGGGCCGGCGGGGCGCTGACGGCGATCCTCGCCTACCCGAGCGCGCGCATCGTCGAGTTCCGCTACATGTCGGCGCGGGTCCGGATCCGGATCGCGGTCGCGACCGTCACGAAGAAGGGGAGGGCGCGCTGATGCGCCGCCGGGTGATCCTCGCGGGCATCGCGCTGCTCGCCACACTGGCGTGCGCCGCCGCGCCCGTCGCGGCGCCCGCCGACGAGACCGAGATCGGCGGCTCGGTGTCGAGCACGCTGTCGCTCGGGCTCGACCAGTCCGGCGCGGCCGTGCGCGCGACCGTCACGACGACCGAGCCGGGCACGCGGCTCAGCGTCGCGCCGCAGACCGCGCGGTCCGGGCTCAGCGCCGAGCTGGCGTCCGGGCTCTACGCGCCGCTCGATCCCGCCTTCGGGCTGACGCTCGTCGCGTGGGACGACGTCCTCGCCGGGAAGTCCACCACCTTGCACCTCAGGTCCGCCTCCGCCGCGGCCACGACCGTCCTGATCACCCTGTCCGCGGCGACGCCGTGAACCGACGACCCACCAAGAACATCACCATGCCTCACCTGCCCCGTCTCGTCCTCGCCGCCTCCGCCGTCGCGCTGCTCGCGCAGCTGCCGCTGGCCGGCGCCACCGCCGTCGCCGACGGCGCCCTGTCGGTCACCCCGGCGGTCATCGAGCGCATCGCCGTCCGCGGCGACACCGCGTCGCTCGCGGTCGTCAACAGCACCAACAAGACGTTGAGGATCACCGTCACGCCGCGGCCGTGGACGCAGTCGCGCAGCGGCGCGGTCGCGCCGGACCGCAGGAAGACGTTGTTGTCGCGGTTGGGCGTGAGCGCGCGCTCGTTCACGCTCGCGCCGGGCGCGCGCCGCAGCGTCGCGATGAACGTCAAGAGCCTGCCGGCGTCCGGGTCGTTGTATGGGTCGATCGAGACGATCGGGACCCCGACCGGGCCGGCGCGCAGGAACGGGATCACCGCCGCCTACCGGCTGATCAGCACGCTGCGGTTGAACCCGCCGTCGGCCAAGCGCCACCTCGCGGTGCGCGCGTCGGCCGCGCGGGTCAGCGGCAGCGCGATCGTCCTGCCGGTCAAGAACACCGGGAACACGGTCAGCCCGATCTCCGGCGACGTCCGGATCAAGGGCGCGAGCGGCACCCACACCGGCACGATCGCCGCGCGCCCGATCCTCCCGGGCGCGACCGTGAACCTCGGCCTCGGCTCGACCCGCGGGATCCCGGCCGGCACCTACACGGTGACGGTCGCGCTCAGGCAGGGCGGCAGGAGCGTCGGGCGCGTGACGCGCAGGCTGCGCGTCAAGCGGTGACCGAGGCGAACGACAGGTCCCAGAGGCCGATGTAGGGGTTGGGGACGTCGGCGACGTTCGGCGCGCGCACGAGCGTCGTCTTGTCCCACAGGAACGGGATCCCGGCGGCGTCGCCGACGATCATCTTGTCGATGTTGGCCCAGGCCTGGTTGCGGGCGTCGCCCGTCGCGGTCGTCGCCGCGTTCATGGCGCGGTCGATCTTCTCGTCGTTCAACATCGAGTAGTTGATGTTGCCGGAGTCGTGGTTGATGTTGGAGCCCTTGAAGACCGGCTCGAGCATCGACTGCGGGTCGGCGAAGTCCTTGAACCAGCCGGCGACGCAGACCGCGACGTGCTTGGGCGGGACCTGGCACCAGTCGGTGTAGACGTCGTCCTGCGGGACGAGGCGCAGCTTGATCCTGAAGCCGAGCCGGCGCAGCTGGGTGGCGGCGACCTCGATCGTGGACTTGCCCGGTTCGGCGTTGGGGCCGACGAGCAGCAGCCGCTGGTGGCCCTTGTACCTGCCGCTCCTGTACCCGGCCCTCTTCATGTACTTCGCGGCGACCGCCGCGTTGCCGGACACGTTGTTGGCGTTGAAGTAGTCGAACTCGGGGAAGCCCGCCGCGCCGCCCGCCTCGGCGAAGCCGGGCAGGTCCGGCGGGAGGAAGTGGGTGGCGATGTCGCCGACGGCGGGCCCGCCGCGTGCCGCCCGCGCGGCCGTGCGGTCGAAGCCCGCGAGGATCGCCTTGCGCACGTTGATGTTGTTGAGCGGCTTGATGGTGGTGTTGAGCGAGTAGTAGCGGAAGCCGCCGGCGCCGACGGTGCTCAGCTGCGTCGGCGCGCTGGCCTGGAGCCTGCTGAGGACCGAGGCCGTCGGGTTCGTGTCGAGCAGCAGGTTGCTGCCGGACGCGACCTGCTGCGCGGCCCTGCTCGGGCTCGCGTCGGTCTTGATCAGGATCGAGTCCGCGTAGGCGGGGCGGTAGTCGGTGGCCGCGACCCAGTTGGGGTTGCGCGTCAGCTGGATCGATCGGCCCGACTTGTAGCTGGACACCATGTACGGCCCGGTGAAGGCGACGTGCGTGTTGTAGGTCGACGGGTCGTGCTTGTCGTAGCGCTTGGCGTAGTCCTCGGGCACCGGGACCGTGATCGGCATGACCAGCGAGGCGGCGAACGGCACGCCCGATGCGTTGCGGAGGTGGAAGACGATCGTGTGCGGGTCGGGCGTCGCGATCCCGGAGATCGTCCTGACGCCGTGCGTCGCCCGGCGCGGCGCGCCCTTGATGACGCTGAAGTAGGTCTGGTACTGGCCCCCGACGTTGTGCGAGAAGAAGCGCTCGAACGCGTACTTGACGTCGGCCGACGTCACCTCGCGGTCGACCGGCGGCGCGTACCTGATCCCCGCCTTGATGCTGACCGTGACCGTCTTCTTGTCGGCCGAGATGACCGGCTGCGCCGCCGCGAGGTCCGGCACCGGATGCAGCGCGTCGTCGGGCCTGAACGAGTAGAGCGGGCGGTTGGTCGCCAGCGTCACCATCTCGCCGAACGTGTAGTACGTGTGGCCCGGATCGAGGTAGTCGACGTCGCTGAGGGCGAGCATCGTCAGCGCTCCTCCGGGCGCCGGTGCGGGTCCGGCCTGACCCGCCGTGGCGGCGGCGCACACGGCGCTCGCCGCCACGGCGAGGAAGGAGGCTCGACTGATGAGGCGCGCTGAAGTGGTCATCCCGCGCGGCAGTATGCCCGCTCGCGCCGGATCTCAGCGCTCATCGGTCCAGGACCTCGACGTACCCCGACGTGCCGTCGACGCGGATCCGCTGGCCGTCGCGGATCAGGCGCGTGGCGTCCTGGACGCCGACGACGGCGGGCAGGCCGTACTCGCGGGCGATCACCGCGCCGTGGGTCATCAGGCCGCCGACCTCGGTGACGAGGCCGTCGATCGCGACGAACGCGGGCGTCCAGCTCGGGTCGGTGAACGTCGTGACGAGGATGTCGCCGGGCGCGAAGTCCGCGTGCTCGAGGTCGAGGACGACGCGCGCGCGGCCCTCCACGGTCCCGGCGGAGACCGCGAGGCCGAGCAGCGCGCCGGCGGGCGCGCCGTCGCGGGCCGCGTAGGAGCCGGCGACGGCCTCGCCGTCGGAGGTCAGGACGCGCGGGGGCCTGAGCGAGGTGTAGGACTCGAACGCCGCGCGGGCGCGGTCGATCGCGTCGCGGTCGACGGATTGCGTCCGTACGGCGTCCTGCAGCTGGGCGAACGTCAGGTACGACATGTCGCTCGCGTCCTCCAGTACGCCCGCCGTGACGAGGCGCTCGGCCTCGGCCAGCAGCGCGCGCTTGTAGACCCAGAGGCGGCAGACGATCGCGTACTTGGGGTACTCGCGGTAGCCGCTGAACGTGCGGAGGCGGTCGATCATGGTCTTGGTCTCGGCGGCCTGCTCGGGGTTCAGGCGCGCCAGCACGTCGCGCTCCTTGGCCTGCGCATCCTGTAGGCCTTGCTCGAAGTGCCGCCGTCCCTCGCCCGGCGCGAAGTTCCTGATGTTGCTCAGCAGCACCGGGGCCAGCGCCGCGGGCCGCTCGTTCCAGCGCGGGCGCGTGATGTCGATCTCGCCGACGCAGCGCATCCCGTAGCGGTCGAGGAACGCGTCCAGCGCCCCAGCGTCGATCGCGGCGGGGAGGTCGTCGTCGCGATCCCGGAGCGCGTCGGCGACGTCCAGGAGCGCGAGGCCCATCTCGGACGTGACGTTGTCGGGGACCGACTGCGTCAGGACGTCGGCCGCGTCGCGCTCGCCCAGCCACGCCTCCAGGTGCTCGTTGAGCCACTCGGACGCCTCCTGGGCCGCGAGGATCACCTGCAGGACGCGCGGGTCGAAGATGGCGCGCTTCATGTCCTGGATGTCGCTCGCGACGAAGTCGAGCAGCGCGCTGCCGGAGAGCGGTGCGATCGCGTGCTCCAGCTGCGCGAGCGATGATTCGCTCTGCGCGATCAGCTCTTCGACGATCGCGTGGTCGGTCGCGATCGGCTCGGGCGGCGCGGGCGGGCCGCCGGCCGGCGGGGCGGCGTCCGGGACCGTCGGCACGAAGCCGTCGCGGGCCAGGACCGTGCGCAGCGCGGCGCCGATCAGCGGGTCCGACGTCTCCAGCGCCTTCAGGGTCGCCGCCCGCATCGCCGGCGACGCGAGCCGCGGCGTGACGTCGACGAACAGCCGCCCGCCCGCCTCGTGCATCCCGATCATCGCGACCATCTGCCAGACCGAGAGGCCGAGCGGCTTCATCGCGTCGGTCATCATCTGCTGGTGGCCGACCGAGACGTAGACGTGGTTGTCATCGTCCTTGGCCACCGGGATCGGGAACAGCGTCGTGATCGGCCGCGCCTGGACGATCGCGAAGCCGTCGCCGTCGAGGCACCACTCGATGTCCTGCGGCCGGCCGAAGCGCGCCTCGATCCTGCGGCCGATCGTTTCGAGTTGTAGGACCTGCTCGGCGCTCAGCACGTCGTCGGACGGCGCGACCTCGCCGGCGACCAGCGCGTCGCCCAGCCCGCGCACCGCCTCGACCTTCGCGAGCTTCCGGTTGCCGGTCAGCGGGTCGGCGGTGAACAGGATCCCCGACGCGTCCGCGTCGACCATCCGCTGGACCACGACCGCCATCGCCGCGTGCTCGACGCCGCCACGTTCCCGGTAGGCGACGGCGCGCTGCGATGACAGCGACGCCCACACCCGCTGCACGTGCTCGACGACGTCGTCCGCCGCCACGTTCAGGAACGAGTCGTGCTGCCCGGCGAACGACGCGGCCTCGGAGTCCTCACCCGTCGCGCTCGACCGCACCGCGTACGACGCGCCGTCCTGGAGCGCCGCGCCGATCGCGGCGGCGACGTCGTCCGTCATCCCCTCCGCGAACGCGTCCGTCGTCACCACGAACCCGTCCGGGACCCGCAGCCCCTCGATCCTCGCGAGCGCACCCAAGCTCGCGCCCTTGCCGCCGGCGAGCGCGACCTGCGTCGCGTCCAGCTCGCCGATGCCCAACACGTACATCTTGCTCTCCTGCACCGCCGCGCCTCCCAAGGTCGTTTGCGGCGGGCGAGTATGCAGCACGGGTGGGGGCTTGTTTCAAGCCCCCCAGGTGGCCATACTATGGAGGTGGCAAGGCGCCGACGCGCTCCACGTGACGCTCCGTGATCGCACCGGCCGCGTCGAGGAACGCGACGATCAGGTCGAGCTGCTCGCCGGTGAAGCGCCCGGCCATCGTCCTGTCCCAGTCCTGCTTGACCGGGCCCCAGACGTCGGCGGCCGCGGCGTAGAACGCCGGCGTCACGGCGACGGTGACGCGGCGGCGGTCGCCCGCGTCGCGCTCGCGGCGCGCGTAGCCGGCGCGTTCGAGCCGGTCGATGACGCCGGTGATCGCGCCGGTCGTCAGGCCGGCCTCGATCGCCAGCTCGCCCGCGGTGACCGAGCCGCGCCGCTCGATCATGTTGATGCAGTCGAGGTCGGTGAGGTTGAGGCCGAGGTGCCGGGCGGCGAGGTTGTCGAAGGCGCGGTCGAGGTTGCCGATGTGGCGGAACGCGTCGACGAGCCGGTCGAGCTTGGCCTGCTTGCTGGTGGGGCGCGGAGGACTGGACATGAGATCTCTTAGTCGCTAAGATATTTGGACGCTGAGAAGTTTAGCGGCCCCTCTCCCCGAAGCGAAAGGCATCCCCATGAGCGCCATGAAGCTCGAGCTGGTCCAGGTCCCCGTCAGCGACGTCGACCGCGCGAAGGCCTTCTACACCGAGCAGGCCGGCTTCAACGCCGACCACGACCACGCGGTGAGCGACGAGCTGCGGTTCGTCCAGCTGACCCCGCCGGGCTCGGCGTGCTCGATCGCGATCGGCACCGGCCTGTCGCCGATGGCGCCGGGCTCGGTCCAGGGCCTGCAGCTCGTCGTCGACGACGTCGCGGCCGTCCGCGACGAGCTGATCGCCCGCGGCATCGACGCGACCGAGGTCCAGCACTTCCCGTGGGGCTCGTTCACGTTCTTCAGCGACCCCGACGGCAACGGCTGGGCGGTCCAGCAGCTCACGCACCGGGACTGAGCGAAGGAGCCGGACAGCTCACAGATGAGCGAGCTTGTCCGGGTTGCGCACGATGCGGACCGCGTGGATCCGGCCTTCGACGACGTCCACGGTCAGCACGCTGATGACCCGGAGCGCGGCCGGCTCGGCGGCGGCCGCGTCCTCGGCCTCGCGGCCCTCCCGCACGATCGCGGCGAGCTGCTGCGCGTCGAGCTCGCCGGCGCTCAGCAGCGCGTGGGTCTCCTTCGCCGCCAGCCGCTCGGCGTGCCCGAACGGCGGCTCGGCCGGGCCGCGCAGCACGCGCCCGGGCTGGCCGTTGACCCGCACCCGCCGGCTCTCGAACGCGCCCGACCGTGGGCGCACCTGGGAGATGGCGGCCATGAACCGCGCGATGAGCGCAGCACCGACCAGCGGCTCGGGCGCCGCCATCGCCTTGCCGCCGCCGTCGGCGTACAGGACGGCGTCTTTCGCCAGGAGGTCCTCCAGCGCCTCGAGGTCGCCCTCCTCGGCGGCCGCGAGGAACCGCGCGAGCAGCGCGTCACGGGCGGCCTCGTCCGGGTCGAAACGCGGGCGGCCGGCCTCGATGCGCCTCCGTGCACGCGTCACGATCTGGCGCGCGTTGACCTCGGTCAGCCCGACGATGCTCGCGATGTCCGAGTACTCATAGGCGAACACCTCGCGCAGCAGGTAGGCGGCCCGCTCGATCGGGTTCAGCTGCTCGAGCAGGACGAGCAGGGCCAGCGACACGGAGTCGGCAAGCTCGGCGCGCGCATCCGGGCCGGGCCCGGGATCTTCCAGCAACGGCGCCGGCAGCCACGGCCCGACGTAGGACTCACGACGCACCCGCGCCGACTTCAGGACGTTGATCGACAGCCGTGTCGCGACCGTCGTGACCCAGGCGGCCGGCTGCTCGATCGGTCCGTCCTGACGCGTCAGGCGCAGCACCGTCTCCTGGGCCACGTCCTCGGCCTCGGCGACGCTGCCGAGCATCCGGTACGCCACGCCGAAGGCGCGCTGCCTGAGCGCCTCGAGCTCCCGGTCACCCATCGTCCCGTCCTGGCAGGCGTGCGCTCACGCCGCGCCGATCTGCCGCATCTGCGCGGCGATGTCGACCACGCCCCAGGTCTCGGCGATGCGGCCGTCCGCGAACCGCAAGATGAACATCTCGCCGTAGGTCACGGGCCGGCCGCTCGCCGGCACGCCGAGGTGCTCGCCCTGGTGCGTGGCGGTGACCGTCTGGCGGCAGGCGATCCGGTCGTCCTTGGCGAGCAGGTCCTCCACCTCGATGTGGAGGTCCGGGTAGGCGTGCAGGAGGCGCGCCCAGATCACCTTCAACAACTGCGGGCCGGCCGCGTCGAACGGCACCGGTGCGTGGATCGTCGCGTCGGGCACGACGAGCTCGTCGATCGTCGCCTCGATGCGCGCCAGGTCGCCCGAGTTGGTGGCGTCGTGGAAGCGCGCGAACGCCGCGGTGTTGCGCGCCTCGATCGCGCTAGCGCCCGGCATCGTCGGCCTCCCGCACGAGCAGCAGGTCGATGTCGAGCTGCACCTCCCAGCTCACCCCGTCGCCGCCGCTCGGCAGCTCCGCCTGCCAGTCGAAGCCGAAGTCGCGGCGATCGAGCGTGGTGTGGAGCTCCAGGCCCATGATCTCGCCGAAGCCGCTGAGGCGCGGCGCGTCGTAGCGGCCGCCGGCGGTGACCGGCAGCGTCACGCCGCGCATCGTGAGGTCGCCCTCGACCTCGGCGGTCCCGTCCGGCGCGAAGCGGATCGCCGTCGAGCGGAACGTGAGCTCGGGATGGTCGGCGGCGTCGAAGAACTGGGGCCCGAGAACGCTGGCGCGCATGGCCTCCGGCTCGGCGATCGAGATCGACGCGACCTGCGCGGAGCCTTCGAGCGAGGGCGCGTCGCCGCCGGGGTCGGCGCGCAGCGTCGCGCTGACGTCCGCCAGCGAGCCGCGGAACCAGAAGACGCCGGAGTGCCGCACGGCGAACGCGAACGTCGAGCTGATCGCGTTGGCGTGGAAGGTGCCCGTCAGGGGCGGGGTCGTCGAAGTTGGTGACATGGAAGGCCTGACAGGACGAGGAGCGCCCGTGTGACACCCGCGCTATCGCGTCCGGAAGCGCCGCTGGTAAGCCGCGGGCGTGAGGCCGAGGCTGCGCTGGAAGTGGCGGTGCAGGTGGCTCTGGTCGGTGAAGCCGGTGCTGGCCGCGACGTCGGCGATCGGCCGGCCCTGCTCGAGGAGGCGTCGCGCGTCGCGCAGGCGATGGGCGAGCTGCAGGGCGTGGGGCGGGAGGCCGATGCGCTCGCGGAAGAGGCGGATGAGGCGGAACTTGCCGATGCCCGCGGCGGTGGCGAGCTCGTCGAGGCCGACGTTGCGCGCGACGTGCTCGCCGAGGTAGTCGCACGCACGGCGCAGCGCGCGGTCGTCGCGCGGCGTCAGCGCCGACCGTGAGCGTCTGACCGCTGAGGAGCGCTGCACGATCGCGGAGAGCCACTCGGCGAGTCGCTCGTCGGCTTCGAGGCGCGACACGCCCGTCTCCAGCGCGCGGTGCATGGTGACGAACGCGAGGGCGAGCGCGGGGTCGGTGATGACCGGCTCCGGGAAGCTGACATCACCGATGAGCATCGCCTCCTCGTCGCCGGCGATCGCTTCGAGGCCGGCGACCTCGACGACCATGAGCCGCGACGACCACGGACGGGCGTCGATCGCCACGCCGGCATGGGGCGCCGACGGATCCCATGCGACCAGCTGGCCGGGCCGGACGATGCGCGTCTCGGCGCCGCGGCGCGAGCGCATCGGCTGGTCGGCCACGATGCCGAAGACGTACTCGCCGCGCGGCTCGATCGCGTAGCGGGTCGTCCGGCCGGCCATGAGCAGGACCCGCGCGTCGTCGCGCGGGCGGGACATCCGGACCTGGTCGTCGGCCACGCTGCGGATGCTAGGCGGTGCAAGAACGTGCAAGACGTGCCGCGTGCCCTGGTCCAGCCTTCCGGCCATGCAGATCACGCCTCACATCGTCGTCCAGGGTGCCGCGCGCGCCGCCGCGTTCTACGCCGACGCGTTCGGCGCCGAGGAGCTCAGCCGGATCCCCACGCCCGACGGCCGGCTGATGTCGGTGCGGTTGCGCGTCGGCGACAGCGAGCTGCACCTGGCCGACGAGTTCCCGGAGATGGGCGTGCTCGCGCCGCCGTCGGTCGGCGGCACGCCGGTCGTGCTGGCGCTCGACGTGGGCGACGCGGAGGCCGCGTTCGCGCAGGCGATCGCCGCGGGCGCCACGGTGCTGCAGCCGCTGAGCGAGATGTTCTGGGGCGACAAGCACGGCCGGCTCGAGGACCCGTTCGGGCATCGGTGGAACATCGCCGAGCACGTGCGCGACGTACCGCACGACGAGGTCGTGGCTGCGGCGGCCGAGCTGTTCGCCTGAGGGGTACCACGCGTCGCCGCCGCTCTCACCGAGCCGCCGGCGGCCGGCGCATCGGCCAGAGCGGTGGGCTGCTGCCGAACCTGAAGGCGCCGAGGTGCTCGAAGCCGAGGCGCTCGTAGAGGGCGGCGTTGCGCTCGCTGGTCGCTTCGAGGTAGGCGGGCAGGTGCTCGCGGTCGCAGCGGTCCAGGGTCGGTCGCATGAGCGCGGTGCCGAGCCTTTGCCCCTGGGCGGCCGGGGCGACGCCGACATACGGGATGTAGCAGTGGGGCTCGCGCGGGTGGCGGTGCTCCATCACGGTGATCAGCCCGAGCGCGTGCAGGAGCCGTCGTGCGAACACGCGCGTGAACGCCGGGCCGTGCGCGAGCTGCGCGCCGACCGGCATGCGCCAGCGGCCCGGTGGCAGCTCCAGCGACGCGCCGGCGTTGCCGTCCACGGTCCAGGCCGTGCCGGCCGGGAGCACGACATGCCGGAGCTCCAGGGCGAAGAACCGCTCGAGCCGGCGCAGCCGCCGGTGCCGGTCCGGGATCAGCCAGCCGAGGACCGGGTCGTGCTCGAACGCCGCGGCCAGGGTGGCGGTGAGGGCGCCGGCTTCCGCCAGCGTGGCGGCACGAGGCGAGCGGTCCATCGGCGAAGCCTGATCGATCGGGGTCGAGGATGATGTGCGGGTGAGCGACGCGCACCCGCTGCGGTTGTTGGAGGCCTGGATCGACGAGGCGCGCCGCGCCGCGTTGGAGCACCCGGCGTCGGTGGCGTTCGTGACCGCCGACGGGGAGGGGCGGCCGTCGGCGCGGACGGTGACGCTCAAGCGCGTCGAGGACGAGGCGTTGGTCTTCACGTCGGCGCTGTGGACGCGCAGGGCGCGCGAGGTCGCGGCGAACCCGCATGTCGCGTTGCTGTTCCACTGGCCGTCGCTCGGCCGGCAGGTGCACGTGACCGCGCAGGCGCACGTGGGTCCGCGGGCGCTGGCCGAGGAGCTATTCGGCGAGCGCGACGTGCTGCACCGCTGGCAGGCGATCGT
Organism: Conexibacter woesei Iso977N; assembly: GCF_000424625.1. Classification (GTDB taxonomy): domain Bacteria; phylum Actinomycetota; class Thermoleophilia; order Solirubrobacterales; family Solirubrobacteraceae; genus Baekduia; species Baekduia woesei_A. Next base: position 957,604 of record NZ_AUKG01000001.1, read on the forward strand.
CTCGCGTCAGGGCGAGGCGATCGACGACCTCGGGCCGCTGCGCGATCGCCTCTCGCACCTGACCACCGTCGCCGAGACGCCACCGCCGTGCCCGCCCGACTGGGGCGCGCTGGAGCTGACGCCGAGCGCCGTCGAGTTCTGGGAGGAGTCGCCCGATCGCCTGCACGAGCGACGGCTCTACCTCCGCGACGGGGACGGCTGGACCGCCCGGCTGCTCGCGCCCTAGGACTTACACCTAGGACGAGGCGCTGCACCGACCAGTCACCGGTCAACCACCCCAACAACTCCGGGCCCGCGACGAGGTGCGCGCAGGCGTTCTCGTTGGGCGCCGTCACGCGGCTCCGTACTGCTCGTCGGTGACGTGCTCGCCCCAGGTGACCGGTGAGCCGGAGTCGTCGTTCTGCTGCATGGCGATGTGGACCATGAAGCGGCCGGGCGCGGCGCCGTGCCAGTGGTTCTCGCCGGGCTCGAAGAAGACGCGGTCGCCGGGGCGGATCTTCTCGATCGGGCCGCCCTCGCGCTGGCAGCGTCCGACGCCTTCGGTGACGAAGATCGTCTGCCCGTGCGGGTGGGTGTGCCAGGCGGTCCGGGCGCCGGGCGTGAAGTGCACGGCGGCCGCGGCGAAGGTCGAGCTGCCGGCCGGGGCGGCGACCGCGTCGATGTAGACGTCGCCGGTGAACCAGCTGGCCGGGCCCTTGTTGGTGTCGATACTGCTGCGGGTGATCTCCATGATGATGTCCTTGCTCTAGCGGCGGCGGAGGGCCGGGGCGAGCACCTGCTCGCCGTAGCTGGTGTCGGCGGGGTTGATGATGACGCCGGGCTTGACGATCGCGTCGATGCGGTCGAGGGTCTCGGCGCTGAGGGTCACGGCGGCGGCGGGGAGCTGGCTGTCGAGCTGCTCCATCGTGCGCGGGCCGATGATCGCCGAGGTCACGCCGGGGTGGTTGATGACGAACGCGATGGCCAGCTCGATCATCGTCAGGCCGGCGTCGTCGGCGACCTGCTGGAGCTGCTCGACGGCCTGCAGCTTCAGCTGGTTCTCGGGCAGGTCCATGTCGAACCGGGCGGCGAGCCGCCTGCGCGCGGGCGACGTCGGCGAGCTGTCGGCGCTCCAGGAGCCCGAGAGCCAGCCGCCGCCCAGCGGGCTGTAGGTGAGGATGCCCATGCCGTGGCGCTGGGCGGCCGGGAGGACGTCGAGCTCGATGCCGCGCGTCAGCAGCGAGTACGGCGGCTGCTCGGTCCGGAAGCGCTGGAGCCCGCGCTCGCGCGCCGTCCACTGCGCCTCGACGATCTGCGCGCCCGAGTAGGACGACGAGCCGATGTAGCGGACCTTGCCGGCCGTCACGAGATCGGTCAGCGCGCCGAGCGTCTCCTCCACGTCGACATCCGGAGCAGGTCGGTGGACTTGGTACAAGTCGATGTAGTCGGTCTGCAACCGCCGCAGCGAGTTCTCGACCTCCTTGACGATCCATCGCCGCGAGACCCCGCCGTTGTTGGGGCCCTCGCCCATCGGCATGTAGAACTTGGTCGCCAGGACGACGTCGTCGCGGCGGCCCTTGAGCGCCTTGCCGACGATCTCCTCCGACTCCCCGGCGCTGTAGACGTCGGCGGTGTCGACGAAGTTGATCCCGGAATCCAGCGCCCTGTGGATGATCCGGACCGACTCGTCGTGGTCCTTCTCACCCCACGCGCCGAACATCATCGTGCCGAGGCACAGCGGGCTGACCTGGACGCCGGTGCGTCCCAGAAGGCGGTACTCCATCATGTTGCTCCTTGTTCTAGTGGTTGGTCGAGTCGTCGCCGACCCCTCAGGGCAGCGGCGGCGCCGGGCACGGCGTGAGGGCGCCGGAGCGCGCGTAGGTGACGTCCGCGGTGTCGCCGTCGTGGACCGCCGCGCCATGGCGGTCGGCGAGCGAGTTGTAGGGGTACTGCGCGCTGCCGCGCTCCTTGCGCGCGCCGGCCGCGAGGATCAGTGCGGGCTGCTCGCCGGTCGCGACGATCGTGTGGCCGGTGCGCGGCGGGCAGTGCACGAGGTCCCACGGCCCCAGCGGCCGCTCGGCGTCCTCGGCGATCAGCAGCGCGGTGCCCTGCAGGACCAGGAAGTCCTCCTGGCCCGCTTCGTGGTGGTAGAGCGCCATCGGCTGGCCGGGCTGCAGCCAGAACAAGGCGATGCCCATGTCATCGAAGTGCGCGTCGCCCTCGCCGCCGAAGCGGCAGACGGTGCGCATCGTGTTGGCGATCCACGGCGCGTCGCGGGCGTTGACGACGAACCAGCCGGCGGTCTGGGGCACGCCGTCGTCCAGCTTGGCTTCGGGCATGGCCGCATTGTCCTACAACCCGTCGCCGGCACGGCGCAGGCGCAGCTCGAAGCACGGCGGCGCGGCGCGGGTCAGGCGCAGGCTGCCGCCGTCGGCGCGGGCCAGCGCGCGGGCGAGGTGCAGGCCGATGCCGGTGCCGCCGTCGGTGTGGGACGCTCCGCGGTCGAACACGCGCTCGGCGTCGTCGCCGGCGATCCCGTCGCCGGTGTCCTCGACGGTCACCGTGGCGAGCCGCGTGTCCTGGCGCACGTGGATCGTCACCGGTCCGGCGCCGTGCCGGAGGGCGTTGTCGAGCAGGACGTCGAGGACCTGGCCGACGGTGCCGGGGGAGGCGACGGCGCGGACCGCCGCGTCGCCGTCGGTGGTCACCGCCACGCGCCGGCCGGCGCGGGCGTAGATCGCCGTCCAGGCGGCGGCGTGGTCGCGCACGACGTCCGGCAGGTCGACGGCGATCTGGTCGCCGTGGGCGGTGGAACGTGCGAGGGCGAGCAGCTCGGCGATCATCGCCTCGAGGCGGTCGGCCTCGCGCAGGGCGGCGTCGAGCTCCTCGCGCAGCGCCTCCGGATCGTCGGCAGCGGCGCTCTCCTCCAGGCGCAGGCGCAGGGCGGTCAGCGGCGTGCGCAGCTGGTGGGAGATGTTGGAGGAGAACTCGCGCTCGCGGGCGACGAGCTCGGCGATGCGCTCGGCGCTGGTGTCCAGGGCCTGGCCGATCGCGTCGATCTCCGGGACGCCGGAGCGCGGGGCGCGGGCGGAGAAGTCGCCGTCGCCCAGGCGCGCGGACGTGCGCGCGACGCGCTCCAGCGGCCGCGACAGGCGCCGCGCCTGGATCGCCGCCAGGGCGGTGGCGACCGCGATGCCGCCGGCGCCGAGCAGGGCGATCAGCAGCCAGGAGCGCCGGACGCGGCGGTTGATCTCGCTCGCGGGCGCCGACGCGGTCACGACGGCGGCGCCGGTCGTGCCCGCGCGCGCCGCGACGACGCCGTCCTCGAGCCGCGCGCCGGCGGCGATCCGGCGCCCGTCGGCGACGACGACCAGGCGGTGCCCGGGCCGGACCAGCGGCGCGACGTCGGCGGTCGTCGGGGCGATGCCGCGCTGGAGACGGTCGTCGATGACGCTGGCGGCGGCGTCGGCCTCGCGCTCGATCTTGCCGGTCTGGTCGGAGCGCACGCGCGCGGCCTCGACCGCGCCGAGCGGGATGCCGAGGACCAACACCGCGGCGAGCGCGATCAGCGCCGTCGAGGTCGTCAGGCGCCGGCGGACGGTCACGGCTCGAAGCGCAGGCCGACGCCGCGCACGGTGATCAAGTGCTTGGGGTCGCTCGCGTCCTCGCCGAGCTTGCGGCGGAGCCAGGAGACGTGCATGTCCAGCGTCTTGGTCGAGCCGAACCAGTTCTCGTCCCAGACCTCGGCCATGATCCGCTCGCGCGTGACGACGCGCCCGGCCTCGGCGACGAGCAGCGCGAGCAGGTCGTGCTCCTTGGGGGAGAGGTCGAGCTCCTCGTCGCCGCGCCAGGCGCGGCGCGCGGCGCGGTCGATCCGGACGTCGCCGGCCTCCGACAGCTCCGGCGACGTCGTTCTTCTCAGGTGCGCGCGCACGCGCGCGAGCAGCTCGCTGACGCGGAAGGGCTTGGTGACGTAGTCGTCGGCGCCGGCGTCGAGGCCGTCGACGATGTCCAGCTCGCCGTCCTGGGCGGTCAGGAACAGGATCGGGACGGCCGGCCGCTGCGCGCGGATGCGCCGGCAGACCTCGAGGCCGTCGATGCCGGGCAGGCCGACGTCGATGATCACCAGGTCGTGCTGCTCGTCCTCACGCGCGGCGCGCAGCAGCGCCTCCTCGCCGGTCGTGGCGCCGTCGACCGCGTAGCCCTCGCGCTCGAGCGCCCGCGCCAGCGGGACGCGGATCCCCTCGTCGTCCTCGACGATCAGCAGACGGGCCACGTGCGGATCGTAGGGCGGTGGGTCGGGCAGTCGACGAACAGGCAAGGCTTCGGCGAGGCCTGCTGCGCCTTTGCCGTTCCTTGACCCTGCGCCCGCGATCCTGCCCGGCCATGCCGCATCTCTCCGAGCTGCACGGCGCCGCGACGCACCTGGCGGTCGTGGCGATCCCGCTGTTCGCGATCCTGCACTTCGTCCGGCGCGCGGGACGCGGGGGCGCCGCCGTCGTCGGCGCGGAGCCCTGGGCGCTGGGGGCGGCGGTGCTCGGCGTCGCCGCCTCCGGCGCCACCGGCCTGCTGGTCTGGGGCCAGGCCCAGACGGAGCTGCGCGGTCAGCACTTCCGGCTGGGCAACGCGCACTTCTGGCTGGGGATCGCGATCGCGGTCCTGGCCGTGCTGGCGGCCGGCGACTGGTGGCGCAGCCGACGCGCCGACGGCGTCGACCACCGGCCGGTGATCGTCCCGATCCTCGCGGTCCTGGTCGTTGTCGGCGTCGTCGTGCAGGGCTACCTCGGCGGGCGCATGACCTACGAGCACGGCGTCGGCGTCTACGACGGCGGGCAGCTGGCCCAGAGCGCGACCGGCGCGTCGAGGCTGCACGTCGCGCTGGCGACGGGGACGCCGATGGTGCAGGCCGGCAAGGCCGCGTTCTCCGCTCAGGGCCTGGGCTGCGCGCGCTGCCACGGCGACCTCGCCCAAGGGCTGCGCGCGCCGCCGCTGGCCGGCGGCCGCGAGCTGCCCGACTTCCGGCGAGTCCATCAACATGGTCTGTTCCCGTCGAGCGTGGTGACAGACAGGGACTTCGCGGCGATCGACGCGTGGCTGAAGACGCTCGCGCCGGCCGGGCGTCGCGACTGAGCGACGCCGGCCGTGCGCCGCGCGTCACCAGTAGTGGCGGCGGCCGGCGACTGCGCGATCCGTGGAGCCGAGGACCCAGAGCACGGCGCCGATGATGATGAGCACGATGCCGATGGTCCAGAGGATGCCGATGCCCAGCGCGAAGCCGAGCAGCAGGAGGATCAGGCCGAGGATGATCATGAGGGACCTCTTGGTTGGGGTGGTGGCCCGCGCGGTCGACGGACGGTCGGCCGGCGGTGCCCTCGCCGTACCCGCAGCGGCCCCGGAACAGCGTCGATTGCGATGGGCGGACGGCCCGCGGAACTCGCACCTGACCTTCGGTGTCGTGTCGCGTTGTTGTGGGACTCGCACCCGGCCGGCGGCGGATCGTGGGTTTGGCGGTGCGCTCGACCAGGGACGATGACGGCGTGAGCACACGGCCACGGGACGCGGAGGAGCTGTGGCGCCGGTTCGGCGCCGGTGACGGGTCGGCGTTCACGCAGCTCTACAGCGACCATCACCACGACGTCGTCCGGTACTGCCGCTCGCTGCTGCGCGACGACGAGGACGCCCAGGACGCGGCGCAGGGGACGTGGGCGGCGATCTGGACCAAGCCCGACGCGGCGCGGCGCGACATCCCGCTGCGGCCGTGGCTGTTCCGCGTCGCGCACAACGAGGCGATCAGCATCATCCGCCGGCGCCGGTCACACGACACGCTGGCCGACCTCGACCTGCCCGCGCTCGACGACGTCGCCGGCGACGCCGAGCGCCGCGAGCGGCTGGCGACGCTGCGCGCCGACCTCGCGAACCTCCCGGAGCGCCAGCGGGTCGCGCTGCTGTCACGCGAGCTCGGGGGTCTGGGGCACACCGAGATCGGCGACGCGCTGGGCATCTCGCCGGCTGCGGCGAAGCAGACGATCTACGAGGCGCGGCGGGCGCTGATCGAGGCCGAGAGTGGGCGGTCGATGGCCTGCGGGCTGGTCGAGCGCGCGATCTCCGACGGCGACGGGCGGGTGCGGCGCAGCCGCCGCCTGACCGCGCACCTGCGCAGCTGCGCCGGGTGCCGGGCGTTCGCCGAGGCGGTCGGCAGCCGGCGGCGCGATCTTCGCCTGCTGTTCCCGGCGCCCGCGGCGCTGGGGCTCCTGGCGCGCGCCGCGGTGGGGGGCGGGGGCCGGCGCGGGCGCGGGCGCGGGGGCGGGCGGTGCCGGTTTGGTGGCGGGAGGAGGCGGCGGCGCGCTGGCGGCCAAGGTCGCGGTCGCCGCGGTGACGATCGCGGTGGCGGGCGCCGGGGCGCGCCACGAGCTCGGTAGGACCCGCGCCGCCGAAGCCAAGAGCGTCCCGGTGGCGAGGGCGAAGGTGCGATCGTCGACCCCGACCAGGACGACCGTCGTCGCCGCTGCCGTTAGGCCGGCGAGGCCGGTTCCGCAGCGGGCGTCCTCCAGGGTCCCGCCCTCGCGCGCGCCGCACGCCCGCGCGAAGACCGTCGCTCACCGACCTCCCGCCGCCCCGGCCCCGGCCGTCACTGTCACCCCAGCTGCCACCCGACCGGTCGCGGTGCCCAAGACGACCGCGGTCGTGCAGCCGCCGGGGCAGGTCAAGAGGGCCGTTGGCGCGTTGCCGCCGGGTCAGGCCAAGAGGGACGTTGGCGCGTTGCCGCCGGGCCAGGCCAAGAGGGCCGACGGCGCGTTGCCGCCCGGCCAGGCCAAGAAGACCGACGCCGCCCCGGCTCCGGCGGCGAGCGACACCGCAGCGACGCCTCCGGCGCCCGCCACGCTGCCGCCCGGCCAGGCCAAGAAGGTCGCGCGGAGCGAGCAGCCTTCGCCCTAGGACTGCCTGCTCGCGGGTCGTCACTTCGTCCTTCATCAACGCGCCGAGAAGGGCAAGGTCAGGTCCTATCGCCATAAAAGGCTCGCATGCCCCCGAAGGGCTCGCGACGGGTACGCCCGGCTCCGCAGACTTCTTGTCGTCCTTCTTGGAACGGAGCAACATATGGGCATTGGCACCTCCATCTTCCTGATCGCCGTCGGCGCCATCATGCGCTTCGCGGTCTCGGTGCACGCCTCGGGGTTCAGCATTCACACGATCGGCGTGATCCTCATGGTCGTCGGCGTCGTCGGCCTGCTGATCAGCCTGCTGTGGATGACCATCTGGGCCGACCGCGCCGCCGCCCGGCGGACGGTCGTCACCCGCGAGCGAGACGTGTATTGATCGAGGCCCGGCTTCGGCGACGGCAGGCCGCCGCGATGACCGCCGCCTCCGTCCGCGTCGTGCTCGTCGACGACTACCTCCCGCTGCGTCAGCTGCTGCGTGAGGTGCTCGTCGACCGCGGCTGCTCGATCGCCGGCGAGGCGCGCGACGGCGACGAGGCGATCGAGGTCGTCCTTTCGACCGTCCCCGACGTCGTCGTCATGGACGCCCAGATGCCGCGGATGAACGGCATCGACGCCACGCGCGCGATCCGCGAGCGCAACACCGCGATCGAGGTGGTGGTCTTCACCGCCGCCGACGACCCGGCCCTCGCCCGCCGAGCGCTGGAGGCCGGCGCGGCCCAGGTGTTCCCGAAGACCTCGCTCGGCCTACTCGTGGACCACATCGCCTCGCGCACACCCCGCACATGAGCCTTTGCGAGCGGTGGGGCCTTGCGCGCCACCTCGGAGGCGACCATCACGACAGCGCCTCCTCGAGCGCCGCCCGGTGGGCGGCGACGTGCTCGGCGTCGCGCTGGTAGACCACCGCGTCGCCCGCCGCCTCGTGGCGGACGCTGGCCTCCTCACCGGCGGCGACACCGTCGAGGATGCGCTGGCGGATCGCGTCCAGCCGGGAGAGCAACGTCGGCACGAACCGACGGCGATCGTCCCCGCTCAAGTTGTAGGCGTCGGCGAAGAGCCGCACCCGCCGCGCCTGCTCCTGTATGGCGTGCAACGCGGCCGGACCCTCCTTGACGGAGAGCGGGACGAACCGATAAGCCGCGTAGACCACATCCCAGATCCGCGGACCGGGACCGGCCATGTCGAAGTCGATCAGCCCGGCGAGCCGCCCGTCGCGGAGCACGACGTTGTAGGGCGCGACGTCGTTGTGGCAGAGCACCTCGCGCGGGAGGTCGGCCGGCGCGGCGACCTGCCACTGGTCGCCGGCCGCCGGCACGAAGCCGGCCGTCGCCTCGTGGTAGTCGCGCAGCAGCTCAGCCGCCTGCACGAGCACCGCATCGGACCAGAGCACCTCGGGCAGCGGGTAGTTGTACACCTCGCCCGGGAGGTAGCTGACAACCTCGCGCCCTTCCGCATCGAACCCGAGCGGCCGGGGCGCGCGGTCGAACCCCGCAGCCTCCAGATGGGCGAGCAGCCGCTGCACACCGCCGCTCCACGGCCCAGACCGCCGGTGCACCGCATCTCCGACGCGGCTCACCGCCGTGACGTTGCCGCCACTCAGGATCTCCTCTCGATCGCTCATGCTGCTGCTCGCTGATCGTAAGGCCTGCAAAGCCGCCCGCCGGGCCCACAGGACGGCCGTGAAACGCCTCGATTGGGCCACGATCAGGCCACGAACGCGCACGAGTGGCGCGTAGGCGCTCGTTTCGGCGGTCTGGAGGTAAAGAAAAAGGCGTCGGTTTGCGGCGTCTTTGCGAGATGGCGAGTCCCGGACTCGAACCGGGGACACCACGATTTCAGAGGAACTTATAGGTGAACTCCGGGGCGCAGTTTGCAGCGGGATCGCGGGCCGCGCCGGATGACTCATACCCGTGGTTTCCGGCGGCTTCCTGTGGGTTCAGGCCATGAAACGGTCGTTCATGGCCTAATGGCCACTTGGTGTACCACTTGCTCGCGACACGTGACGTGCTCTCGCGCTCAGCTACCCGTCCGCGGTGGTCTGCTGCTCGTCAGCCATCACGCGGAGCGTCGACTTGAGCCGTGATCGAAGCGCCGAAGCAGACGTCAGTCGCGGTACGCGGTGTCTGACCCTAGGCGCGGCGGTTGGGTCAGAGAAATTCGCGGAGTGCCCCTATGAAGTGACGGTCGCGCAGAGCACTCGAAGTCGCGAGTAGATCCCAGGGTCGGCCAAGGCGTACAAGTTGGCGGTCGTCGCCGGCTTCGCGATGATGACCGATCGTGAGGCCTTTCCTCCCGCATAGCTCCTCCGGGTAGTTAGGGTTTATCTCCCACCGGTTGCCTGCCGCTGTGAGCGAATACTGGTCTGCGTCGTCACGGCACCGGAGCACCATGGTCGATAGCCGGACGGCTTCGAGGTCGTTCCAGATGTCGCCATAGAGTTTCCGATAGCGAAGGAGCGCGGCAACATCGAGGAGGATCGCGGCTAGCTGCGATGCCTGTCTTTTTTTGATGTGGACGTGCTCGAACATGTCGCCGAAGACACGGTCGATCTCTGCGCGAGGTGTGAGGTTGGACGCAGACAGTCCAAAACGATCTCGCTCGTATCGGTCACAGAGCCACACCGTTGTTTTGGTCAGGAGCCTCTTCGCCGCTGCTGGCTTCCTCGGTCCGAGCAGTATCGCTGCAGGGATAAGGCTGACGGCGAACCGATCGCCCACCGGATGGGTCGTGCCTGGCTGAGCGGAGATGAAGCGGGCCAGATACGCAGCGATCTCGTCCGCAAGCTCGGGTTCGCGTCCAGCGACTCGGAGGCCGAGCAGCCCTAGTAGCTCCGTGAGCCGAATGCAGCGCACGGAGTAGGTGGCCCAGGCGGAGAAGCCCTCGGAAGCCGAGATAGCAAAACCGATCATCCCACGTTTACTGAGTAGTCGATAGTCACACTCCGACCAGAGCTGACGAGCGAAGGTCTCGAAAAGCGACCCGCCGGCGTCGGCCGCGAGGAGCGCCGCGTCCTCGGTACGGTCGTTCGCCCACGCTGCACGCACGAAGCAGAGCCCGAGATGACAGGCGAGATCCAGTCGGTTGGCACGCGCTAGGCGTTCCGCGACGAGCGAAGCTTCAACCACTCCTAGCCCGACTAGCTGTTCTGCTGGGAACGAGTCCCAGCGACGCGCGAAGATCTCGATGTCGTCCATCGAGATGTCGTTGCGATCGATTGCCCCGAGGGTCGTGAGGAGCGCCCCGTCGATCGAACCGCGGAGCACCGCATCGGGATTGCTGCTTAGTCCTGAGAGGAGTCGGTCGCGCGCCCAAATCTCAAGCTCCGGTTCGCCGCGAGTCCTGGCTCTCCGGTTGTACTCCGCCGCGAGAAGCGGTGCGTTGCCGACCATTCGGCCGGTCGTCACAAGCACCGGACGGCGCTTGAGTTCGGGGTCAAACTCGGGACCCGCGTAGTCGCTTAGCCGTAGCTCCTCGAGCTGGCCCAAGAGGGCGCGCCATTGAGGCTGGCCGATGTTGCCGGCCTTGGATTGGAAGACCCACTGTTCTCCGTCGCGACGCGCGACCGCGTCCTTTCCAAATTCCTGAGAACCGTGGGTGAGATGCACATGGGTGAAGCCTTCAGCGCGCAGCATCGCCAGGAGCGGCTCGTCGAGCGCTCGCTCGGTAACAAAATCAAGAAAGGCGTCTACGGCGTCGTCGAGCAAGGAGTTCGTTCAGCTTTCGCTCTTGAAGGTCCGTAATCTGCTGTTGCTGCTCGTCGGTCGGCACTGGCATCTTCGCCAGAGTGTCGGGATGGACCAACATCGTTGGCAATGAGAGCGTGTCGTCGTCGGTGAGGCCATACTCGATCTTGTCCAACATCTCGTACAAGGCCTCGAATGTGAGCGGACCTTCTGCGTTGACGACGTTGCCTGTCGCTTCGGTTACGCGATTCAACGTTCCGACCATGGTGCGGAGCTGGCCTTCGCGCAGTTCGCTGGAGGCCATTACGATTTGAAGTGCCAACTTCCAAGGATCGCCCTCACGGACATCGTCGACGTCGAGGACCAAGCCCGCGGTGAGGCTTGCGGGTTCGAGTTCGACGTCGAAACCTTCCTTATCTTCGAACATGGAACCGAGTGCGCCAGGGCTTTCGACGATCTCGATCTGCTCCAAGATCGGGTCCCCCGCGCGGGCAAGCTCTTGGATAGCGTCGGAGATGAACCAAGCGAATGCTCCGCTGTACTCGGGGAGGGAGAACGGCACAGGAATTGGACCGTACCGGCGGCATCGGTCAACGTCTCTGTCCAACACCCCATAAGAGGCGGCGACCCGCTCTAGGACCGTTCGTTCACGTCGGTCACGCCGAGGGACAACCGCCGAGCGCACCCCTCGACAGGTGCCCGCCGACCGAGATCGCGCACGACGCGTAGAAGCTCCACCCGTGTCGTGTCCGTGTCGTCGCGCGGGCCGACGCCTGCAGCGCGGCGACCGCACGCGCCCTGTGTAGACATCGAGCTGGGTCCGGTAGCGCGCGCGAGTCCCGGCGATGAACGAGCGTGCGGGCGACGGCGGAGTTGGATGAGTTGCTCACATGAGCGTCCGACAGAGCCCGAGCCCCTCGAGCAGCAGGCGGAGTCGCGTCTTGCGCAACGTGCTGAAGCCTGTGTTCCGGAGAACGCGAGCAAGTACTCCTGCAGCGTTGCGGTGGCGAGCTGTTGGAGAGTCTCGGCGAATTCGGGGCAGATCGCGTCGAGAGCGAAGATCGCCGCGATCTGGTCCAGCTCGTCTCGGGTGGCCGAAATTTCAGCTGGGGTTGAATCTGGTCGCGGCGCGCACGCGTCGGTGTCGTTCGAACTCGACCTGCGGTTGGCTCGAGAGCGTGATGTAGGTCATGCGCTGGTTCAGTTCTTGGTCAGGCGCTCCTGCTCGGAGCCGCGAGCGGGTATCGCATCTCGGAGCGCGTCCCAGCCTAGAAGCGATCGAAGTTGTTGAGCCATCGTCCCAGCGGATCGTCGAGGTCGATGAGCTCGCCGCAGCCCCAGTCGACCTCTGCTTGCCCGCGGGTCCGGACGCAAGGAAAGGGCGCGCGGCTGTGCTTGTCGAACTGTCGGATCGTGAAGTCCACGACCGCCTCGTGCTCGGCGAGCAGGACGGCGTGGTGAAAGCCTCCATCCCCCACCCATTCAATGATGCGCGCGGCGCGCCCGGCAGCGTCGTCGACGCTGCGCAGTGCTGCGATGAACCGCGCGCTGGCTCTCTTGCAACGTCCCGATGCCTCACCGGACTGCTGTAGTTGATCGCCCACCGGCGAGTTGCGAAAGAGCTCGATGGCCGTGCGGGCAGACAGGGAGAGATCGTCAAACCCGATGGTCCGATCGAGGCGGTCGAGCCAGCGAGGGCGGAGCGGTGCGGTGAGCGTGAGCTCGGCCTCGGCGCGTGGTGGGTCTTCGACCACGCGGATGATCTCGCCGGGTGTGTCGCGCGGGAGATCAAAGGCGATAACGATCTGACCGCCGGACAGGTCGTTGTGGATGGCCGGGGTCGTTGCGATGAAGACGCTGCCGGTACCGCCACGACGGGTGACAAGGACTCGCTCTGCGGGATCGGTCGGCAGGGCGGGGCGAAGTTCACCGGCCGCCAGGATCTGCTCGGCGGCGGCCACCGAAGTTGCGTGGTAGACCCGAACGGTGGAGGCATCAGCAGCAGAGGCTCCGTTGGCGAACAGCGTATTCAGAACGTCGTCGTCCATCGACGCCCTCCGCTCTCGCCGCTGTACGTCACGTCGCCGCCGCCGCGAACTGGCACAGCATGTTGACCAGCTTCATCTGCTCGACCGTCGAGCACCGGGTCGACATCAGCCGGGGCGAGCACACGACGACGGCCAGCGCCTGCGCGCGCGAGACGGCGACGTTGAGCCGGTTGCGGTTGAAGAGGAAGTCCATGCCGCGCGGGACATCCTCGCCGGAGGAGCTGGCCATGGAGAAGAACACGACAGGCGCCTGCTGGCCCTGGAACTTGTCCACCGTGCCGACGCGGACTCCTTCACGCAGCGCTCCGCGCAACGTCCGGACCTGCGCGTTGTATGGCGCGACGACGAGGATGTCTTCGAGGTCCAGGGCGCGAACGGTGCCGTCGCGGTCGGTGAACGTCCCGCCGTCGAGGAGGTCCTCAACGGCAGCGGCGACGATCGCAGCCTCCTTCTCCGAGCGTTGGCGGTTGTCGCTGTGCTCAACGGTCAGCAGACGCAAGCCCGTCCCCGAGAGCCCGGGTGATGCAACAACTTGGCGGCTGCATGCGTCGATTGGAAGGAGCGCGCCGTCGTACATCGCGTCCGACACGAAGCGGCAAACGTCGGGATGCATGCGCCAGGTCCGATCGAGGAAGACCCCGCGGTCCCGCGCGATCGTCTGGGCTTCGCCGAACACGTGCTCGAGGACGGATGCCCCGGATCCATGCAGGTGGGTGCCATGGCTGACATGGGGGAGTTGCTGGGGATCACCCAGGAGCACGATGCTCTTCGTCCCTTGCGAGACGGCGATGGCGTCCGCGAGGGAGACCTGGCCGGCTTCGTCGACGAAGAGGACGTCGACGTCTTCGAACACGCTTTCCCTGGCCCAGAACCACGAGGTCGCGCCGAGGAGCTGTGGCGGGTCCCGCTTGGACGGGCTGGCCGAGCAGGTGACGGTGTCGCTCGCGTAGTTGCCATCGTCGTTCTCGCCCTTCTTCTTCCAGCCGGCGAACGAGAAGCCGGTCTCCGCGGCGTAGTCGTCCACGTCCTCCAGGAACTTGGCGATGGCCTTGTGCGCCGTGGCCATGACGCCGATGCGCAGGCCGTGGCGCCGCATCAGCTCCACGGCGACACGCGCGCCCAAGAACGTCTTGCCGGTTCCGGGTGGGCCCTGCACCACGAGCACGGAGCGGTTCAGACCCGCGGCCTGCTCCACGAGGGTGTCGAGTTCGATCGGACCCTCTGTGAGCGCCGGAGTTCCGGGCGTGAACCGCGGCGCGCGCCGCAGAAGCAGATCGGTCGCCGCGTCGAACCGGTCACACGGATCGAAGCCGTCCTCCGAGAGACGATCGGCAAAGCGGAACAGCGCGTCCTTCTGCGCGTTCGTCGGGACCGGCATGCCTGGGATCAGGCGGGCCGGCGGGGCGTCGCCGTGCTTCTTCGCCCGCTTGACCGAGAGCGTCCGCTCCCGCGGATCCAGTGCCTCGATCGTCACCCCGTACCCGTCGTCGCCCGCGTCCGGATCCCACGCGGAACCTTCGTGCAACTTGTAGTCCTGCGGCGGGAACGACAAGTGCCAACGCCAGTTCGCTCCCTCCTCTTCGCGCTCTCGTCCCGGAACCGGCCGGAGCCCGGCGATCGCGGCGCTGTCGTCCCGGAGATCGTCGTCGCTGCTGTCGGCTCGTGCGAAGAACTCCCAGTACTCGGGCTTGTCCTCACGCTCGTGGTAGCCGACGAGATCGAACGCGAGGCGCCGGACACGCTGTTCGTCGTCGTCCTCCGATGCGTCGTCCGGGAGGCCGGTCGCCAGTTGCTCGCGCGCTCGCTCCAGCCGTGCCCGGTACTCCAGCTGCGTCCTGCTCGCGTCGCGTCCCGGCTCGGGCTCCAGCCTGTCCAGCGCGACCCCGAACTCCGCCTCGGCGTCGTCCCGCAGATTCCAGAGCCACTCCCGCAGCGCCAGTGTCGATCGGCAGTCGTCCTCGTTGTAGGTCGCGATCGCGTCGAGCAGGTTCGGCTCGCCACTGTCCAAGTACTTCTGCCAACGGCGAAGGGAGCCGATCGCGCCATCGTCCGCACCTCGGCGCACGTAACCGAACGCCGGCTCGATCGCCTTCAACCCGTATGACTCGGTGCCGATCCGCACGCCCTGCCGGACGACCGGCAGCAGGTCGACGAAGATCTTGCGCCGAAGAAGGTCGTCGACCTCGGGCGAGCATGTCGAGTGACGGGTCATCAACGTCTTGACCGCGGTCGGCTCGTAGGAGTTGTAGTGGAACACGTGCAGGTCGGGATGGCGTTCGAGACGCTCGGTGATCCAGCCCATCCAGTCCTCGAACTGGTCCTTCTCCTCGGTGCGAGACGTTGCCCATCGAGCCTCGTAGACCCACTTCGACCCGTCGCTGTACAACGTGCCGAAGAGGTACTCGAGGCCGTCGTCGCCCCAGAACGGATCGCCCTCGAAGTCGAAGAACACGTCGCCCGCCGACGGCTGCGGCAGGCGCGCCAGCCCGCGGTCATGCTCCGGTTCGAGCAGCTCGTGCAGCGGCCGGTCGTGACCGCGGCTGCGGACCTGGAGATCGGCCTGGGCCCGCAAGGAGCGCAGGGTCCCGTCCGCAAGTCGCGAGATCTTCGTCTCCGGTGCGAGTCCTGCGAGGCCCGGCACGGTGTGGACCTCGTGCCCCTCGAGCTTCAGCCCCTGGGCTCGGCGGAGGTTCGCCACCAGCGACAGATGATCATCAGCCCGCCGTCGCTTCGCGCAGTGCAGCCACCATGGGCAGAAGTCGCAGTCGGCCACCGGGTACGGGTAGTCGACGTCCGCGTCGGCCGGCTCCAGCTCGTCGCGCCGCTTCAAGAAGCGGGAGCGCACCCGTTCGGCGTAGGCCTGGAACTCGCCAGGCGGGTATGCGAGCGACTCCCCGCTGCCGAGCGCGAGATGGATCGACGCCGGCGCCCGGCCCTGCAGCTGCGCCAGCTGCTCGTTGTAGAACAGCAGCTGGAAGATGTGGCGGGGCTGAGGATGGCTCCCCAGCTTGGCGTCATGGACCTCGTAGGACCAGGAGCCCAGGTTCGAAGGCTCCTCGACGCGGACGAGGAAGTCGGCGTACCCGACCCAGTCATCGTCGGCCAAGCAGGCCTGGTGGATGACGCTTGCACCGGCGGACATCGCTTCGCGCGTGGCCTCGAGCCGCGCGGCGATAGGGCCGGTGGTCGCGATCTCCACCACCTCACGGCCACCCTCGGCCAAGCGCTCGAGCACCTCCCGCTCGTGCCGCTCACCGCGTTCGATGAGCAGCGTCGCGTCCGGTCGCAGAGGCTCGGCCTCCAGCTCGCCGCGGAGATGTCGTAGGTCGAGGTACGTCCGGTGCTCGCAGCCGAGGAACTGGTTGAGCGATGAAGGGGAAAGGCGTCGATCGGGCATCGTGAAGCGCGGAGCGAAGAGCGGCGCTCGCTGATCCTGACGCAACAGAGCCAATTACGCCACAACGCACCGGTCAACGGTGTACGGTGCCGACCGGGATGGACCGGCTGCGTGAGAGCGACTACGTCGTCGTCGACGTCGAGACGACAGGGTTCGCCGCTGATCGCGGTGATCGGATCGTCGAGATCGCGCTCCTGCGATGCCGCCCGGGACACGGCGTGGTCGGGCGCTTCGTCACGCTGGTCGATCCGCAGGTGCCGGTGCGCGCCCGGTGGGTCCACGGCATCCGCGCCGACGACGTGCAGCGGGCGCCCAGGTTCGTCGACATCGCCGCTGAGGTCCGACGCCGCCTGGAGGATGCCGTCATCGTCGCGCACAACAGCCGCTTCGACCTCGCGTTCCTCGACGCCGAGCTGTCTCGTTCCGGGAGTGCGCTTCCCGAGAGCCCGACGCTCTGCACGATGGGGTTGACCGCACGCCTCGGTCTCCCTGTTCCGGGGCGTTCGCTTCGCTCCTGTTGCGAGCACTTCGCGATCCAGATCGATCGCGAACACGGCGCAGAGCACGACGCTCAGGCGGCCGCGCAGCTGCTTTTACGCCTGCTGCGCGAGGCGCTCACTCGCGGCTGGGACGACCTGGAGGATCTGGGATGCGTGCCTGCGGTGCGCCGCGCGGACGCGCCCCGGCGGTCGCTCCCACAGCCCCCAGATGCCGCGCCCGCGCATCGGCGACTGGTCACAGCAGCGCGGACGCTCGGGGACACCTGGCCGGTGGCTGACGCAGACGTCGCGGCGTACCTCGACCTCCTCGATCGCGTGCTGGCCGATCGCGTGGTCACCACCGCGGAGGTCGATGCCCTGGCCGCGATGGCGCGGCGATGTGACCTGGAGGTCAACGTCGTCGCGGCGGCACACCGCGAGTACCTCGGGCGGCTGGTCGCCGCTGCCTGGGATGACGGCGTCCTGTCGGATGACGAGTTGCGCGACATCGCCGAGGTCGCGACCCTGCTGGGCATCGCACCTGGCGAAGCTGCCGAGCTGAGCTCACCAAGGAGGCCTGCATGGGCATCGTGATCGTCATCGCTGCGATCGGGGGGATCGTCTGGTTCTACGCGCGGCAGACGCGGCAGAAGCCGCCGATCACGGCCGAGCAGCAACGGGCGCCCGAGACCGCTATCCGGCGCGTGGAGCCCACCGTCCGCCCGGTGGCGCCTGCACGGAGGCGCTCCGGGGGACCCGCTCGGTGGGTGCCGCTCGATCAGACCGTCGAGGTCCACGGCCTGGTCCTGCCCGGCGGCCTGTACGTCGGCGACCACCTGGAAGCGGTCGCGCAATGGCGAGGCGACGAGCCTGCGCTCATCGACCCGCGCAAGCCTGTCGACCTCCGGCGCCCGGACGTCGACGGCACGCACATGAGCTACTGGCCGTCGTACGGGGACATCCACCCTGCGTCGCGCGCTGGCTACCTGCGCTGGCTCGAGGCGGGTCGTCCCGGCGGGGCGTACATCGGCTATGTCTTCCTGTTCTTCTACGGCATCGAACGCCGCGTCATCCGCGACATCGCGGCGAACAGCAACGGACGGAGCGAGCTGCCCGCCCTGCTGGCCGAAGTGGAGCGGTTGCTCGGGCTCTACGCCGACAACGGCTCGTTCAGCAGCTACGCGGGCGACTTCGTCGCCACGGCGAAGCTCACCGCCGGCCCGCTCGACCTCTCGACGCTCGTGCCCTCGCGCGAGCGCGTGGGCTGGGACCTGCCGATCGAGCTCAAGCTCGCCGCCGGAGCGGCGGCGGCTGCCGACGAGCCGCTGTCCGCCGACTGGGCGCTTGCGTGGGCGCTGCACCACCCGGAGATTCCGCTTCGCACCCCGGCGACGCGCTGCGCCGACGAGTTCGCCGAGCTGTTCTGCCTGCGCTACCGCGAGAAGCACGGCGAGGGATTCAGGATTAAGGCCAACAAGTCGCCCCTCAAGCTCGAGTACCGCCCTGCCTCGGCGTCCTTCGGAGGCCCGATCGCTCTGACGACTCCTGACCTCCCGGATGTCACGCGCCTGGCGGGGCCGACGCGCAGGCTGGCCGACCTCGTCGAATCCGTGACCGCGGACCTGGGTGGGTTCAGCCGGTACGTCGGGCGCCACGAAGACCGCACGTCGGCGCGCGCGGTCGCGCTGCTGCCGCCCGAGCTCGCCGGCGCTCGGGCGCCGGCCGAGCTGGTCGAACTGCTCCATGCGATCCCGGAAGATGGGTCGGTCCCGCTCGCCTCGAGCCGGTTGACCGCGCTGCTCGATGGCGAAGGCAAGCTGTCAAAGCGCGATGCGATCGCCGCCGCTGCGCTGCTCGAGGGTCACGGCATCGGCCTGGAGCCCGACATCCGGGTCGGGACCATCAACTTCTCGCACCATCCCCAGGCGATCGTCTGGCGGGACGCTGACGCGGCGACCGCCACGGTCGGTGGCGGATACGCCGCGGCGACCGTGCTGCTGCACCTCGGTGTCATGGTGGGAGCGAGCGACGGCGAGGTCAGCGTCGTCGAGCAGGAGCAGCTCGAAAAGGCGCTGGAGCAGGCCTTCGACCTGCCCGCCGCCGGACGACGCCGGCTGAGGGCCCACCTGCATTGGCTGGTTGAGGTCCGGCCTGGGATCGCAGGTCTCAAGGCACGGGTGGGAGACCTCGACCAGCAACAGCGGTCGCTCATCGCGCGGTACCTCGTGGCGGTCGCCGGCGCCGACGGGCACGTCGCCCGGCAGGAGGTCGACATGTTGCGCAAGCTGTACGGAGTCCTCGGTCTCGAACCCGACGACGTCCACCGTGATCTGCACGGGCTGGCGTCGGAGCCGGTCACCGTCATCGCCGCCGACCGTGACGCCGGCGACTTCGCCCTGCCCGGCGAGGTCCGCCTGGACCGGCGGCGCCTCGCCGAGGTGATGTCCTCGACGCAGCAGGTCGCGGAGGTGCTCACGGCGGTGTTCGTGCCCGACGACGTCGAACCCGAGGCGGACGCCGGTGACGTCGTGGCCGAGGACGACGGCGAGTCGGTCGCCGGTCTCGACGGTCCCCACGCCGCGCTCCTGCAGCGCCTCGCAGTTCAGGAACGGTGGTCGCGCGAGGAGCTCGATGCGCTGGCCGGCGAGCTAGACCTGCTCCCCGGAGGCGCGATCGAGACCATCAACGACGCCGCGTTCGCCATCGCCGACGCGCCGCTCATCGAGGGTGACGACCCGATCGAGCTGGACAGCCACGTCCTCAAGGAGATGCTCCATGTCTGACGCCAGAATCCGACCCCGCGATCGGGACGCGATCCTGCAGTCGCTGGCCGCGGGCGTCGTCCCGCGGCGCGGCCAGCAGCACATCCAGGTCGGTCGCGCGCTAGAGGTCA
Source organism: Conexibacter woesei Iso977N (assembly GCF_000424625.1). Classification (GTDB taxonomy): domain Bacteria; phylum Actinomycetota; class Thermoleophilia; order Solirubrobacterales; family Solirubrobacteraceae; genus Baekduia; species Baekduia woesei_A. Next base: position 977,021 of record NZ_AUKG01000001.1, read on the forward strand.
CGGCGCTGATCGAGGATCTGCGGCGCATCGCCGACGGCGGCAGCGCAGTGCGCTTCATCATCGGCGAATACGGTGCGGGAAAGAGCTTCTTCCTCCAGCTCGTGCGCTCCATCGCCCTGGAGAAGAACCTCGTCACGGTGCACGCGGACCTGACGCCGGACCGGCGGTTGCACGCGACCGGCGGCCAGGCGCGGACCCTGTACGCCGAGCTGACGCGCAACCTCGCCACCCGAACGAGTCCGGAGGGCGGTGCGATGGCGGCCGTCGTCGAGCGGTTCGTCTCATCCGCGCTCCAAGAGGCCAAGAGCGCTGGCGTGCCGGTCCAGGAGGTCATCGACGGCCGGCTCGCCGGGCTCGCCGAGATGGTCGGCGGCTACGACTTCGCCGGGGTGATCGGCGCCTACTGGCGCGGCCACGACGAGGGCGACGTCGCGCTCAAGGACGCCGCCGTGCGCTGGTTGCGCGGCGAGTACACCACCAAGACCGATGCGCGCCGCGACCTCGGCGTCCGGACCATCGTGGACGACGCCAACGTCTACGACCAGCTCAAGCTCATGGCGCGGTTCGTCGTCCTCGCCGGCTACGCCGGGTTGCTCGTCGGCCTGGACGAGCTGGTCAACCTGTACAAGTTGGCCAGCACCGCGGCGCGTCGCAGCAACTACGAGCAGATCCTGCGGATCGTCAACGACTGCCTCCAAGGCGGTGTGGAGCACCTCGGGTTCCTGATGGGCGGCACCCCGGAGTTCCTGACCGACACCCGGCGCGGGCTCTACAGCTACGAGGCGCTCCAGAGCCGCTTGGCCGAGAACGCGTTCGCCACCGGCGGACTACGTGATCTCTCGGGCCCCGTGATCCGCCTGCAGAACCTGACCCAGGAAGAGCTGTTCGTCCTCCTCCAGCGCCTGCGGAACGTGCAGGCGGGAGGCGATGCGTCGCAACACCTGATGCCCGACGAAGGGCTCGAGGCGTTCATGCAGCATTGCTCTGGTCGCCTGGGCGATGAGTACTTCCGGACGCCGCGCACGATGATCAAGGCCTACCTCCAGCTCCTCGCGGTCCTCGAGCAGAACAGCGACGCGGACTGGCGGGTGCTGCTCGGCCAGGTGGATGTCGAGGTCGACCGCGGAGCGGAGGCCGATCTTGTCCCGCGTGAAGGACCGGACGCGGTCGACGACGAGGAGCTGACGAGCTTCCGGCTGTGAGCGACGGTGGCGTTCCGCGCCGCTCGTCCGGCTTCGATCGGCTCAGCGAGCGGATCCGGCGGTGGGCCTGGCGTCAAGGGTGGGAGGGACTGCGGGACGTCCAAGAGCGGGCGATCGAGCCGATCCTCGCGGGCCGTGACGTCGTGCTCGCATCGGCGACGGCATCGGGGAAGACCGAGGCCGCGTTCCTTCCGCTGCTCTCGCGTCCGGCCGACGAACGGGGACTCCGGGTCCTCACGCTGTCTCCGCTCAAGGCGTTGATCAACGATCAGTGCCGGCGTCTGGAGCCTCTCGGCGATACGCTCGGGATCCCCGTGACGCCATGGCACGGCGACGTGCCGCAGGCGCGCAAGCGGACGTTGCGCGTCCGGCCGGCGGGGATCTTGTTGATCACGCCCGAGTCGATCGAGGCGATGCTTGCCACTCGCGGGAGCGGAGCGGCGGCGTTCTTCGGGAGCCTCGACTACGTCGTCGTTGACGAGCTGCACAGCTTCATCGCGACTGAGCGCGGGCGCCAGTTGCAGTCGCTGCTGCATCGTTTGGAGATGGTGATCGGGCGCCCGGTCCCGCGGGTCGGCCTGTCCGCGACGCTCGGGGATCTCGGGCAGGCGGCGCGGTTCCTCCGGCCGGACGGCCTCTTGCCGGACATCGTCGAGTCGACGGTTGCCCGCCGCGATGTGAAGCTCCAAGTGCGCGGCTACTGCGGCGACGGCGACGGGGCGAACGACCACCTCTACGGCGTGGTCGCGCGCGGGACGCACATCATCTTCGCGAACCAGCGCGCGGAGGTCGAGGTCCGCGTCCAGGAGCTCAAGCGGCGGGCAGAGGGAGACGGTCGGTCCGGCGACGCGTTCTGGGCTCACCACGGCAGCCTGGCGAAGGAGCTGCGCGAGGATGCGGAGACGGCGTTGCGCGACGCCCGCGACACGACGGTGGTTGCGACGACGACGCTCGAGCTGGGCATCGATGTCGGCAGCGTCGACACGATCGCGCAGCTCGGCGCGCCACCGTCGGTGTCGTCGATGCGCCAGCGGCTCGGTCGCTCGGGACGGCGCGAGGGGGATTCGTCGGTCCTGCGGATCTACGCAGAGGAACTGCCGCTCACCGCGCGTACGCCGCCGCAGGACCAGCTGCGCGAGACGGTCGTGCAATCGGCCGCGATGGTGCAACTGCTCGTAGAGGGCTACAACGAGACCCCGCGGCGAGGCGCGCTGCATCTGTCGACGCTCGTCCAGCAGGTCCTGTCGCTCGTGGCGCAACGAGGTGGCATCCGCGCCGACGATGGATGGCGGGCCCTGTGTGCAACGGGGCCGTTCCGGGAGGTGACGCCGGCGCTGTTCACGTCTTTGCTTCGAGACCTCGCCGACCACGACCTACTCTCCCAGATGCACGACGGGACGATCGTCCTCGGCCTGGAGGGCGAGCGTGTTGTCAATCACTATGACTTCTACACGGCCTTCGTCACCTCCGACGAGTACCGGCTCGTCGCCGGCACCCAGACGATCGGCACGCTGCCGGTGACCCGGCCTATCGCGATCGGGGACCTCATGCTCTTCGCAGGGCGCCGCTGGCGCGTCACGGACGTCCGGGGCCGTGAGCGGATCATCGAGCTCGTCCCGGCGCCTGGCGGAAAGGCGCCGGCGTTCGGCGGCGCCGGTGCAGCGGTCGACGACGCTGTGCGCGCGCAGATGAGGAAGCTGTACGAGAGCGACGGCCTGCCGACCTTCGTCGACGGTGGCGCTCAGGAGCTGCTGGCCGAGGGACGCCGGAGCTTTCGCCGTCTCGAGCTGGCGGAGCAGCCTGTCCTGGCCTGGGGTGACACCGTCGTGGCGTTCCCCTGGATCGGCGATCGCGCGCTCAACACGCTGGCGCTGATGCTGGCGAGCCGGGGACTTCGCGCCGCGCCGGACGGTGTGGCGGTCCTGGTCCAAGATGCTGCGGTGGGCGAGGTTGTTGACGCCCTCCGCGCCCTGGCGCAGGCGCCGCCTGAGGCGAGCACGCTCACGGAGAAGGTGCAGAACAAGCAGTTGGAGAAGCACCACTGGCGTCTCGGGCCGGAGCTGCTGGCTGCGGACTACGCGTCGAGCCGGCTCGACATCGCCGGAGCGGTGCGGGCGGCGGCGAACCTACTACCGGTCGGCGGCTGAGCTCGCAACCGAGAATACCCTGAGCGCCAATCGCGGTGTCCCTCGTTCGAGTGAGCGAGCCGACGCGGGTAAGAGACATTGAGCGCGCCTGCCATGCGCTCCGCGAGAGAATCCACGCCAAGTCGCGGCCGGGCTATGTCGCGGGCGAGCGGCGTTGGAGCGTCTGAGGAGCCCCGTGACACGGTCCCATTAGGCCACGATCAGGCCATGGAATCCGAAAGTGGCGCGTAGGCGCTCAGTTTCGGCGCTTCGCAGACAAAGTAAAGGCGCCGATTTCCAGCGCCTTTCGCGAGTGGCGAGTCCCGGACTCGAACCGGGGACACCACGATTTTCAGTCGTGTGCTCTACCAACTGAGCTAACTCGCCGTGACGCGGAAGGGTACCGCGGGGGTTAGGGTCGGTGACGTGAGGGTGCCAGGGCGTGTGGTGGCGATTGGTGGGGGTGTTGCCGTCGTCGTTGTGGTGGTCGTTGTTGTGGTGCTGCTTGTGGGCAGGGGTGGGGGTGGCGGGGCTCAGCCGGCGGGGGATCGGCTGGGGGAGGCGTTGAGTTATGCGCCCAGTAGCTCGGAGGCGGTGGCGGAGTTCAGCGTGGAGCCGTCGGATCCGCAGGGGGTGGCGTTGCGGAGGTTGGCGAGGACGTTCCCGGCGGCGCGGTTCGGGGCTGGGCAGGTGCGGGTGGGTGTGCAGGGGTTGGGGTTGGATCCGGACGCGGACCTGCCCGCGCTGCTGAACGGGCCGGTGGTGGCGTGGGGGCCGTCGGGGGCGGTCGTTGCGTTGGGGCGGTCTATCAGCGCGCTGCGGTTGGAGCTCGGACCGGTCGTAAGGGCGGGCGTCACGGTGGCGGTTGTGGGCCGGGGTGGAGACGATGTCAAGGACGTTCTTGATCGTGTCGCTGACAGGCAGGGCAGCAAGTGGGTCTTGAGGGGCGGGGGTGTTGTTGGTGTTGAAGGGGCGGATGTGATCCTGGGCAGGGATGCGGCTGCCGTCGATGCGGCGATCGCGGTGCATCGGAGTGGCGCGGGGCTGACGCGGCGGACGTTCGCGGAGAGGTTGGGGCCGCTCGCGCGCACCCCGGCGCTGATCCGCGCGGTCGCGAACGCGCGGAGCGTCGTCGCCCCGAAGGCCGCCGGCGTGAAGTGGGTCGACGCGCTGCGCGAGGGCGCGCTCGCGCTGAGCCTCGAAGGACGCGCCCTGAAGCTGCGCGTGCATCTCGCGACCGACCCGAGCACGCTCACCGACGCGGACCTGCCGATCGCCCCGGGCGCGGAGGCGCCGAGGCCGGCGCCCGGCTCACGGCCGATCTACCTCGCGCTCCGCAACCTCGGCCAGAGCATCAAGGTCTTCGACGGCGCGCGCGACCAGCTGCAGTTGTCGTTCTTGGACGGCGTCAAGAGCGCGCTGAGCACGCTCGACTCCGTCAAGGGTCCGCTCAGGACCTTCGGCAGGATCGATGTCGATGGCCTGATCGGCCAGCTCACCGGCACGACGACGATCACCGAGGAGGCGAAGCCGAACACGTTCGCCCTCCGCTCCGAGATGCAGGACGGCGGCCCGCTGCGGACGGCGCTGAACCGGCTCGCCGCGATCCCGGACTTCGCGCTCAGGCTCGCCAGGGTCGACCTCAACGTCAGGCGCAGCGGCGACGCCTACATCATCACCAAGAGCGGCAAGGCCATCATGAAGGTCGCCGTGCTCGGCAACACGCTGGTCATCGCCAACGACCAGGCCGCCGGGCTGCGCGCGATCGCGGACCGAGCGCCGGAGCCCGCGAGGACCGAAGGCGCGCTCGTCGCCCACGCCGACGGCAGCGCGGTGCAGGACGAGATCATCCGCCGCTTCGACCTCCCGAGCCTCGCGAGCATCGTGCTCGGTGGCTTCGGCGATCTCGACGCCTCGGCCCGCGCGGAGCGAACGGGCCTCGACCTCACCGCCGCGCTCGCCCTCAACGGGTGAGCGCGGCGGCTGCGGCCGAAGGAACTACTGGCCGAAGGCCATCACCTGATGGATGCCCGTCGGCTTGTTCGTGTACTGCATGTTGAACAGCGGAAGCGGCGTGTAGTTGACCATCGTGGTCTTCTCCGTCCACTTCGTCGGGTCGGTCGTGCCCTGCGAGGAGGACAGCGACTTGCCGGCCGAGGCCAGCGCCGACCACAGCTCCTTCGAGCACGTCGACACGGAGCCGTCGCCGCAGTACTTGGTGGAGTACTTGCCCTTGACCGACTGGCCCAGCTCGGTCCGGAAGTCCTTCCACATGTACTGGTGCCAGCCGCTGTACTGACCGCCGGGCGGGGCCGAGGCGATCGGCTGAAGGGCCGATAGCGACGCGCAGGCCGCGGAGCCCAGCTTGTCGCACAACCCAGCGGTCGCGATCTTCTTCCAGGCGGTGTCCAGGATGATCGCGCCCGGGTTGTCGATCTTGCCGTCGAGGTTGCTGTCGACGCGTGAGCCGCCCGCGGTGTACCAGTCGTCGAGGACCTTGACGATCGCGGTCGCCTGCGCCGACGGCGACTTGCCCTTGGCCAGCATCTTCTTCAGCGTCGGCCAGAACTGCGTCTCGCGGACGTCCTCGGTCGCCGCCGCGTTGGCCGAGGCCAACACCTGCAACAACGTCGCCTTCGGGTAGCGCCTCAACTCGCCGTTGAGCATGTTGACGCGCTGGATGCCGCCCTCGGACCCGAACCGCGAGTCCGACGCCGGCCAGCCCGCGGCCGGCTTGTTGTTCCAGTTGACGATGTAGCCCGACGACGGGTTGACGACCTGCGGGTGCTGGGACGACTTCAGCTCGCCCCTCCACTCGTACGACCCGCGGCCGTCGACCGGCAGCTCCGGGTTGACGCCGCTCGCACGCTTCGGCAGCGCGCCCGCGGTGTAGAACGCGGACTGCGTGTCGCTCGCGTAGAACGAGTTGAACGTCTGCGGCGTTTTCGCCGCGGCCTTGATGAAGTCCGACGCGCTGTGCACGCGGCCGTACGTCAGGTCCTGGTTGAACAGCTGGTCGACCGTCTCACGCCCGTAGGACGAGCGCTTCTGCGACAAGGCCACCAACTTGCCGGTCTTCGCGTTCTTCGCGTACCCGATCACCGGACCGTGGACCGTGCGCAGGAACGCCGCCTTCACCGAGGACGAGCCCTTGGTGATCGTGCCGGCGTCGACCTTCTCCATGGACTTGCACTTGCCCTTGTAGGAGTACTTGGTCTTCGAGCCGCCGCACAGCGTCTCCGCGTACGTGTCGATGATGTCGCCGTCGGCGCTGGTCAGCGTCCACGCGTAGTTCGCGCCGTGGCCGATCAGCATGTAGCCCGGGAACGGGGCCGACGTCACGCCCTCGACGTTGAACGACGGCGACGACAGCTGCATCTCCATCGTCAGGCCGGGGTAGTTGTAGCCGATCTGCGGGCCGCCGACGAACAGCGGCTTGCCGGTCGCGGACTTGGACCCGGACACGATCAGGATGTTCGACGCCTCGTGGCGCAGGCCCGTCGAGCCGACCGAAGCCGCGCGCGCCGAAGCCGACGACGCCCTCGCGCCCGGCAGCCTGATGAACGTGTTCTTGAACGTCCCGGCCGTCAGGCCGACCTCGCCCGGCGCGTCGCCGGTCCTGACGGTCCCGCCCCACGAGAACCTCTTCGTGGTCGTGACCGCGGCCTCGGGGTCGTTGCGCCCCTGCAGGTCGGCGAACATCTTCGCGCCGTTCTTCGAACCGAACTTCTTCTGCAGCTGGTTCAGGAACAGGGCCTGAGCGGTCTCGTTGCCACCGCCCTCACCCAAGAACTGGGACTTGACCGCGTTCAAGGCGTAGATGTCGGTCCGCGTGTACGGCGCGGTCGTCGGCGACGTCGCCTCGCGCTGGGCGTTCATGCCCGCGAGGTACGTGTCGATGTCGTTCAACAACTGCCTGCCCTGCGCGCCGGCCGCCTCGATGTTCTTGGTCTGCAAGTCGGTGACCTGCTTGACCAGCGACGGGTTCGGCTTGAAGTTGTACAACCCGAGGATCAGGTCGATCGCCTGCACGCCCGGCAGATCGATCAGGCCGACGATGCCGTTGTAGCGGGCCTGCGTCAGCAGCAGCCCCTGGTCGGTCGCGACCACGTAGCCGGCGCCGAACGTGGCGCCCGCGTCGGTCGACGAGTAGATGTGCGGGACGCCGTAGGCGTCGCGCTTGATCGTCGCGCTCACGGCGCCCGCGGTCGGCGACGTGCCGCTCACGGTCTGCGAGGACTTGAACGACGGGTCGTTCTCCGGCAGCAGCGCGGCGGACTTGTAGTAGCCGTTGCCGTCGGTGCTCGGCGTGAGCACGTCGGCGGGCAGGTTCCGGAACAGCGGGGTGATCCGGTCGTACATCTTGGCCTGCGTGTCCGCGGGCAGGATGCCGGGGGTCGAGGCCCACGGAACGCCCGGGGCGACCTCGCCGTGGGGGACGATGTTCAGCGTCGTGTCGGCGAGTGCCGACGAGGCCGCTGGGAAGAACGCTGCGACGGAGACAGCCGCTGCAGCGAGGATGGCGCGCTTGGGAAGCACGAAGTGGACCCTCCTCCGAGTCTCTGGGACCCGAGTGACAGTACTTGACGCCCTGTCACAGCGGCGCACTTGCGCCACCAGGGTGCAAGAGCGCTGACGCGCCGCGCCTACTTGTCCCAGGCCTGCAGCTGCGCGAGCGGGTCGATCACGGTCGACTGCGCGGTGCGCCGCCAGCCGCCGAGCCAGATCTCGAAGTGCAGGTGCGGGCCGGTCGCGTCGCCGGTGTGCCCGACCTGGCAGAGCTGCTGGCCGGCGCTCACGGCCTGCCCGACCGCGACCGCGAACGTGTCCGCCTTGCAGTGCGCGAAGAAGAACGAGCGCCCGTCGGCCGCGTCCTCGGTGAGGTAGAACCCGGCGGCGCTGGCCTGGTAGTCGCGGGCGACGATCGTCCCGGCCTCGGGCGCGACGACCGGCGTGCCCTCGGCGGCCAGGACGTCCTGGCCCTGGTGGGTGTGCCCGACGCGGCCGGCGCCGAAGCCGTCCCCGTAGGTGTGCGGGCCGGCGACCGGGAAGACGCCGCCCGTGACCCCGGGGTTCGTGGGCGCGGTGACCGGCGGGGCGACGACCGGCGGCGGGGCCGGGGCCGGGGCCGGCCTGGTCCTGACGGTCAGCGAGGACTTGCCGGACGCCCTGGCGCGGCGCAGCAGCTGCCCGCCCGCGGGGCCGGCGGCGTGCAGCGCGACGTCGTAGACGCCGGGCCTGAGCGCGACCGACGACGGCCACCTCGGGTGCAGCAGCCGGCCCGTCCGGATCCGGCCGAGCGGGACGACCGCGACCGTCCCGTTGCGGTGCACCGGCCGGAAGACGACGCGCGCCGTGACGGACCTGACGCCGCGCTGGTCGATCCGGACCGCCAGCGTCGGGGGCGTGCCCTCGGTCAGCGTGTGGCGCCCGATCCGGAACACCGTCGCGATCGGGTGCGCGGCGCTCGGCCTGCCGTTGGGCTGGCCGAACTCGGCTCCGCCCGCGTGCGCGGTCGGGTACGACGCCGCTCCCACGCCCGCAGCATGCGCGCCGCCGGGCAGCGCGGCGGCCACGGCCAGGAGGACGGCGAAGGGGACGGCACGACGCATCTCCCCCTAGACGTTCGGACCCGAGCGAACTACCGGACAGGGGTGAAAGATGTCTTGCAGAAGACGGGCGCGTCAGCGGTCGAGCATGCGCTTCAACATCTCCTTGGCCCCGTCCTTGGCCAAGGGGTCGTTCAAGTTCCCGCACTTGGGGGACTGCACGCACGACGGGCAGCCGGACCTGCACCTGCACTCGGAGATCAACCGGTAGGCGTCGCCGACCAGGCGCTCGAAGCCGATGAAGCCCTGCTGGGTGATGCCGACGCCGCCGGGGTGGCCGTCGTAGATGAAGATCGTCGGGCCGCCGGTCTGCGGGTGGATGTTGGTGGACAACCCGCCGATGTCCCAGCGGTCGCACATCGCGAGCAGCGGCAGGACGGCGATCTGCGAGTGCTCGGCGGCGTGGAGCGTTCCCAGGAGCAGCTCCATCGGGAAGTCGTCCTGCAGCAGGTCGTGGTCGAGCTCATACCAGAGCGCCTGGGTCGAGAACGTGGTCTCGGGCAAGTCCAACACGTTGAGATCAATCGCCTCGTGGTCGGGCAGCCGCTTGCGCTGGTAGGCGATGACGGTCTCGGCGACCGTGACCATCCCGAACGACAACTTGACGCCCATCGTCTCGCGCTGGTCCAGCAGGCGCTCGATGTAGGTGTCGGTCTCCTTCTTGGGCTGGGTGTACCAGTTGCCGTTGAAGGGCTCGACCAGCGCGCGCCGCGTCGACAGGTCCAGCTCGGCGACCGAGTACGAGCGCCCCATGTGCAGGTAGATCGCGCCGTCGTGCACGGTCGTGAACGCGCGCGCCGAGTCGACGGTCCCGAGGATCTCGCCGCCGCTGACGTCGACGACCGCGAACGCGTCCGGCGATCCCGACCGCAGCGAGACCCGCGCGGCCGGGTAGTCCTCCGGCCGCCGCAGCGAGAACCCGTTCGCGCGCTCGATCAGCTCGCCAACGCCGACGAGGTGCTCGCAGTTCGCGCGCGTGCGCGCGCCGAAGAACGCCTCGTCGCGCTCGGGCACGATCGGCCACTCGTGCGCGGCGCAGAGCAGGTGCGGGTCGTGGATCCGCTCGTTCTCGTAGTTGATGATCGCCGCCTCGACCGGGCGCTCCAGGAACTCGTCCGGGTGGCGGCAGAAGAACTGGTCCAGCGCGTCCTCGCCGGCGACGTAGACCGCCAGCCCGCGGCCGCGGCGCCCGGCGCGGCCCCACATCTGCTTCAGCGACGCGACCGTCCCCGGGAACGTCACGACGACCGCGGCGTCGAGGGCGCCGATGTCGATCCCGAGCTCGAGCGCATCCGTGGTCACGACGGCCAGCAGGTCGCCGCTCACCAGCCGCGCCTCCAGCTCCCGCCGCTGCTGCGGCGTGTAGCCCGCGCGGTACGGCGCGACCCGGTCGCGCAGCGCCGGATGCGCGTCCGCGAGCTGGTCGGCGACGAGCTTCGCCACCAGCTCCACGCCCTTGCGCGACTTGACGAAGCAGATCGTCCGCGCGCCCTTGACCACCAGCGACGTGACCATGTCGGCCGCCTCCGCCATCGCGGAACGGCGCGTCTGCAGCGCCTCGTCGGTGACCGGCGGGTTCCACATCGCGATCTGCCGCGCCGACCCCGGCGCGCCGTCGCGGTCGACGTGCGCGAAGCCGTCGATGCCGGTCAGGTCCTCCGCCAGCTCGACCGGGTTGGCGATCGTCGCGGACGCCATCAGGATCAGCGGCTCGCGCCCCGAGTACGCGACGCACACGCGCCGCAGCCGCCGCAGGACGTTGCTCACGTGCGACCCGAAGACCCCGCGGTAGACGTGCGCCTCGTCGACCACCACGACGTCCAAGTTCATGAAGAAGTCCGACCACGACGCGTGGTTCGGCAGGATCCCGGTGTGCAACATGTCCGGGTTGGTCAGGATCAGGTTCGCGCGCTTGCGGATCGCGCTGCGGTCCTCGCGCTTGGTGTCGCCGTCGTAGATCGCCGGGCGCACGGAGCGGCCCAGCCGGAACGACGCGATCGCCCGCAGCTGGTCCTGGGCCAGCGCCTTCGTGGGGTAGAGGTACAGCGCGCGCGCCGTCGGGACCGAGCACAGCGTGTGCAGTGCCGGGATGTTGAAGCACAACGACTTGCCGGAGGCGGTCCCGGTCGTCACGACGAACGGCGACCCGGACGCCGCGACCTCGACCGCCTCGGCCTGGTGCGCGTAGAGCTCGGCGATCCCGGCGTCGGTCAACCCCTTCACCAACGACCGGTGCAGCCCCTCCGGCAGCGGGCGCAGCAGCGGCGCTCGCGCGCCCTCGTAGGCCTGGCGGACCAGGCGCTCGTCCTCGCGCCCGTCGGCGAGCAGCTCCGCCCAGGGTTCCTGGGAGGCGGTCGTCGCCACTAGGCGCTGGCCGGGAGCCGCGCGACGCGCAGCCAGAACTCCCGGAACGCGCGGACCGTGTCGAGGTAGCTCGTGAACGCCGTCGGCTTCGTCACGAAGCTCGACGCGTGCAGGTCGTAGGCCTTGTCGACGTCCGTCGGCGTGGTCGACGTGGTGAACACCACGACCGGCAGCCGCCGCAGGCGCGGGTCGACGTCCTCGCGCAGCGCGCGCAGGACCTCGAAGCCGCCCATGCGCGGGAGGTTGAGGTCCAGGACCACGAGGTCAGGGTGCGCGGCGCCGGCGAACTCGCCCTCGCGGCGCAGGAACGACAGCGCGTCCTCGCCGTGGCGGACGACGTCGAGCGCGATGTCGGGCTCGGTGTCCGAGAGCGCCTCGCGCAGCAGCTCGATGTCCGACTCGCTGTCCTCGACGACGAGCAGTCGCTGGAGCGGCGTCATGTCCTGGTCTCTCCTTGCAGCGTGACGATGAACGTGGAGCCCTCGCCGGGGGTCGACTCGACCCGGACGGTGCCGCCGTTCGCTTCGACGATCTTCTTGACGATGGCCAGGCCCATCCCGGTCCCAGGGTACTCCTCGGCCGTGTGCAGCCGCTGGAACAGGCCGAACACGCGCTCGCGGTGGTGCGGCTCGATCCCGATCCCGTTGTCGCTGATCGCCAGCTCCCAGCCGCCGTTGCCGTCCCGCGCGGCGCTGGCCCGGACCACCGGAGCGACGCCGGGGCGCCGGTACTTCAGCCCGTTGCCGATCAGGTTCTGCAACATGGAGGTCATCTCGCGCGGGCGCGCGCGCACGGTGGGCAGCTCGCTGCGCTGCACCGTCGCGCCCGCGTCGTCGATCGCGTGGCGGAGGTTGGCGACCGCCAGGTCCCACGCGTCGTCCAGCGCGACCGCCGCGGCCGCGCGCTCGTCGTCGCCGGCGCTGCCCGTGCGCGAGTACTCCAGCAGGTCGCTGATCAGGTGCGACATGCGCTCGGCGGCGTCGGAGACGAAGCCCAGCCACGACTTCGCCCTGTCGTCGAGCGCGTCGCCCGCGCGCGAGCCGAGCAGCCCGGTGTAGGACGTGATCGTCCGCAGCGGCTCCTGGAGGTCGTGCGACGCGAGGTAGGCGAAGTGCTCCAGCTCCTCGTTGGAGGCCTTCAGCTGCTCCTCGCGCTCGCGCAGCTCGACGGTCATGTCCTCCGCCAGCGCGACCGCGCGGCGGCGCGACGTCGCGAGCGTGCGCAGCAGCGCCGCGGCCAGCAGCGCGACGAGGATCCCGGCGATCCCGATCAGCCACGGCACCGCGCGCTCGCCCGAGGACAGCGACGAGCCGGGGCGCGTGTAGGCGATCGCCCAGCGGCGCCCGGCGACCTCCAGCGTCTCCACGTGTGTGTGGGCGCTGTTGCTGATGTCCTTGCCGCGCTTGTCGGGGCGCAGGTCGAACGCGACCGCGCGCGGGGTGATCGGCGTGCCCGCCGGGACCGTCGCCGACGGGCCCTGGTCGTAGACCTCGACCCGGGCGCCGTCCATCGGCCCGAGGATCCCGCGCAGCAGGTTGTCGATCCGGAACGCGGCGTAGACGACGCCGGCCCAGCGGCGCGGCTCGCCGGTGCGCGGCGGCCCGCCGTAGACCGGGACGAACAGGTCGATGCCCAGCGACTCGCCGCCGGTCTGGACCAGCTCGATCGGCGCGGTCGACGCGGGGTCGCCGGTCTGGCGCGCGAGCAGCGCGGCGGTGCGGCGCCTGGGCTCGCTGAGGAAGTTCAGCCCGAACGCGCGGCCGTTGCCGGGCGGCGGCTCGAGGTGGTCGACGATCAGCGCCTCGGACTCGGCGGCACCGAGCTTCGGGTAGGGCCGGAACGGGCCGTAGCCCCTCAACCTGGAGGCCTTGATCGCCGCGCGCGTGCGGCGCGTGTAGTCCGGGATCCCGGCGCGCGGGACGTAGGACGCCGAGCCGATCACCTGCACGCCCGGGAAGCGCCTGGCGATGTCCTGGTCGGCGAAGTAGTCGTGGAACTCGCGGTAGGACACCGTGTTGCTCGCCGCGTACAGGCCGGCCGCGCCGCGCAGGACCTGGCCGTAGTCGTCCATGCGCCGGTCGATCGCCGCGACCGCGTCCTGCGCGTCGCCGGTCAGCTGCTCGCGCTGGCGGTCGTGGACGTGGCGCGCGGCCGTGTAGGTCGCGACGGCGGTCAGCAGCAGCAGGGCGGCGAGCAGGACGGCGGGCGCCATCCGCGTGAGCGCGCTCGGCGACTGCGGGTCACGCGCCGGCATCGGCCTCCTCGGAGCGGCCGCCGCCGAAGCGCTCGCGCATGCGGACCCAGAAGCCGGGCCGCTCGGGGCGGCGCGGGCGCCAGCGCGCGGGCGGCGGGACGGTCGTCCGGACGAGCGCGACCCAGTCGTCGAGCGGCAGCTCGCCGCGCGTCAGCAGCGCCAGCCCGCTCGTCACCGGGGCTTCCACACCATGCTGCTCCAGCGCGTGGGCGAGCAGCGGGACGCCCTCCATCGCCTCGACCGCCTGGCCGATCCGCTCCGGGATCTCGGCGGCCGGGACGCCGTCGGCCAGCAGCTCGCCGGCCCTGCGGTTGCGCGACTGCGGCGCGAGCGCGGTCGCGACGAGGTCGCCGGTCCCGGCCAGGCCGATGAACGACTCCGGCCGCGCGCCGAGGCCCTCGGCGAACCGCCAGACCTCGGCGAAGATGTGGCCCGCCGCGGCGCCCGCGGCGTTCAGGCCCTGGCGCTCGGTCGCGCCCGCGGCCAGCGCGGCGGCGTTCTTGGCGGCACCCGCCAGCTCGACGCCGACCGGGTCGTTGGACGCCTCGCAGACGACGCCGGCCTTCTGGAAGAACGACGCGAGCGCCAGCGCGAGCGCCTCGTCGGCGCTGGCCGCGACCAGGCCCGCGCCCTCGTGGACCATCTCGGCCGCGTGCGCGGGACCGCCGACGCAGGCGACGCGGTCGGCGCCGAACTGCGCGGCGAGGCGCACCGTCGGCGGCGTGCCCTGCGGCGGCACGAGGCCCTTGGCGAGCGAGACGACCGCGGCGCGCCGCGGCAGCCCGGCGGCGGGCAGGCCGGAGATCACGGCCTCCAGGCCCTTCGACGGGACCGCGAGCAGGACGTAGTCCGCGCGCGCCAACCCGGCGCCGACGGCCTCGATCCGGAGGTTCTGCGGCAGCTTCACGCCCGGCAGGTAGGCCTGGTTCTCGCGGTCGGCGACGAGCCGGTCGGCCTGCTCCTGCGTGCGCGCCTGCAGCGTCGTCCGGACGCCGCCGCGCGCGAGCAGCACGGCGATCGCGGTCCCGAACGAGCCCGCGCCGACGACCACGGCGCGGCGGGCGCCGGGCGTGGGAAGCGAGAGCGACGGCCGGGGGCGGTCGGGCATCGCCCGCGAGCCTAGTTGGCGGGCGCGCGGGACGGCACCGTCGGTGCGCCACGTGGGACGCGGGCGCCCCGGCTGGGCTCAATGGCTGAGACGTCCGGCCGATGACAAGGGCATGGAGCGCGCCAGGGCAGGGCTCGAGCGCCGCAGCCGCGTGGCCGGCGTCGGTCGCTCAGCCCATGCGGATGCGGTGACGGCCGGCCGAGAGGCCGCGCTCGCCGCGCTGCGCGCGTGCTCCGACTCCGTTGGTGCGCAGCTGCTGCTGGTCTTCGCCTCCGGGTCCTACGACGCGCGCGCCCTGGCCGGCGAGGTCGCCGAGGTCGCGGCCGGGCTGCCGGTCGTCGGCTGCACATCGGCGGGCGAGATCGCGCTCGACGGCCCGACGCGCGACGCGGTCGTCGTGATCGCGCTGGGCGGCGAGGGGCTCTCCTTCTCGGTGACCGCCGTCAACGCGGCCGACGACCCGCGCGACGCGGGCGCGCGCGCCGCGGCCTGCATCGGCGACGTCGCCGACCGCGAGCACCAGGTCTTGATGTTGTTGTCCGACGGACCGGCCGAGCGCCAGCCCGAGCTGGTCCGGGGCGCGTACTCGGTCGCCGGCGCCGGCGTGCCGCTCGTCGGTGGCGTCGGTGGCAGTCCCGACAGGGGCGGCGTCCCGGCGCTGATCTACGGCGGCGCGGTCCTGACCGACGCGGTGATCGGCGTCGCGATCGGCTCCGACGCGCCGATCGGCGTCGGCGTCCGCCACGGCTGGCGTCCGGTCGGCGACCCGATGCTCGTCACGCGCGCCTGCGCGGACCGAGTGCATGAACTTGACGGCCGCCCGGCGGCCGACGTCTACCGGGAGCGCCTCGGCGGCTTCCAGCCCTATGAGGTGACCTTGCAGCACCCGCTCGGCATGCAGCGCCGCGACGGCGAGGCCCACGTGCGGTTCGTCGGCGACGACGACGCGCCGGACCGCTCGCTGGACGCCGCGATCCCAGCGGGCAGCATGGTGTGGTTGATGGCCGCCGACGGCGACTCGGTCCGCGACGCGGCCGACGCCGCCTGCCTGGAGGCGCTGGAGGCCTTGGACGGCGAGGCGCCGCGCGCGCTGATCGTCTTCGACTGCAACGCGCGCCTGCAGGCGCTCGGCGCCGAGGGCGCGGCGGACGAGGTCGCGCTGATCGCCTCGCACGCGGGCGACGACGCGGCCGTCGGCGGGCTCTACACCTGGGGCGAGATCGCGCGCGTGCGCGGGTCGGCCGGGTTCCACCAGCAGACGCTCGTCGTCCTGGCGCTGGCATGAGCGACGCGGCTTCCAGCTGGGCGCCGCAGCAGCTCGCCGAGTTCCTCGGCGCGGTCTCGCGCGGCACGGCCGACGAGGCCGGCGCGGCGCTGGCGGGCGTCGAGCGCGCGGCGGAGGCCGTCGAGGCCGAATGCGCAGCATTGGTGCGCGGTGGCGCGGTCGTCGCGTCGATCGGTTGGCCGCGCTTCGACGTCCCGGAACGGCAACTTGGTGTGGTCGCTCGCGCGGGCGAGGGCGTCGTCACGGTCCCGGGCTCCGGGCCGACGGCGGCGGTCGCGGTCGCGCTGGACGACGACGAGGACGACGCGGCGCTGGTCGTCGCGCGCGTCGGCGCGCCGCTCACCTTCGAGGAGCGGACGCTGCTGCGCGGGATGGCGACCGGGCTGGCGCTGACGCTGCGGCTGCTGCGCACGATCGCCGCCGAGCGCGGGCTGCGCACGCGCGCCGACCGTGCGGCGGCCGAGAACGTCCGGTTGTTGGACACCTTGCGCACGCGCCAGCGCGTGCTGGAGGCGATGGCGAGGATCCAGCGCGCGATCTCGCGGCGCGAGCCGCTGCAGGGCGTGCTGGAGACGATCGTCGCCGCCGCGGGCGAGCTGCTCGGCGACGACGCGCCGGCGCTGCTGCTGATCGACCCGGACGCTCCGGGCTGGGTCAACCTCGCCGCGCACCGCGGCTACGACGAGCTGCTGGCGCTGCCCGGCTGCCGTGGCGGGCGTCAACGTGTAGGGGTCGGCATCACCGGCCGCGCCGTGGCCGAGGACCGGCTGGTCGTCGTCGAGGGGCAGCAGTCGTCGGACGCGTTCGGGCCGTTGAAGGACCACGGGCTGCAGGCCGCGATGGCTGCGCCGGTGCACGAGGACGGGCGCGTGATCGGCGCGTTGTTGTTGTCGTCGTTCCGGCCGGGTCGCATGTTCACGCGGGCCGAGCAGGACATGTTGTCGTCCTTCGCGGAGCACGCGTCGCTGGCGCTGACCGACGCGCGGCGCGTGGACACCATGTTGCACCAAGCGCTACATGATGCTTTGACGGGTCTGCCGAACCGCGCGCTGTTCACCGACCGGCTGCAGCATGCGCTGACGCAGGGGCGCCGGCGCGGGACGCAGTGCGGCGTGATCTTCCTGGATCTCGATCGCTTCAAGACGGTCAACGACTCGCTCGGCCACACCGCGGGCGACGAGCTGTTGGTGGCCTTGGCACGGCGGATCGACGAGTCGCTGCGCAGCGCCGACACCCCGGCGCGCCTGGGCGGCGACGAGTTCGCCGTGTTGTTGGAGGACTTGACCTCCGTCGAGGAGGCCGTCCTGGTCGCCGACCGGATCGACGCGGCGCTGGCCGCGCCGGTCGTGATCCAGGGCCGCGAGGTGTTCATGAAGGCCTCGGTCGGCATCGCCGTCGGCCAGGCGGGCACGGGTGCGACCGAGCTGCTGCGTCAGGCCGACGTCGCGATGTACCGCGCGAAGTCCGACGGCAAGGGGCGCGCGAAGGTCTTCGAGGCGTCGATGCAGGACGAGGTCGTCGAGCGGCTGGAGCTGGAAGGCGAGCTGCAGCGCGCGATCGAGCGCGACGAGATCGACGTCCACTACCAGCCGGTGATCGCGCTGGACGGCAAGACGCTGGCGGGCTTCGAGGCGCTGGCGCGCTGGACGCATCCGGAGCGCGGGTTGGTCCCACCGCCGCACTTCATCCCGCTGGCCGAGGAGAACGGCTCGATCGTCCAGCTCGGGCGCCAGATCCTGCGCACCGCGTGCCGCCAGGCCGCGCGCTGGGAGCAGGAGCTGCCGACGCCGCCCGACGAGCCGCGGATCATGTCGGTGAACTTGAGCGGGCGCCAGCTCGAGGACCCCAACATCGTGGCGGACGTCGCTGCTGCCTTGGCTGATAGTGGCCTGCCCGCGGGAGCGCTGGTGCTGGAGATCACCGAGACCGTGCTGATGCACGACACCGAGGCGACGATCGCGCGGCTGACCGCGCTGAAGGCGCTGGGCGTGCGGCTGGCGGTCGACGACTTCGGGACCGGCTACTCGTCGCTGCGCTACCTGCGGCGGTTCCCGATCGACATCCTCAAGATGGCCAAGCCCTTTGTTGATGGTCTCGATACCGGCGACGACGAGGGCCGCGCGCTGGCGCGGGCGATCGTGGAGCTGGCGACGTCGTTGAAGCTGGCGTGCATCGCCGAGGGGATCGAGGCGGGCGCGCAGGCCGACGTCCTGCACGAGCTCGGATGCTCGCTCGGCCAGGGCTTCCACTTCGCCCGGCCGATGGCGCCGGACGCGATGACCGCGCTGATGCTCGACGCGCCGTCGACGCTGACGTTCGCGCTGCCGTCGACGCCGATCTAGTCGTCAGGCCTAGGCCTCGTGGGCCTGGAGGCGGCGGCCGAGGTCCTCGGCGGCTTGTTGTAGTTGTTGTGGCGTCCCGGCCTCCAGGATGACCTGGAGGTCGAGGATGCGGGCGGAGAAGCGGTCGATCGCGTTCGTGCCGACGATCGCGTGACAGGGCACGCCGGCCTGTCGAGCCCGCGTGGCGATCTCGCCCGCGATCTTGCCTTCGAGGGTCGTCGCGTCGAGGCGGCCCTCGCCGACGATGACGGCGCGGGCCGCGCGCATGCGCGCGTCGAAGCCGAGCGTGTCGAGGACGAACCTGGCGCCGGGCTCGAGGGTCGCGCCGTACTGCGCCCAGAGCCCGCCGGCGAGTCCGCCGGCGGCGCCGGTCATCGCGACGCCGCGGGGGTCGCGCGGGAGGGTCGCAGCCTGTTGTTGTAGTCGTCGCTCGAGCTTCCTGATGGTCTCGGCGTCCGCACCCTTCTGCGGTCCGAACGTCCTGGGCGCGTCTTCGAAAGGCGTCCGGACATCGCACAGAACAACGAGAGACGCGCCCTGAAGCCCGCCCGCCTCCTCGATCGCGGCGACCGCGCCGGCACCCCCGTCGGTCGTCGCGCTGCCCCCTGCGGCGACCAGGATCACCTCGGCGCCGGCGGCCGCCGCGGCGACGATCAGCTCACCGGTGCCGCGGGTCGTCGAGTTGTAGGCATCGCGCTCGGCCTCGCCGATCCGGGCCAACCCCGACGCCTCGGCAACCTCGACGATCGCGGTCCCACCATCCTCGACGAGCGCGAACCCGGCCCTGATCGGCCGCCCGAGCGCATCACTCGCCTCGGCGCCAGCGGTCTCACCGCCGAGCGCCATCAGCAACACCTCCAACGTCCCCTCGCCACCATCGGCAACCGGGCACAAGTCCGGCGGGACCAGCCCCGCCGCCTCCAGCCCAACCCCCACGCTCGCAGCCACCTGCGACGCCCGCAACGTCCCCTTGAACGAATCCGGCGCGACGAGAACGGGCGGCTGCGGGCGCGACATGGGGGGAGAGTTTCACGTCAACGGCACCTAGGGGTTCGTATGGAACACCAGACTGCCGTTGACCTGGTCCGGACGCTTGCCGAGGGCCAACATGGGGTGGTTGCTCGCCGCCAGCTGCTCGAGGCGGGCATGAGCCGAGAGCGGATCCGGTCCTGGGTTGCGCGGGGGCGGCTCGTCCCGGTGTGGCGCGGGGTCTATGCCGTCGGGCACACGGTCCTGACGCAGCATGGACGTTGGATGGCGGCTGTGTTGGCGTGCGGTGAGGGTGCGCTGCTCAGCCACCGGAGCGCCGCGGCGTTGTGGGGGCTTCGGCCGCCGGGCGGCTCGCTCATCGAGGGGAGAGTGGGCGTGGACGGTCCTCGGGCGCCGGGTGATGGGATCAAGACCTATCGGTCGACGATCGTGGCGCCGCGGTTCGCGACGGTGCACGAGGGGATCCCGGTGACGAGCGTCGGCTGGACGCTCCTCGATCTCGCCGCGGTGGTGCGGGCGCCGCAGCTGCGCCGCGCGGTCGAGGCCGCGGAGCGGCTGGAGCTCTTCGACCTGCGTGAAGTGGCGGCGGCGCTCTCGGCAGACCCCGGACGCACCGGGTCACGCAAGCTGCTCGCTCTCCTCGATGACATGAAGGACCACGGCGTCACGCGGACGCGCAGCGAGGTCGAGGCTCTCCTGCTGCAGATCATCATCGATCACGCACTCCCGAGACCCGAGGTCAACCGCTATGACAACGGTCGTGAGGTCGACTTCCGCTGGCCACGCCACCGCCTGATCGTCGAGGTCGACGGGTGGCAGTTCCACCGCTCGCGCCGCGCCTTCGTCACCGACCGGCGCCGCGACCGCGCCGCGCTGACGACCGGCTGGCGCGTCGCGCGCTTCCCTGCGACCGAAGTGCTCCGCGATCCGGGGCGCGTCGCCGCCGAGATCCACGCGCTCCTCGGGCTCAACGGCAGTTAGGTGTTCTATGCGAACACCGAACTGCCGTTCACTTCTTCGCGCCGCCTACTCGTCGAGCTGGGCGGTTGTGCACTCCGAGGGCTGCTTGTCGTCGCGCCAGCGTTGGACTTTGGCGCCGTGGCGGATGCGGTTGTCGGAGATGTGGTCGAAGGTGATCTCGACGACGAGCTCGGGGCGGAGGCCGATCCAGGCGAGGTCCTTGTCGGAGGACCAGCGGGAGGGTTCGCCGGAGCCGCGCTCGCCGCTCTCATACGGCGCCAGGCGGGAGGGGAGCTCGCGCTTGTCTTTCGCTGAGAACCCGGAGGAGTGGCCGACGACGCGGAGATCGCCGTCCGGTGTGTAGAGGCCGAGGATGATCGCGCCGAGCGTGCCCTCGGCCTTGCCGGGGCGCCAGCCGACGACGACGGCGTCGATGGTCCGGACGCGCTTGATCTTGATCATGCCGGTGCGCTCGCCTGGCGCATACGCGGCGTCGGCTTCCTTGGCGATCACGCCCTCCTCGGTGTCCAGCCACCCACGCGCGTCGTCCGCGGTCCAGACGACGGGGGCGAGCTCAACGCCTTCAAGTGCGGCCTTCTCGAGCGCGGCCCGGCGTTCGCGGTACGGCAGCTCCACGAGCGCGTCATCTCCCAACGCCAGCAGATCGAAGGCGATCAGCCGCGCGGGGGTCTCGACGCTCAGCCGCTCGATCCGCGACGCCGCCGGGTGGATCCGCTGGCCGAGCGTGTCGAACGACGCCGCCACGATCTCGCCGTCGAGCACGTAGCGACCCTCAGGCAGCGCCGCGACGACCTCCGGGAAGTAGCGATCCAGCGGTTTGCCGTTCCGCGACTTGATGACGACCTCGTCGCCATCGACGAACACGAGCGCGCGGAAGCCGTCGAACTTGGGCTCGTAGGCCCAGCCGTCGCCCTCAGGCAGGCTCGTGCGCGAGCGCGCGAGCTGGGGCGACAACGGCGGGGAGATCGGCAGTGACATCGCTGCCAACGGTATCCGGCGCCTGGCTGCCGCGCAGCTGCAGGATGACGACGGCGCCCAACACCAACACCGCGCCGAAGACCTGCGTCGGGCCGAGCGCCTCGCCGTAGATCGTCGTCGCCAGCCCGACCGTCACGGCCGGCTCGGCGGTCGAGACGATCGACGCGGTCGCGGGGCCGACGTCGCGCATGCCGACCAGGAACGCGCTGATCCCGACCACGGTCGAGCCGAACGTCAGCAGCGCGATCCAGCCCCACGATGCCGCGGCGAAGCCGAAGTGCAGCGAGCCGGTCCCGGCGCCGACGGTCGTCATCGACACCGCCGCGCCCGAGCACACCAGCGCGGCCAGGACGAAGGGGTCGACGCCCCCGACCATGCGGTCGGAGATCAAGATGTAGGCCCCGTAGACCACCGCGCAGGTGAGGGCGAGGCCGACGCCGAGCGGGTCGATCGCGCCGACGGTCCCGCCCGCCAGCACGAGCAGCGTGCCGGCCGTCGCCAGGCCCAGCGCGCCGAGGCGGCGCGGGGTCGACTGCTCGCGCCCGAGCGCCAAGGCACCGAGGAACACGAGGATCGGGTAGATGTAGGTCAACAGCGACGTCAGCGACGCGTCCAAGCGCGTGAGCGCGCCGAAGTAGCAGCCGCCCTGGGCGGCGTAGCCGAAGGCGCCCAGGAGCAGGCCCTGGACGACGACGCGGCGCTCGGGCAGGCGAGCGCCGCGCGCCAGGACGACGCCCCAGAACATCAGGGCGGCCAGGATGAAGCGCAGCGACAGGAGCGTGACGACCGTCACGCCGCCGGCGTAGGCCTCCTTGGCGAAGATCGCCATGGCACCGAACGCGACCGCGGACAGGACGCAGAGCGCCACGCCGCGGGAGTGGGGGTTCAGCGACATGAGCAACCTATAGGTGTTGAGGAACTGCGGGGGAGTGAGAGGGTCTTGCGGGGTCCTGCGGGGGAGGCGCTACCAGTTGCGGGTGTTCGGGCGGCGGGAATCCGCACCGAAACGACCGGCAAGAGCAGCGCCGCCACCGAAGACACCGAAGACGGCGAAGAGAGAGATCATGCTCTTAGTATCGGACATCCGAAGCGCTGCTCCAGCCTTGATTGCCTTGGACATCCATAGGCTTCCCCTATGAGTTACGAACTGTGACGGCGGACACAGACCCATGACCCTCCAGCAGCTCGAGTACTTCCTGGCCGCCCTCGACGAGGGCTCCTTCTCCCGCGCCGCCGAGCGTCTGCTGCTCGCGCAGCCGTCGCTGAGCGAGCAGATCCGCCGCCTGGAGGCCGAGCTCGGCGTCGCGCTGTTCACGCGCGTGGGCCGCGGCATCAAGCCGACCGCCGCCGCCCAGGCGCTCCGGCCCCACGCCGAGGCCGCGCTGGCCGCGGTCGCCGAGGGCCGCGAGGCGGTCGTGCAGCAGCGCGAGCTGCAGGGCGGCATCGCCACCTTCGGGACCTTCGGGACCGCGCGCTGGTACCCCGGCACGCAGATCGTCACCGCGTTCCGCAAGCGCCACCCGAAGGTCCGGGTCCGGATGATCGGTCAGAACTCCTCAGAAGTCGCACAGGCGATCCGGGAGGGCGACCTGGAGGCCGGCCTGATCGCGCTGCCGATCGACGACTCCGGCCTGGAGGTCCGGCCGATCATGCAGGACGAGATCCTGTACGCCTCGGCCGATCCCGCGCGCGTGCGCAGGCCGGTCACGATCGCCGAGCTGGCCAATGCGCCGCTGATCCTGACCGACACCTCCTACGGCCTGGAGGACCCCACGCGCCGCCAGCTGTTCGAGCTCGCCCAGCGCGAGGGCGTGAAGATCGAGCCGCAGATCGACGTCGAGGACCTGGAGACCGCGATCGAGCTGGCCGCCCGCGGGATGGGCGACGTCCTGATCGCGCGCGGGATCCTGCTCAGCCTCGGCCGCCGCGTCCCCAAGAAGCTCGGCTGGGTCCCGTTCGCCGAGCCGATCTATGACACGTTCGCCTTCATCAACCGCCGCGGCGCGCGCCTGTCGCCGGCCGCGCGCGAGTTCATGTCCTTGGCCGAGGAGCGGATGACCGCGATGGCCGACGAGCTGAAGACGACGCCGCCGCGCAGGCACAAGCCCGGGAGCTAGAACGGTCAGGCCGATACGATGAAGGGCGTGTCCACCGACAAGGCGACCGTCGCAGAGCAGGAGTACCTGGAGACCCTCTTCTGGCTCTACGAGGCCGGGCTGCCGATGACCGGCGCCAACATCGCGCGGGCGATGCAGCTCTCGCCGCCGACCGTCCACGAGATGGTCGGCCGCCTGGAGCGCGACGGCTACATCACGCGCGCCACCGACAAGGTCATCTCGTTCACCGAGAACGGCCGCGAGCACGCCGAGGCGATCGTCCGCCGCCACCGGCTGATCGAGCGCTTCCTGACCGACGTCCTCGGGATCCCGTGGGACGAGGTCCACGAGGAGGCCGAGCGCCTGGAGCACGCGATGTCGCCGGTGCTGGAGGAGCGGATGCTCGCCGCGATCGGCGACGCCAAGACCTGCCCGCACGGCCACCCGATCGACGTCGGGTCCCGGATCGCGTCGGTCCCGCTGGCCGACGTGCAGCAGGGCGCGAAGGTCACGATCGTCCGCTTCGAGAACGAGGCCGAGGATCTCCTGCACTACCTCAAGGACGTCGGGCTGGACCCGGGCCTGGAGGGCACGCTGACCGAGTCCGGCGACGAGGACGTCGTGGTCGAGACGACCGCGGGCGACCGGCTGAGCGTGACGCGCAGCGTCGCCGAGACGGTCAGCGTCGTCGCCGATCCGTCGCCGCCGCCGCGCGTCGCGCTCCCGGCCCAGCTGGTGCTGGGCGAGCAGCGCTACGGGCGCTAGCGGCCGCTAGGCGCTCAGGCGCGCGCGGCTTCGAGCCGCGCGTCGATCGCCGCTTCGGCGCGGGCGAAGAGCGCGGCGTCGCCGGTCATCTGGTGGCGCAGCGAGGCGGCCATCGACAGCGCCTCGATCTCGTACTGCAGCTGGGCGACGTCGGTGTCGGCCTTCAGGTGGCCGGCCTTGACGGCCGAGGTGATCGCGCGGCGCATGAGGCCGTCCCACTCCTCGAGGTCGGCCTCGATCGCGTCGCGGACGGGGCCGGGCTTGCGCGAGTCGAACTCCGCCCGGACCGTCTCGAAGAAGCAGCCGCCGTCGAAGATCTCGCCGCGCTCGTAGCGGAGCTTGGCGGCCAGCAGCGCCTCCAGCCGCGGCAGGCCGCGCTCGGCCTCGCGGGCGGGCGCGACGACCTCGCGGGCGAAGATCTCCTTGGCCGCGCCGATCGTCGCGAGCTGCAGCTCCTCCTTGGAGCCGAAGTGCGCGAACAGCCCGGACTTGCTCATCCCGAGCTCGGTCGCGAGGCGCCCGATCGTGAGCCCTTCGAGGCCCTCGACGGAGGCGAGGTCGGCGGCGCGGCGCAGGATCTGCGCGCGGGTCCGGGCGCCGCGTGCGCGGCGCCCGTCGGTGTCCGGGGTGGTGGTCGACACGACCCGAAGAAAAGTAGCACGATCGTTCGATGTCTGCTAGAAAGCACGATCGTTCGTACTTCTTCTCCCCGGAGGTCTCCCCATGAGCAGCGTGCCTCTTCTCCCCAGCCGGACCCGCGACCGGCAGCGCACGGTCCTGGCCGTCGCGTCCGGCGCCGCCTTCCTGGCGATGCTCGACGCGACCGTCGCCAACCTCGCCGTCGCCGACCTGCACCACGACTTCCCCGACGTCGCGGTCCCCGACCTGTCCTGGGTCATCACGATCTACGCGATCGTCTTCGCCGCGCTGCTGGCGCCCGGCGGCCGGATCGCCGACCTCGTCGGCCGCCGCGCGCTGCTGACCGTCGGCGCGGCGTTGTTCACCATCATGTCGATCGCCGCCGCCGCGGCGCCGACGCTGGGCGTGTTGCTGGTCGCCCGCGGCCTCCAGGGCGCGGGCGCGGCGGCGATGATCCCGGCGTCGCTCGCCGTCGTCCTGGCCGACACGCCGCCGGAGCGGCGCGCCGCGGCGATCGGCGTCTGGGCCGCGGCCAGCGCCGCCGCGGCGGCGGCCGGGCCGGCGCTCGGCGGCGTGCTCGTCGACCTCGCGGGCTGGCGCTCGGTGTTCCTGCTGACCGTGCCCGCGGGGCTGGCCGTCCTGGCCGGGACGCAGGCGCTCCCGATGCAAGGCGTACGGGTCGGTCCGCGACCGCAGGCGCCGGACGCGTTCGGGATCGCGCTGCTCGGCGCCGGCGTCGGCGCGCTCGCGCTGGGCGTGAGCCGCGCGTCGGTGTGGGGCTGGGGCGACGCCCGGACGCTCGTGGCGATCGCGGGCGGCGTGACCGGAGTTCTCATCGTCCTCCTGCGTTCCCGCCGCCATCCCGCGCCCGCCGTCGAGGTCGACCTGTGGCGCTCGCGCACGTTCGCGCTGGCCAACCTGGTGTCGCTGATCTACGGCGCCGCGCTGTTCGCGTGGCTGCTCTGCGGCGTGCTGTTCCTCGTGCAGGCGTGGGGCTACTCGCCGCTGCAGGCCGGGCTCGCGGTCTCGCCGGGCGCGGTCGTCGCGGCGGTCGTCGCGCTGCGCGCCGGGCCGCTCGTTGCCCGGCGCGGCCCGCGGCCGGTGGTCGTCGGCGGCCTGCTGATCACCGCGGCGACCGCGGGCTGGATCCTGCTGGCGCTCGGCGACGAGCCCGCGTTCCTGACGCTGTGGCTGCCCGCGAGCCTGCCGCTCGGGATCGGCTGGGGCGCGATCGCGACCGGCGTGTCGGCCGCCGCCGCGCTGTCGGTCGGCCCCACGCGGTTCGCGGCCGGGGTGGGGCTCAACCAGGCGGCGCGCGCCGTCGGCGGCTCGCTCGGGGTGGCGGCGATGGCCACCATCTTGAACGGCACTGACCCCGGGGCCGCGGACAGCTACCGCGGGGTCTTCGAGATGTGCATCATCCTGCTGCTCGCGGCGGCCGCCGTCGCGTGCGGGATCGGCGGCGCGAAGGGAGCGGAGCGATGATCCGCGACATCGACGTCCTGGCCCGCGAGTGGGCCGACCCGCACGTCGGCGCCGACCACGAGCTGGCGCGGATGATGCGCCCGCCGGTGCGCTGGGAGCGCGTCGTGGTCCTGGGCGACTCGGTCGCCGAAGGCGTGCGCGAGCCGTCGCCCGGCTACCGCGACCTGTCGTGGGTCGACCGGCTGCGGGTCGCGTTCGGCCTCGCGCGCCCCGGCGCGACGCTGTTCAACCTCGGCCGCCGCGACCTGCGCGCGGCCGAGATCCGGGCTGCGCAGCTCGCGCCCGCGCTGGCGCTGCGGCCCGGCCTGGCGATCGTGACCGCCGGCGGCAACGACGGGCTGCGGCGGCGCTTCGATCCCGCCGCGCTGGAGCAGGAGCTGCGCGCGCTGCTGACGCCGTTCCGGGAGGCGGGCGCCGACGTGCTGACGTTCGACCTGTATGACATGACGGTCAACCCCTACATGTCGGAGCGGTTCGCGCCGGTCATCGGCCCGGGCATGGAGATCGTCACCGCGATCACGCGCAAGGTCAGCGCCGAGGTCGGCGGCATCCACGCGCGCCTGCGCGAAGGGCCGGCCGCGCTGGACACGGACCGCTTCAGCAGCGACGGCATCCACCTCAACGCGCGCGGCCACGGGATCGTCGCGACCGACCTGGCGCGCGCTCTGGGAGGAGCGGCGGGCCAGGCGGTCTGACGAAACGGAGCGGGCGGGGCCTCTAGGCCGTCGCGGCGGCGCCGCGGGCGGCCTGGACGGCCTCGGCGAGGCGCGAGACGCCCTCGTCGATCTGGTCCTCGGTGACGCCCGAGTACGCGAGGCGCAGCGTGTTCTCGCCGCCCTCCAGGAGGAAGTCCGTGCCCTTGACGATCGCGACGCCGCGGGCGTTGCACTCCTCGAAGACGCGGTCGATCTCGGTGCCCTCGGGCAGCTCGACCCACATGAAGTAGCCGCCCTCGGGCGCCTGGAACCTCGCCTCGGGCAGGTCGCGCGCGAGCGCCTCGGTCAGGCGCTTCACGCGACCGGCCAGCGCGGACTTCACGGTGGCGATCGACTTGTCGATGTCGCCGCTCTCGCAGAACTGGTGGACCAGCGACTGGGCCACCATGTTGGGCGAGATGTAGGTGTTGGTCGCCAGCCGCTGGATCTCGGCGATCCGCTCGGCCGGGCCGACCAGGTAGCCGACGCGGATGCCCGGGCAGACGGTCTTGGAGAACGACGAGGCGTAGACGACCGAGCCCGTCGTGTCCTGCGACAGCATCGTCGGCAGCGACTCGCCGCTGAAGCGGATGTCGACGTACGGGTCGTCCTCGAAGATCACGAAGCCGAACTCGCCCGCCAGGCGCAGCAGCGCCTCGCGCTTGGGCTGGGAGAGCGTGTAGCCCGCCGGGTTCTGGAAGTTGGGGATGACGTGGGCCAGCGTCGGGCGCACGCCCTCGTCGCGCAGCAGCGACTCGAGCTCGTCGGTCGCGATGCCGTCGGTCTCCAGCGAGACCATGCGCACGTCGGCGCCCCTGCCGCGCAGGTTCAGCAGCGTGCGGTCGTAGGTCGGCTTCTCGACGACCACCGGGTCGCCCGGCTTGACGAGCGTCTCGAACAGGAACGCGTCGGCCTGCATCGAGCCGTTGGTGACGATCACCTGCGACGTGTCGACGCCGTGCTTGTTGGCGATCCACTCGCGCAGCGGGCCGTAGCCGACCGCCGTGCCGTAGGCCGTCGTGCCGGCCGGATCGCGCTCGAAGGCGCGCGTCGCCGCGGCCTTCAGGCCCTCCACGTCGACGATGTCCAGCGAGGGTGCGCCGCGGGCGAAGGAGATCACGTCAGGCATCGTTCCCCGATCGTAGCGAGGCGGGTCGTCCGGCAGGGTGGCGATCCTGGGTATGTGAGGCGAGTGCCCGCTGCGGAAGTCGTGTTGGTGGAGGACTCGGTCCCCTATGCCCGGTTGATCGAGCTGATCCTGGCCGACGCCATGCCCGGTGGGCTGGAGACGCGCCACTTCGACACCGTGGGTCGTGCGGTCCAGGATCTGCAGTCCCGGCCGGCTGACTGCGTGCTGCTCGACCTCGGCCTGCCGGACGCCCGCGGGCTGGAGGCGTTGTCGATGGTGTTGGGCGCCGCGAGCGGCGTCCCGGTGATCGTGCTGAGCGGCCACGACGACGAGGAGCTGGCGGTCGACGCGATCCGCGCGGGCGCCCAGGACTACCTCGTCAAGGGCCAGGAGCGGTCGTCGGCCCGGTTCGTCCGCGCGATCCGGTTCGCGATCGAGCGGCGGCGGACGCAGGAGCGCGCCGAGGACCTGCTGCGCGCCAAGGAGGACCGCTGGCGCACGCTGACGCACCTGGCGCCGGTGGGGATCGTCGAGCTCGACGAGGCGGGGCGCTGCCTGTTCGCCAACGACTGGGTGGGCGAGCTGACGGGGAGGGAGAACGCGGCGCTGATCGGCGACGGCTGGCGCGCGGCGATGCATCCCGACGACGTCGATCCGTTCGGGATCGCGTGGACCGGCGCGCTGGCCGAGGACGGCGACGGCGAGTTCGCGGTCGAGGTCCGGTTCGTCGCGCCCGACGGGGTCGTGCGCTGGGCGCACGTGACCGGCGTGCTGCTGCGCGACCCGTGGGACCGGCCGGCGGGCTGGCTCGGGACGCTCGTGGACGTCACGCCGGCGCGCGAGGCGCGCGAGACGCTCGCGCGGGTGCAACATGATGTCCTTGCGATCGCCGCGCTGGCGCGCGAGGCGGGCGTCGCGGAGGAGCCGGTCGACGTGCTGCTGCACGGCGCCTGCGACGTGCTGCGCGCGAGCGACGTCGAGCTGCTGGAGGGCGAGCCGCCTGTCGTCGCCGACCAAGGACAGGTGGTCGATCGCCCGGTCCTGCGCGGGGACGTGGCGCTGGGCGTCCTGCGCGTCACGTGGGACACGCACCAGGACGGGCGCGAGCTGCTGGTCGAGGTGCTGGCCGCCGAGGTCGGTGCGGCGGTCGAGCGCCGCCGGCTGCTGGAGCGCCTGCGCGACCTGGCCCGGACCGACCCGCTGACGGGGCTGGCGAACCGGCGGCTGTGGGACGAGCGCCTGACCGTCGAGCTGGCCCGCGCGGCGCGCTACGACCGACCCCTATGCCTTGCCGCGATCGACCTCGACCGCTTCAAGCCCTACAACGACACCCACGGCCACCAGGCCGGCGACGCGCTGCTGAAGGCCGCGACGGCCGGCTGGCGCGGCGTGCTGCGCGGGGTGGACCTGCTGGCGCGCCTGGGCGGCGACGAGTTCGCCGTGTTGTTGCCCGACTGCGACCTGGACTGCGCGCAGACGATCGTCGCGCGCCTGCAGGGCGTGACGCCCGGCGGCCCCGAGGGCGTCGGCTGCTCGGCCGGCCTGGTCCGCTGGGAGCCCGGCGAGTCCGCCGACGCCGTGACCGCCCGCGCCGACGCCGCGCTCTACGCGGCCAAGGCCGACGGGCGCGGCGGCATCACGGTCGCCTAGGCGAAGAGGTCCTGGCCGATCCAGCCGGCCTTGCCGCCGGTCCCGCGCGGGGCGTAGAAGTAGCCGCCGCCGACGTGGGTGAAGTAGTCGGTCATCGGCTCGCCGGCGAGGCGGTTCTGGACCGTGGCGAACTGGCGGGCGGGGTCCTGGTTGTAGGCCATGAACACCATGCCCTGGTCCAGGGATCCGGCGCTGTCGAAGCCGCGGTGGTAGTTGTAGGGACGGCGCAGGAAGCGCTGGTCCTCGGTCGCCCTCGTGCGCGGGTTGGCGAGGCGGATGTGCGCGTCGAGCGGGATCCGGTCGCCCTTGGGGTCGATGTCGTAGCGCGGGTCCTGGAACTCGTCGTCGCCGCCCAGCGGCGCGCCCGTGTCGCGCGTGCGGCCGATCATCGTCTCCTGCTCGCGCAGGCCGACGCGGTCCCAGAACTCGACGTGCATCCGGATCAGGCGGACGACCTGGTAGCTGCCGCCCTGCGCGTCCCACACGAGCCGCCGCATCGCCGCGTCGTCGCGGACGTCCGGGTTGGCCGTGCCGTCGCGGAACGCGAACAGGTTGCGCGGCGAGGCCCTCGGCGTCGGCCCGCGGCGCGCGCCCGCGAAGCCGTCGACCGCCCAGCGCAGCTCCAGCGCGCCGCGCGTGGCGCGCATGATCTCGCGCAGCGTGTGGACGACCGTGTCGCGCTGGTTGGCGCAGATCTGCACGAGGACGTCGCCGTGGGTCTGGCTCGCGTCGAGGTCCTCGCCCGCGAACGGCGGCATCCGCTCCAGCTTCTCGGGCTTCTTGTCCTTCAACCCGTAGCGGTCGTCGAACAGCGAGACGCCGAAGCCGATCGTGACCGTCAGCCCGCCGGGCGCGATGTCCGGGCCCAGGACGCCGGAGTCGACCGGCGGGTCGTCGACCTCGAAGCGCGGCGTGACACCGCCGACGGCCAGCGTGCGCGCCCGCGCGCTCAGCGCCTGCAAGGCGTACATCAACGTGGTGCGGTCGGGCGCGACCGCGTCGAGTGCGGCGACCGTCGCGTGCGCCTGGACGGGCGTGAGGATCCCGCCCTGGTGCGGGCCGTCGAAGGCGACGGTGTCGAGGATGCCGTTCTCGATGCCCTGCTCGCGCGCCGTCTCGGCGACGTCGTCGTCGGCGCGCGCGGTCGCGGGGCCGCTCAGGCGCTCGGCGCCGAGCGCGCCCGCTCCGGCGGCGCCGGCCAGGCCGAGCGAGCGGCGGACGAAGGTGCGGCGGTCGATCGGGCTCATGACGTCTTCTTGGAGGACTTGGACGACGACGGGATCTTCGGGATGTCGGCTGGGGCGACGGTCTCGGCCGCGCCGGGGACCCGGGACAGCGCCTCGAGCGCGGCGCCGAGCGCACCGTCGAGGTCGGCGTGCTCTTGGTGGGAGAGCCCGGGGATGGTCGGCCACGTCGAGTGATGGGCCTTGTAGATCGCGGCCAGCTCGGTGCGCAGCCGCCTCATGCCGGCCGCGGCGTTGGGCGCCGCGTCCTGGTTGCTGATCAGCGGCGTGATCGTCCCGAGCACCACGCCGGTCGCCTGCGTCGCCGCGGCGGTGGCCAGCACGCCCTCGTGGCTCCACCTCACGTCGGCGCCGGAGAGGTAGTCGCGCTGGGCGTCCTCCAGGATCTCGTGGGCGCGCAGGACGTAGTCGGCGGGATCCATCGCGATCCTCGGCAGCCGCGTGTGCAGGCGCGCGACGGCGCGCTCGGTGCGGTCGGCGTAGGACACGAGCCCGGAGAGCCTCTGACCGGTCCACAGCCCGTACTCGAGCCGGTGCAGGCCGACGAAGTCCGGGCTGTTGACGCCGCCCCTCAGCCCGCCGGGCAGGCCGTCGATCGCGGTGTCGGACGCGCCGAAGGCGCCGTAGACGCCACCCAGGCGCAGGTAGCCGCCCCAGGCGTCGCGCCACGCCGCCTGCGCGCGCGACCGGCTCCCGGCGCGCAGCGCGGCGCGCAGGCGCCGGACGTCGGCGCCGACGGCGACGAGCCGGCGGGCCGCGTAGCGCTTGTAGGTCGCGATCGGCCGCTGGAACTTCGCGGGGTCGATCGGGAAGTGGTCGGGCGGTGGCGGCGCGCCGGAGACGCCGGTCCCGTTCTCCTGGATCGCGACCTGCTGCTCGTAGCGCTGGGCGGCGGTCAGGTGCTTCGTCGCCGGCCTGCGCGGGGGCGTGTTCGCCGACGCCCTGTCGCCGCTGTCGCCACCGACGCCGGCGGCGGTCAGGACGAGGAAGACGACGACCGCCGAGACGACCGCGAGGCCGGTCACGATGGCACCGCCACGGACGGCTCGGGAGCTGCGACGACGACGCACCACGCCGAACCTAAGGCGGCCTGACGGCGCCCGATGTCAACGGCGTGTGAACCAACGCGTTCGTTCACCGCATCGCAACAACTGCGCAACGACTCGGCAACTGATCAGGCGACCTGCAGGTCGAGGATGGTCAGGTCGCCTGTCCAGGCGACCTTCCCTTCCTCTATCAGGAGCTTGCCTTGCGTCATCGCAGAAGCGTCTGGGGGCTCGGTGTGGGTGTCACCGCAGCCGCCGCCGCGGCCGCCGCGCTGAACTTCGCATCGGCTGACACGTCGTCTGCACCGCAGACGGTCACGCCGATCAAGCACGTGGTGGTCCTCTTCGACGAGAACGAGTCGTTCGACCACTACTTCGGCACGTACCCGCATGCCGCCAACCCGGCCAGCGAGCCGCAGTTCACCGCGCAGCCCGGTACCCCCTCGCCGAACGGTCTCAACACCACGTTGCTGACCGCCAACCCCAACCAGTTCAACCCGGCGCGCCTGGACCGCACGCAGGCGCTGACCTGCAGCGAGAACCACGCCTACGGGCCCGAGCAGAGGGCCTACGACAAGGGCCTGATGGACCGCTTCGTCCAGGAGACGGGCAGCGGCTCGGCGCCGTGCGCCGCGGACAGGTCCACTGTCATGGACTACTACGACGGCAACACCGTCACCGCGCTGTGGAACTACGCCCAGCACTTCGCGCTGAGCGACAACTCCTGGACCACGCAGTTCGGCCCGTCCACGCCGGGCGCGCTGAACCTGATCTCCGGCCAGACCAACGGCGCGATCACGCCGGGCACCAACCCCGACGGCTCGCAGGACACGCCGATCGTCAACCAGGGCTCGAACGTCGCCAACGGCACGGTCATCGCCGATCCCGACCCGGCGTTCGACGACTGCTCGGGCTCGGGCACCGTCGGCCTGTCCAACAGCAACAGGAACATCGGCGACCTGCTGAGCGCCCGCGGCGTGTCGTGGGGCTGGTTCCAGGGCGGCTTCAAGCCGAGCTCGGTCGACGGCACCGGCAGGGCGACCTGCGCGACCAGGACGCCGAACATCGGCGGGACGCCGGAGACGGACTACTCGCCGCACCACAGCCCGTTCCAGTACTACCGCTCGACGTCGAACCCGCACCACCTGCGGCCGACGTCGGTCGCCGCGATCGGCACCAACGCCGACCAGGCCAACCACAACTACGACCTGTCGGACTTCAACGACGCGGTCGACGCCGGGAACCTGCCGGCCGTGTCGTTCCTGAAGGCGCCGGAGGCGCAGGACGGCCACCCGGGCTACTCGGACCCGCTGGACGAGCAGCGCTTCCTGGTCGACGAGATCAACAAGATCTCGGCGTCGCAGTTCTGGTCGAGCACGGCGATCGTCATCGCCTACGACGACTCGGACGGCTGGTACGACCACCAGATGGGCCCGATCATCCGCCCGTCGGCCGACACCAACGACCACATCACCGCCGACGGCGCCTGCGGCAACGCGCCGTCGCCGCTGCCGGCCGGGTTCCAGAACGACCGCTGCGGCCTGGGCACGCGCATCCCGATGCTCGTGATCTCGCCCTACGCGCGTCGCAACTACATCGACAGCTCGACCACCGAGCAGGCGTCGATCACGCAGTTCATCGAGGACAACTGGAACCTCGGGCGCATCGGCGGCGGCTCGGCCGACGCCACCGCCGGGACGATCGACAACATGTTCGACTTCTCCGGCAACGCGATCCCGTCGCCGGCGATCCAGCTCGACGACACGACGGGTGAGGTCACCAGCGGCGCGACGCTGCCCGCCGGACCGGCCGGCCCGAAGGGCGACCCGGGGACGAACGGCACCGACGGCAGGGACGGCGCGACCGGCCCGGCCGGTCCGGCGGGCGCCACCGGGGCCACGGGCGCGACCGGCGCCACGGGTGCCACCGGCGCGAGGGGCGCCACCGGCCCGCAGGGGCCGGCCGGCAGGGTCGGCAGGATCACCTGCACCGGCAAGATCGCGAGCCACAACAAGGTCGTGGTCTCCTGCAGGGCGGCGTCGGCGGCCTCGACCCGGACCGCGCTGCGCGTCCGCCTCGCGGCGGCGGGAGGCAAGCAGGTCGCGACCTCGGCGACGGTGCTGAAGCCGAAGGCCCGCAACGCCAAGTTCACGCTGAAGACCAAGAAGTCGCTGAAGCGTGGCAAGTACTCGCTGACCGTCACCGTCTCGCCCACGGGCGGGAGGGCGACGGCGCAGAAGGCGACGATCAAGCTGTAGGGCTTGGTCCCTCCGGCGGCTTCGGCCGTCCCGGTAGCAACGCGGCGGCCGCCCTCACCAGGGCGGCCGCTTCGTCGTCCGGGTGGGGGACGGCGCGCAGCTCGGACTCCTCGTGCTCGGGCTCGGGCGGCGCCGGCAGGGTGATCGGGTCGCGGTGGGCCTCGGCGG
Source organism: Conexibacter woesei Iso977N (assembly GCF_000424625.1). Lineage (GTDB taxonomy): Bacteria > Actinomycetota > Thermoleophilia > Solirubrobacterales > Solirubrobacteraceae > Baekduia > Baekduia woesei_A. The sequence continues at coordinate 1,011,435 of NZ_AUKG01000001.1, forward strand.
CGATCGCCTCCGCCGCGGCGGCCAGCGCGTCGAGGAGCGTGTCGATGTTCTGGCGCAGGCGGCCGGCCTGCTCGGCGCGGGTCGCGCGGGCGGCGAGCGCCTCGGCGTGTGCGAGCAGGCGGTCGGCGGTCTCGGAGATGCGGCGGGCGCGGCCGGTGGCGAACGCGTCGACCCGGCGGCGCGCGTCCTGGAGGTAGGCGTCGGCGTCGCGCTGGGCGGCGGCGCGGATCGCGGCGGCGTCGTGCTCGGCGGCGTCGAGGATCGCCCGGACCCGGCCGGACAGCGAGGCGGCGAGGTCGTCGGCCGTCGGGATCGGCGGCGGTGGGCGATCGCCGACCACCGCTCAGCCCGCAAGGGCGAGCACGAGGCGGCCGTCGCCCGCGTGCGTGACGGCGAAGGCGACCGGGGCGGTCGCGCGCAGCGCTGCGCCGAGCGCGACCGGGGAGGCGAGGTGCACGTCGGTCGTCGCGCGGCCGGCGTCGAGCGTCCGGACGTGCACGCCCGCGACGCCGGGCACGCGCATCAGCGCCTGCTCGAACTGCTGGAGGGTCGAGAGGTCCGGGAACGGGCCGGCCTCGACGATGACGGGTCCTGTCAGGACCGTGTCGGCGGGATCGTGGGGCGGGGGCGCGTCGACGCCCAGCTCGGTCAGGACGCGCGACAGCTCGGCGACGAGGTCGTCGGTCGTGGCGACGAGGCGGTCCCGGAACGCGAGCAGCTCGTCGAGCTGCGCGTGCAGGCCGGGCTGCGGCGGCGTGGAGTGCGCGGGCGGGGGCGGCGGCGCGTGCGTCGCGCCTCCGACGGCCGGCGGCCACGGCGTGGGCGGCGGCGTCACCGGGATCGGCGGCGCCCCGTTGAACGCGGGCGGCGGTGGGGGCGGCGTGGCGCTCGCGCCTCCGGACGTCCCGTGCCACGACGCGGTGAACGCGCCCGCGGGCGGCTCCGCCGGCGCGTCCCAGCCGGCCTGCGCGGGCTCGGTATCCGCCTCGCCGCCGCGCCCGACCGTCTCCAGCTCGCGCTCCAGCTCCTTGAGCTTGCGCTCCAGCTCGCTCAGCGTTGCGTTGACGTCGCTCTCCACGGTCCCGCCAGCTTATGCGGGAGTGGAGAGCGACGCCAAGCGCCGCAAGCGGTCGTTCTACTGCTTGCCGAGCAGCTCGATGGCCAGCTCGGCCACCTGCGTCGGGGTCCGGCCGACCCTGACGCCCTTGGCCTCGAGGGCCTCGGCCTTGGCGGCCGCGGTGCCCTTGGAGCCGGAGACGATCGCGCCGGCGTGGCCCATCGTCTTGCCGGGCGGAGCCGTGAAGCCCGCGATGTAGGCGACGACCGGCTTGGTGACGTGCTCGGCGATGTAGTCCGCCGCGCGCTCCTCGGCGTCGCCGCCGATCTCACCGGACAGCACGATCAGCTCGGTCTCGTCGTCCTTCTCGAACAGCTCGATGACGTCGATGAACGACGTGCCCGGGACCGGGTCGCCGCCGATGCCGACAATCGAGGAGTTGCCGAAGCCGGCCTGGGCCAGCGTGTTGCCGATCTGGTAGGTCAGCGTTCCCGAGCGGGAGACGACGCCGACGTTGCCCGGCTTGAAGAACGACGCGGGGATGATCCCGACGTTCGCCTTGCCCGGCGACAGGATGCCCGGGCAGTTCGGCCCGACCAGGCGCGTGCCGGTGCGCTGCAGGTGCGTGTAGACGCGCAGCTCGTCGTGGGCCGGGATGCCCTCGGTGATGCAGATCACCAGCGGGATGCCGGCGTCGGCGGCCTCGAGGATCGAGTCGGCGGCGAAGCGCGGCGGCACGAAGACCATCGCGACGTTGGCGCCGGTCTGCTCGACCGAGTCCTGGAACGTGTTGAAGACCGGGATGCCCTCGACGTCCTGCCCGGCCTTGCCGGGGGTCACGCCGGCGACCACGTTGGTCCCGTAGTTCTTGTTGTTGGTCGCGTGGAACGTGCCCTCGCGGCCGGTGATGCCGGAGACGACCAGCTTGGTGTCGTTGTCGATCAGAACGGCCATCAGGCGTCCTCCCCCTTGGCCAGAGCCACGACCTTCTGGGCGGCCTCGTCCATCGTGGCCGCGGTGTGCACGTTCGGAAGCGCTGCTTCGGCGAGGATCTTGCGACCCTCGACGTCGTTGGTGCCGTCCAGGCGGACGACGAACGGGACCTGCGGGTTCAGCGTCTTGAACGCCTCGATGAGGCCGTTGGCGACCTCGTCGCAGCGCGTGATGCCGCCGAAGATGTTGAACAGGACGGCCTTGACGGCGTCGTTGCTCAGGATGACCTCGACCGCGGAGGTGATCGCCTCGGCCTTGGATCCGCCGCCGGCGTCCAGGAAGTTGGCGGGCGCGCCGCCGAACTGGGCGACGACGTCGAGGGTCGACATGACCAGGCCGGCGCCGTTGCCGAGGATGCCGATGTCGCCGTCGAGCTTGACGAACGTCAGCCCGCGCTCCTTGGCCATCTGCTCCTGCGGGTCCTCGTCGGAGGGGTCGCGCAGGTCGGCGTTGTCCGGGTGGCGGAACAGCGCGTTGTCGTCGAGCGTGACCTTCGCGTCGAGCGCGGCGACGCTGCGCTCGGGCGTGACGATCAGCGGGTTGACCTCGACGAGCATCGCCTCTTCGGAGATGAACGTCGCGTAGAGCTTGTGCAGGAACGCGCCGATCGGGCGGACGAGGTCGGCGTCGACGCCGGCCTTGAACGCGAGCTTGCGGCCGTGGAAGTCCTGGAAGCCGAGGAGCGGGTCGACGTGGAGCGTGGCGATCGCGTCCGGGTTGCTGTCGGCGACCTCCTCGATGTCCATGCCGCCCTGCGTGGAGAGCATGATCAGCGGGGCCTTGGCGCCGCGGTCGAAGACGATCGAGGCGTAGTACTCGCTCTCGATCTGCGGCGCGGCGGTCTCGATCCACAGCTCGTGGACGGTGAAGCCCTTGATGTCCAGGCCGAGGATGGCGTCGGCGGCGGCGCGCGCCTCGTCCTCGTCGTTGGCGATCTTGATGCCGCCGGCCTTGCCGCGGCCGCCGACCTTCACCTGTGCCTTGACGGCACATGGGAAGCCGATCTCCTTCGCGGCGGAGACGGCCTCGTCGACCGTTCGCGCCGGGCGTCCGTCAGGGACGGGGATTCCGTGTCGGGCGAAAAGCTGCTTGCCCTGGTATTCGAGCAGGTCCATAGGGAGCCTGGACGCTATTGAACGGGTGACGGTGATGCTTCCTGCCCGAACGACCTGACCGCCCGGCATGGCCCGGAAATGGCACAATGCCCAGCCGCATGGCACTCCCGAAGAACATCCAATGGGTCACGTTCGACGTGTACGGCACTCTCATCGACTGGGAGTCCGGCGTTGCTGATGCTTTCGAGCGGGAGGCGAAGAAGGACGGATTCACGATCGACCGGCAGCAAGTGGTCGATCTGTTCCTCGATGCGACCAAGGAGATCCAGAGCGGTTCGTACGAGCTCTACGCCGAGGTCCTGCGCCAGGCGGCGGTCAAGATCGCCAAGGAGATCGGGTGGCCGCTGGAGCCGTCGCGGTCCGGGTTCCTGCCGGATTCCGTCGTCCGCTGGGGCGCCTTCAAGGAGGCCAACCCGCAGCTGAAGAAGTTCCTGGGCAAGTACGAGACCGGGCTGATCTCGAACATCGACGACAAGCTCCTGGGGCTGACGCGGCGCCACATCCCGGCCGACGTCGACCTCGTCGTGACCGCCCAGCAGGTCCGGTCCTACAAGCCCGATCCCGCGCACTTCAACGAGTTCGCGCGGCGGATCGGCGGCAGGAAGGGCTGGGTCCACATCGCGTCCGGGCTCTACACGGACATCGAGCCGGCGACGAAGCTGAAGGTGCCGACGATCTGGGTCAACCGCCGCAAGGAGGAGATCCCGGCCGGGGGCAAGAAGCCGACGGCCGAGGTCAAGAACTTGCTGGAGGCCGCGAAGCTCCTCGGGCTGTAGGTCTTCGTCGTGCAAGTTGTCGCGCTTGATCCGGGCGTGATCGTGGCTCGGAGCGTCAAGTGGCAGACCACCTGCACGCTGCTGCACCGGGGGGACGAGACGTTCATCGTCGACTCCCCGGTGTTCCCGGACGAGCTGGACGCGCTGCCCGGGGTGCTCGGGCAGGCGGGCTGGGGGTTGTCGGGGCTGCTGGCGACGCACGCCGACTGGGACCACCTGCTGGCGCGGCTCGTGTTCCCGGAGGCGCCGTTGGGCGTCGCCGAGACGTCGGCCGCGCGGTTGCGCGCCGAGCCGGGCGTGGCGCAGCGGCGGTTGCGCGAGAGCGACGAGGACGACTACGTGACGCGCGAGCGGCCTTTGACGTTGGGCTCCGTCCAGGCGCTGCCGGTCCCGGGCAAGCTGGACCTGGGGGAGGACGCCGAGCTGGAGCTCCTGCCCGCCGACGGCCACACGGCCGACGGCATGGCGATCTGGGCGCCCTTCGCCCGGGTGCTCTGCGTGGGCGACTACATCTCGCCCGTCGAGATCCCGATGATCTCCGAGGGCGGGAGTCGCACCGCCTACCTGGCGACGCTGCTGCGGCTGGCGCCCTACGTCGAGCAGGCCGACTGGATCGTCCCCGGCCACGGCGCGCCGATCGACGCCCAGCGCGCGACGGCGATCCTGCGCGAGGACATCAAGTACCTGGAGTCGCTCTCGGTGGACAACCCGGACGCCGCGCAGCTCCCCCTGGCACGCCGCGATCGCATCCAGAAGCAGATCCACACCGAGAACCTCACCCGCCTGTGATCCACCACATCGCCCTCCCGACCCTCCGCGCGGACCTCTCCGCCGAGGTCGCGTTCTGGGCGCTGCTGGACTTCACACCCGTCGAACCACCCGAGTCGCTGCGGGCCCGCGCCACCTGGGTCCAAGCCCCCGGCGGCACCCAGATCCACCTGATGTACACGCCGGACGCCGCCCACGCCGGCCACGTCGCGGTGGTGGCACCCGAGTTCTCCACCACCATCACATCTCTTGAAGCCGCCGGCTTCGCCCCCGAGCCCCGAACCCCTCACTGGGGCGCTGCCCGCGCCTACGTCCGATCACCCGGCGGCCATCTCGTCGAGTTGATGGCCTTCCCGCCGGCCACCTAGCCGCGCAGCAGGTCGACGCATCGGTCGATCACGCGTTCCAGCTCGGCCATCGCACCGGGCGCTCGGACATCCTCATCGACGTCAACGTCCGCCCATCCGAGGTCGGATCCCACGGTCCTGAGGAGCTGGCGCGCGGAGCTCCCGAGCAAGTGGCCGCTCGCGCCGTCGCTTCGCAGCCACTCCAACATCGCGCCGAGCGCCCGCACCAGCTGGACCCACTCGACGTGGGCGGGGAACGTGGGCTCGGCGGACAGCAGCGTCGCCCATCGCTCACGGTCGATCGCGTAGCGCGCCTCGCGGTTCGCTCGCGCTGCGGAGACGAGCTGCGCGTCGGTCAGGCCGCGCAGCGCTTCGAGCACGTTGCCCTTGGTGTACGTGGCCGACCGGGTGATCACCGACGCGGTCGCGCTCGGCGCGTCGAGGCAGAGCAGCACCCGCACCGCCTCGGCGCGGGCGCCGGGCCCGAACATGCGGCGCAGGCGCAGGCCGAAGGCGATCGGCGCCTTGAGGTCCGGCGTGGCGGCCTTGCCGGATGGCGTGGCCGCCGGCCGCAGCCATCCGTGTTCGAGGAACGCGGGGTCGGGGTGCCGGAGCGGGAAGCCGTCGTCGAAGAACAGGCGCCTGGACTCGCCGGTCGGCTCGCGGTCGTGGTCGTCCGGTCCTGAGAAGCGAGCCTTCGGCCGATGCTGCGCGAGCCAGGTGAGCACTGCCTCGGCGAGCGTGGGGTCGGGGCTGGTCCGCGCGATCGTCCGCAAGCGCCGGACGCTGAGCAGCTCCTGGTTGTGGGCCAGCCAGTCGAGGATCTCGTCGAACAGCCGCGGGTCCGCGCGGGCGATGTCGAACGACAACACCAACAACGCCTCTAGGTCCTGCGCCCACGTGCTCCGCCGGGTCACCTTCGACAGCACGCCGAGCTGCGCCCACTCGTTCCAGGCGAAGTCGAGCAGCGCTTGCTCGAACCGGTCTCTAAGCGCCGAGGTCGGCATCCGTGACCCCGAAGTACGCCAGTGCCTCCTGCAGCGGATGCAAGAACCCCTCCGATGGATCGTGGCCGCGGGCCCAGCGCGCCGCGGCGATCAGCTCGTCCGGCTCGGGCCTCAACGCCTCCAGGTCGCGGAGGTGCTTGCCGGCCCGGTCGACCGCCGCGTAGAGCTTGAGGTGGACCTGGTCGAACCGCGACGCCCAGCGCACGGTGAGGGCCGGGCCGACGTGCTCGACGGTCCACCGGTCCTCGAACCCATCCGGGAGGCCGAAGCGCAGCATCGCGGCCGGACCGCTGTTGAGCCAGTCTTCGGTGACGCGCAGGTCTTCGGCGACCCGATCACGTGCCGCCACCAGTGCTGCCGGAAGTTCCTCAGCCGAGATCAGCCCGCCGGGCTCGGCCAGCGCGACGACGTCGACGTCCGCGGTCGACCGGCGTACGAGGTTCAACGTCAGCAGCGCCGAGCCGCCCACGACGACGAGGTCGTAGGCCTGGCCGGCCGCGCGCAGCAGCTCTTCGAGGGCAGACAGCAGCTCGTGCGCGGCGTCCGCGTCGGGGATCTGATCGCTCGCCACCATCTGAGTTCCGTATTACAGCATGATTCGTGCCGTAATACGGAACGATGCATGCTGAATTACAGAACGGAGGCGATCAAGGCGACCAACTCGCGCGCCGTCTGCGCGACGAGCGCCGCGGCGCTCACTACGCGTCCGGGCCGGCGTCCAGGTGGCGGCGCATGTAGAGGTCGCGCGGCGTCCCGGCGGTGAAGCCGAAGGACGTGTAGAGCGCGATCGCCGCCGGGTTCTCCTCGTTGACGTCGAGCTCCATGCGGCGGCAGCCGCGCTCCAGCGCGCGCTCGGTCGCGAGCTCCAGCATGGCGCGGGCCACGCCGTGGCCGCGGGCGGAGGCGTCCACGAAGACGTCCTCGACCAGGCAGTCGCCGCCCGCGCGCCAGATGCCCTGGCGGAAGCGCAGCTGCACGACCCCGCTCGCCGGCGAGTCCTCGTCCACGGCGCCCAGGACGTACTCGGTGTTGCGGTCCTCCAGCAGGTTCTCGACGCCGGCCAGGAACGCGTTGTCGCTCGGCCACGTCTTCCCCATGTGGTCGCGGAAGCCGATCAGCAGGCGCGCGACCGTCTCGGCCTCGTGCGGGCCGGCCTTCCAAGCTCTCGTTGCCACTTACGACTCCTTGCGGACGTTCCAGCGCACGGTCATGTCGGCGACGACGTCGCCGGCCCCGTCGGTGATCGAGACGTCGACCGAGAACGACACGGCGCCCTCGCGCTCGAGCTCGTCGAGCAGCTCCTTGGGGTCGGACCCCAGGACGCCGGTCGCGGTCAACACGCCGCGCGGGATCTTCTTGTAGTTGATGGTCGCGGCGTCCGGAGCGAGCTCCAGCGCCGGCAGGTCGCGCACGAAGGCGGCCGCGAACGCGGCACCCGACGCGGCCTGCCCCAGCGCGAACAGCGCCGACGCGTGCTGCGACCCGGTGTGGTTGCGCAGCGCCTCGTTGTCCGGCAGCCGCGCGACCCCGCGCCCGACCGCGACCTCGACGATCTCCAGCCCGAGGTGCCCGTTGAACGGGACCGCCTGCTCCATGCCGGCGCGAAGGGGCTCGAGATCCGCCATGGATGCGAGCCTAGCCGACGCGCCCCGCGCGCTACAGGTCGAGCAGCTCGAGCAGGTCGGTCGCGACCGTGACGTCGCCGTGGACGGCCGCGGCCTCGCGGTGCAGCGCGGCCTCGTCGGCCTTCGGCGGCACGTGGATCAGCACGAGCCTCTCCGCGCCGCAGTCGACCGCCACCTGCGCGGCGGCGGCCGGGACCGCGTGGCCCGGCGCGGCCGGCGGCCCCCAGGCGTCGTGGGCCAGGATCCGCGAGCCGCGGGCGAACTCCACGGTCAGCGGGTCGTCCTCGGTGTCGGTGCACCAGGTCAGCGCGTCGCCGACGCGCACGCCCAGCGTCGGGTTCGTGTGGCGGTCCTGGCGGCGTGTCCGGATCCCGAACGCCGCAGCAAGGCCACCAACATCCTCACCCACGCCCAGCTCGCCGACGGCGACCTCCAGCTGGGCCAGGTCGACCGGCATGATCGGCGGCGCGAACAGGCGGTTGAGGACGTCGCCCGTGGGCATGTCGTACAACTCGGCGCCCGGGCCGCGGACCGTGACGTCCATGTCCATCAACTCGGTCAGGTACGGCAGCCCGCAGACGTGGTCGATGTGGAAGTGCGTCAGCAGCACCTCCAGCCTCGTGCGGCCCTCCAGGAGCGACGCGCGGTCGGTGATCAGCCGCCGCAGGCCCGTGCCCGCGTCGACGACCACCGCCGCCTCGCCCGCGTCGTCGCGCAGCAGCAGCGACGACGTCTCCCGCGTGCCCGTGGGCACGAAGCCGCCGCTACCCAAGATGGTCGCGGCGGCCAACACGATGGTCTACTCGGCCGCCGCCGGCGACTTGATGACCGCGATCGGCGCGCCCGCCTGGATCGGCTCGCCCTCCTTGATGGAGAGCGACTCGATGACGCCGGCCTTGTGGGCGGTGATCTCGTTCTCCATCTTCATCGCCTCGATGATGCAGAGCAGCTGGCCCTCCTCGACCGTGTCGCCCTGCCTGACGAGCACCTTCCACATGTTGCCCTGCAGCGGGGAGACCAGCTCGTCGGCGCCGCCGCCACCGGACGACTTGCGCTCGCCGCGCTTCTTCGGGCCGGCCGCGCCGGCGGCACCAGCGCCGCCCGCCACGACCACGCCGCCGACCGGCGGCGGCCCGATCACCTTCACGTCGAAGCGCCGGCCGCTCACCTCCACGACGTAGCCCTGCTCGACGGTCTCGTCCTCGTCGTCGCTCGGCGGCTTCGGAGCGGGGAACGCCAGCTCCTTCAACCACGCCTTGTCCTCGACGAGGTCACGGCACGTCTCGGCGTTGCCCCACTGCTCCGACGCCAGCAGCGCCTTGTGGAACGGGATCAACGTCTTCAGCTCTTCGATCTCGTACTCGCCCAGCGCGCGCAGCATGCGCCTCGTGGCGTGCTCGCGATCCTTGTCCCAGACGATCAGCTTGGCGACCATCGGGTCGTACATCGGCGAGACCTCGCCGAACGGCCCGACGCCCGAGTCGACGCGCACGCCCGGCCCGCTCGGCTCCTTGTAGTTGCCGATCTTGCCCGGGGCGGGGGCGAAGTTGCGCGACGCGTCCTCCGCGTTGATGCGGCACTCGATCGCGTGGCCCCTGAGCTCGACGTCCTCCTGCCTGACCGTCAGCTCCTCGCCGGCGGCGGCGAGGATGCCCTCGCGGACGATGTCGACGCCCGTCGTCATCTCGGTCACGCAGTGCTCGACCTGGACGCGGGTGTTCATCTCCAGGAAGAAGTACTCGCCGTCCTGGAGCATGCCCTCGATCGTGCCGGCGCCGACGTAGTCGACGGCCTTCGCCGCGTCGGTCCCGATCTTGCCGATCTTCGCGCGCAGCTCCTCGTCCACGGCCGGGGCCGGGGACTCCTCGATCAGCTTCTGGTGGCGGCGCTGGACCGAGCAGTCGCGCTCGCCGAGGTGGATGACGTTGCCGTGCCTGTCGGCGAGGATCTGGACCTCGACGTGGCGCGGGTCCGGCAGGTAGCGCTCGAGGTAGACCGTGCCGTCGGAGAAGAACTTCTCGCCCTCGCGGCTGGCGCCCTCGAAGGCGTCCTTGAGCTTGTCCTCGGTCAGCGCGACGCGGAAGCCCTTGCCGCCGCCGCCGCTGGCCGCCTTGACGGCGACCGGGAAGCCGATCTCGTCCTTGGCGATCCGCATCGCGTCCTCGACGGTGTCGACCGGCTCGGTCGTGCCCGGGACGATCGGGACGCCGGCGGCCTGCATCAGCTCGCGGGCCTTGGTCTTCGAGCCCATCGCGTCGATCGCCGACGCGGGCGGGCCGATGAAGACGATCCCCGCCTCGTCGCAGGCACGTGCGAAGTCGGCGTTCTCGGCGAGGAAGCCATAGCCCGGATGGATGGCTTCGGCCCCCGATTCCTTGGCGACCTCGATGATCTTGTCGATCTTGAGGTACGACTCAGCTGCGGTGGGTCCACCCAGGAGGTAGGCCTCGTCGGCGCGCTGCACGTGCAGCGCGTCACGATCGAGCTCCGAGTAGACGGCGACGGACGCGATCCCCATCTCTTCCAGCGTGCGCATGACGCGGATGGCGATCTCGCCCCGGTTGGCGACCAGGACCTTGGTGAACATGCGGCGCGGAAGGCTATTTGATCGCCGCGTTCGGCGATCCGCCGACGAGTTGGGTGTGTTGTAGGCCTCACCCGGGCAGGGAGTCGCCGAAAGCACTTTCCGGGTCAGGACTTGCGCCGCAAGGCGCGAGATGGCCATTAGGGACACCACCTGGGCCACGGGCGGTGGGGGCGGGTCAGAGCGCTCCCGCCGCCCACCTTCTCTCGGGTCGGTCGTCAGGCCGCCTGCGATCATCCCCTGTCATGAAGGGGGAACATGTGCTGGTGGCGTCCGGTCTGGGCGCCGTGAGCGGTGGTGGGCTGTACGCGCTCACGCCCGGAGGAGGGGTGCAGCAGCTCGACGCGCGGAGCACGACGGGCTTCGCGGTGGAGCCCGGCGCCGCGCCGCGCCTGGCGCGGCTGCTGTGGACCGACGACGACGTCGAGGCGCCGGGGACGCTGCTGATCAGCGACGCGGCGGGCGACGAGACCGCGTGGACGATCGACGCGCTGCGCGAGCCGCACGGCGTCCTGTGGCGGGAGGACGGTGGCGGCCTGGTCGTGGTCTCGACGCTCACGAACGCGATCCTGTGGCTGGACCCGGACCGCCGCGAGGTGGTGCGGACGTGGACGGCGGACGCCGACGAGCCCGGCGACGCGTGGCACCTCAACGACCTCGTCGTCCACGACGGGCGCCTGCTGGCCAGCGCCTTCGGGCGCTTCCGGACCCACCGCGGGTGGGCGGCGGACGGCGCGCGCGACGGCGCCGGGATCGTCTTCGACGTCGCGACCGGCGCGGACGTCCTGCGCGGGCTGACGTGCCCGCACGACCCGACGCCGCTGGACGGCGGGTGGCTGGTGTGCGACTCGGCGTCGCGGCGGCTGCTGCGCCTGGACGCGGCGGGGACCGTCGAGGAGGCGGTGGACCTCGGCGGGTTCACGCGCGGGGTCGCGCACGACGAGGAGCACGTCTACGTCGGGATCAGCGCGCACCGGCTGGCGGGCGCCGACGAGGGGCGCGCCGCGGTCGTCGCGCTGGAGCGCGCGACGCTCGCGGAGGTCGCGCGCTGGGAGCTGCCGTGCCAGGAGGCGTACGGCCTCGGGTGGCTCCCGGCGGCGCTGGCCGAGGGCGTGCGCCGCGGTTCAGCGGCGGCTGCGGTCGGCGGCGACGGCGCTGTGGCTGTGGCGGGCGTCGCGGCTCCGGTCCCCGCCGGCGGCGCGGCCGAGCAGCGCGAAGACGCGGGCGGCGGACGTCTGCGGCGGTTCCTTCGCGGTCTTCAGCCGTAGGGCCGGCGCGATCGGCGGCTCGTAGGGGTCCGAGACGCCGGTGAACGCCTGCACCTCGCCGGCGCGGGCGCGTGCGTAGAGGCCGCGGACGTCGCGGTCCTCGCAGATCGCGGTGGGCGCGTCGACGTGGACCTCCAGGAACCGCTCGGCGCCGACGATCGCGCGGGCCTCGGCGCGGGCGGACCGGTACGGCGAGACGATCGCGACGATCGGGACCTCGCCCCGGGCGAGCGCCTTCAGCGCGGCGCGCGCGGCCCGGCGGGCCTGCTCGTGGCGGTCCGCGGCGGAGAAGCCGAGGTCGCGCGATCCGGCGGCCCGCAGCGCGTCGCCGTCGAGGATGCACGGCGTCCCGCCTGCCCCGCGGACGCGCTCGGCGAGGAGCTTGGCGATCGTGGACTTCCCCGCGCAGGGCAGGCCGGTCAGCCAGATCGCAACGGCCGGGAGGCCGCCTGGAGGTGTCGACGGGGGCTGGGTCAACGGCGGCAGCGTATGTGATCGTGGTGAGAGGCCATGAAGTCGGCGGCGCCTGGGGACACCGGCGTCTCCGGATGACCGGCGACCGGCCGCGGTATCACGCGATCCACCCGGAGTTGGCGTGTCGGCGCTCTGACAGGCGGCCCGCGTCCGTCCACCATCGGCTCGTGGGCTCCGGGTCCTCTACGGTCCGCCGATGAGCGACGCCGCCGGCTGGGCCGTCCTGCGCACCGCCGTCGCCGAGGCTCGCACCGCGCTCGGCGATCGCCTCGTCGCCGCCTACGCCCTCGGCTCGCTGGTCCACGGCGGCTTCGCTCCCGACGTCTCCGACGTCGACGGCCTGCTGGTCCTCGACCGCGCCGACGCCGCGGCGGCCGCAGCGATCGAGGCGGTCGTCGCGCGCCACCGCGACCAGCGGCTGTCGCTGTTCTGGGGCGACTGGGCGACGTTCGGCGCTCCGCCGGAGGCGGCGCGGCTGCCGCCGATCGTGCGGCGTGACCTGCTCGACTGCGGCGTCGCGGTCTTCGGCGACGCGCCGCCGGCGGGGCTGCCGCGGCCGACCGGCGACGACCTCGTCCGCGAGACCGCCGCGTTCGCCGCGGACTGGCTGGAGCGTCACGGCGGCGTCCCGGACCCGGACGCGCTGCTCGCCGCCGGGCGGCGTGAGACGACCAAGATGGTGTTGTTCCCCGTCCGCTTCCTGGCCACGACCCACGCCGGCTTGGCGGGCAGCAACGGCGAGGCGGTCGAGTGGTACGTCAACGCCGGCGGCCCGCACGCGCGCTTGGCCGCGGCCGCCCTGCGCTGGCGCACGTCGGAGATCGACGACCCCGCGCTGCTCACCGACCTCCCCGCGCTCTACGCCGAAGCCCTCGACGCGCTGCGCGCCCACCCCGCGGTGCCCGACGACGTGAAGGCGCGCCTCTAGGAGCGGCGCGAGCGCTGGCCGGTCGAGCGCTGCAGCGCGGCGGCGGTGGTGCGCGCCTCCTCCAGCTCGTGCTCGTTCAGATCCGCCTGCTCGACCGCGTGCGCGCCGGCGGCGGCGGCGAGGGCCTCGCGCTTGGCTGCGCCCTCCTGCGCCTCGACCAGCTGCTCGGCGGCCCGCGCGGCGTCGCGGGCGTCGAAGCGGCGTTCGAGGATCACCTCGGCGGCGTAGCGCGGGCGGCCCGGGACCTCGACCTGCTCCGGCCCCGGCTCCTCGTCCCAGCGCAGCGGGCGGTAGCGCCAGGTGTAGAGCCAGCCGTCGTCCTCGACGGTCACCGCGAACAGGTCGTGGACGAGGTCCGGGTCCTCGGAGCCCGCGTGCGGGCGCTTCTCCAGGACGTCGCGCAGCACGCTGCGCTGGCGCCACGCGCGCAGGAGCGGGAGCGTCCCCTCCGCGGTCACGTAGGCCCACATCACCGCGGCGCAGGCCAGCGCGAAGAGGCCCGCCACGATCCAGAACGCCATCAGCGTGATGCCCGTCGCGAGCCCGACCACGCCGACCCCGCTCGCGACGATGCCGATCGCGCCGGCCCCGCGCACCTCGATGCTCTGCCTCAGCGTTTCACGGCTCACATGGCGCCACGGGTGGCGGTAGGGCGCCATCAGCTCGGCGCGCTGCGCGGGGACGTCGGCCATCGGTCCGCGCAGGATACGGGCGCTCAGGCGACGAGCGCGAGCGCGTCGGCGAGTGTCCGGACGACATGGTCCGGCGCCAGGTCGGTGCGCGTCCACTCCTGGCCGTCGGCGATCCACGCGGTCGTCGCGCCGGCCGCGGCGCCCACGGCGACGTCCACGTCGGAGTCGCCGATCATCCACGCGCCGTCGAGCGCCACGCCGCACGCCTCCGCGGCCAGCTCCAGGATCCGCGGGTCCGGCTTGCGAACGCCCACCGTCTCGCTGACGATCGTCGCGTCCAGGAACGGTCCCGCGCCGATGCGCTCGAGCGTCCGCGGCTGCACGAGCGTCTCGCCGTTGGTGACGCACGCGACCTTCCAGCCCGCGGCCCGCAGCGCGCGCAACCGCTCCGCCACGACGCCCTCGACCGGCCGCATCGCCGTCCACGTCACGCGGCGGTAGTCCTCCAACAACTCCGGGACCGTCGCCTCCAGGCCGAAGCGCTCCCGCACGGCGCCGAGGAACTCGTCGCGCGGCGTGAAGCCCCGCGCGTTGCGCTCCAGCACCCACGCGCGGTCGTAGCCCTCCGGGAGCGTCGCGTCGGCCCAGACGCCGAACGCCGCGCCCCAGTCGACGAGCGTCCCGTCGAGGTCGAGCGCCAGCAGCCGGGCCGCAGGCTCGCTCAGGCGATCATCCCGCCGGCGACCGTGTCGTTGGTCGTCTCGTCGATCAGGATGAACGCGCCGGTCACGCGGTTCTGCGCGTACGGATCGGCGAGCAGCGGGCGGCGGGTCCGGATCCGGATGCGCCCGATGTCGTTCAACCCCAACTCGCTCGGCGGCGCGGCGCGCTCCAGCGTGTGGATGTCGACCACGTCGACGATCGAGTCGACGATCGCCTCGGCCGTGTGGGTCAAGTGCTTCAACAAGTACCGCGACCCCGGGCGCAGCGCGCGCTCGGCGAACCAGCACACGTCGGCCTCGAACTCCCGGACCGGCTCCGGCGCGCCCTCGGCGGCGACCAGCACGTCGCCGCGCGAGGCATCGACGTCGTCTTCGAGCCGGACGGTCACCGACTGCGGCGGGAACGCCTCCTTCAGCGGGCCGTCGAGCGTCTCGATCGCCGCGACGCGCGACCGCACGCCGCTCGGCAGCACGACGACCTCGTCGCCCGGCCGCACGACGCCCGACGCGACCTGCCCGGCGTAGCCGCGGAAGTCGTTGCCCTCGGAGCGGATCACCAGCTGGACCGGGAAGCGCAGGTCGGTCAGGTTGCGGTCGTCGGCGGGGTCGATCCCCTCCAAGTGCTCCAACAACGGCTTGCCGGCGTACCAGGGCGTGTTCTCGGACCGGTCGACCACGTTGTCGCCGGCCAGCGCGCTGATCGGGATGTACGTGATGTCGCGCGAGCTCAAGGACGACCGGAACGCGCAGAAGTCCCGGACGATCTCGTCGAAGCGCTCCTCGGAGAACTCGACCAGGTCCATCTTGTTGACCGCGACGACCAGGTGCGGGATCCCGAGCAACGACGCGATGAACGCGTGGCGCTTGGTCTGCTCGACCACACCATGGCGGGCGTCGACGAGCACGATCGCGACGTCCGCGGTCGACGCGCCGGTGACCATGTTGCGCGTGTACTGCACGTGGCCGGGCGTGTCGGCCAGGATGAAGTCCCGGGCCGGCGTCGCGAAGTAGCGGTAGGCGACGTCGATCGTGATGCCCTGCTCGCGCTCGGCGCGCAGGCCGTCGGTCAGGCGCGACAGGTCGAGCTCGCCGTCACGGCCGTTGAGGTCGGCGTACTGGTCGGCGAGGATCGCCTTGCTGTCGTGCAGCAGGCGGCCGATGAGCGTGGACTTGCCGTCGTCGACGGAGCCCGCGGTGGCGAGGCGGAGAAGCGTGGTCATAGAAGAAGTCCTAGAAGTACCCAGCGACCTTGCGGTCTTCCATCGCCGACTCCGACACGCGGTCGTCGGCACGGGTCTCGCCGCGCTCGGTCACGTTGGTCGCGGCGATCTCGGCGACGACCGCGTCCAGCGTCCTGGCCTCGGAGGCCACGGCGCCGGTGCACGAGATGTCGCCGACGGTGCGGTAGCGCACGTGCGTCTTGAACGGCTCGCCGTCGCGCGCGTCGCGCTCGATGAACTCGGAGTCGGCGTACAACATCCCGTCGCGCTTGAAGACCGAGCGCTCGTGGGCGAGGTAGATCGAGGGCACCTCGATCTGCTCGTCCTGGATGTACTGCCACACGTCGAGCTCGGTCCAGTTGGACAGCGGGAACGCTCGCACGTTCTCACCGCGCCGGACGCGCGTGTTGTAGATGTTCCACAGCTCCGGGCGCTGGGCCTTGGGATCCCAGCCGCCGAAGTCGTCGCGGAAGCTCAGGATCCGCTCCTTGGCCCGCGCGCGCTCCTCGTCGCGGCGCGCGCCGCCGAAGGCCGCGTCGAAGCCGTGCTCGGCGAGGGCGTCCAGCAACGTCGTCGTCTGCAGCCGGTTGCGCGACGCGCGCGGCCCGGTCTCCTCGACGACGCGGCCCTTGTCGATCGACTCCTGGACCGAGGCGACGATCAGCCGCTCGCCGAGGCGCTCGACCAGGTCATCGCGGAACGAGATGACCTCGTCGAAGTTGTGCCCGGTGTCGATGTGCATCAGCGGGAACGGGAACTTGCCGGGCCGGAACGCCTTCTCGGCGAGGCGCACGAGGACGATCGAGTCCTTGCCGCCGGAGAACAGCAGGACCGGCTTCTCGCGCTCGGCGGCGACCTCGCGCATGACGTGGATCGCCTCGGCCTCGAGGGCCTGCAGGTGCGACAAGGTGTGCTGGGACGGGCTCATGCGGGAGCGACCTCCGTGGGGGATGAGGCAGGTGCGGCGGGCGCGTTGGGCCGCACGCGGTGGATCAGCGCCGCGGCGGCGCCGACGATGCAGGGGACGCCGACGATCGTCCACGTCGGCAGGTCGACGCCGGCCTTCGTGAGCACGCCGAGGGCGGAGCCGAGCAGGACGCACCCGAGCGCCGGGCGCAGGACGACGGCCGGGACCTTGTCGATCAGCGCGGAGCCGATCAGGACGCCCGGCAGCGAGCCGACCAAGATGTTGGCCATGAGGCCGAAGTCGATGTTGCCGGCCACGAGCTGCGCCAGGCCGGCGGCCCAGAGCACGATCGCGGCGTGGAAGACGTCGGTCCCGACGACGCGGTGCGGCGTCAGGCGGAACACGAGGATCAGCGCCAGGCCGATCAGCGCGCCGGAGCCGACGCTCGTCAACCCCAGCAGGAACCCGAGGACCGCGCCGAGGCCGACCGCGCGGATCTTCACGGCCTGCGTCAGGAAGACCGACTCGCGCTCGCGGTCGACCGCGGCGCGCAGGAACAGCGCGCGGAAGAGCATCGAGACCGCCACGACCAGCAGCGCGACCGCGACGCCGGTCAGCAGGATCTCCGGCGAGTGCTTGAGCCAGACCTCGAGGACGATCACGCCCGCGACCGAGCCGGGCACGGAGCCGAACGCCAGCCACTTCGAGACGCCGAGGTCGACCGTGCCCTTCCTGAGGTGGCGCCAGCCACCGACCGTCTTCGTGACCGCTCCGTACGCCAGATCGGTCCCGATCGCCACGGTCGGGTGGATCCCGGCGAACAGGATCAGCAGCGGCGTCATGAGCGAGCCGCCGCCGATGCCGGTCATCCCGATGAGGATCCCGACGCCGAGGCCGAAGACGATGACGAGCGGGTCCAAGACCGGGTCAGTCCCTCAGACCACGTGGATGCCGCACTCGGTCTTGTCGGTCCCCGCCCAGCGGCCCGCGCGCCCGTCACCCGGCTGGGTGCAGGTGGCGCAGCCGATCGACGCGAAGCCCTGGTCGTGCAGCGGGTGGTACGGGAGGTTGCGCTCGAAGATGCGGTTCCAGACGTCCTTCTCGGCCCAGAACGCGAGCGGGTTGTACTTCCTGACGCCGGGGCGCTTGGCGTCGTCCTCGATCAGCTCGGTGTGCGCGCGCGTCTCGGCCTGGTCGCGGCGGATGCCGGTGACCCAGGCCTCCGCGTCGCCGAGCGAGTGCTCCAGGGCGGCGATCTTCAGCGGCGTGCAGCAGTGCTCCGGGCCGGTCCAGGGGTTGGACGGGTTGGAGGCGTCTTCCACATCGATGTGGACCCCGTAGTGCTCCTCGAACTTCTTCCAGGTCTGGAGGGTCTCGGGGAACAGCACGCCCGTGTCGATCGTCACCACGCGGGTGTGGGGCGCGAGCTTGAGGAGCTCGTCGAGGATGACCGACTCCTCCTTCTGGAACGAGCAGAGGAAGACGAGCCGCTCGTGCTGAGCGGCCGCCTGCAGCGTCTCGGTGAGCTGATCGCTCAGACTGCGCATTCGCCTTCGCCTCGCGCAACCACGTAGGGCTGGTCGCGGTCCCAGTCCATGAACATGTTCATGGTGTCCAGGCCGAACTCGACGGACATGGCGAGGTCGCCCTTGACCTCGTCCTCGAAGCGGGTCGTGCCGACGCGCTGCGCGTAGTCCCGGAAGGTCTCGGCGTCGCTCTCGCGCTCGGCCTCGTACATCCGGATCCAGCGCTCGACGGCCTCGGGCACGCGCTTGGCGGGCAGGCGGACCTTCAGGCGCGCGCCGTAGGCGACGGTGCCCTGCTCGTACTGGCCGCCGATGTGGGCGACGTAGGCCGGGATCGTGTGGTCGCCGACCTTGATCGACGCGCCGTAGAACCCCATGTCGGCGATGTGGTGCTGGGAGCAGCCGTTGGGGCAGCCGGAGTTCTTGATGTGGATGCGGCGCGACTGCGGGTCGCTGATCTCCATCTCCAGGAGCTTGCGGTTGATCGCCGCGTTCAGGCCCATGGAGGACGTGATCCCGAGCTTGCAGGAGTCGGTGCCGGGGCAGGAGACGTTGTCGGTGATCTCCTGCGCGCCCGCCTCGCCGAGGTCGATGGCCTTGAGCGCGTTCCAGACGTCGTAGACCTGCTCGTCGCGCACCCAGCGCAGGACGAGGTTCTGGCCGACGGTCATGCGCGCCCAGCCGCCGGAGTAGTCGCGCATGATCTGGCCGAGCGCGCGGAACTGGTCCGGGGTGAGGTCGCCGCGGTAGACCTTGATCTCGACGGCGTTGTAGCCGTCCTGGCGCTGGGCGACGACGTTGGACTCCTTGAAGCGCTCGAAGGCGGCGCGGTCCTCGTCGTCGGTGGGCTCGCCGGCGGGGGCGCTGGGCGCTGCGGGGGCGCCGGCCTCCTCGTCGATGTCGAAGCGGCGCGCGATGACCGAGAAGTCGCGCTCGGCGACCCAGTCGCCCTCGAGCTGCTCGTCGACCTGCTTGCGCAGCTCGTCGATGCCGAACTTGTCGACGAAGACCTTGATGCGGGCGCGGGCGCGGTTGACGCGCAGCCAGTCCTGGGCGTCGAAGATCCGGAAGACGGCCTCGGCGACCTTGAGGTAGTCGCCGTTGTCGGCTTCCACGAAGTCGTAGAGGGTCGGCGCGATGCGCGGCATGATCGACGTGCCGCCGCCGACCCGGACCTCGAAGCCGCGGACGCCCTCGTCGTTGTACTTCGAGATGAAGGCGATGTCGTGGATGCCGGTGATCGAGCGGTCGGCGTCCGGCGTGCCCTCGAAGGCGGTCTTGATCTTGCGCGGCATCAGCTGCGTCGTCGGGTGGCGGACGAAGTAGCGGACGTAGGCGCCGACGTAGGGCGTGGGGTCGAAGACCTCGCCCTCGAGGATGCCCGCCCACGGGTCGCCGGTGACGTTGCGGACCGTGTTGCCGCAGCCCTCGCGGGAGGAGAGGTTGGCGTCGGAGAGCTCGCGGATGAGCTTGGCCGCGTCGCGGAGCGGGACGTGGTGGATCTGGATGTTCTGGCGCGTCGTGATGTGGCCCTTGTTCAGCGGCGCGTACTTCTCGACGACCGACCCGAAGGCGTCCATCTGGTCCGGCGTGACGCCGCCGAACGGGAGCTTGACCCGGATCATCTGGACGTCGGGCTGGCGCTGCCCGTAGACGCCCTGCTTCAGGCGGAAGCCGATGAACTCGTTCTCCGGCGTGTCACCGGCCAGGAACTTCTCCGCTTCGTTGTCGAAGTCGTCGAACTCCTGGGCGATCGCCGGGATGATGTGTCCGGGGACGTTCTCGTAGACCTCGGGGTTCGCGAGGGTCCCCTTGCGGCCAACGGTGGTGGGCTCCATGGGCGGCAAGGTAGCAAATCCCGATTGCAAATCCACCCTTTGGGTTTGCCGCGTCGGCAAGCGAATTTCCGCACGGTTCCGGTGCAGAAACGCCCCGCCACGCCACATCTCTCGCTACACGCGGCATCGCTACGCCGTGGCAGCGCGACCGCTGGCGTCCGCGGCCACACTGGCGGCGCGGCGGCGGAGGAGCTCGGCTTTCTCGACGGCGTTGGAGGTTGAGGCGATGGCGAGGTCGTAGGCGAGTGTGGCGGCGGTGGGGGAGCCGGTGCGGAGGAGGAGGTCGGCGTGGGTGGCGTGGAGGGGGGTGTAGGTCGCGAGGGTTGGGTCGGAGAGGAGGGGGGTCAGGAGGGTGAGGGCGGCTTGGGGAGAGCCGGCGAAGGAGAGTGCCGCCGCGTGGTTGATGCGGACCGGGGCGGAGGGGGTCAGGGAGAAGAGCTGGGCGTAGAGGGAGGCGATCGCGGGCCAGTTGGTTGCGTCGAACGAGGGAGAGGTCGCGTGGATGGAGGCGATCGCGGCTTGGAGCTGGTAGGGGCCCGGGGTGTGGAGCGCGGCGGCTTGTTGTAGGGCTTGGTTGCCTTCGCGGATGCGGCCGGCGTCCCAGAGGGAGCGGTCCTGGTGCTCCAGTGAGACGTAGGTGCCGTCGGCCGAGACGCGGGCTGTGCGGCGGGAGTCGTGGAGCAGCATCAACGACAACAACCCGAGCGCCTCGGGGTCGGTGGGGAGGAGGTTGACCAGGAGGCGGGCGAGGCGGATGGCTTCGGAGCAGAGCTCGCCGCGGAGCAGGCGGTCGCCGGAGGTTGCGGAGTAGCCCTCGTTGAACACCAGGTAGATGACGGCGAGCACGCCGGACGTGCGTTCCGGCAGCAGCTCCGGGGGCGGCACGCGGTAGGGGATGCGCGCCGCCGAGATCTTCCTCTTGGCCCGGGTCAGGCGCTGGTACATGGTCGGCTCGGAGACCAGGAACGCTCGGGCGACCTCAGCGGTCGTCAGGCCTCCCAGTAGCTTCACGGTCAGCGCGACACGTGCCTCCAGCGCCAGCGCCGGGTGGCAGCAGGTGAAGATCAGGCGGAGGCGGTCGTCCGCGAGGGGCGACGGCTCGGGGTCGTCCGGAGGGTCGAAGCCCGAGGTGTCCTGCTCGGCCAGCCGCGCGAGCCGCTCGATCCGGTCCGCCAGCCCGCGCTCGCGCCGCAGCCGGTCGATCGCCCGGCGCCGCGCCGCCGTCGTGATCCACGCACCCGGCCGGTCCGGGACGCCGTCGCGCCCCCACGTCGCGACCGCCGCCGCGAACGCGTCCTGCAGCGCGTCCTCGGCCAACCCGAAGTCCCCGACCTGGCGGATCAGCGTGGCGAGGATCGCCGGGCCCTCCTCCCGGAAGGCCCGGCCGATGGCGTCCTCGTCCGGCAACGCCTACAACGAGGCGACGGGTGCGGCGTTGGACACCATCACCGGCCGGACCTCGACCGACCCGGTCTCGATGTTCGGCATCCTCGCCGCCCAGCCGAGCGCGGCGTCGAGATCCGGGACGTCGATGACGTAGTAGCCGCCGAGCAGCTCCTTGCTCTCGGCGAACGGCCCGTCGGTCACGAGCGTCTCGCCCTCGCGCACCCGGACCGTCGTGGCGGTCTCGCCGCCCTGCAGCCCGGCCCCGGAGACCATCGCCCCGGACTCCACCAGCGCCGTCGTGTACGCCGTCCACGCCTCGGGCGTCGCGTGCAGGTCCTCGTCGACCGGGAAGTTGATGAGCAGCATGTACTGCATGTCGGTGCCTCCGTTGACTCGTGTCGCGTCGGCCGGCGATTCCGGCCGTTCGCATGGTCGACGGTCGGCGCCGCGAGATTCGACAGCGCGCGCCGAAGCTGGCGCGTAGGCGCTCTAGTTGCCCCAGGGCACCGGGTCGCCCCAGGGCGACGGCGCGTCCGGCTCGCGGCCGGTGGACTCCAGCAGCGCGGCGCGCTGCCAGGGGTTCGGCTTCTCGGGCGCCGCGACGAGCACGGGCGCGTAGTCGCGCAGGAACTGCTCCAGCGCCGCGACGACCGCGGCCGCCTCCTCCGGGGAGGCCGACGGCGCGACGATCTCCAGCTGCGGGCGGCGGTTCGGCATCGCCCGGAAGCCTATTACGCGACGGCCGGCTGGCGCTCCACGATCGCGGCGAGCGCCTCGCCCGCGTCGGTGTAGGACGCCTCGACCAGCTCGACGGCCCGCTCGACGTCGCCGGACTCCAGCGCCTCCAGCGTCTCCGGGTGCGTGTTCCCGCTCGGGTCGAACGACTTGCGCGTGAACAGCCACAGGTCCATGCGCTTCAGCCGCGGCATCATCAGCTCGACGCCGACGCTGAGGTCCGGATCGCCCGCCCGGTCCAGGAAGACGCGGTGGAACGCGTCGTCGGCGGCGATCGCCGCGTGCACGCGGCCCTCGGCCAGCGCGTCGGTGAACTCCGCGTCGAGCGCCCGGAGCCTGCGGAAGTCGGCGGGACGCAGCCTCGGTGCGGCCAGGCGCACCGCGGTCCCGTGCATGCCGCCGGTGGTCGCGAACGCCTCGCGCGCCAGGCCGAGGTCAAAGGGAATGGGCTCCGCAACGGTCATCAGGAACGTCAACGCTACGCCCGCGCGTAAGTGACGGGGGTGCGGCTGGTTCTACTCTTCCGGCCATGCCGGCCGTACCCGTCCTGGACCACGAAGCCGTTCTCGCCGCCGTCTCGCCGCGTGTGGCGATCGACGCGACGCGCGAGGCGTTCCTGCGCCACCGCCGCGGCGAGTGGCTGATGCCGGCGAAGGTCTACCTGGAGGCGCCGCCCCACGGCGACTTCCGTGCGATGCCCGCGCTCGGCGACGGGCTGGCGATCCTGAAGTGGATCTCGTCGTTCCCGTCCAACCCCGCGCGCGGGCTGCCGACCGTGATGGGGACGCTGCTCGTCTCCGACGCCGAGACGAGCCAGCCGCTGGCGATCCTCGACGCGCGCGCCGTCACGGCGCTGCGCACGGGCGCGGTCGCGCCGGTCGCCGCGCGGGCGCTCGCGCGCGACGGCGCCACGACCGTCGGGATCGTCGGCTGCGGCCTGCACGGCGCGTGGACCGCGCGCTGCCTGGCCGCCGACGGCTACGGCCCGGGCGTGTGCTTCGACCCGCGCCCGGAGGCGGCGCAGGCGCTGGCCGACGAGCTCGGCTGGACCGTCGGGACCCGCGAGCAGGCGCTCGACGCCGAGGTCGTCTGCTGCATCACGCCGGGCGCCGAGGTCGTCGTCGACGCCGGCGACCTGCACCCCGGTCAGCACTTCAACATGCTCGGCGCCGACGGCCCCGGCAAGGCCGAGGCGACGATCGGTGCCGTCGCCTCCTGCGCGCTGTTCTGCGACGAGTGGGCCCAGGCCTCGCACGGCGGCGAGCTGACCGGCGCGGTCGAGGAGGGCCTCGTGACCCGCGACCGCGTCACCGACCTCGGCGCCGTCCTGGCCGGCGAGGTCCCCGGCCGCCCGGGCCCGGAGGCCGTGACGCTGTTCGACTCCACCGGCCTGGCGATCCAGGACCTGGCGATCGCCAGGGCGGCGGTGCAGGCGCTGCGCGACGGCGTCGTCGACGCGCAGCAGATCAACCTGTAGGACTCGCTGGGCGGCCTACGCCCTGGGGCCGTGCTGGCCCTTGATCGACGGCGACCCCGGGGCGACGTGGTAGGTCCAGTCCGCCGACGGGAGCTTCTTGGTGGACTTCTTCTTGATGGTGTCCATGCGCACCATCTCGCAGGTGAACCCGGACCCGGAGGCGGTCACCGAGCCGAAGCCGTGGTGGTCGAAGTCGGCGTTGTCGACCTGCGGGTTGATGCCGCGCAGCGCGTCGATCAGCGCGGGCGCGGTGCTCGGGTTGGTGTCCCTGCCCCTGATGACCGTGCCGCCGCCCGCGTCGAGGTTCGTCTCGCCCAGCGACTGGGACGTGATCGAGCCGCCGACCAGCTCGCAGGCGACGGTGTCGCCGGTCGACCCGTCGCCGGTCTTGACGTCGCCCGCGATGAACGTGTGGATGTCGCCGGTGACGAACACCACGTCGTTGATCCTCTGGTCGCGGATGTGGGTCAGCAGCTCCTCGCGCTCCTGCGGGTAGCCGAGCCAGTTGTCGTAGGTGTAGTTGGCCGGCGGGTTGCCGAGCACGCGCGTCGGCATGATCGTCACCTCGTTGGCCATCACCTTCCACTTGGCGGTGGACCTGTCCAGCGCGCCCTTGAGCCAGTTCATCTGCGGCCGGCCGAGGAAGTCGCGCGGCTGGTTGTAGTCGGCGCACGGCGCGACGACCGCGTCGTCGCAGGGCTGGTTGTCGCGGTAGGAGCGCTGGTCCATGATGAACAGCTCGACGTTCCTGCCGAACTTGAGCGACCGGTACAACTTGGTCCCGCCCGGGAACGCCGGCATCGACTCGAAGAACGCCCGCCGCGCCGCGGCCTTGCGCCTCAGCGAGAAGTGCTTGCCGGGCGGGAGCCCGCCGTCGGCCGGCTTGCCCGCGTAGTTGTCCTGGACCTCGTGGTCGTCCCAGAGCATGACCATCGGGAACTTGGAGTGGACCGCGCGCAGCAGCGGGTCGGACCGGTACAACATGTACTTGTCGCGGTAGTCCTGCAGCGTCACGGCCTCGCGCACGATGTCCGGGTTGGTCGGGTTGTCGCGCCCGATCCTGTCGTCGCGCACCGCGGTGCCGTCCTTGACCGAGTGATAGGACTCGGCGTAGATGTAGTCCCCGAGGCAGACGACGAAGTCGTAGTCCTCGTCGGCCATGACGTCGAGCGCGTTGTACCAGCCGTGCGTGTAGTCCTGGCAGGAGAAGAACGCGAACTTGACCGGCGCGTTGGAGTCGGCCGGCAGCGCGGTCCGGAAGCGCCCGACGGCGGAGTCCGCCGACTTCGAGGAGAAGCGGTAGTAGTACTCCTCGTGGGCCTTCAGGTTCTCCACGCGCGCCTTGACGGCGTAGTTGGAGGCCGAGCCCGTCTTGATGTCCTTGCGCGCGACGACGTGGCGGAAGGACTTGTCCTTGGCGACCTCCAGCTCGATCGAGCCCGAGCCGCCCCCGCCGTGCGGGTCGAACCGCGTCCAGAGGCTGATGCCCTTGGTGGTCGGGTCGCCCGCGACGACCCCGTCCGGGAACCTGCCGCCCTTCAGCGGCTTGGCCGCGGCCAGCGTCGTGGCCAGCGAGGTGGGGACGAGGACGGTCGCGGCGGCGCCGGCCCCGCGGAGGACGAACTGGCGACGGGTCTGCATGGCGCGAACCTACCGCCACGGCGCGTACCGCGTGTGAACTTCGTCGCCGCGCGGGCGTCAGCGCGCGACGGGCGCCAGGACCTTCGTCTCCCAGCTGTCCATCAAGTCATACGGGTTGCGCGGGACCGACTGGCGCTCGGGCGAGTCGTAGTAGGCCCTCTCGGCGGCGTCCCAGCCGTCAGGCGCGGCGTGGGAGACGACCCAGACGAACGTGCCGTCGTCGGCGTCGTTCCAGGCACCGAGCACCTCGTAGCCGTTGGCGGCGCGCGCCGGGACGACGTGGTCGCGCCAGAGCGCCAGGAACTCCTCCATCTGGCCCGGCTTGATCTTGTAGGTGCGCACCTGGACGAGCATGGGCGGCAGCCTAGCCGTCAGACCTCCAGCCGGGACTCCTCCAGGTCGATCTCGCGCTCGATCCGGCGCAGCACCTCGCTGGAGATCGCGCGCTCGTCGCGCAGCCGCACGAGCGCGTCGCGCTGCGCCGCGTAGATCTCGTGCAGCAGGCGCTGGTAGCGGCGCGAGCGCTCCTCGGTCCCGCCGTCGAGGTCCTGCTCGGGGTCCTCGAGCTTGCCCGCGCGGATCTTGAAGCGCCGGCGCCGGAACTCGTAGAGCTGGCGCACGCGGTTGACGGTCTCCTCGCGCGTCCAGTCCTCGTCGGCGAGGTCGTCGATGCGCTCCAGCGCGGCCGAGGCGATCGCCAGGCGGGCGTGCAGCTCCTCGGCCTCCTCCTCGGCGGGGTCCTCGACGACGCCGAGCTTGCGGATCAGCCACGGCAGCGTCAGGCCCTCGCCGACGACCGTCACGAGGATCAGCGCGAACGTCGTGAACAGGATCAGCGCGCGGCCGGGCAGCGGGTCGCCGTCGTGGGTGGTGAGCGGCAGCGCCAGCGCGGCGGCCAGCGAGACCGCGCCGCGCATCCCGGACCAGCCGCCGACGATCCGGGTCTGCCAGGACGCGCGGCGCGCACGTTGCGAGTCGCGGCGGTCGAGCGTCCGGATCACCGCGGTGACGAAGAAGTTGTAGGCGAAGCGTGTTGCGATCACCGCGGCGCAGACCGCGGCCGCGTCGCGCAGGACCTCGGCGGCGGGGATGCCGTGGAGGCCGTCGACGATCGACGGGAGCTGCAGGCCGATCAGGATGAACAGCGTCGCGTTGAGCAGGAACGCGATCAGCTGCCACAGCGCCTCGGCCTGCATGCGCGACTCCGGCGTCGCGATCTCCGGTGCGCGGAAGCCGATGTAGACGCCGCAGGTGACGACCGCCAGGACGCCGGACACGCCGAGCTCCGAGGCCGGCACGAACGCGCCGTAGGCGGAGAACAGCGAGATCGTCAGCTCGGTGTTGACGTCGGTCGTGCGGCGGCGCACCTGGGCGATGACCCAGCCGATCGCGAAGCCGATCGCGATCCCGCCGCCCGCCTCCAGGAAGAAGTCGCCGACCGTCGCGGCGGCCGAGACGGTCGCGCCGACCGCGGCGGCGACCGCGACCTTGTAGGCGACCAGCGCGGTCGCGTCGTTGAACAGCGACTCGCCCTCGAGGATGTTGACCAGCCGCCGCGGCGCGCCGACGCGGCGCATGATCGCGGTCGCCGCGGCCGGGTCGGTGGGGGAGACGATCGCGCCGAGCGCGAACGCCATCGCCCACGGCAGGTCCATCAGCTCGTGGCCGATGACCGCGACCGAGCCGATCGTGACAAGCACCAGCCCGACGGCCTGCAGCGAGATCACCCGCGCATCGGCCCGCAGTGCGCGCAGGTCGGCGAAGAACGCCGAGGAGTACAACAACGGCGGCAGGAACACCAACAACACCAGGTCGGGGTCGAGCTGCACATCCGGGATCCCCGGCACCAACCCCAACAACAACCCACCGAGCACGAGCGGGATCGGGTACGGGACGTTCAGCCAGTTGGCGAGCGCGTTCAGCCCGGCCGCGCTGACGAACAGCGCGGCGATGACGATCTGGAGGTTCCCCACGGCTCGGCATTCTGCCGCGCCGCGCCGGCCAAGCCCATCAAGTGACGCGCCCTCTTCCTCCCATCGGGCGCCATCGCCGGTGGCCGCGCTTCTCGCCGGTGGTCGCGCCGACCTCTTGCCTATCGGTCGCGAAACCCCCGTGGCTCAGCCATCTGCGCACAGCTCCGCGGGCTGGCTTCCCTGGGGCGGCGCGCTAAGCGGGTGTCGACGCGAGCTGCTCGCGCAGGAACGGGAGGACCGCGGCGATGACGGCGTCCGGGGCGTCGGCCAGGGGCCAGTGGCCGGAAGTGGGGAGGATGGTGATGGGTGTCGCCGCGCCGAAGACCTCGCGCTGGCGTTCGGCGAGGCGGACCTTCAAGTAGGGGTCCTTGGCGCCCCAGATGACGAGGGCCGGGCGGGGGTGCTCGCGGAGGCGGGGTGCGAGCGTGTCGGCGTGCGGGCGGATCGGGGTCGCGCGGTAGAGCTGCAGGACGGCGCGGCGGGTTCCGGGGTCCTGGTAGAGGTCGAAGAGGTGGTCGGCGTAGGGGACCGGGAACGTCCTCGGGTTCGTGCGCTTCATGAACTGGCGCATGCCGCTGCGGGTGCTCGCCTTGAAGAACAGCTCGCCGAGGACCGGCGTGCGCCAGACCCTGGCGAGCGCGTGCCAGGACTCGCGCAGGATCACGCCGGTGTTGATCAAGGTGGTGGACGCGTGGCGGTCGGGATGCTGCGCGGCCCACTCCAGGCCCCACGGGCCGCCGAAGTCGTGCAACACGAGGTGTACGTGTTGAAGGCCAAGTGCGACAAGAACGCCGTCGAGATGGGCGGCGTAGCCGTCGACCGTGTAGTCGAAGTCCTCCGGCTTGTCGGCGTCGCCGAAGCCGGGCATCGTGATCGCGACCGCGCGCCCGAAGCCGCCGGCGGGCTCCAGCAGCGGCAGCCAATCCTCTGCGACGCCCGGGTTGCCGTGGACGAAGACGACCGCGCTGGTCACGCCCTCCGGCCCCGTCTCGATCACCGGCGAGCGCACGCCGTCGACCGCGACGACGTGCTTGCGCGTGAACTTCTCGCGGTCGCGGATCTCGGCGTCGCTCATCCCAGCACCGCCACGCGCGCGGCACGCGCGATCGCCCGCGCGGGCATGACCCGCTCCAGCGGCCCGTTGCGCGCGGCGACGTCGGCCATCACCCTCGCCGTCCGCGGATCCCTCGTGGCGGCGCGGTGCATCACGCGCTCGACGGCGTTGAGGTCGCGGCCGGTCGCGAAGTCCGACATCTGCAGGTGGTGCAGCGCGAGCTGGCGGCGGTGCGTGCGGCGGTAGCGCTCCAGCGCCGCGTCCGGGTCGGTCCCGGCGGTGAGC
Organism: Conexibacter woesei Iso977N; assembly: GCF_000424625.1. Classification (GTDB taxonomy): domain Bacteria; phylum Actinomycetota; class Thermoleophilia; order Solirubrobacterales; family Solirubrobacteraceae; genus Baekduia; species Baekduia woesei_A. The sequence continues at coordinate 1,039,773 of NZ_AUKG01000001.1, forward strand.
GCGCCGGCCAGCTCGTCGGCCAGCCAGCCCGCGGATTGCAGCGCGAAGCCGACGCCGACGCCCCAGACCGGGTCCGACGCCTGCGCGGCGTCGCCCACGAACGCGACGCCCGGCCGCGCCGCGGGGCGGCGCACGTTGGGCATGTCGAGCTTGCCGATCAGCGCCGAGGTGCGGCGCGCGGCGCCGAAGTCGGGCGCGCGGTCCAGCCCGTCGAAGGCGGCGAGGAAGGCGGCCTCCTTGTTGTCGCGGAACTCCGGGAGGCGGTCCTTGTGCAGGAACACGGCGGCGATCGTGAGGCCGTCGTCGTTGGGGAAGCAGTACATGATGTCGCGGCCGAGGAACCACATCAGCCCGTGGTCGCCGGGCGCGTCGAGCTCCAGGCCCTCGTAGTAGGCCATGTAGCCGAAGCGGTTGTGCGGCTGCACGCGGCCGGGGACGCCGGCCATCCGGGCGACGGCCGAGCCGCGGCCGTCGGCGCCGACGACGACTCGCGCGTCGACCGCGACCTCCTCGCCCGCCGGCGTGCGGCCGCGCAGGCCCGACGGGCGGCCGGCGGCGTCACGCGTCAGCGCGGTCACCGTGACGCCCTGGCGCACCTCGACGTTCGGCGTCCGCGCGGCCAGCTCGCGCAGCATCGGGTCGAGCTTCTCGCGCCGCAGGCTGTAGCCGTGCGCGTCGTCGGGCATCGAGTACCAGCCGCCGCCGGGCGTGAAGAGGTCCAGCCCGTTGCGGATCGCGCCCGCGTTCTCCATCGTCGCGGTCAGGCCGAGCCGCTCGAACACCGGCGTCGCGCCCGCCTGGATGAAGTGCGTGCAGGTGACCTTGTAGTGCTCGGGCTTCGGGCTCTTCTCGAGCACCGTGACCCGGACGCCCTGGCGGCCGAGCAGCGTGGCCAGCGCGGTGCCGGCGACGCTGCCGCCGGCGATGACGACGTCCGTGGTGTCCGGCATCCGCGCGACGCTACTCCCGTGAGTAGCGTCGCGCAACTCTAGACCGGTCTGAGTCCTAGAGCGGGATGTTGCCGTGCTTGCGCTTCGGGCCCGGCTGGCGCTTGGTCTGCAGCGTGTGCAGCGCGTTGATCAGCTTCGGGCGCGTCTCGATCGGCTGGATCACGTCGTCGATGTAGCCGCGCTCGGCCGCGCTGTAGGGGTTGGCGAAGCGCGCCTTGTAGTCGTCCATCAGCTTCCTGCGGCGCTCGTCGGGCGTCGGCGAGGCCCTCAGGTCGCGGCGGTAGATGATGTTGACCGCGCCCTCCGGCCCCATGACCGCGACCTCGGCCTGCGGCCAGGCGAAGTTGAAGTCGGCCAGCAGGTGCTTGGAGGCCATGACGTCGTAGGCGCCGCCGTAGGCCTTGCGGGTGATGACCGTGATCTTCGGGACCGTCGCCTCGGTGTAGGCGTACAACAACTTGGCGCCGTGGCGGATGATGCCGCCCCACTCCTGCGACGTGCCCGGCAGGAAGCCCGGGACGTCGGTGAACGTGATCAGCGGGATGTTGTAGGCGTCGCAGGTCCGGACGAAACGCGCGGCCTTGGCCGACGCGTCGATGTCGAGCACGCCCGCCATGTGCGCCGGCTGGTTGCCGACGACGCCGACCGCGATGCCGTCCAGGCGCGCGAAGCCGCAGATGATGTTCTTGGCGTAGTGCTCGTGGATCTCGAAGAACTCGCCGTCGTCGACCACCAGCCGGACGACCTTGCGCATGTCGTACGGCTTGTTGGGGTTGTCGGGGACGACCGTGTTGAGCTCCTCGTCCGTCCGCTGCGGGTCGTCGCTGGGCGCGATCCGCGGCGGCATCTCGAGGTTGTTCTGCGGCAGGAACGACACCAGGTAGCGGGTGTCCTCCAGCAGCTGGTCCTCGTCGTCGGCGGCGAGGTGCGCGACGCCGGACTTCGAGTTGTGGGTCATCGCGCCGCCGAGCTCCTCGAACCCGACCTCCTCACCGGTGACCGTCTTGATGACGTCGGGGCCGGTGATGAACATGTGCGACGACTCCTTCACCATGAAGATGAAGTCGGTGATCGCCGGCGAGTAGACCGCGCCGCCCGCGCACGGGCCCATGATCAGCGAGATCTGCGGGATCACGCCGGAGCACATGACGTTGCGGGTGAAGACGTCGCCGTAGGCGCCGAGCGAGACGACGCCCTCCTGGATCCGCGCGCCGCCCGAGTCGTTGATGCCGATCACGGGGCAGCCGATCTTGGCGGCCAGGTCCATGATCTTGCACATCTTCTCGGCCATGACCTCGCCGAGCGAGCCGCCGAAGACCGTGAAGTCCTGGCTGAAGACGCAGACGCGGCGGCCGTCGATCGTGCCGTGGCCGGTCACGACCGCGTCGCCCCAGGGGCGGGTCTTCTGCATGTCGAAGTCGGTCGTGCGGTGGCGCACGAACGTGTCGAGCTCCTGGAACGAGCCGGGATCGAGCAGCTTCTCGATCCGCTCGCGGGCCGTCATCTTGCCGCGGGCGTGCTGCTTCTCCTCGGCTTCGGGCGAGGAGTGCATCGCCGCTTCGCGCAGCTCGTTGAGCTGGGCGAGCTTCTCGTCGAAGGTCTCGGGGTTGTGCTGGCGCTGTGTCATGGGCGGCGGCGAACTCTAGTTCGGCGCCGCCGGAGACGTAGTCAGCCACGTCCAGAAGGCCTGGGCCGCCGCGCTGCGGCGCGGTTTCCCGGCGCGCCGGACGGCCTGGAGCTCGCGCTCGAGACCGCCCTCCTTCAGGTGCAACGCGTGCAGCGAGCCGGCGGTCAGCTCGCTCTCGATCGCCAGCGTGGAGAGCAGCGCGAAGCCGCCGCCGGCCAGGGCGCGCTTGACCGACTGGGCCGACGCCAGCTCCAGCGAGGGCGTCAGCTCGACGCCCGCCGCGGCCACCGCCTCCATCGCGACCGCGCGGGTCCCGGAGCCCGCCTCGCGGGTGATGTAGGACTCGGCGCGCAGCTCGCGGGCGGCGACCGCGCGGCGCCTGGCCCAGCGGTGGCCGGACGCGACGACCACGACGATCTCGTCGCGGTGGACGGTCAGGGCCTCCAGGCCGTCGAGCGCGTCGCGGCCCTCGACGAAGCCGACGTCGACCGCGCCGTCGCGGACCGCCGCGACGACCGCGGTCGAGTTGGTGATGTCGACCTGCGCGCGGACGCCGCCGGCGGTGGCGGTCGCCCGGAACGCGCCGAGCCACTCCGGGAGCAGGAACTCGCCGGTCGTGTGGGAGGCGGCGATCGTCAGCAGCTGGGCCTGCGTGCCGACGTGCTGGGCCATCGTCGCCGCCGCGCGCTCCAGCGCCGCGATCGCCTGCTTGGCGTCGGGGTAGAGCAGCTGCGCGGCGGGCGTGGCGCGCAGGCCGAAGCGGCCGCGCTCGAACAGGGTGGCGCCGACGCGGCGCTCCAGCGCGGCGATCCGCTTGGTGACGGCGGACGCCGTCAGCCCGAGCGCGTCGGCCGCGCCGTGGACCGAGCCGATCTCGACGGCGACGGCGAACGCTACGAGCTCGCTGCCGCTGAGCGGCGTGGCGTTCGGCGTGGCAGCCATCGCGCGGATTGTGCCTTGAGCGTGTGGGTCGCGGCGGTCAGCCATGCGGCGGCGAGCGCCGCGAACAGCGCGAGGGCCAGCGCCTTCAGCGCGTCGGAGCCGGTGTGGCGGGCCAGGACGGCGGTGCCGGTCACGACGGTCCCGACCGGGAAGACGAACGACCACCAGGCGGGGGTGAACGGCAGGCCCTTGCGGCGGATCGTGTGCAGCGTCGCGGCCGCGGCGATCGCGATCCACAGCAGCGCGAAGCCGAGCATCGGGACGCCGTAGACGACGCCGAGCGCGTGCAGCGTGTCGCGGTACTGGGGCGGGAGCGCGGCGGGGGCGTCGTCGCCGAGCATCGTCGCGGCGGTGATCGAGGTGCCGAACGGGCCGAGGACGATCCACAGCGTTGGGATCCGGTCGCGCACGCCGAGGCCGTGGTGGACGAGGCGGCTCCAGAGCATCGTGATCGTGATGAACGACGCGACAAGGCTGAGGCCGAAGCAGGCGTAGAGCAGGAGCGCGAGGTCGAGCCGGGGCTGGCCGGCGGGGACGTGGGCGATCAGCGCGGCGCCGGTCGCGGCGGAGACCATCGGCGGCACGACGGGCATCAGCCAGCCGCCGAAGGCCGCGTCGGGCGCGTTCTCGTGGCGGGTGATCATCAGGAACGGGACGAGCGCGGTGGTCGCCAGTCCGGCGAGCGTGCCGAGCAGCCAGAGCGTCGCGGCGATCGCGACGGGCAGGTGGACCGTGGGCAGCGAGCCGGCGGCGACGACCATCGCGGCCATCGGCGGCGCGCCGAGGAACGGCGCCATGCCGGGGCTGAGCGCGTGGTCGCGGTGGCCGCGCGGGTCGCGGGCGAGCGCGGCGGCGGCGAGCGCCGTGAGGCCGACGAGCAGCGCGGCGGCGTTCAGCCACGCGACGACGGCGAGCGTGTGGAGGCCCGGGATGCGGACCGGGAGCAGCGTCGCCGACAGCGCGACGATGCCGGTCCCCATGACCGTCGCGTACCAGTTGGGGCCGATGCGGAGGCGTTGCGGCATGCCTCCAGGGTCGGTCCGGGCGGCGCCGTCTACCAGTCGGACGGCGCCGCGATCGTTTCCTATGTGGAAACGATGATCAGCCGCGGCTGAACGGGCGGTGGTGCGCGGAGCCGAGGTCGTCCAGGACCGCGACCAGCACGGCCTCGACCTCGTCGTCCTGCATCGCCGTGACGACGATCTCCTCGTCGGGCTCGGGCGGAGCGACGGCGGCCGGCAGCTCCTCGGCGACGGGCTCCTCGACCGGCTCCGGCTCGGCGACGGCGACGGGCGGCTCGGCGGGCACGGCGATCGCGACGAGCGCGTCGGGCTCGGCGAGCAGCGCGGCCTTGGCCATCGGCGTCTCGACGACGATCGGCTCGACCTCGACCTGCTCCCGGCGGCCGAACAGCCGCGCCCAGAAGCCCCGCCTCTTCGGCGAAGCGACCACCGCGGGCGCCTCCTCGAAGCCGGGCGGCGCGACCGACTCCGTCCGCTCCGGCGCAGGCTCGACCTCTGGCTCCGTCGTGGCAGCGACGGCCTCCGGCTCTTCCTCCGCGGCCGGCTCCTCTGCGACGACGGCCGGCTCCTCTGCGACGGCCTCCGGCTCCTCCTCCACGACGGGCGAAGGGGCGGTGGTGGGCGCCTCCTTCGCGACCGCCGAGGCGGTGATCGTCACCTTGGTCCCCCAGCCCGAGGCCTCGAGCTCCACCGTGCCGCGTGCGCGGATGCCCTCCCAGGCGACGGTGGTCTCGGGCTCGAGACGGGTGATCCTGATGTCGCCGAACTCGCCGAGGTGGCGCGCCAACGTTCCGGCGTCGCTGACCTCGGCCCATAGCTCGGGCGGGCTCTTCACGAGGGTGCGCTGGGCTCGGGGCTCGGACATCGCCCCAAGGGTTCTCCGCGCGCCGGAGCGATCCCTGCCGCTGCAAGCGCGCGCCCATGCGCCAACTCGGACTAGGGACTCCCCCGATGTACGGCCACCCCCACTTCACGCAGCATTCACAGCCCGGCAAGGTTGCTCTGCGGCGCTCAGCGCGGGAGCTGAAAACCGGTCCATACCTTCCTGCACACATCCAGTTGGGAGTCGCTCTCGTGAAACGCAGTCCCGTGGTCGCCCTCACAGCGGCCGTCTGCTGCCTCGCCGTACCCGTCGCCGCGTCCGCGGCGACGACATCGGTCCTCGCCGGCCCGGGCCTGAAGAGGGCGCCCGCGGGCGTCCCGAAGGACGGCGACCTCAACCAGTTCTTCCCCAAAGCGGTGAAGATCCACGTCGGCGACAAGGTCTCCTGGACCATCGCCGGCTTCCACGTCGTCCAGTTCCCGAAGGCGGGCTCGGCGCCGCCGGCGCTCGCGGTGCCTGATCCTTCCAGGCCCACGACCGGTGTCAACGACGCAGCGGGCCAGCCGTTCTGGTTCAACGGCCAGGGCACGCCGGTCGTGCCCCAGGGCGTCGCACTCGGCCTCCCCGGCAGGACCTACGACGGCTCGGCGCCCGTGGGCTCCGGGCTCCCGCTCGGCAAGCCCAAGCCGTTCGTCGTGAAGTTCACGAAGGCCGGCACGTTCACGTACTTCTGCACGATCCACCCGGGCATGAAGGCCACGGTCACGGTCGTCCCGAAGTCCAAGCCCGCGGAGTCGGCCAAGGCCGTCAAGGCGGCGTTCGCCAGGCAGCTCGCCACCGGCCTGAGCCAGCTCAAGCAGCTCGACAGGAAGAAGATCACGGCGGCCAACACGATCGAGGCCGGCCCGGACTCGCCGAGCGGCGCGACGCTGTACCGCTACTCGCCGTCGTCGCTGACGACGAGGGTCGGCACGCCGGTGACGCTGACGATGACGCCCGGGACGACCGAGGACCACACGTTCACGTTCTCCAGGAACGTCAAGGCCGACGGCAGGGCCGCCGAGAACGAGCTGCTCGCGCCGCTGGGCAACAGCACGCCGCCGGTGTTCGCGTTCTCCCCGAAGTGGGCGTACCCGAGCGAGGCTCCGGGCTCGACGGTCAGCTACGACGGCACCAACCACGGCAACGGGTTCCTGAACTCCGGCGTCCTGGACGGCGACAGCAAGACCCCGTTCCCGCAGAAGTTCACGGTGTCGTTCTCGAAGCCCGGGACGTACACGTTCTTCTGCGCCATCCACCCGTTCATGGTCGGGAAGATCACCGCCACGTCATGACGTCCGCCGCTCGCAAGGGCGCGGTGCTCGCGACCGTGCTCGCCGCCTCGATGGCGGCGAGCACGGCGCACGCCGCCAAGCACCAGACGAAGGGCAGGACGCGCACCGTCGGCGTCTTCTCCGACTACTACAACTCGGACAGGCTCACGGTCCACGTCGGCGACAGGGTCAAGTGGGTCTGGCACGCGAGCGGCCTCGCCCTGCATGACGTCTACGTCGACGCCGGCCCGACGCAGTTCCACTCCCCGACGCAGGCCTCGGGCGAGTTCACCGAGTCCTTCAAGAAGCCCGGGACCTACAGGCTCTACTGCACGCAGCACGAAGAGGACATGACGATGACCCTGATCGTCAAGAAGGCCCCGAAGTGACGCTGTCGCGCCGCGACCTCCTGTGCCATCTCGGCCGGGGGTCGGTGGCGATCGCGGCGGGCGGCGGCATCACCCGCGCGGCGGCCGCGCCCGGCGCGCACGCCGCCCAGGCGCCCGGGCCCGCGGCGTCGGCGGGCCCGACGGTTCGCGAGTACTGGATCGCGGCGCGCAACGTGCGCTGGTCGATCGTCCCGACCGGCCACGACGCGTGGAAGGACAGGAAGGTCAGGAACGTCTCCTACGACGCGCTGGCCTACGTCGCCTGCACGCCGAACTGGGCGCAGCCGCTGCCGCCCGGCGGCGTCGGCGACAACGCCGGGATCCCCGGCCCGGTCCTGCGCGGCTACCCCGGCGACACGATGCGGGTCCACTTCCGCAACGAGGACAAGACGTACAAGATGGCCCACACCGTGCACCCGCACGGCGTCGGCTACGCGCCCGACCACGACGGCACCTACATGGGGATCTACACGCGGGCCTCGGGCAACGTGAGGTACGGGCAGACGTGGACCTACGAGTGGGACGTCCGCAACGACTCGATCGGCGTGTGGCCCTACCACGACCACGGGCCGATGGAGATGATGTCCACCAACTTGGGGCTCTTCGGCGCGCTGGTGATCCGCCCGCGCGACGAACCGGCGCCGAGCGTCGAGCACACGATCTTCTTCCACATGCTCATGCCCTCCGACATCAGGGCGAAGGTGGCGTTCAGCGCGATCAACGGCCGCGCCTACGCGGGCAACACACCGTCGCCGGCGGCGAGGGTCGGCCAGGACGTCGCCTGGAACGTCCTCACGCTCGGCAACGAGCTGCACACGTTCCACGTCCACGGCCATCGCTGGAAGGACCCGGCGGGCGCGTTCGTCGACGCGCCGGACCTCTCGCCGTCCCAGGGCCTGCGGGCGCGCTACACCGAGGACGCGCCCGGCAAGTGGCTCTATCACTGCCATGTGATGAGCCACATGGAGCAGGGGATGGTCGGCTACTACGACGTGTCGCCGTAGCGAGTCCTACAACTACGGCTTCGCCGCCATGAAGAAGATCGCGATCAGCACCAGCGCGCAGTTGGCGTAGGCCGCGACCGAGACCTGCTGGAACAGCGTGTCGTACTCAGCGCTGAGGGTCCCTGCGTTGCTCTGGCCGAGGTCGCGGCGCGCCAGCTCGGCGAGCTTGCGCTCGCGTGGCGCGAAGTACGCGCCGCCGAGGCCGCCGATCACGATCAGGATCAGCAGCGGGACCGACACCCACACCTCGCTCCAGACGTCGGCGTCGCTGGCGAGGTAGATCCCGCAGATCAACACCACCACCATCGCGGGCGACATCACCAACTTGCCCAGGCGCTCGCTCATGTCGTGGATGACCGGCATCGACGACGGGTGCGTCCTGCGCGCCCACGGCTTGAACACCGGGTAGGCGAACGAGAAGCCGAAGGCCACGACCACGGCCATGATGTGCACCGACAGGACGACGCCGTAGAACGTGAGCGTGGCGGACATGGCGCGGACCCTACTGCGTCGGCGGGTCGGCCTCGTGGACCGAGATCCGGTCGCGCCCGCCCTCCTTGGAGCGGTACAGCGCGCGGTCGGCGAAGCGGATCAGGTCGTCGGAGCTGCCGCCCGCCTGGGCGAGGTCGGCGACGCCCGAGGAGATGCTGACGCCGAACGCGATCTCGCCCGGCAGCGCGGCGACCGTCGCCCGGACGCGCTCCGCGGTCGCCCGCGCGCCGGCGACGCCGGTCTCCGGCAGCAGCAGCGCGAACTCGTCGCCGCCGAGGCGCGCCACGACCTCGGTCGCGCGCAGCACGCCCTCCAGCGCCCGCGCGACCTCCTCCAGCAGGCGGTCGCCGGCCTGGTGGCCGTGGGCGTCGTTGACCTCCTTGAAGCCGTCGAGGTCGGCCAGGACCACGGCCAGCGGCCGGCCGTAGCGGCCGGCGCGCTTGGCCTCGACCCGCAGGGTGTCGTGGAACGCGCGGTGGTTGAGCAGGCCGGTCAGGCCGTCGGTCGTCGCCTGGCGCACGAGCAGCTCGCGCGACGTCGCCACGCCGACCGCGGTCCCGACCAGCGCGCCGAGCCGCGCCAGCGCGCGCTCGTCCTCGGCGCCGAACGGCGGCCCGCGGCGGCAGGCGGCGATCAGCCCCCACGCGCGGCCGTCGACCATCACCGGCGCGCCGGCGGCGTGGTGGCCCTGGTCGAGCTCGATCGCACCGATCCCGGCGAACGCCGCCGCGGCCTCCGGGCCGCCGCCCGCGGCCGGCCCGCCGAGCCGCGCGATCGCCAGCTCCAGCCGGTCGTCGGCGCCCGGGGCGCGCCACGTCCCGACCGTCCGCGGCCCCGCGCCGGACAGCATCGCGATCCCGCCCGCGTCGGCGCCGAGCAGGTGCGCGGCCTCGCGGCACGCAGCCTCGTAGATGTCGTCGCGCCCGGCGCCCACGGCGATCGTGGACGCCAGGTTGCCGATCGCCTCGTGCTCGCGCGCCATCCGCTTGAGGTCGCTGACGTCGCGGCGGATGCACGCGAGGCCGAGCGGCTCGCCGCTGGCGGGGTGCGCGATCCGGTAGGTCGTGGCGTCGACCGGCAGCGGGCGCCGGTCCGGGCCGCGGCGCACCGGCTGCAGGACCGACTCGCCCGACCAGCGCCCGTCGCGCTCGACGGTCGGGCGCTCGTGGTCGATGTGGGCGGCGCGGGCCTCGTCGCCGACGAGCTCCAGGTAGGCGGTCCCGATCGCGTCCTCGGCGCTGAGGCCGGTCATCGCCAGGCCGGCCGGGTTCATCCAGCGCACGCGCCAGTCGAGGTCGAGCAGCGCGATCGCCGAGCCGGACGCCTCGACGACGCCGCGGAAGCGCGCCATCTCCTCGTCGCCCTCGTGCTCGGCCGTGACGTCGGTGAGCAGCCCGTCGATGAGGACGCGGCCCTGCTCCTCGCGCCGGCGCGAGCGGGAGCGGATCCAGCGCACGCGGCCGTCGAGGCCGGTGAGGCGGTAGTCGACCGAGGTCGGCAGGCCCTCGGCGGTCGCGCGCACGGCCGCCTGCGTGGCCGTGCGGTCGTCGTCGTGGATCGACCTGAACCAGGTCGACTCGATCGTCTCGCCCGGCGGCAGCGGTGCGCCGAGCAGGCGCTCGATGCCGCGGCTCGTGTAGCGCATCGTCAGCCCGCCGTCGTCGCCCAGCTCGGCGATGAAGAGGAACTCCTGGACCGCGGCCGCGATCCGCTCGATCGTGTGGGCCTCCGCCTCGGAGTCCGACAGCGTGACGAGCGTGCCGTGGCCGTCCGGGCGGGGATGGGTTGCGATCCGCACCGACTCGCCGACCGGTGGGGGATCCGGAAGGATCGTCCCGATCAGCGCCGCGCGGGCGGTGCCGGCGCCGAGCAGCGCGCACGCCGCCGGGTTGGCGTCGAGCACGCGTCGGGCGCCGTCGAGCAGCACGGCGCCCTGGTCCTGCGTGTTGAAGACCCATGCGAGGAGACCCTCGCGGTCCGACACCGACGACACTTCGGGACATCCCTCCTTGGTTGGAGGGATGTACCCGGAAACGCCTAGAAGGTTGGCGTGTACTTGCCGAACACGTCCTGCATGGCGCCGCAGACCTCACCCATCGAGGCGCGATCGCGCAGCGCGTCCTTGATGAACGGCAGCAGGTTGTCGGTGCCGCGGGCCGCGTTGCGGACCTGCTCCAGGCGCGCGTCGACCGCCGCCTGGTCGCGGTTCTCCTTGAACGCCTTCAGGCGCGCGACCTGCTGGTTCTCGGACTCGGGGTCGACGCGGAGGAGGTCCGGGACCTCGATCTCGTCCTCCTCGTACTTGTTGACGCCGACCACGATGTCCTGGCCGAGGCGGTAGCGCTCCTGGTAGCCCCAGGCCGACTCGTCGATCTCACCGGTGATGAACTCGATCGCGTTGACGGAGCCGCCGAGCTCGTCGACCTTGGCGATCAGCTCCTGCGCGCGCGACTCGATCTCGTCGGTCAGCGCCTCGACGAAGTACGAACCCGCGAACGGGTCGACGGTCTCGGTCGCGCCCGACTCGTGGGCGATGACCTGCTGCGTGCGGACCGCGATCTTGGCGGCGCGCTCGGTCGGGAGCGCCAGCGCCTCGTCGTAGCCGTTGGTGTGCAGCGACTGCGTGCCGCCGCAGACGGCCGCGAAGCCCTGCAGCGCGACGCGCGCGATGTTGTTCTCGGGCTGCTGCGCGGTGAGCGTCACGCCACCGGTCTGCGTGTGGAAGCGGAGCATCTGCGACTTGGGGTTCTTGGCCCCGAAGCGGTCGCGCATGATGTGCGCCCACATCCGCCGGGCGGCGCGGAACTTCGCGACCTCCTGGAAGACGTTGTTGTGGCCGTTGAAGAAGAAGGCCAGGCGCGGGGCGAAGTCGTCGACCGCGAGGCCCGCGTCCACCGCGGCCTGCACATAGGCGATGCCGGAGGACAGCGTGAACGCGACCTCCTGGACGGCGCTGCAGCCCTTCTCACGGAAGTGGTAGCCGGAGATCGACACCGTGTTCCACTTCGGGATGTTCTCCTTGCAGTAGGCGAACAGGTCGGTGGTCAGGCGCATCGTCGGGACCGGCGGGTAGATGTAGTTGCCGCGCGCGATGTACTCCTTGAGCACGTCGTTCTGCGTCGTCCCGCGCAGCTGCCTGCTCTCGACGCCCTGCTCCTCGCCGACGAGCTCGTAGAGCAGCATCAGGCAGGCGGCGGGCGCGTTGATCGTCATCGACGTCGAGACCTGGTCGAGCGGGATGCCGTCGAAGGCGGTCCGCATGTCGTCGATCGTGTCGATCGCGACGCCGGTCCGGCCGACCTCGCCCAGGCAGCGCGGGTTGTCGGAGTCGAGGCCGAGCTGCGTCGGGAGGTCGAAGGCCATGCTCAGGCCGGTGCCGCCCTTGGAGAGCAGGTACCTGTAGCGCTCGTTGGACTCCTTCGCGCTCGCGTAGCCCGCGTACTGGCGCATCGTCCAGAACTGCTTGCGGTACATCTCGCGGTGCGGCCCGCGGATGTAGGGGAACTCGCCGGGCTCGCCCAGCTCCAGCTTGGCCGGTACGTCGTCCGCCGTGTACAGCGGCTTGATCTCGATGCCGGAGTCGGTGAAGCGCCGTGGATCGTCGGGGCCCACGATGGGCGCAACGGTCAAGCGCTCCTCAGGAGTCGTCGCCATGTGTCGAAGATTACGCGCCGATAGCCCGATCGGGCGTGACGGCCGTCGGGCGGCCGGTTGCGCACGCGTCTCTCTACTGTTCGCTTGGTGAAGGTCAGCGTGCGGCTGTTCGCGGGGCTGCGGGAGGCGGCGGGGCGGGATGAGCTCGAGCTCGAGCTGCCCGACGGCGCGCGGGTTGCCGACGCGCTGGCGCAGGTCCAGCACCTCGCGCCGGGCACGTCGCTGGTGCTGGCCGTCAACCGCGAGTACGCGGCGCGCGACGTCGTGCTGGTGGAGGGCGACGAGCTGGCGGTCGTCCCGCCGGTCAGCGGCGGCGAGGTCGTCGAGGGCGAGCTGTCGCTGGACGCCGTCGCCGCGCGGGTCGCCGATCCGCGCGCGGGCGCGGTCGTGACGTTCAGCGGCGTGACGCGCGACGTCGATTTCCTGGACTACGAGGCCTACGCCGAGATGGCGGGGGCGAAGATCGACGCGATCGTCGCCGAGGCGATCGAGCGCCACGGGCTCTGCCGCGCGGCCGCCGACCACCGGTTCGGCCGCGTGCCGCTGGGCGAGGCGTCGGTCGTGGTCGCCGCCAGCGCACCGCACCGCCCGGAGGCGTTCGCGGGCGCGCGGGAGATCATCGACCGCATCAAGGCCGAGGCGCCGATCTGGAAGCGCGAGGAGGGCGCGTGGGTCGAGGGAACGGTGCCGGCGGAGGCACCCGTCGCCGCGCCGGAGTCGCCCGCGCCCGCCGCGCCCGATGCTCCGCCCGCCGCCGATCCTCCGCCGGCCGCCGGCCCGGTCCTCGACGTCTCCGTCGACGCGCGCCTGGAGCACGGCGCGCGCGTCCTGGTCGTCTCCGGCTCCGACGAGGCGGTCGCGCGGGTCGGCTGGCTCGGCGGGCGCTTCCACCAGCTGCGCTGCGAGGAGCCGTTCCCGGCGGCGGCGCGGCGCGGCGCGGTCGTCGAGGTCCGGCGCCTGCGCGACGACGAGCTGCTCGGCGAGGCCACGGTCCTGGACCCGGACGCCGCGCGCCACGGTCCGACGAACGACGCGCTCGTCCGGCTCGTCGCGCTGGAGCGCGGCGACGAGCCGCGCCCCGACGCGTCGATCGCCCCGCCGCCGCTGGACGCCGAGGCCCAGGCGCTGGAGCAGCGCTACCGCGACGCGGGCACGCAGCCGCCGCGCGACGCCGAGCTCAGCCCCGACGAGCGCGCCGCGCTGTTCGCGCTGCGCGAGGCGGGCCGCGTCGTCCTGCTGGAGCGCGGCCGCCACGTGCACGTGGACTTCGGTCCGGCCTGACGTACAGGGCGCGTTGGCGCGCGTCCGGCTACGCTCAGGCCCATGGCTACCTGTCTGGTCACCGGCGGCGCGGGCTTCCTGGGCTCGCACCTGTGCGATGAGCTCCTCAAGCGCGGCAACCGCGTCATCTGCGTGGACAACCTCGAGACGGGGACGCTGGTCAACATCCAGCACATCCGCACCCCGGACTTCGTGCTGCTGCACAAGGACATCATCGAGCCGTACTTCGTCGACGAGCCGATCGACTTCGTCTACCACCTGGCCTCGCCCGCGTCGCCGATCGACTACCTGCGCCTGCCGCTGGCGACGCTGAAGGTCGGCTCGCACGGCACGCACCACACGCTCGGCCTCGCGAAGGCGCACCGCGCCCGGTTCCTGCTGGCCTCGACCTCCGAGGTCTACGGCGACCCGCAGGTCCATCCGCAGCCCGAGTCCTACTGGGGCCACGTCAACCCGATCGGCCCGCGCGGCGTCTACGACGAGGCCAAGCGCTACGCCGAGGCGCTGACGATGGCCTACCACCGCCAGCAGGGCGTCGACACCGCGATCATCCGGATCTTCAACACGTACGGCCCGCGGATGCGCCCGCACGACGGCCGCGCGATCCCGACGTTCATGCGCCAGGCGCTGACCAACAAGCCGATCACGGTCTTCGGCGAGGGCACGCAGACGCGCTCGTTCACGTTCGTCGACGACCTGATCCGCGGCATGATCGCGCTGTCGGAGTCCGGCTACCACGACCCGGTCAACGTCGGCAACCCCAACGAGTTCACGCTCCTGGAGCTGGCCGAGGCCGTCATCGAAGTGACAGGGTCCTCGTCGGAGATCGTCTTCGAGGCGCTGCCCACCGACGACCCCCAGATCCGCCAGCCGGACATCACCCTGGCCAAGGAGATCCTGGGCTGGGAGCCGCTCACGCAGCTGCGTGACGGGCTCAAGAAGACGCTCGACGAGTCCGGCGTGGACGTGCTCGTCGGCGCGGCGCGGTAGCGTCTAGGGGCTGGCGGGCCTCCTGGCCTGCCGCCCTGCACCGCTTCCTGTATGACGAACCCGAGACATCTGCCACCCTCGTACGTTGAGGAACGTCAGATGCCCGATGCGAAAGAAGTGCATCAGGGAAGGGTCGAGCTGAAGCCGATCGAGCTTCCGCTGCCCGATCGCGACATGCGGTCCAAGCGGCCGCCGTTGATGAGCTTCCTGCTGCGCTGGACGACCGTGCGGCGCGCGGCGCGCGTCGTGTCGCTGCTGGCGCTGGACCTCGCGGCGATCGTCGGCGCCATCTTCACCGCGCTGTGCCTGAAGGCCGTGGCGCGGGACGCGTGGAACCCGCACGTGTCGTGGGAGCAGGCCAAGGACTACGTGCCGTTCGCGTTCCTGGTCGCGTCGCTGCTGTTCGCACGGTCCGGGCTGTACGCGGAGCGCGCGCAGCGCCCGGGGCTGACGCGGATCGTCGCGTCGCTGTTCCAGACGACGCTGGTCGCGCTGATCTTCGCCGTGGTCAACGGCGAGGAGTTCTCGTCGTTCTACATCTTCTACGGGACGCTGTTCTTCGGCGTCGCGTACGTGTCGACCGCGCGGTACGCCTACGAGCAGGCGACAGGCGCGCTGCTGCGCTCGGCCGGCTACCAGCGGCGCGCGGTGCTGATCGGGACGGGCGAGCAGATCGAGGCGGTCGCGCACGCGCTGAGCGCGAGCGGCGGGCACTCGCAGGTCTCCGTGGTGGGCTTCATCTCGCTGACGCCGCGGCCGGACAACGGCCTGCGCTCGCTGGGCTCGCTGGACGACATCGGCGACGTCGTCGGTGAGCACCGGGTCGACGAGGTCATCATCGCCGACCCGGCGTTCCCGCAGCAGAAGGCCGTCGAGGTCGTCGACACGTGCCACCAGAGGGGCGTCGTGGTCCGGATCGCGCCGTCCACGATGGAGATCCTGATCCACCGCGCGGAGTTCGTCCCGGGGCAGTCGGTCCCGCTGTTCGAGCTCAAGCCGCCGGTGTTCGACGGGATCGACTTCGCGCTGAAGCGCACGTTCGACGTGACGGTCGCGACGATCCTGCTGGTGGTCCTGTCGCCGCTGCTGGTGCTGATCGCCGCGGCGGTGAGGCTCACGTCGCGCGGGCCGGTGTTCTACAAGTCGTGGCGCCCGGGGATCGGCGGCGTGCCGTTCGCGTGCCTGAAGTTCCGGACGATGTTCGCGGATGCGGATCGCCGGCAGGCCGAGCTGGAGGAGCAGAACGAGGCCGACGGCGCGCTGTTCAAGATGCGCCACGACCCGCGGGTGACGAAGGTCGGGCGCCTGATCCGGCCGTTCTCGCTGGACGAGCTGCCGCAGCTGATCAACGTGCTGCGCGGCGACATGTCGCTGGTCGGGCCGCGGCCGCTGCCGCAGCGCGACTTCGACCGGCTCGAGGAGTGGCACAAGAAGCGCTACCTCGTGCTGCCGGGGATCACGGGGCTGTGGCAGGTCTCGGGGCGCTCGGACCTGGACTTCGACGACCTGGTGCGGCTCGACTTCCTGTACCTGGAGCGCTGGTCGGTCTTCCTGGACCTGTCGATCCTGGTGAAGACGGTCCCGGCGGTGCTGTGGCGCCGCGGGGCGTTCTGACGCTCAGATCCTGAGCGTGTTCTTGAGCTGCAGCGCGGGGTGCGCGCGCAGCGGCTCGGATGCGCCCCAGTAGATCAGGACGTCCACGTGCAGGCCCTTGCGCAGGGGCTTGAGGCCCTTCGGGCCGATCCTGACCGAGACCTCGCCGCCGCCGCGGTCGATCTGCGCACCCGCGCGGCCGAGGCGGACGCCGTGGCGGGCGATGATCACCGTCGCCGAGACCCTGGCGGCGGCCTGGATGCCGACGTCGATCGTGTGCCCGGCGCGGTTCAGCGCGGCTGCGCGGAAGGCGAGCGGGGGCGGCTGCGGTGGGGGCTGGGGCGGCTCTTGGAAGAGCATCGCGTCTCGCGAGCGACGCTACACCCTGGAGAGCAGCGCGTCACCCACGTAGCCGCCGGGGCGGACGCCGGGCGGGATCGCCCAGAGGCCGGAGCCGACGTGCTTGATGTACTCGTTGAGCTTGTCGTTGGCGCCGAGGCGGTTCTGGAGCGTGATGAACGACTGCGGGTCGTGCATGTAGGCCAGGAAGAAGAGGCCGGCGTCGAGCTCGCCCAGGGATTCCAGGCCGTCGGTGAAGGAGTAGCCGCGGCGCAGGATCTTGACGCCGGCGTTGGTGTCGGGGTGCGCGAGGCGGACGTGGGAGCGGTCGGGGAGGGCCTTGGGCTTGAAGTCCGCGAACTCGTCGGCCTGGTTGGCGCCGCCGAGGGGCGCGCCGAGGACCTTGTTGCGGCCGATCGTGTCCTCTTGGTCCCGGAGCGAGGCGCGGTCCCAGACCTCGATCAGCATCCGGATGCGGCGCGCGACGAGGTAGCTGCCGCCGTCGAGCCACCCGCTGGGGTCGTCGTGGACCCAGACGTGCTGGGCCATGTCGGAGGCGTCCTCGAGCTTGATGTTGGCCGTGCCGTCCTTGAAGCCCATGAGGTTGCGGGGCGTGGCCTGGGCCTTGGAGGTGGTGGAGGTGCGGCCGAAGCCCAGCTGCGACCAGCGGACGGTGACGAGGCCGCGGCCCATGCGGGCGAGGTTGCGGACGGCGTGGAAGGCGACCTGGGGGTCGTTGGCGCACGCCTGGACGCAGAGGTCGCCGCCGCTGCGGTCGGCCGCGAGCGCGTCGCCCGGGAGGTCGGGCAGCTCGTTGAGCTTCGCCGGCCGGTACTTCGTGACGCCGAAGCGATCGCGCCTGTCGAAGAGCGACGCGCCGAAGCCGAAGGTGACCGTGAGGTTCGCGGGGGTGAGGTCCATCGCCTCACCGGTGTCGTCCGGCGGCGCGAGCGGGCTGCCCGCGGGGCCGCCACCGACCGACTGCCCGCCGGCCATCGTCCGGGCCGCGACCGTCCACTCCTGCATGAGGTCCCGAAGCGCCCTGCCATCGACGCCCTCCTCGACGTCGAACGCCGCGAAGTGCAGCCGATCCTGCGCCGGGGTGGCGATCCCCGCCTGATGCTCGCCATGGAAGTCCACAACATGCGGATCCCCCGGCCTGACCCCACTGCCATCACCCTCCTGCCCAGCGGCATACCCAACCCCCGCCGCGGCAGCAACCGCGGCAGCAGCACCACCACTAGCAATGAACGCACGTCTGGTGAGAGCCATAATTAGGGCGACCAAACACGATACCGCCCCGGCCGCTCCCTCGGCACACGCGGTATCGAGGCGCCGCGGTTCCTCCGGCCGTCGCGTCCGCAGCCACACTCCCGCCGCCGCAGACGCTTGGAGTACCGGCGCGTGATCGGTCGCAACACCGCCACCGGTCGCCAGTCTCCGCCGCCCTCGGCACACGCGGTATCGAGGCGCCGTGGTCGCTCTGGCCGTCGTGTCCGCGGCCGCAGTCCCGCCGCCGCCGGCGCTTGGAGTACCGATGCGTGAATCGAGTCAGAGCTTCAGGCTGTTGCCAGTCTCCGCCGGCGTTCGCTCTCAGAGGCCGCGGTGATGGAGACGCAGCTGGAGGAGCGGCGCCGTCCTCCACCCTGACCGTTCAGGAGAAGGGCTTGGCGGTCATGAAGAAGATGGCGATAAGGACCAGGAGGCCCAGCATCGTCTCGGTGAGCATGTAGCGGCGGTAGGTGGTGGAGTAGGCGGAGGAGAAGGTGATGGTGTCGGTTGCTGATGACACGTCGGTGGTGGAGAGGGTGGCGAGCTCGCCGGTCCACCTGACGATGAGGCCGCCCGCCACCACGATCACGGCGAGGATGGCGATGGGGATGTCGACCCAGGTCTCGCCCCAGAGGTGGTTCTTGGTGGCCATGTAGGTGCCGAAGAGGAACAACAACACGGTGCCGGGGCCGGTCAGCACCTTGTTCAGGCGGTGCTGGATGTCGTGCACGCCGGGCAGGGCCTCGGGATGGTGGCGGTGGAGATACGGCAACAAGAAGGGGTAGGCGAAGGGGAGGCCGTAGGCGGCGAAGGCCGCCATGATGTGGAAGGCCTTGATCGCGCTGTAGAACGTCATGCGGGGATGGCGTCGCGCTGCTCGAGCCACGTGTCGAAGGCCGCGACCTTCTGGGTGTCCTCGTAGACGCGTTCACGTACAACTTTCCCGAGGCGGGTCTGCAACACGATGACCGAGCGGTTGTCGTACACCTTGGTGCCGCTCGCGTCGAGCGCCCAGTCGTCGAACTCCGCGGCGATGCGGGTCGCCCAGGGTGGGCCGGACACGAAGACCTGGCCGATCGAGCCGGTCAGGCCGGCGGCGAGGAAACGGCGCAGGAAGCCTTCGATCTCGGCCTTCCCGCGGTACTCGGGACCCCACGACGACTCGCCGGGGAACTCCAGGACGGCGTCGTCGGCGTACATCTTCAGCAACGGGCCGGGGTCGCCGGCCAGGAAGGCGGAGGCGTTGCGCTGCAACATCGTGCGCACGGCCCACGCGTACAGCGGGCGGTAGAGGGCGGCCAGGAGGAGGAGGCGTTTCATGGCAAGGCTCCAAGGACGAATTAGGTAGATCGCTCTAGCGGGCACCCTAGCTATGCTGGGCGCAGATGCCAACCCCCACGCGTCAGCGCATCGTCGAGGCCGGAGCCGAGCTGCTCAGGCACAAGGGCTACGCCGCCACCGGCGTGAAGGAGATCGTCGCCGCCGCCCAGGCGCCGTTCGGCTCGCTCTACCACCACTTCCCGGGCGGCAAGGAGCAGCTCGGCGTCGAGGTGATCGCCTTCGGCGGCGCCGAGTACGGCAAGTTGGGGCCCTTGATCTTCGACGCCGCACCCGACGTCGTGACCGGCGTCCGGATGTTCTTCGACGGCGCCGCCGCCAACCTCGAGGAGACCGACTGGCTCGCGGGCTGCCCGATCGCGACGGTCGCGCTCGAGGTCGCCAACACCTCCGAGCCGCTGCGCGAGGCGACCGCGACCGTCTTCACCTCATGGGTCGACGGGCTCGTCCATTACTTCACCTCGGCGGGCCTCAAAAAGCCCGAGGCGCGCGAGATCGCCGTCAAGTTCGTCGCCGCCCTCGAAGGCGCGTTCATCCTCGCCCAGACATGGCGCGACGCCGCGCCGCTGCGCCAGGCCGGCGCGATGGTCGCCCGCGAGCTCGACGAAGCCCTACAGCGCTAGGTCGCCGCGCCGTCGTGCAGCCCGCGCCGCCGGATCGCGGCGCGCACGCTGCCGGGCGCGACCTGCAGCAGCAGGTCCTCCAGCCGCTCGGCGTACGCCTCGGCGCCGAAGCGCTCCGCCGCCGCGCGGGCCGCGGCGCCCATCTCGTCGCGCCGCTCCAGCACCTCGAGCACGGCCACGGCCAGCGCCGCGGTGTCGCCCGGCTCGACGAGCTTGCCGGACACCCCGTCCTCCACCAGCTCGGGAAGACCGTCGACCCGGGTCGCGACGACCGGCGTCCCCGCCGCCATCGCCTCGGCGACGACCGTCCCGAACGGCTCCTGCGTCGAGGGCAACACAAGGACATCAAGTTGCCCCATGATCCCCGCGGCCGAAGCGACACGCCCGACGTGGTCGACCTTCGACGACGCCCGGACCGCGGTCGCGTACGCCGTGTCCTCGTCCTCGTAGGGATCGTCGCCGACGATCACGACCCGGACCTCCGGCCGCGCGGCCCGGATCGCCGGCGCCGCCTTCACCAGCTCCATCGCGCCCTTGCGCGGCACCAGCCGCCCCACGAACCCCACGACCGGCGCGCCGGAGGCGACCGCCGGCCACGGCGCCACCGCCACCTGCTCCGGGTCCAGCTCCACCGGGCACCCGACAACGTGCACGTCCAGCGGGTCCAGCCGCGCGCCGACCGCCTTGGAGTCCGCCAGGACCAGGTCCGCGCCATGCCAGTGCCGCGGCACGCGCTCGACGATGTCGTGCACGTGCAACACGGTGGTCTTGCCCCGCAGCGCCGGCAGCAGCCGCCCCGCGACGGTCCCGTTGAGGTACGTCACGTCGGCATCGCGCGCCAGCCGCCGCGCCCTCGGCCACGACGCCACCGCCCGCGCGCCCGCGCCCTGCTCCAGGCCCCCGACCTCCAGCGGCTCCCACGGCCACCCGGTCTCCGCCAGCTCGCGCGCGGGCTCGGAGCCCGGCGACGTCAACGCCACCGACCACCCGCGCGCCTCCAGCCGGCGCAGGAAGCGCAGCAGCCCGATCTCCGGACCCCCGGGACGGTCCACCTGGCAGACGGCGAGCAGCCTCATGTGCCCGTACGTTCTAGCGCGCCCTGTGGCGCGCCTCGCGCTTGGCCTTCGCCTCGGCCTTGCGCTTCTCCTTGGCGGCGGTCTGGATCTCCAGCAGCTGGAAGGCCTTCAGGTACTGCGCCTTGCCGGTCGGCGACTGCGGGTCCAGGTACAGCGCCGGGCCGAGCAGGCGCAGCGCCAGCTGCGGGTCGTTCTGCTGCTCGAGCGCGAAGTCCGACAGGTACTCCCACGTGCCCGGGTTGTTGGGCTGCAGCCGGACCGCGTCGGTCAGCGCGCGCTGCGCCGCGTCGCGGTGGTGCGCGGTCGTCTCGACCAGCGCGCGCATCAGCAGCGGGTCGGTCGACAGCGGGTCACGCGACTGCGCCTTGTCGACCTCGGCGATCGCCTGCTTGTAGTTCGTGGCCGCGAGGGTCAGCGCGCGGTTCTGGGCGTGCAGCGAGCCGAGCGGCAGCCACGCGGTCCAGGCGGTCAGCAGCCCGAGGGCGAGCGCGAGCGCGGCGATCCCGACCCGGACCGGCGAGCGCAGCCCCCGCCGCAGCGAGGCGGCGAGCATCGGCCCGTCCGAGGCGCGTTCGCCCAGCGGCCCGCGGCCCGCGACCCAGCCCGCCGGGACCAGCGCGAGCACCGCGCAGCCCGGGACGAACCACGTCCAGTCGATGAACGAGTGCACGGCGAAGACGATCACGACGGTCGCCATCGTCGCCATCGCGACGCGCTCGGGGCCGAAGCCGGCGGCGCGCGCCGCGGCGTCCGGGGTGGGTGGGGGCCGCTTCGGCGCGAGCGCGAGCGCGCGCGGTAGCGGGATCCGCCAGCCGAGCGTCCGCCCGGTCGCGACCATCCAGGACAGCGTCAGCAGCGCGCTCACCAACAACCCCAACAACCCGAGGTCGGCCGCGGTCTGGACCGCGTAGCCGTGCGAGTGGCGCACGTCGAGGTTGTCGGTCCGCAGCCGCAGCCGCGCGGTCCGGTAGCCGCCTGCGCCGACGCCCTTCATCGGGTGCGACCTGAAGACCCTGATCGACTCGTCCCAGTAGCGCGCGCGCACGCTGCCGACCGACGTCAGCCGCGACGGGTCGTTCAACACGGTGGTCTTGTCGTTGGGGTCGGTCAGCGACTTCCAGCCCGACGAGATCGACCCGCCCAGGCCCTTGGACGACATCGCCAGCGCGATCACCAGCGCCATCGGGACCAGCCCGACGCACACGAGGATCGCCGCGCCCGCGTAGCGCCGCGTGCCCTCCGACGCCGACCGCTGCGCGGCGCTGAAGCCGATCAGCAGCCCGACCGCGAGCAACACCAACAACATCGCCACGACGGCGATCCCGAGCTCGTGCCCGGACGTCGCGCGCTGCGCGACCGACACCTGGTCCTTGGTCAGCGTGTCCTGCGAGAACACCCACAACGCGACCAGCACCGCGCCGACCGCGCCGCAGGCGAGGACCGCGACGCCGCGCAGGCGCAGCGGCACGACCAGGAACCAGAAGCCGAGGCCGACCGCCATCGCCAGCAGCGAGCCGCGCGAGTACGCGAGCAGCACG
Organism: Conexibacter woesei Iso977N; assembly: GCF_000424625.1. GTDB lineage: Bacteria > Actinomycetota > Thermoleophilia > Solirubrobacterales > Solirubrobacteraceae > Baekduia > Baekduia woesei_A. Next base: position 1,062,039 of record NZ_AUKG01000001.1, read on the forward strand.
GTCAGGAGCAACAACCCCATGATGGGGTAGGCGAGCGCGTTCAGCGCGGCGTGGCCCGAGCGGCGCGCGCCCAGCCACAGCGTCGGCGGCACGCCGATCGCGGCGGTCAGCCCGACCGCGTTCCAGTACTGGTAGGGCTCGCGCAGCCGCGCGTACGGGTCGGCCGCGGCCAGCGCGCCCGGGAAGACCTTGGTCAGGATCGCGTAGGCGCAGATCGCGGTGCTCGCCGCGCACACGGCGCCCAGGACCGCGCTCCACCACGCCCCGACCGCCCGCGCGCCGACGACGGCCGCGGCGAAGATCATCAGGTACGCGATCGTCCGGTTGGCCTCCAGCCACGAGTCCGACGGGACGATCGACCACGTGATCGACAGCGCGGTCAGCAGCGCCAGGGCCGCGAACCACGCGATCGTGACGCCGCCCCACCAACGCTGGTCGCGCACGGCCAGGACCGCGATCGCCGCGCACAGGCCGCCGACGACGTCGAGCCAGATCTCGACCTTCGCGGTCGGCGTCAGCAGCAGGCCGCCGCCGGCGCGCAGGCCGACGGCCGCCAGGCCGATCGCGAGCAGGATGCCGAAGACCGTCTCGCCCGGAGGACGACGGAACGCGCGGCGCTCACGCGTCGCGCGGCCGCTCAGGATCGATGCGTCAGGCGGAGCGGCGACCGTGGACAAAGCGGTGGGTGCCGAAGCCGGCGGCCCCGAGGCCGGCGAGGATCAGAAGGGCCAGGATCGCCAGCAGCGGTGTCGGCAGGTCGCCGACGCCGCTGGTCTTCGTGCCGCCGAGCTCGCCCGGGTGGATCGGGCGGCCGTCGAGGGCGACGGGCGCGTTGCCCGCCTGGACGGCCTTCGCGAACGCGGCCCTCTGGGCCTCGGTCGCGGCGGCGAGCGGGTCCGGAGCGGGCGCGGTCGCGTCGGCGTCGCCGCCGGCGACCCCGCCGCCCGTCGTGCCGCCGCCGGTCGTCCCGCCGCCGGTCGCCGCGCCGCCGCCGCCCGAGGACGAGCCGCCGCCGGACGACGACCCGCCGCCGCCGAGCTCGGCGCGGCGGATCACGTCGCTGCAGTCGGTGTACTCGTCGGCGTCGGTCGGCAGGTGCGCGAGCGCGTCGGCGAGCTGGGCAGTCGTGTAGTGGCCGTTGATCTGGCCGTCGGTGCAGTCCGTCTGGATCCGCTCGCGCGTGGTCTTGGCGGACGCGACGCCCGGCACCGCGCAGCAGAGCGCGGTGAGGAGGAGGGCGAGGGCTGTTGCGATCCGTGGACGGAGGCGCATGGCGCGACGCGGGCCTCCGTTGCGGACATGGCGAAGCGGGAGTCCCTGCTGGGTGGACACGTTAGCGATCCCCTTCCTTGCTCGCGCCGACGCTCGCCAGGGCGGAGCCGACCCCGGCCGCCCACGCGTCCTGCGTGTAGGCGGCGGCGTCGGCCTGCGCTTGGGCTCCGAGGCGGGCGCGCAGCGGCGCGTCGTCGCGGAGACGACGCAGCGCGGCGGCGAGCGCGGCCGTGTCCCCGGCGGGGACGACGAGGCCGTTGCGCTCGTCGCGGACGAGCCCGCCGGCGGCGGCGCCGACGGCGGTGGTGGCGATGACGGGCAGTCGTTGGTGCATGGCTTCGTTGGCCACCAGGCCCCACGGCTCGAGGAAGTCGCGGGTCTGGATGGCCGGCATGACCAGGACGTCGCTGCCCGCGTAGAAGTTGCGCACAGCGGTCGGGGGCTGCGGGCCGACCGGGGTGCCGGCGCCGATCAGGACGAGGACCTCGCCGGGGTTCTTGAAGCCGGCCTGGGCCCAGGCGCGTTGCAGCTCCGGGGTGCCCTTGTAGCGCGCGGGGCGGCCGACGGCGAGGGCGACGAACGCCGCGCCGGGCGGGCGCTCGGGGTGCGTCGCGGGGGCGGTCCAGAAGGCGGTGTCGACGGCCTGGGGGGCGACGTGGACGTTGCGCGCGCCGCGCTGCGCCACGAACGTCGTGACGTGCGGGCCGTAGGTGATGACCGCGTCGGCGTTCTTGTACATGAAGCTCAGGAGCGGGGTCCCGGCGAGCGTGAAGGCGGGCGTGCGCGGGTGGGCCCAGAGGGCGGTCCAGAGCAGGAACGGCGTGCGCGAGCGCCGTGCGCCGAGGTAGGCGGCGGGCAGCGCGGTGCGGCCCGCGGTCCCGGCGATCACCGCGCGGTAGTCGCCGGAGGCGGCCAAGGTGTAGGCCTCGCGCTGGGTGATGTCCTTGGTCGGGACGTCGATGGTGTCGACCGCGCCCGTGGCGTGGTGCGAGCGGCCGCCGAACAGCGCGAGCTGCAGCCCTTCGCGTTCATGAAGGGCTTGGAACGCGCCCGCGCGGTCCGGCGCGACGAGGTTGGTGATCAGCAGGACCGGCCGCGCGTCCGCGGCGCCGGTGCTCACGCCGTCAGCGCCTCCTCGTAGGCGCGCACGGTCGCGGCGCCGCACGCGGCCCAGGTGAAGTGCGCGGCGACCATCGCCTGCGCGGCGGAGCCGATCCGGCCGCCCCAGTCGGGGTCCAGCAGCGAGTCGATCTCGTCGGCGAGCGCCTCCGGGTCGGCGGGCGGGACCAGGCGCATGCCGTGGCCGAGGCGCGCGATGTCCTCCGGCCCGGGCTCGCCGCGCGCGCCGATCGCGGGCAGGCCGGCGGCCATCGCCTCGACGTAGGCGACGCCGAACGCCTCGTCGGTCGAGGGCATCACGAACACCGACGCGTCACGGCCGCGCCTGAGCGCCTCCTCGTGGGCGAGTTGGCCGGTGAACTCGACGCGCTCGGCCAGGTCGAGCTGGCGGGCGAGCGCCGCGAGGCTGTCGCGCTCCGGGCCGTCGCCGATCACGCGGTAGCGCAGGTCCGGGCGGCGGTCGCGGAGGATCCACATCGCGCGCATGACGTCGGCCTGGCGCTTGCGGGCGATCAGCTGGCCGACGGTGACGAGCGTCGGGCGCTGCGGCGGGCGGCGCTCGATCGGGACGAGGTCGCTGCCCAGGTGCACCACCTTGGTCCGGCGCGCGCCGAGGTCGCGGACGGCGCGCTCGATGCCGATCGAGTTGGCCAGGACGATCCGGGCGTTCCTGAAGGCGTTGGTCACGCGCGCGCGGCCGGCGGGGAGGCGCACGGTGTGGAAGACGTCGCCGCCGTGCTCGGAGACCACGAGCGGTGCGCGATCCCGAGCGCGCAGGACCGCGTCGGCGGCGGGGATCGCGTAGTGGGCGTGGACCAGGTCGTAGGGGAACTCGCGGCGGATCCTGCGCAGCTCCAGCGCCAGGCCGGGCGCGGCCCAGGCGCCCCATTGGGCGTAGGAGCGGCCGCGGGGCGGCGAGAGGAACTTCAGGTAGCGGACGTCGAGGCCGTCGCGCGTCTCGTGCTTGGGCTGCTGGAGCAGCGGCTTCCAGGCGCCGGCGTCGCGGAAGCGCGACGCGGGCGCGATCGGGCGGTGCAGGACGAGGACGCGGACGTCGGCGCCCTGGTCGCGGGCGGCGAGCGCCTGGCGGTGGGCCCAGATCCCGAGGGTCGGGTCGGCGACGCGGGGGTAGAACTCGGCTACGACGAGGACCCTCAACGGTCACCGATCCTGTGCGCTTCCAGCGTCCGGACGGCGTCGCGCGTGACGTAGGGGCGGCCGTCGAGGAAGCGGCGCGCCTCGGCGGCGGCGGTCTCGCGCGGGTAGTCGGACGCGGCGGGGCGGATCGTGTGGCCGATCGGCGTGGCGTCGACGACGCCGAGGCGCCAGCCGTGCTCCTGGGCCAGCGCGGACCAGTGCGCGTCGAGGCCCCAGCCCATCCTGAGGTCCGACGGGAAGGGGAGGAGGACGCGCGCCGCTTCGGCGTTGAACGCCGTCACCGGGCCGATCTCCACGAAGTTCGTGACGCGCCAGTCCGAGCCGGCGCGGCGGCGGGTGACGTCCCAGGCGGCGTGCGAGTGGCGGCGGTGGGCGGGCTGGGCGAGCGCGAGGCGGCCGGCGTCGGCGCAGGCGAGGAAGGTGTCGAGGAAGCGGCGGGGGAGCGAGACGTCGTCGTCGGTGACGACGATCCAGTCGAAGCTGCTCAGGTCGTGGCGCGCGAGGATGATGTTGAGGTTCTCGAACTTGCCGCGGCCGGGGGTGGCGGGGGCGACGTCGATCGTGACGTCGTGGCGGGAGGCTGCGAGCTCTGCGCGCGCTTCCGTCATCAGGTTCGGGACGTCGGTGCGTTCGATGCCGACGACCAGGACGCGGTGGCGCGGCGCGGCGTCCGTGGCTTGCGCGATCGCGCGGCGGCGCCGGCCCGGGATCCGGGCGGCGAGGTCGTGCAGGAGGTCGTGGGCGCGCAGCGCGTGGCCACGCTTGCCGGCGACGTAGCCGGAGCGGCCGGAGAGGAAGTCGTCGACACCGGGCGTCGCGGCGGGCGGCGGCGGGGGCTGGAGGCGCTCGTCGAGCAGCGAGCGGATCCGGCCGAGGGAATGGGCGGAGAGGATCGGGCCGTTGGCGCAGCGGAAGCGCGGCCCGTGCAGCAGGCAGCCGGCGAGGACGCGCAGCTCGTCGCCGGCGGCGGGTGCCGCGTTCTTGTAGATGTCGAACCGGCGCGAGGCGCGGCCGCGGCGGTAGGCGGCGCGCATCAAGTTGATGATCTTGGCGTCGTCGCCGATCCGGCGGTGGTCCAGCGCGGCTGCGGCGACGTAGCGGATCCGGCCGCCGGTCTGCGCGTGCATGCGGTCCTGCCACTCCTCCTCGTCGCCGCCCCCGGCTCCGCGCGGCGCGCCGGCCTGCAGGCGCTGCTGCCACTCCTGCTCGTCGCCGTAGAGCTCGCGGGCCTCGTCGAAGAGCCCGACCCGCTCGATCGCCGCGCGCCGGATCGCCATGTTCGCGCCCCAGGCGTGGGGCGCGTCGCGGTCCTTGGGGCCGAGATCGAGGTGCGTGATCGGCGGGTCCTCGCGGCCGCAGAAGCGGTGGGTGTGGTCCTCGAAGCGGGCGAGGATCGGGCCGGTGAGGACGCCGACGTCCTGGGGCAGCGCGGCGTCGGCGACGACCAGCGCGTGGAGCCAGCCGGGGCGGACGACGACGTCGTCGTCGACGAACGCGAGCAGGCTCGCGTCCGTGTTGGCGATCCCGGTGTTGCGGGCGGCGTTGAGGCCGCGGGAGCGGTCGTGGGCGACGTAGCGGGCGCCGTGGCGTGCCGCGGCGCTCCTCGTGGCGTCGCTCGGCCCGTCGTCGACGACGAGCACGTCGCCACCGACCGCGCGCGCCTGCGGGACGATCGACGCGAGTGCGGCATCGAGGTACTCCGGGCGCCCGGCGGTGGGCAGGATGACGGCGACGGGCGCGGACAAGTCGGATGAGACGCTATCGGGCGGCCTTGCGTTCAACGCACAGGTACGGTCTTGCGGGCCGTGATCCTCTTCCTGCACAACCGGTATCGCGTGAGCGGCGGCGAGGAGCGCGTGGTGGAGGATCAGACGTGGCTCGTCCGGGAGCACCTGGGCGAGGAGGCGCAGGTCCTGGAGCGCGACTCCGCCGCGGTCGGCAGGCGCGCCGCCGCGCTGGGCCTGCTGCGCGGCGGGCTCGACCCGCAGGACGTCGCCAAGGCGGTCCGGCTGACCGGCGCCCGCGTCGTCCACGCCCACAACCTCCACCCGACGCTCGGCTGGCGCGCGCTGGCCGCGGCGCAGGCGGCGGGTGCGCGGACCGTCCTGCAGCTTCACAACTACCGCTTGATCTGCGCGGTCGGCACCTGCGTGAATCCCGCGGGCGAGGACTGCACCCGCTGCCACGGCCGCCGGACCCTGCCCGGCGTCCGCCTCAACTGCCGCGGCTCCCGCGCGGAGGCGCTGACCTACGCGGCCGGCCTCTCGCTCCAGCAACACCGCCTGATCGACCACGCCGACACGATCGTCGTCCCCAGCCACGCCGCCCGCACCCGCCTCACGACGCTCGGCGCACCCCGCCGCGTCACCGAGGCGACGGTGCTGGGGCACGTCATCCGCGACTTCGCCGAGCCGCCGGAGCCGCACGCGCCCGCGGAGCTGCGCGCGGGCGAGGCTGCGCCGGCCGCCGTCCCTCCGCGGGCGATCGTCGCTTCGCGGTTGGCGCGGGAGAAGGGGGTCGATCTGGCGATCGAGGCTTGCGCCAGGGCCGGGGTTCCGTTGACGGTCTGCGGCGATGGGCCGCTCGGCGACGAGCTGCGCGCCCAGGCGGCGGCCCTCGGCGCCGACGTCACGTTCACAGGGCGCGTCGGCGCCGACGAGCTCGCGCGGCTGCGCGCCGGGGCGACAGTCGCGGTCGTCCCTTCGCGCGCGCAGGAGACGTTCGGCCTCGCCGCCCTGGAGGCGCTCGCCGCCGGGCTGCCGGTGATCGCGACGCGCGTCGGCGCGCTCGCCGATCTCGACGGCGACGTCACGCTCGTCCCGCGCGATGACGCCGAGGTGCTCGCGCAGGCGCTCCGGAACGCGCCGCCGCCGGATCCGGCCCGCGCGATCGCCGCCGCGCGCCGGCGCGCCGCGCCCGAGGTCATCGCGCCGCGCCTGGCCGAGCTGTACGCCTAGAACTCCGGCCAGCCCGCCCGCAGGCGGTCGAACGCCGCGGTCAGCGCCGCGCGCGGATCGGCCTCGAGGCTCGCGAGCGACGGCACCTCCAGCGCGTAGCGCGCCACCGCCCGGACGGTCACGTCGCCCGCGTCGACACCATCGACCTCCGCCGCGAGCACCTCCGCCAGCGCGCCCTCGCACTCGACCCAGCGCCGCATCGCGTACGCGCTCAGCACGGGCGTCGCGGCGATCAGCCTCAGCCGCCGCTTCATGTTGCGGTCCGGGTCGGTCTCGAACGCGCCGCGGACCGCGATGAACTCCTGGAGCGCGTCGAGCGGGCGCGTGCCCTCCGGTCGCTCCCGGATCGCCGCCGCGATCGCCGCCGCGCGGTCCTCGGCCCCGCCGAACACCAGCGTCTCCTTGCCGCCCGGGAAGTGCTTGAACAACGTCGTGACCGCCGTGTCGGCGGCCTCGGCCACCTCGGCGACCGTGACGTTGTCATAGCCCTTCTTCAGGAACAGGTCGAGCGCGGCGTCCGACAGCGCGGCGCGCGTCGCGCGCTTCTTGCGTTCCCGGCGTCCCAGGGTCTCGGCGGCTTCCATGGACGATCGGACGATAGCAGCCAAAGTCGTATTGACACCTAAAGTGTAGTGGATACACTTTTGGCATGACTTCGGAAAAGCCCTCTCTCTCCAGCAAGGTCCTCTGGGCCATCCTCGGGCTCGTCCTGCTCGCGGACGCGCTCGACATGATCGACTCGACCGTCACGAACATCGCGGCGCCGACGATCGTCCGCGACATCGGCGGCGGCGACGCGCTCGTCAAGTGGCTCGGCTCCGCCTACGCGCTGGCGCTCGGCGTCCTGCTGGTCGTCGGCGGCCGGCTCGGCGACCGCTACGGCCAGCGGCGCCTGTTCCTGGTCGGCATGGCCGGCTTCACGGCGGCCTCCGCCCTCGCGGGCGCGGCGTGGTCGCCCGCGGTGCTGATCGGCGCGCGGGCGGTCCAGGGCGCGTTCGGCGCGCTGCTGATCCCGCAGGGCATGGCGATCATGACCAAGCACTTCCCGCGCGAGATGCAGCAGAGGGCGTTCGGCCTGTTCGGCCCGCTGCTCGGGATCGCGACGGTCGGCGGGCCGATCCTCGCCGGCTTCCTGATCGACGCGGATCTCCTCGGCCTGGCGTGGCGGCCGATCTTCCTCATCAACGTGGTGCTCGGCACCGCCGGGATCGCGCTCGCGGCGCGGATCCTGCCGCACGACGACCTCGACGCCGCGGCGCCGGTCCGGATCGACGGGCTCGGCTCCGGCCTGCTCGCCGCCGCGATGTTCGGCCTGATCTTCGGGCTGATCGAGGGCTCGACCGAGGGCTGGAACGCGGTCCCGATCGCCTGCCTGGCCGGCGGCGTCGCCTTCCTCGGCGCCTTCGCGTGGCGCCAGCGCACCGCCGCCGAGCCGCTGATCAAGCCGTCGCTGCTGGCGAACCGCGGCTTCTCGTCGGGCCTCGTGACCGGGTTGGTGTTCTTCGCGTCGTCGAGCGGATTGGCCTACATCATCTCGCTGTTCATGCAGCAGGCGCTGGGCGCGAAGCCGTCGGCCGCGGCGCTCGGGCTGCTGCCGATGACGCTCGGGATCATCGTCGCCGCCGGGTTCACGATGGCCGGCCCGGGCGGCAGGATGGGGCGCAAGCTGATCGCGATCGGCATGTGCATCACCTTGGTCGGCGCGGGCGGGCTGCTGGCGGTCGTCGAGACCAGCGGCCTGGACGCGACGCTCTGGGGCCTGGCGCCGTTCGTCTTCGTGATCGGACTCGGGCTGGGCGCGTGCTACGGGACGCTGTTCGACATCGCCCTCGGCGACGTCGCGCCGGACGAGGCCGGCGGCGCGTCCGGATCGCTCAGCGCCGTTCAGCAGTTGGCGGCCGGGATCGGCAGCGCGGTCGTGACGTCGGTCTACCTGCACGGCGCCGATCAGGCGAGCGCGATGGCGACGGCGCTGATCGTGGTGATCGCCGCGACGGTGGCGTGCCTCCCGGCGGTCCGGCTGCTCCCGAAGCACGGGCAGCCGGAGCCTCACGGCGAGCTGGCGGCGGTCTGAGAGGTCCGCGAGACGGACGGGGCGATCGATAGCCTGCGGCGCACCTATGCATGCGATCGTCACCGGCGGCGCCGGCTTCATCGGATCCAACCTCGTCGACGCGCTCCTGGACCAGGGCGCGGAGGTCGACGTGATCGACACGCTCGTCACGGGCAAGCGCGAGAACCTCGAGGCGGGGGCGTTCGACCGCGGCGCGCGGCTGCACGAGGTCGACATCACCGACGCGGCGGCGCTGACGTCGCTGGTCGGCGACATCGCGCCGGACGTGATCTTCCACCTGGCGGCGCAGATCGACGTGCGCAAGTCGATCGACGACCCGGCGTTCGACGCGTCCGTGAACGTCGTCGGGACGATCAACGTGCTGGCGGCCGCGCACGCGGCGAGGGTCGGGCGCGTGGTGAACACGTCGACCGGCGGCGCGATCTACGGCGACGCGGACGTGATCCCGTCGCCGGAGTCGACCGAGCCGCTGCCGATGGCGGCCTACGGGCAGTCGAAGTTCTGCGCCGAGCGGTACCTGGGGTGGTACGGGCGGCTGTACGAGCAGTCGAACGTGACGCTGCGGCTGGGCAACGTCTACGGGCCGCGCCAGGACCCGCACGGCGAGGCGGGCGTGGTCGCGATCTTCTGCGGGCTGCTGCGCGAGGGCGGGACGCCGGTGATCTTCGGCGACGGCAGGCAGACGCGCGACTACGTGTACGTCGGCGACGTCGTGCGCGCGCAGCTGGCGGCCGTCGAGGCGCGCGTGACCGGTGAGATCAACGTGGGCACGGGCCGCGAGTCGACGGTGCTGGACATCGTGGACGCGCTGCGCGAGATCGACCCGGACGCCGCGGCGAGGGGCTTCGAGCCGGAGTTCAAGCCGGCGCGGCTGGGCGAGGTCGAGCGCTCGTGCCTGGACGTGTCGCGTGCGCGCGAGGAGCTCGGGTTCGAGGCGCAGGTCGGGCTGGTCGAGGGCCTGCGCACGACGCTGGAATCGACGCCGGCGTAACTTCGGGGCAGGCGGCGGCGTTGGGGTGAGTGCCATGTCTTCTTCGCGCCTCCTGCCGCTTGCCGCCGTCGTCCTCTCCGCCGCCGCCGCGCTCCCGAGCGCGGCGCTCGCGGCGACGCCGTACTCGTCGCCGTCGGGCCGCGCGCACTCGCGCGTCGTGACCTACGAGCGCGACGGGCTCCGGGTCGTGGCGCTCCAGGCCGCGGTGACGCGGTCCGGTGGGCATCTCAATGTGGTTGCCACGGTCAAGATGAAGAACTTCACGCTGCACGACGTGACGCGGTTCGTCCGGGCGGGGCGCTGCGTGCGCGGCTCGCTGGCGGCGCCGGCGTGCAAGGCCGACGCGCTGTACTCGTTCGTCGTGCCGGGCGGTGGCGAGAAGACGGTCGTCCGGAAGCTCACGCTCCCGCAGCCGCCGTCGAAGGTCGACGCGATCGAGCTGAGCGTGCAGCCCAGCGCGCGCAGGCAGGCGTACTTCTCGCGCGGCAACGGCGAGCTGCTGCTGCGCGGCAACGCGTGGCGCGGCGTGGGGGCGGGTGCGACCTACGGGGTCGCGTTCCCGGCCGACGACGACCGCGCGAAGCGGCTGTCGTTCGACCTTCCGGTGACGAAGCCCGGCCAGGCCTACGCGAGCGTGGTCTGGAGCGGCACCGCCGCGCCGGGCGCGCCGACCACGCTGGGCAAGTGCGACGCCTTGACCGCGTGCACGACGTCCCCGCTCTCCGCCGTGAGCAGCCGCTCCGGCAACCAGATGTTCGGCAACCGCTTCGACCTGCACAACGAGGGCCACGCGGCGATCACGCTGGGCGTCGCGGACGCCGACGGCACGCCACTGCTGGCCGCGGCGCTGCCGTGGCCGTCGAAGCCCTGACGCGTTCCTCGGCGCGGAACTGGCGTACGAGCCCAAGAACGGGCCTGGCCCGCCGGGTGGCGGGCCAGGGTGAAGGTGCTTAGGGCGACGCTGGCCGGAGGTGCTAGGAGACGCCGGCGGGGACCTTGGGGGTCCCGTTGTTCGACGTCGGAGGCGCCGGCGGCGTGTCGGAGTGCGAGGAGTGCCTCCTCGCGACGATCGCGGCGGTGCCGACCGCGGCGGCGGGCACGGCGACCTTCGTCGCCCTCTTGCCGGCGGCCCAGGCGATCCGGGCCTTCAGGAACGTCCATGCAGCCGACGAGGCCCTGGAGGCCGCGGTGGCCGCGCGCTGCTTCTTGGTCTTGTGACGGTGAAGAGAAAGGGTGGCCATGGAGAAGCGCTACCCGGCGGCGGCCGGAAGCACCCCGCGCAGCCAGTCAGCTGTCTGACGCACGCCTTCGCGCACGCCGATCCTGGCCTTCCAGTCCAGCAGCCGCTCCGCCTTCTCGACCGACGGCCAGCGCCGGACGACATCGACGGGGTACGTCGGCAGGTGCTCGAGCGCGAACTCGCCGGCCGGGCGGTCGCACTCCTCCCAGATCACGCGGGCGATCTCGGCGACGGTCATCTCCTCGCCGGCGGAGATGTTGAAGTCCTCGTGCAACCCGGCCTCGCTCGCCATCGACACCACGATCCCGTCCGCGATGTCGTCGATGTGCGTCAGCGTCCGCGTCTGCGTCCCGTCGCCGAAGATCGGCAGCGGCGCGCCCTCCGGCAAGGCCAAGCACTTCTTGATGACGTCCGGGACCATGTGCGCGATCCCCGGCTCGTCCTCCGGCATCTCGCCCGGCCCGTACGCGTTGAACGGGCGGCAGATCGTGTACGGGAACCCGTGCTCGTCGTGCGCGGCCTTCACGTACACCTCGCCCGTCAGCTTCGAGAAGCCATACGCGCTCTGCGGGATCGGCGTGTCGAGGATGTGCTCCTCGGTCGTCGGGAACTCCGTCGCCCGCTCGAAGACCATCGACGACGACACGTACACGAACCGCTCGACGTCGTGATCGAGCGCCGCCCGGATCACGCCGTTGTACAGGGCGTTGTTGACCTCGGTCAGCGTGTGCGGCAGCTTGTGGAAGTTCCCGATCCCGCCGACGATCGCGGCGAGGTGGATGACGTGGGTGCAGCCCTGCGTCGCCCTCCGCGCCTCGTCGAGCTCGCGCAGGTCGCCCTGGTGGATCTCGCAGCCCTCGCGCATCCACTGCGGCGCGGTCCGCTGGTCCGACACCCGCACCTCGAAGCGCGGGTCGCTGAGCAGACGGCGGACCACAGCCGCCCCGATGGTGCCGGCGCCGCCGGTGACGAGTACGCGATTCATAAGCGACTCCGGACGCTACCGCGAGGCGAGCCCGGCCAGCAGCGCGACCTCGTCGGCGTGCGCGAAGACCTGTGACGCGCCCCAGCAGTTCCAGGGGTCGACGACGATCGCATCGCGCCGCGCGCCCTCCACGATCGCCCGCAGCGTCTCCGGCGTGCAGAACTCGTGGTGGTTGGTCGCGACGATCACCGCGTCGGCGTCCAACACGGCGTCGGCCAGGGAGGACGTCGGCGTCGGGACGTGGGGATCGTGGATCGCGACGTCGGCCAGCTCGCGCTCGAGCAACCGCACCAACTTGTGCGACAGCGAGTCGCGCTCGTCGTCGGTGTCGCCCTTGAAGGCCAGCCCCAGCACCGCGATCTTCTTGCCCGCCAGCGACCCGCCCTCGAGCCGCCGCTTGACGCCCTGGACCAGGAACAGCGGCACGCTCTCGTTGACGCGCGAGACCGCCAGCAGCATCCCGGGCGCGTTCGAGCGCTCCTCGGAGAACGCGAAGTCCTTGCGCAGGCACGTGCCCGCCGTGAACCCCGGGAGCTTCATCCCACCGCGCGGGTAGTCGCGGTTGATCAGCTCCACCACCTCGAAGACGTTCGCGCCGTACTGCTCGCAGTCCATCATCATCAGGTTGGGCAGCGCGAAGTTCGCGTAGCGCAGGATGTTGGTCCAGATCTTCGCCAGCTCGGCCTGGACCGGGGTGGTCTGGACGATCGGCGCGCCCAGGACCTCGAACAGCGACGCGGCGACCTCGCCCGAGCGCGCGCCGACGCCGCCGACGATGCACGGCAGCGTCGAGATCTCCTCGAAGAACTTGGCCGACGCGATCCGCTCCGGGACGTGGGCCACGAAGACCTCCTCACCGATCACGAAGCCGCGGTGCTTGGCCAGGTAGCCGGCGACGAACTCGGTGGTGTCCGGCGCGATCGTCGAGCGCAGGTGGATCGCGTGCCCCTCGCGCAGGTGCGGGAGCAGGTCGTCCAGCACCGCGCGGATCTGGCGCAGGTCGATCTCGATGTGCGACATCGCGGGCGTGCCCAGCGTGAGCACGATGTGCCGCGCGGGCGCCGCGTCCTCGGCGCGCTCGCCGAGCGTCAGCCGCGAGGCGACGCGTTCCAGGATCTCCTGCGCGCCCGGCTCGTCGAACGGCATCCGCCCCTCGCGCAGCGCGTCGATCCGCGCCGGGTCGTTGTCGACCCCGATGACGTCCAGCCCCGCGTCCGCGAAGGCGAGGGCGAGCGGCAGGCCAACGCGGCCCAATCCAATGACAGCGACGTCCGAGCCTCGCCCAGAGGGCTCGTTCGGATTGCGGAAAGCTCGCCCGGAGGGCTCGTTTCCGCTGCTAGCGGCAGCGCTCATGTTGGCCCGGAGGCTAGCGGGCGGACGTGCGCGCGAGACGGCGGCGGTGGCGCGCGTACTGGCGCGCGAACCCGAGCACGAAGCGCGGGTTGTAGGTCAGGTAGCGCCTCCAGAGCCGCCGCGGCTCCTTCGACAGGCGGAACAGCCACTCCAGGCCGGAGGACTGCATCCAAGACGGCGCCTGCGGGATCAGGCCTGCGTGGAAGTCGAACGCGGCGCCGACGCCGACCAACACCGGAGCGTCCAACCGCGCGCGCAGCGCGTGCATGAACTTCTCCTGCTTCGGCACGCCGATCCCGACCCACACCACGTCCGGCTTGGCGTGGTTGATCTCCTCGACGACCGCGTCGACCTCTTCGTCGGACAGCGGCCGGAACGGCGGCGCGTAGCCGCCGACGATCTGCAGCCCCGGGAAGCGTGTGCGCAGGTTCAGCGCCAGCTGCACCAGCGCGCCCTGGTTGCGGCCGCCGTACAGGAACATCCGGGTGCCGGTGGCCGCCGCGCGCTCGCACGACTTGGCCATCAGGTCCGGCCCGTAGACGCGGTGCGTCAGGTCGTGGCCCAAGGCGTTCATCGCCCACACGACCGGCTGGCCGTCCGGGACGACCAGCGAGGCGCCGCGCACGGCGGCGCGCAGCTCCGGGTCGTCCTGCGTGGCGACGACCGTGTGCGTCGCGGCGACGCAGATGTAGCCCTTGCCGCGCTGGGCGATCGTCGCGTCCATCCAGTCCATCGTCCGCTCGTAGTCCGTGAGGGCGAGCGGGACGCCGAGCACGTCGACCGTCGGCGGCGGCACCGCGAGGTCCTCCGCGGCGGCGGTGGCGTCGAGGGGTGTGGGGGTTGGGGAGGGCATGCGATGACTACAACGTCTCGACGCTCACAAGGTTTCTTGCTTGCGTCGAACAACCGTCCAGATCGGCCGGGATTCGGGCGCGACGTCCTTGACGTAGGCTGCCCGCGGTGCGGCGATCTGACTCAGTGTGGCACACGCGATGAGCCCTCGGCGGGCGCTGATCACCGGCGTGTCCGGCCAGGACGGGACGTATTTGGCCGAGCAACTCGTCGCCGAAGGCTACGACGTCACCGGCCTGGTCCGGAACCCTGGCGATCGTGTGCTCACCCATCTGGAGGGGGTCTCGCTGCTGCACGGCGACCTCGACGACGCGTCCACGCTGGTCGACGCGCTCGGCGCCGTCCGCCCGCACGAGCTCTACCACCTCGCCGCGCCGACGTTCGTGCCCGCGTCGTGGGACGACCCGGCGGTCCCGATGGCGCAGATCGCCGGCGCGACCGGGACGCTGCTGACCGCCGCGCACCGCCTGGACCCGGAGCTGCGCGTGTTCGTCGCGACGTCGTCGGAGATCTTCGGCGACGCGGGCGAGTCGCCGCAGCGCGAGGGCTCGCCCAAGCGGCCGCGCTCGCCGTACGGGATCGCCAAGCTCGCCGCGCACCAGCTCGTCGGTGTCCTGCGCGAGCGCCACGGGCTGTTCGCGGTGTCGGGGATCCTCTACAACCACGAGTCGCCGCGGCGGCCGGTGCGGTTCCTGCCGCGCAAGGTGACGCGGGGCGCGGCGGCGATCGCCTTGGGACTCCAGGACGAGCTGGTCCTGGGCGACCAGAGCGCGGTCCGGGACTGGTCGCACGCGGCCGACGTGATGCGCGGCGCGCGCCTGGCGCTGGCCGCCGACGCGCCCGGCGACTACGTGTTCGCCAGCGGCGTCGGCCGGACGGTCGGCGATTTGGTTCAGGCGGCGTTCGCCGCGGCGGGCGTGAGCGCCGAGGGCCGGATCCGCGTGGACCCGGCGTTCGTCCGGCCGCCCGAGGTGACGCCGCAGGTCGGCGACCCGTCGCGCGCCCGGGACGTGCTCGGGTGGCGTCCCGAGCACAGCTTCGAGGCGACCATCGCCGAGATGGTCGCCGCGGACCTCGAGCAGCTTCGCTCAGAGAGACCCTGAGCGCCGGGTCGAGGTCCGCCGAGACCTTCGCCGAGTTGCGGGCCGGCGGGACCCCGTAGGGCCTACTTGGCGAACAGCTCGAGGTCGGCCCGCGTCATCAGGCGGATCAGCTCCTCGAACGTCGTCTCCGGCTCCCAGCCCAGGTCGGCCTTGGCCTTGGCGGGCGAGCCGATCAGCTGATCGACCTCGGCCGGGCGCAGGAACGCCGGGTTGATCTCGACGTACTTCTCGTAGTCGCCCAGGCCGGCCTCGTCGAACGCGATCTCGACGCACTCCCTGACCGTGTTGGTCTTGCCGGTCGCGATCACGTAGTCGTCGGCCTTGTCCTGCTGGAGCATCAGCCACATCGCGATGACGTAGTCCTTGGCGTAGCCCCAGTCGCGCTCGGCGTCGAGGTTGCCGAGCTCGAGCTTGTCGAGCTTGCCGTGCTTGATCGCCGCGGCGTGCCACGTGATCTTGCGGGTGACGAACTCCAGGCCGCGCCGCGGGGACTCGTGGTTGAAGAGGATCCCGGACGTCGCGTGCAAGTTGTAGGACTCGCGGTAGTTCACCGTGATGAAGTGGCCGTAGGCCTTGGCCACGCCGTACGGGGAGCGCGGGTAGAACGGGGTGGACTCGGTCTGCGGGACCTCGAGCACCTTGCCGAACATCTCGCTCGACGACGCCTGGTAGAAGCGCGCCTCGGGGCAGACCTCGCGCATCGCCTCGAGGATCCGCGTCACGCCGACGCCGGTGAACTCGGCGGTCAGCGTCGGCTGGATCCAGGAGACGGCCACGAACGACATCGCGGCGAGGTTGTAGATCTCGTCCGGGTTGGAGTTGCGCAGCGCGTCGGTCAGCGAGCGGTGGTCGAGCAGGTCGCCCTGGTGCAGGGTGATCCGGTCGCGCAGGTGCTCGATCCGGTCGAACTTCTCGGTCGAGGCGCGGCGGACCATGCCGTGGACCTCGTAGCCCTTCTCGAGGAGCAGCTCGGCGAGGTAGGAGCCGTCCTGACCGGTGATGCCCGTGATGAGCGCGCGTCGTGGAGCCATAGCGGCAGCAGCCTAGCGAGGGAGCTTGCTGCTGGGTCGGCCCGTAGGGTCTGGCGCGATGACGGCGGACCGCTCCAGCGTGGACGTGCTCGACACGCCCGAGGCGGGCGCGCTGGTCGTGCGCGGGGGCGCGGTCCGGGTGCTCGGGTTCGCGCTCGGGACCGTGCTGTCGCTGGGCGGCGTCGTGGCGGTGACGCGCCACCTCGGCGTCGTCGACTACGGGCGCTACCAGTCGGTCACGGCGCTGGTGGCGATCGTCACGGCGCTCGGGGACCTCGGGCTCGGGACGCTCGCGCTGCGGGAGTTCGCGCAGGCCGATGCGTCGTCGCGCGAGCACGCGCTGGACGCGCTGCTCGGGCTGCGCGTGGCGCTGGCGGTGGTGGGCGTGTGCGTGTCGGCGGGCGCCGCTGCGGTGCTCGGCTATGACGGCGCGATGGTCGCGGGCGCGGCGCTGGCGTCGGGCGCGGGCGTGCTGCTCGCGGGCCAGCAGACCGCGACCGTCCCGCTGCAGACCGCGCTGCGGATCGGGACCGTCACCGCGCTGGACGTCGCGCGCCAGGCGGCGACGACCGCGCTGATGCTGTGCGGCGTCGCGGCGGGCGCGGGCGTCCTGACGTTCCTGGCGATCCCGGTGCCGGTCGCCGTGTTGTTGGTGGTGTTGACCGCGGCGGCGCTGCGCGGCACGCGCCGGCCGCGGCCGCGCGCCGACCGCACGCTGTGGCCGCGGCTGCTGCGCGAGGCGGTGCTCGTCGGGCTCGCCACGGCGTCGGGCGTCCTGTACCTCTACGCCTCGCTGATCGTCTGCGGGCTGGCGACGAGCGAGCACCAGACCGGCGCGTTCTCCGCGTCGTTCCGGGTGATCATCATCGTGGCGGCGGTGCCCGCCCTGCTCGGGACCTCGGCGTTCCCGCTGCTGGCCCGGACCGCTTCGTCGGCACCCGAGCGCTTCGGCCGCGCGGTGTCCGGGCTGATCGAGGGCAGCGTGCTGCTCGGCGGCGTCGCGGCGATCGGGGCGATCCTCGGCGCGCCGGCGATCATCGCGGTGATCGCCGGGAGCGGCTTCGACGACTCGATCGCGCCGCTGCGGATCCAGGGCGCCGCGCTCGGCCTGACGTTCGCGATCTCCGGCCTCGGCTTCGCGCTGCTGGCGCGCCACCGCCAGCGCGTGCTGCTGGTCTGCAACCTGCTGGTCTTCGTCGTCTCCGCGGTCGCCGTCGCGCTGCTGGCCCACGCCCACGGGGCGCGCGGCGCCGCGCTGGGCGCCGCGATCGGCGAGGCGACGCTCTGCGCCGCCTACGCGCTCGCCCTGACCCGCGGCGCGCCCGGGATCCACCCGTCGCGCGTGCCCCGGATCGTCCTGGCGCTGGCCGGCGGTCTGGCGGCGGGAGCGTTGATCCCGGTGCCGGCCGTGCCCGCGACGATCCTCGGCCTGCTCGTCTACGGCGCCCTCGCGTACCTCCTGCGCGCCATCCCACCTGGCCTCCGCGCGCTGGTCCGCTGAAGCGCTGGGTATCGTGACAGGGCGGCACAAACGCGGAACGTTCCGCGTGCGCGCCCGTTGACCGTCTTGATGAGCAAGCTCCTGGCCATCGTCCCCGCCTACAACGAGGCCGACGCGATCGCGTCGACCGTCGCTGATCTGCGCAAGAACGCGCCGGGCTGGGACGTCGTCGTGGTCGACGACGGCTCGACCGACGCGACGACGAAGGTTGCCACGGACGCGGGTGCCGAGGTGCTGCGGATGCCGTTCAACCTCGGGATCGGCGGCGCGGTGCAGTCCGGCTACCTCTACGCCCGCGAGAACGACTACGACTACGCGGTCCAGGTCGACGGCGACGGCCAGCACGACGCCGCGCAGATCGACGACCTGCTGCACCACCTCATCGCGCACCGCGGCGACGTCAACATGGTCACCGGCTCGCGCTTCCTGACCGGCGACGAGGAGCACGGCTACAGGTCGTCGGGCGCGCGGCGGCTGGGCATCAAGATCTTCGGCTTCATCCTCTCGCGCGTGACCGGCCGCCCGGTGACCGACCCGACGTCGGGCTTCCGGATGTGCGACCGCCGCGCGATCGAGCTGTTCGCCAACGACTACCCGCACGACTACCCCGAGGTCGAGGCGGTGCTGATGGTCCACGCGCACCGGTTGGCGTCGGCCGAGATCCCGGTGACGATGCGCGAGCGCCAGGGCGGCGTCTCGTCGATCAACGCGTCGCGGTCGGTCTTCTACATGATCAAGGTGCTGCTGGCGATCTTCGTCGGCCTGCTGCGCGCGCGGCCCGTGGTCGAGCCGGGCGAGCCCGCCGCGGTCAGCGCCCAGCGCGGCGTCTAGGAGCGGGATGCAGACGCGCCTGCAGATCATCTCGGTCATCGTCTCGGGCGGACTGTTCCTGTTCGTCTTCGAGCTGGTCCGCCGCAAGCGGCTGCTCGAGCGCTACGCGCTGCTGTGGATGTTCGCCGCGGCCGTGCTGCTGGGGCTGTCGGTCTGGAGCAACCTGCTCAACCAGGTCTCGACGGCGGTCGGCGTGCGCTACGGCCCGGCGGCGCTGTTCGCGGTCGCGCTCGGCTTCGTCGTGATGCTGATGCTGCACTTCTCGCTGGTGATCTCGCGGCTGACCGACCAGAACAAGATCCTGGCGCAGCGCGTCGCGCTGCTGGAGCGGCGGCTGAGCCGGGCGATCGGCGACGAGCCCGAGGGCGACGCCGAGTCCTCCGAAGACCTGACGGCGTCATCGTCGCCCCGGTGAGCGGGCCGGCGCTCGGCGTCGTCATCGTCGCCTACAACAGCGCGGGGGACCTGCCCGCGACGCTCGGCGCGCTGGCTCCGCAGCTGCGCGACGGCGACCAGGTCGTCGTGGTCGACAACGCGTCGCCCGACGACTCCGCCGCGGTCGCGCGCCGCGCGCTGCCGGACGCGGTGGTCCTGGAGACCGGCGTCAACGGCGGCTTCGCCGGCGGCACGGTGGCGGGCGCCCGGGTCGTGGACGGCTGCGAGCTGCTGCTGTTCCTCAACCCGGACGCGGTCCCGGTGCCCGGCTGCCTGGACGCGCTGCGCGCCGCCGCGGCCGAGCACCCGGAATGGGGCTCCTGGCAGGCGCTCGTGACGCTGCCCGGCGGCGACGAGGTCAACACCGCGGGCAACCTGGTGCACTTCCTCGGCTTCGGTTGGGCGGGCGGGCACGGGACCGCGACCGCGGCGCTGGACCACGCCCCGCGCGAGGTCGGGTTCGCGAGCGGCGCCGCGCTGGTCGTCCGGCGCGACGCGTGGGTCGCGACCGGCGGCTTCTTCGAGCAGTACTTCATGTACGGCGAGGACCTCGACCTCGGCCTGCGCCTGCGGCTGGCGGGGTGGGAGAACGGCGTCGTCCCGGCGGCGCGGGTCGACCACGACTACGAGTTCGCCAAGGGCGACTACAAGTGGTTCCACCTCGAGCGCAACCGCTGGTGGACGCTGATCGGTGACTACCCGACACGACTTCTGCTGTTGCTCGCCCCGGCGCTGCTGGCCTTCGAGCTGGCGCTGCTGCCGGTCGCCGCGCGCGACGGCTGGCTCGGCGCGAAGCTGCGCGCCCAGCGCGCCGCGCTGCGCGAGCTGCCCGCGATGTGGCGCCGGCGCCGCGCCGTCCAGGCGACGCGCACCGTGGACGCGCGCACGTTCGCCGACGGCCTGACCGCCTCGCTGGACTCGCCGTTCCTGGCGACCGCGCACAGGATCCCCGGTGCCGCCTGGCTCGTCGGCGCCTACTGGCGGCTCGTGCGGGCGCTGCTGTGAAGGTCGGCTGGGACCTCCTGTTCCTGCGGCCGGGGCAGACCGGCGGCCGGGAGTCCTACTCCCGCGAGCTGGCCCGCGCGCTGCGCGAGCGACATGATGGCCTCGAGTTGATCGGCTTCGCCGGGCGCGAGGCGGCAGGCGACGGCTGGTGGCGCGAGCTGCTGGACCACGTCGTCGTCCTCGACTGGGTGCACGCCGGATCGAGCGTGCGCTGGGCCGCGGGCGAGGCGGTCGGGATCGCCGGGGCCGCGGCGCGCGCGAGGGTCGACGTGCTGCACGGCGTCGGGAACTTCGGCGCGCTCGGCGGGCCGTTCGCGCGCGTGCTGACCGTCCACGACGTGCTGTTCAAGCGCCGCCCGGACCTCGTGCCGCCGCTGATGCGCGTCGGGACCGGCGCGCTGATGGGCCCGGCGGCGCGCCGCGCGCACGTCGTGCTGGCCGACTCGCACGCCTCGGGCGACGACGCGGTGGAGCTGCTCGGGGTCAGGCGCGAGCGCGTCGAGGTCGTCCCGCTGGCGCTGGGCGCGCTGCCCCGCCCCGGCGCCGACGCCGCCCGGGCGCGCACGACGCTCGACGCCGGCGATCGCCCGATCGTCCTCTGCGTCGCCGGCGACTTCGCCCACAAGAACCTCGCCGCCCTGCTCGACGCCTGGGCCGTGACGGATGAGACGCAGCGACCGTTGCTCGTCTACGTGGGGCCGGGGACCGATGCGGGGCGGCTCGCGGCGGCGGCGAGCGCGCTCGGGGTCGAGGGGGATGTGCGGGTGCTTGGCACGGTCTCCGCCGAGTTGTTGGAGGACTTGTACGCGGCGGCCGGCGCGCTCGCGCTGCCGACGCGGTTCGAGGGCTTCGGGCTCCCGTTGCTGGAGGCGATGGCGCGGGGCGTCCCGGTCGTGTGCTCGGATCTGCCCGTCCTGCGCGAGATCGGCGGCGACCAAGTGCTGTATGTCGATCCGGACCGGCCGGAGCAGGTCGCGGCCGCGATCGGGCGGGCGCTCGGTGGCGCGATCGACGTCGATGCGGCGCGGCGGCAGGCCGCGACGTTCACCTGGACCCAGACCGCGGCGCGGACCGCCGCGGCCTACGAGCGTGCGCTCAGCGTGCGGTCGCGAGCACGTTCCACTGCAGGGCGATGAACTCCTGCAGCTTGCCGCGCGTCGCGCGGTTGAAGGGCTCGTCGCGACCGCGGAACGGGTTGGGACGCGAGGCGGTGACCTGCCAGCCGGCGCCGCTGACGCCGGCCTCGAGGTCGCGGCGCGTGAACCAGTGCAGGTGCGTCGAGTCGCGGTGGCCGAACTCGGTGTAGCCGAACGTCCCGCGCAGCAGCAGGTCGCGGACGAGGCCGAGGTGGCGCGCGTTGGGGACCGACACGTGCAGCGTGGCGCCCGGCTTCGCGCGGTCCAGCAGCAGGCGCAGGATCAGCAGCGGGTCGGCGAGGTGCTCGAGGACGTCGTAGCAGACGATCGTGTCGAAGCCGCCGTCCGGGAGCTCGTCGCCGACCAGCGCCTGCTCGACCGGCGCGACGACGACGCCGTCGTAGGCCTCGGCGGCGCGCGCGGCGGCGTCCGGGAAGATCTCGACGCCCCAGACCTCGCTCGCGCCCTCGGCGCGGAGCACGCGGCCGACGGCGCCCTCGCCGCAGCCGATGTCCAGCACGCGGCCGATCGGGCGCGGCAGCATCGCCACGAGGTCCTCACGGCCGGCGCCGTAGTAGCCGAGGGGCTTGGTCTCTGCGCTGCTCACCGCAGGCAGTCTACGAACGCGGTCCGAGGCGCCGCGCGACGCCGTCGCGGACGCCGGAGGCCACCGCGGCGAACGCCGCACGGGAGCGCTGGACGGTCGCCGCGCGCAGCGCGAAGGTCAGCGCGATCGTCGCGCGGCGCCGCCAGGTGCCCACGACACCGAGCGGCAGGTGGCGCTCGCAGACGACGATCGTGTTGCGCGCGCCGTAGTAGAGCGTCGCGGTCGAGCCCGTGTCGCCGCCGGTCGACGCGCTGAGCGCGTGGACGGCGCGGGCGCCGGAGACGAAGTAGCAGCCGAAGCCCGCCGCGCGGATGCGCAGGCACCAGTCGACGTCCTCGACGTAGGCGAACAGGTCGTGGTCGAAGACGCCCGCCGCGGCGATCGCCTCGCTCGAGACGGCCATCAGCGCCCCGACGCCGCGTGCGACGCGCTCCGGGTCGCCGCGCCCCTCGACGTGCGCCTCCGCGAGCGGCTTGCCGTACGCGCGCGGCCGCCCCGAGTAGCCGCTGCGCAGCCCGAGCCGCTGGCCCGCCCACTGCACGCGCCCGTCCTCGAACAGCAGCATCCCGGCCAGGACGCCCGCGTCCGGGCGCTTCTTCGCGGCACCCGCGAACGCGCGCAGGACGTCCGGGTCCGGCTGCGCGTCGTTGTTGAGCAGGACGACCCACTCCGCGCCGTCGGCGACCGCGCGCTCGATCGCCGGGTTGTTGCCGCCCGCGTAGCCGAGGTTGGCGCCGTTCTCGATCAGCACCGCCTCGGGATGCGCGGCCCGGATCGCCTCGACGCTGCCGTCGCGCGACCCGTTGTCGGCGACGTAGACGCGGTGCTCGCCGTGCACCGCGCGCAGCGCCGCCAGGCAGCGCAGCGTGTCCTCGCGCCCGTTCCAGTTCAGGACGACGAACGCCCAGCTCATGGCGCGAGCAGCAGCGCGGTGAAGCGGTCGAGCACGGTCTCCCACGTGAGGTGCGCGACGCTCGCCGCGATCGCCGCGCCGTCCTCGGGCCCGCCGGCGTCCAGCGCCCACGCGATCCCGTCGGCGAAGCCGGCGACGTCGTCGGGGTCGTCGACCAGCGCGCCGGTCCGGCCCTCCAGGATCTCCTGCGCCGCGCCGGCCAGCCGCGTCGTCACGACCGGGATCCCGGTCGCCAGCGCCTCGACGATCACCAGCCCCCACGGCTCGTAGCGCGTGGGGAGGACCATCGCGTCGGCGGCGGCCAGCGGGACGGCGACATCGCTGGACGACCCCGCGACGATCGTCCGCGCCTCGAGCCCCGCGGCGCGCGCCGCGGCGCGCGTGGCCTCCGGGTCCGTGCGGCCGATGGACAACAACTTGACGTTCTTGTCGTCCAACCGCGCCAGCGCGGCGGTCAGCGTCGCGAAGCCCTTGCGCTCCAGCTCGTTGGCGACGAAGGCAATGACCTTGTCCTGCTCGCCGAGCCCCAGCTCCGCGCGCGACGACGCGCGCAGCGCCGCCCGCCGCTGCGGCGAGAACGCGGCCGGGTCGAAGCCGAGCTCGACCACGTCGACGTCGTCGGGCGGCGTGCCGTAGAGCCGGACCGCGTCGGCCTTGACCGCCTCGGTCTGCGCGACCACGCGGCGGTAGCCGCCAGGCGACAGGTACTGCCTCTCCAGCGCCAGCCGGACGCGGTGGAACGGGTTGGCCTGGACCGCCACGCGACCCGGGCCGGTGCGCCAGTCGAGGATCGCCTCGTAGCTGGCCGCGTGGACCGAGGGCACCCAGAACGTCCCGCCCAGCGGCGACAGCGCGCTGAACGCGGCGTGCGCGTCGTACGGCCCGGTGCGCCGCAGCGCGGTCGTCGCGCGGTCGCGGTAGCCGAGCACGAACAGCGGGTCGAGCGCGCGCGGCGCCTTCACGCGGTGCACGGTCGCGCCCGCGACGAGCACGCCGTCGGCGACCGACGCCGCCAGCACGTGCACGTCGTGGCCGCGGCGCACGAGGTGGTTGACGGTCTCGACGACGACGCGCTCGACGCCGCCGGTGAGGTTGACGTCCGGGTAGGAGACGGCGATCCGCACGGCGTCAGCCCTTCCGCAGCCGGCCGGTCATCTTCAACATGGTGGTCAACCCGGACCTCGCGACGACCGCGCGCTCGCGCAGCCGCTCGGCCCGCGCCTCGGCGCGCTCGCGCCCGGTCAGCGGCCGGAACTCCAGGTGCGCGCGCCGCGCGTAGTCGGCGGCGAACGACGCGACGTCGCCGACCGTCGGCGACCAGTCCTCCGGCACGCCGCCACCCGCCGCGAGCGAGCGGTAGAGCCCGCCGACCCGCGCGCCGAGCACGTCCGGCGGTAGGTCGCGCTCCATCGCCGCGGTGCCCGCGGCGCCGAACGCGGCCCGGCGCGCGTCGTCGCCCAGCAGGTCGGCGGTCGCCTCCGCGAACGGGCGCGGGTGGCTGGCGTACCAGCCGCTGACGCCGTGCTCGACGAACTCGACCTGCGCGTTGTCGGCCCACGGCGTCGAGCAGGTGACGACCGGGACGCCCATCGCCAGCGCCTCGCCGTTGGCGATCCCCTGCGACTCGCCGATCTGCGCGGCGGCGACGAACACGTCGCACGCGCGGTAGAACGCCGAGAGCCGCGCCGGATCGCCCGAGGGCTCGACGTCGGCGACGCGGTCGCGCACGCCGAGGTGGTCCAGGCGCCGGCGCAGCGCGGGGGTGAGGCCGACGAACAGCACCTGCGCGTCGGGCACGAGGCGCAGCAGCTCCGGGACCATGTCCACCACCATGCGCCGCCACTTCATGTCGTCGGCGCGGCCGACGCGCCCGACGGTCGGGCGGTCCGGATCCAGGCCCAGCAGCGCGCGCGCTTCCGGCGGCGTGGCCGGCGCGGCGGCGCGCAGCTCCGGGTACTCGATCGGCGCGCTGAGCACCTTGTGGCGCGCGTCGAAGTCCGGGCCGATCCGGTCGGCGCCGAGCCGGTTGCGGTAGCGCAGCAGGCAGAACTTCGACAGGAACAGGTGGGCGTCGAACGCGGCGCGGTCGTCGCTCTCGTCCACGTGGCCGAAGATGTTGGTCTCGACCATGTGCGGGACGCCGGCGCGGCGCACGGCCGCGGGCACGCGCGGCTCGGCCGCGCCGTGGCGGACGACGTGCACGACGTCGGTGCCGGCCAGCAGCTCGGCCAGGCGCGCCTCGTCGCCGCCCGCGTCGGAGACCTCGACGCCCGCGGCGAGCAGCATGTCGCCGCGCGGGCCGAGGCGCTCGACGCCGATGACGTGGACGTCGCAGGTGTCGCGCGCGGCCAGCGCGCAGGACTGCAGCAGCTTCTCGGTCCCGCCGAGGCCGAGCGCGTTGGTGACCAGCGCGACGCGCGGGCGGCCGGCGGCGCTCATCGGCCCAGGACCATGTTGTAGGCCTCGCGCGTCCGGGCCGCGGCGGCGGGCGCGGACACGCGCTCCAGCAGCGCGGCGGGCGGTGTCGCGCGGGTCGCGGGCGCCTGCGCCAGCGGGCCCGCGAGCAGCGCCGCGGCGATCCCGCGCCAGTCGCCCGGCGGCACGAGCGTCGCGTGGCCGTCGGTGACCTCCGGGATCGCGCCGGTGTCGGTCGCGATCACCGGCAGGCCGGCGGCCAGCGCCTCGACGAGCACCATCCCGAACTGCTCCTCCCACGCCTTCGTGACCAGCGAGCCGAGGACCAGCGCCGAGGACGCCCAGTAGATCGCGGGGATCTCGTCGTAGGGGACGGTCGCCCGGAACTCGACGGCGCCCGCGTCGGTCAGGCCCAGCTCGGCGGCGTAGGCCTCCAACTTGCTCCGCTCCGGCCCGTCGCCGACGATCAGCGCGCGCACGTCGTCGCGGACGGGGCCGACGATCCCACGGCGCAGCGCGGCGACCGCGCGCAGGACGTCCTGGTGGCCCTTCTCCCACACGAGCCGCCCGGCCGACAGCACGGTGTGCGGCGTGCCGACCGCTCCGGCAGCATGATCGTTCGGCGCCGTGAACCGCTCCAGCGCGATGCCCGGCGGCGAGACCGCGACGCGCGCGGGGTCGACGCCCTCCAGCGCGAGCGTGTCGGCCGTGCGCTGCGTCGCGGCCAGGACGCGGTCGACCTGCGGGACGACCGCGCGGCGGTAGCGGCGCTCGCGCGGCCAGCGGTACGTGCCGAGGAAGGGCAGCGTCTCCCACGCGGTCAGGACGAGCTTGAACCCCAACTTGCTCTTCAGTCCCGCGGCCTGGGCCGAGAACCACGAGTGGATCTCCGCGCTGTGGACGACGTCGGCGCCCGCCAGCAGCTGCTCCAGGCCCGAGTAGCGCTCGCCGAGCGCGTAGGCGGCGGCGCCCGCGGCACGCTGCGGGACCGGCAGCCGGTCGCGCGGCGCGGGCGCGCTGACCTGCGGCAGGCCCAGGCCGGTCAGGTCGTGGAGGTTGGAGCCGGTGACCAGGACGCGGAGGTCGAACTCGTCCTGCAGCGCCTCCAGCGGGCGCAGGTCCCAGACGTTGGCGTTGTGCCCGCGCAGGAGCACCACGGAAGGTCGCGACACCGCGTCAACCCTAGCCGTTGACGTCCGGCGCGGGCTCTGGCGCGCGCCTCAGCAGCGCGGCGACGAGCTCGGGCGGCACGGCGCCGCAGAGCCACGCGCCCGCGACGTAGATCGCGCCGCACAGCAGCGACTCGACCAGCGACGGCGCGTGCAGCAGCAGGCCGACCACGGCCGCCAGCGCCGCGCCCGGCGCCAGCCGCAGCAGCGTGTGCAGGCCGGGCAGCAGCGCGCGGTCGGTGCGCCCGAGCGCGATCACGTAGCAGACCGCCAGCGCGGTCTCGGCCGAGACGGTCGCGATCGCCGCGCCCTCGGGGCCCATGCCCGGGATCAGCGTGACGCAGAGGATCGCCGTCGTGGCCAGCGCCACGAGGTTCGACCACAGGATCTTGCGGTAAGCGCTCAGCGACAGCAGCGCCGAGGACCACGTCGCGACCAGGAACGTCGCCAGCATCGAGCAGATCAGGATCTGCAGGACGCCGACCGACTCCTCGAACCCGACGCCCGCCACGACCTTGATCGCGAACTGCGCGCCCGCCACGCCCGCGACGACCACGCCGCCGCCGAGCAGCACCGACACGTCGAACAGCCTCTGCAGCGCGTACTTCAGCCGGTCGGCGTCGTCGCGCGCCGCGCGCGCCAGGATCGGGAAGCCGGCCGAGACGACCAGCCACGGGATCACGCCGACGGTCTCGACGATCCGCTGGGCGGCCGAGTAGATGCCCGTCTCCTGGTCGGTCGCCAGGTAGGACATCATGATGATCGCGAGGCGGAAGTAGATCAATCCGACCGCGGCGGCCAGCGCGAACGGCAGCACCTCGCGCAGGATCGACTTCCACTGCTCGATGTCGACCGACGGCCGGATCTCCGTCTGGCTGCGCAGCACGGTCACGGTCACGATCAGCAGCGCGCCCGCCGAGACGACCGCGGCCCAGAAGAACGGGATCAGCGACGCGCCGACCGCGATCAGCAGCAACGTCGTCGCCGACAGCGTGAACTGCCCGATGAACTCCAGGCCCGCGACCCAGCCGAGCTTGAGCTGCGAGGACAGCGCGACCGCGTAGGCGTTCTGGGTCAACTGCAACAACAACCCGAGGCCCATGATCGCCGTGCCCGCCACCACCACGCCGGGCTGGCCGGTCGCCGCCGAGAACGCGGTCGCCAGCGCGACGCCGGTGATCGTCAGCGTCAGCCGCAGGCCGACGAGGACGCGCAGGAACGCGGGCCGCTCCGCCGCGTCCATCGCCGAGTAGCGCTTGATGCCGAGCTGGTTGAGCCCGGCCTCGGTCATCCCGCCGATGATGAAGATGATCGACGAGACCGTCATGTAGTAGCCGTAGTCGACGTCGCCGAGGTGGCGGATCATGAACGGCACCGACACGAGCGACATCGCCATCGCGCCGACGTGGCCGAGCGTGCGGATCAGCCCGCCGCGGATCGCCTTCCCGCCGGCCTCGCCGGAGTCGAGGATGTCGACCTCGGCGGCCTCGATGTCGGCCAGCTGCGGGCCGGGGACGTCGCTCATGCCGGGGCGTCCAGCCCCACGGCGGCGAGCACCTGGCGCGCGCGCATCGCGGTCGTGTTGGCCCGCGCCCAGGCCAGGGCGCCGGCGCGCAGCGCCGCGTACTCGTCGTCGTCCATGGCGTTGAGACGGTCCAGGAGCGCGCGCGCATCGGTGTAGCTCACGGAGTTCGTGGCGTCGAGGCCGAACGGCGCGCTCAGCGCGGGCTTGTCGCCGAGGTCGCGGAAGCACGGCACGCAGCCCTGCGCGGCGATCTCGTAGTGGCGCAGCGTCTCCCACCCGGCCTTGCGCATCGTCACGCAGAACTTCGACGCGCGCATGTCGTCGTAGTAGTCCTGCTCGCGCGTGAAGTGGTACTTGCCGGCCTCGCCGGCGTCGAGCAGCGCGGCGACCTCGGGGTCGACCGTGTGGGTCGCGAACAGCTTCGTCTTGGGCTCGTCGCCGGTGGCCAGCGCGTCCTCGGGGATCGAGAAACCGATCGGGGTGACGTGGCGCAGCAGGCGCCGCACCGCGACGCGCTCGGGCAGCAGGCCGAAGTAGCGGACACGCGCCGTGATCGGCGCCAGCTCGCGCTTGAAGAACGCGTCGACACGGCCGTGCGCGCGGGGCAGCGGCCAGGGGCGCATCTGCTTCCACCACGACGGGCCGTAGGGGTACATCACGGGCCCGTCGCCGCCGTCGAGCGCGACGATCCTCGTGCCGTTGGCGCGCAGCGTGCGCAGGTGCGGGCGCAGCTGCACCCACCAGGCCCAGTGCTGCCAGATGTCGCCCAGGACGATCAGGTCGAACTCCCCGCGCAGCGCGCGGATCAGCGGCGCGTCGCGGTCGACCGGGAGGTCCGGCAGGCGGTCGAAGAGCGTGAAGCCGCGGCCGTACAGCGCGGCGCGGTACTCGGGGTCCAGCCCGGCGTAGAGGGGGTCGCGCTTGGGCACGTCGACCACGTCGGCGCCGAGCAGCGACTTGAGCCCGTGCAGCACGCCGTCGGCGAGGTAGTCCTCGCTGCCTGAGTTGAGGTAGAGCACCTGCGGCATCCGGCCGACAGGCTACGGGCGACCGCGGTCCTTCCGTCCGGCGCCCTCTAGACTGTCGCGTTCGTGGTGTTGTCCAAGCTCTCTGCGGCGTGGCGGGAACCCGACGCCGCCGCGGCCGGAGTCCCGGCCCGTCCACGCCTCCTCCCGGTCACCCGGCTCGCCCGGATCGCGCTCGTGCTGATCCTGGCGTTCACGTTCGCGCGCGGCGCGCTGTGGGCGACCACGACCCCGAACTTCTGGGGGCCGGACGAGGACTACCACATGATGTACGTGGACACCGTCGGCCACGACCACCGGCTGATCACGCCGTCCAAGCCGCTGTACTCCAACGAGTACAGCCGGACGCTGGACTACACCGGCTTCAACTTCTACGGCGGCCACCCGCGCACCGCCTTCGGCGGCGACCCGAAGTTCAACCTGCACCGGCTCGCGGCGCTGCCCGAGTCCCAGCGCGAGAAGGTCGCGACGGGCCGCGGCATCGGCGTGATCCACGCGCCGCTGTACTACCTGGCGGGCGGCGCGGTCGACTTCGCGCTCGGCCCCAAGGCGATGCCGACGCGCCTGTTCTGGGTGCGGATGGTCAGCGGCGTCTTCGGCGTCCTGGCCGTCTACGCCACGTGGCTGCTGGCCTCGCTGTTCTTCGCCGCCGAGGCCGCGGCGCTGGCCGCCGCGCTGATCGTCGCGCTGCAGCCGATGCTCAGCTACCTCTCGGGGCTGGTCAACAACGACACCGCGGTGGTGTCGACGAGCGTGCTCGTGCTCGCGTTCGCGGTCTTCATCACCAAGTCGAGACCCCGGGTCCAGCAGGGCATGTGGCTGGGCGGCGCGCTGGCGCTCGCGCTGGCGACGAAGTCGACCGCCTTGGCGATGATCCCGGTCGCCGGGCTCGCCTACCTGCTCCAGGGCGCGACGCACGGGCAGTGGCGCGTGGTCGCGCGCTCGCTGGCGTGGGCGGTCGTGATCCCGCTCGTGCTGATCGGGTGGTGGTACATCCGCTCGAAGATCCTGTGGGGGACGTTCACCGGCGAGGTCCACGGCTTCCACGGCCTCGGCCAGCTGCCGCCCGCGCCGGGCGGCCCGCCGCCGCCCGCGACCCAGCCGGATCCGGCGACGCTGCACGCCTACCTCGGCTCGACCAAGAGGTGGCTGGCGACGGCCTACCGCACGTTCTGGTTCCACTACATGGAGTACGAGGCGCCGCGCGGGACCTACCGCTACTTCGCGCCGGCGGTCGCCTGTGGCATCGGGATGCTGGCGTACCTCTACTACTTCTTCGCCAAGCTGCGGACGTGGCGCCTGCCCGACAAGCCGCTGCTGCGGATGACGGTCGTCGCGGTCGCGCCGCTGATCACGTTCATCGGGCCGCTGTGCCTGCTGGACGTGAGGCGCCAGATCGCCGGCGGCGGCTTCCTGCAGGCGGCCGGCCGCTTCGGCCTGCCGGCCTACCCGGGCCTGGTCGTCGCCGCGATGGTCGGCCTGTTCTGGCTCGTGCGCCGGCAGCACCACCGCGTGCTCGTCGCGGCCCTGATCTTCGGGGCGGGCTGGGAGTGCTGGACGGGCTACCGCTACCACTACCTCCTGCGCTACTTCGGGACGTTCAACCTCAACTTGGGCTTCCACCGGATGGCCTACGACCGGCCGGAGTTCCTCACGGCCACGTTCATCTGGGGCATCTTCATCACGACGATCCTGCTCGTCCTGGCGAGCTGCGTGGCGCTGTGGAAGCTCGGCCGCCGCGAGGACCCGGACCGCCCGATCGCGGCCGCCGAGTCCGGCACCGCCGACGGCGAGCCGGACCCCACGCGCCGGCCCTGGTGGCGCGTGCGCCTGCCGCGCCGCGCGACGCCGGTCCCGGGCGCCTAGCTCGTCTGCAGCGCGGCGCGCAGGCCGGACTCGACCTGGGCGGCGGCGTTGGGCCAGGTGCGCTGGGCGGTGAGGGCGAGGCCGGTGGCGGTGCGGTGGGCGCGGAGGCCGGGATCGTCGAGGAGGTGGTCGATCGCGGTGGCCAGGGCCAGCGGGTCGGGGGGTGCGAGCTCGAGGGCGTCGAGGACGGCGAAGGTCGTGCGCATCGAGGGGACGTCGAGGTCGACGACGGGCAGGCCGCAGGCGAGCATCTCGGTCGGGACGAGCGACGGGTTGGTGAGCGACAGGACGATGCCGAGCGTCGCGGTCGCGTACTGCTGCGCGAGCTGCGGCGGGGTCAGCACGCCGAGGTCGCGGTGGGGGAAGGGCGTGGCGATCGGGCGCGACTCGCCGAAGAGGGCGATGTCGACCGACGGGCGGCGGCGGTGGAGCTCCTCCAGCGCCAGCAGCGCGAGCGGGACCGCGCGGCGGGGCGTCGTCGGGCGCGCGTAGAGCAAGATGGTGTTGCCGCTGCGCGCGGCGTTGGCGTTCCTGTAGGTGTCGTGGTCGACGCCGAGGTCGAACGAGGATGCCGTCGACCCGTACATGTCGGTCACCAGCTCCGCCAGCCACGGCGAGGCGCAGATCGCGTGCAGGCCCTGGCGGTAGGTCCACGCCGCCCACTCGCGCTCGATCGAGGTCGCGTAGAACTCCGGCTCGTGGTCCTGGACGAGGTAGGCGCGCGCGCCCGCGCCCGGCATCCGCAGGACCGCCGGGACCGTCTGCCAGCCGGTCGCCACCACGACGTCGGCGCCGCCGAACGCGCCCGGGTCGCGCAGGCGCCGGACGTCCGCACCGACCGGGCCGAAGAAGTCGATGAACAACGCGCGCAGCGCCGCGTCGTCGGCCTGCCCGGCGTGGCGGCCCTCCTCGTCGATCAGGAGCAGCTCGAGGCGATGGCCGCGATCCTCCAGCCCGCGCACGAGGTCGGCGATCGTCTTGTGCCCGCCCGAGCCGCGCCGGAACTGCGGGATGACGAGCGCGACGCGCAGCGCGCCGCCCTCCGCCGCGGCCCGCGCGGCGAGGGGCGCCGCACCGTCGCGCAACGCCTCCAACATGAACGGCACCCGCGGTGCCTCCAGCGGCGGCTCCGCGCCGCGCAGCCGCCGCGCGAGCCCCGCGCGCAGGCTCATGCCCTGCGCAGGCGCAGCGCCTCGCGCAGGCCCGCCTCGGTCTGGCGCGCCGCGTGGTCCCAGGTGCGCCCCTCGACGAACGCGAGCCCGGCGGCCGAGCGCCGCTTCCACTCGTCCTCGTCGTGCAGCAGGTGCTCGACCACGTCGGCCATCTTGATCGCGTCCAGCGGGGCGAGCGCGACCGGGCCGTCGGCGCCGAACACGCTCTCGGCGCTCACGCCCGCGAGGTCGACGCACGGCATCCCGCATGCCAGCATCTCCTGCGGGATCAGCGAGTAGTTGGTCAGCGACAGCACGACGCCGACCGTGCCCTCGTTGTAGAGCTGCGCGAGCTGGGCGGGCGAGAGCACGCCGAGGTGCTCGTACTCGAACGGCATGTCGATCTCGCGCGTGTCGCCGAACGACAGCACGCGCACGTCCGGCCGCCGCCGCTTGAGCTCGGCGATCGCCATGATCGCCAGCGGCACAGCGCGCCGCGCGGTCGACGCGCGCCCGTAGAGCACGATCGTGTCGGGCTGCCGGGCGAAGCCGGTCGGGTGGTAGACGTCGGTGTCGACGCTGAGGTCGAACAGCGACGCGGTCCCGCCGTAGGTGTCGCGCATGATGTCGGCCAGCCACGGCGAGGCGCAGATGTGGTGCATCCCCATCGTGTAGGTCTCCTGCGCCCACTTCTCCTCGACCGACGTCGCGTAGAACTCGGGCTCGTGGTCGTTGATGAGGTACGCCCGCGCCCGGACGTCCTGAAGCAGCGCGACCGGGTGCGCCGTCTGCCAGCCGGTGGCCAGCGCGACGTCGGCGCCGTACCACTCGCCGAAGCCCTTGAAGACCGGGCCCTCGATCGGCGCGAACCAGTCCTGGATGTCGCGCCGGACGCGCGCGCCGCGCGAGGCGTCCATCAGCCCGACCGGATCGTCGATCCAGTAGGTGACGGTGTGGCCCATGCGCTCCAGCCGCGACATGAGGTTGAAGATCGTCGTGTGCCCGCCGGACCCGCGCGAGAACGGCGGGATCACGCACGCGACGTGCAGCGGCACGTCGACGTCCTGACCGGTCAGCGGCTCCAACAGCGGCGCGGGCCCGCCGCGGCGCTGGTACTCCAGGACCGCCGAGAACACCATGTCGCGCCAGGCCTTCTTGATGACCTTGCCGGTGATCGGCGGCGGCGCCAGCGCGGCGGCGTCCTCGACCGGGTCGGGCGCGGTCGCGGCGACCGCCGTGCCCTCCAGCGAGATCCTCTTCTGCACCGGCGCCGGCAGCTTCTCGGCCCGCGACCCGAGCGCGCCGAAGACCTTGCGCGACGTCTGGTGCACGGCCGACCGCGCGGTCCAGCGCGCCAGCCCCGCGCCGCCGTAGCCGTGCTCGCGCATCCAGGCGCGGTCGGCGGCGACCAGCGCGCGCACGTCGCGCGCCGAGTTGATGTTCAACGGCTCGACGTGCCCGACCGACGCGCGCAGCCCGCGGTACTCGTCGAAGTAGCGGCGCGCGAACGCGACCGGCGGGTAGTCGTGCGCGTGCAGGACCGCGGCGTCCGGGTTGTAGGCCTTGGCCCAGCCCGCGGCGAGCATCGCCTGCGCGAAGTGCTGGTCCTCGGAGTACGGGACGTCCGGGAAGCGCAGCGCCGCCCAGCAGTCGCGGCGGTAGGCGGCGTTGACGTTCGAGAGGAACGCGTCGTCGCCCTCGCGCTGCAGTGACGGCCCGCCGTCCGGCGACGCCTTGGTCGCGAAGTACTGGTCCAGCTCGCGCGCGATCATCGGCGACGTGTCGGGGCGCGCGCGGTGCGGGCCGTAGACCGCGCCGACGTCGTCGGCGAGCGCGAAGCCGGCCAGCAGCGCGTCGGCCCAGCCGGGCAGCGGCGTCGCGTCCTGCGTGATGAAGGCGATGACGTCGCCGCTCACCGACTCGGCGCCGAGGTTGCGCGTGCGGCCGTGGCCGAACGTCGCCGGGTCGATCTCCATGACCCGGACGCCGGCCGCGGCGCGCGCGATCTCCAGCGACCCGTCGGTCGAGCCCGAGTCGATGACCAGCACCTCGTCGACCTGCGGGACGACGGCGGCCAGCAGCTCCTCCAGGAGCTCCGCGCCGTCCTTGACCGGGACGACGACGGAGATCGAACGCGCCGTAGGCGCGCTCACTGCTGACCCGTCAGCTTCCGCTTGGCCTTGCGGACCTTCCACACCACCTGGCGCGAGGAGCGCAGCGCGTTGAGCAGCGGGACCGCCCCCGGCTTGCGCATCACGCGGTCGAGGTCGATGTGCCAGCGGTCCAGCCAGTACAGCTTCTCCTGGGCCACGGCCAGCTGCGTTGCCGTCGACTGCGCCTGGCGCGCGAGCTCGGCCTCGAGCTCCGCGACCCGTGCGCGCAGCGCGGCGATCTCCGCTTCGCGCGGGTCCGTCGTCGGCTCTGCGGTCACGCGATCAGTCTCGCAGACCGCGCATTACGTACGTGCGCTGGCCTCGCCGGCCACGTCGGCCACGACCGCGTAGGCGGGCTGCTTGAGGCGGTCGACCTCGACGTCGCCGGCGCCGTTGGGGAAGAACACGAAGCCGCGATCGAAGCCGGCCTCCTGGACCAGCTCCAGCGTCACCTCGGGGAACAGCGGGTGCTGGTGGGTCGGGTCCAGCCAGAAGCCCTTCATCGCGGCGACCGCGTGCGGGTTGACGGTCTCGACGATCAGCCGGCCCCCGGCGCGCAGCGCGTGGCGGGCGGCCAGCAGCAGCTCCTGCAGCGCCTCGTAGGGCAGGTGCTCGATGACCTGCATCGCGACGACCGCCCCGAGCGAGCCGGCCTCGGCGTTCTTGAGGACCTCGACCGCGTCGGCCTCCTCGACGTTCGTGACCCCGTTGACGCGCGCGATCGCCAGCATGCCCGCGTCGGTGTCGACGCCGCGCGCGGCGATCCCGGCCTTGCCGAGCACCTCCAGCAGCTCGCCGCGGCCGCAGCCGACGTCGAGCACCGGGCCGTGGTCGGCCAGGAGCGGGACGAACGCCTGCTGCAGCGCGGTGATCCGCTCGCGCGAGCCGCGGAAGCGGTCCTCGAAGCGGCGGTAGGCCTCGGCGGTCCCGGCCGCCTCGACGCCGATGCCCTTCGTGAAGCCCTCGACGGCGCCGGCCTGCGGGTCGGTCCAGCGCTCGAACGGCTGCTCCATGTACGGCAGTGCGCGCAGCTGGCCGGCGGGCTCGGCGATGCTCAGCAGCTCCGCGAGCTGGTCGGCCTGGACGGCGAGCTGGTGCTCGACGCCGACCAGCCAGCGCTCGTGGTCGGCGAGGCTCGCCCGGACCCGGCGCAGCGCGGCCATCGTCTGCGTGCGCTCCTCGCGCAGCTCGACCGCGGCGTGCTCGGAGACCTCACCGGAGATCCGGTCGAGCTCCGTGTTGAGCGCGTCGATCGAGCGCAGCAGGCCCTCGTCGATCGACTTCTGGCGTGCCAGCCACGGCGACATGAAGCGCCCGCTGACGTTGCGGACCGGCTTCTTGACCGCGGCGGCGCGGCCGGCCGGGACCGGCAGCCCACGGCCGATCCGGTCGCCGGTGTGGTGCAGGTCGGGCAGCGCCAGCCCGGGCGCGGGCTCGGCCCCGGCCGACAGCCCGTCGTAGACCACCTGCAGGCGCCTGCGCATCGCGTCGCCCGCGACGTGCGGCGCGTGGTGGGCCAACATGTAGGCCTTGCCCTTGGCGCCGCGCTCGCGCGCCTCCTCGGGGTGCTCGAAGACGTGGCGCATCAGCGACGCGGCGTGGTCGAGGTCGGGCTCGGCCCAGCGCGCGTCGGCCGGGTAGGGGTGCGCGCCGCGCCCGACGGTCGTCCAGCCGTGGTCGACGAGGTAGGAGTTCTCGTCGTTCATGAACTCCAGCGTGCCGCCGTAGCGCGTGGCGATCACCGGCTTGCCGAGCAGCATCGCCTCGGCGGGCGTCAGCCCGAAGCCCTCGGACCGGTGCAGCGATAGGTAGCAGTCGCAGTTGTCGAGCATGCCGTTCTTGTGATCGGCCGACACGTACTCGTCGATGATCGTGATGTCGGGATGGTCGGCCGCGGCCAGCAGCGTGCGTTCGTGGTGCTCGGGCAGGTTCTCGGCGTTGATGCACTTCAACACCAACTTGGCGCCCTCGCCCGGCCTGAAGGCCTGCTTGAACGCCTCGATGTGCCCGACCGGGTTCTTGCGCGCCGCGGTCGAGTGGTAGTCGTAGATGTAGAGGAAGACGTAGCCGTCGTCCGGGAAGCCGACGGCCTCGCGCGAGTACGGGCGCAGGCGCGGCATCGTCACCGGCATCGGGACCTTGTTGACCGGGACCGGGCTGTGCGGCGCGACCGCCTGGAAGATGTGGTCGGTCGCGACCCAGACCTCGTCGATGTACTCGAACGCCTCGTGCCAGTCGGGCGGGAACGCGTCGACGATCTCCCACCACCACAGCGCGATCGTGTGGCGGTCCTTGAAGAAGCGGTCGTCGGCCTCGCGCGCGAAGACGGGGATCGTGTCCCCGTTCATGCAGATGATGTTGATGGGGTAGGGCGCCTCGTCCGGGCCCGTGAACGTGAACTCCGCCTCCTGGCGGCAGGGCGGGATCAGCGCGCCCTGGACCGGCAGCGCCGGGACCGTCGCGGCGTCGAGGCCGCCGATCAGCAGCCGCGCCGCCTCGCCGAGGCCCAGCTCGGAGCGGAAGAAGCCCGCGACGTTGGCGCCCCACGGCAGCGGCTCGGCCTGGGCGGGCGCGTCGGTGGCGAACTCCTCCGCCGGCAGCGAGCGCGCCGGGATGTGATGGTCCCTGGTCCCGTAGACGTGCAGCCAGCCCGCGTAGCCGGGGCCGTCGGGGCCGTCGAGGTGCGGGTAGGCGGTCCGGAGGTCGTCGCGCGACTCCCAGATCGCGAGGTGGTAGCGCGTCAGCCCGACCGCGGCGCCCCTCTCGGCCGGCTGGTCGAGCCAGTCGTCGAGCTCGCGCGTGCCCTCCAGCGTCCACGGCGCGTGGGTCAGCGCGCCCTCGGCGTGCGCGCGCCGGATCAGGTCGCGCAGCGTCTCGTCGAGGGGGCGGCCGTGCCAGTCGGTGGTGTACGGCGGGCCCGGCGCCGCGGGCCAGGCCGCGAGCAGCTCCTCGGCGTGGCGGCGCAGCAGCGCGGCCAGCGCGGGCGTGCGCGACAGGCGGACGCGGTTCTGCTTCCACGGCGCCTCCGGCGACTGGGCGTCGAAGCCCGAGAGGTCGAGCAGCGCGAGGCGGTCGCCGCCCGCGGTCAGCGCGTCGGGGTCGTCGCCGGCGACCTCGCGCAGCGGCAGGTTCCAGTAGGCGACGCCGGTCCCGCGGTCGGCGAGCATCCGGACGTCGGCGCCCGGCGCGGTCGCGAAGCGGTCGAGATGGCGCTGGGCGGAGTCGGCGGTCAGCTCGGGCTCGCGCGCCTCGACGTCGGTGATCCCGGACTCCGGCCAGCCGTCGAGCAGCGCGTCGAGCGCCGCGCCCGGCCGCACGGCGAAGACGCGGCGGTTGACCGAGCCGGCGGCGTCGACCCACGCGGCCGGCGGCACCAGGTCCTCGTCCTCCTCCAGGCGCCCGTCGGCCATCGGGACCAGCACGACGCCCGCCTCGGCGGCCGCGTCGAGCAGCGCGGTCAGCGGCGCGGTCACGCGCGTCTCGGCTCCGAGCGCAACAACCGGCGCGCCCGGCTCGTTGGAGGCGGCATGAGCGAGCAGCAGCGGCAGCAGGACGCCGTCGCGATGGGGCGCCTCGGTCGTCGCCACGCGCGGCCACCAGGAGCCGTCGCCGACGAGCCCGTCGAGCGTCAGGACCTCGGCCCCGTCGACGTGCGGCGGGTCCTCGGGCCCGGCGAAGAGCGCGAGCAGCGCGGCGTCCGGGTGGTGCTCGCGCAACGTGCGCGCGAGCACGCGCACCGCGCCGGTGCGCGCGCGGTCGTAGATCGTCACTGCGGTGAAGGCGACGGTCATCCCGCGAGGACCGTACAAGGTGCGCAATGGCTACCATCGTGCGCCTGACCAGCACTGACGTCACCGTCGCCGAGGCGCCTCGGCCGGCGGCTGGGGCCGAGCCGGCCATCGTCGTGGACGGTGTTGGCAAGACCTTCCGGCTGCCGCAACAGCAGTACTCGACGCTCAAGGAGCGCGTGCTGCACCCCTTGCGATCGCAGGTCTACGACGAGCTGCGGGCGCTGCAGGACGTCTCGGTCTCGATCAACAAGGGCGAGTTCTTCGGCATCGTCGGGCGCAACGGCTCCGGCAAGTCGACGCTGCTGAAGTGCCTGGCGGGGATCTACGACCTCGACAGGGGCGCGATCGAGATCACCGGCCGCCTGTCGCCGTTCATCGAGCTGGGCGTCGGGTTCAACCCGGACCTGACCGCGCGCGACAACGTGATCATCAACGCGATCATGCTCGGCATGTCGCGCAGGCAGGCGCGCGAGCGGTTCGACGCCGTCGTCGAGTTCGCCGAGCTCGAGGACTTCCTCGACCTCAAGCTGAAGAACTACTCGTCGGGCATGAACGTGCGCCTGGCCTTCGCGACAGCGATCCAGGTCGACACCGAGCTGCTGCTGGTCGACGAGGTGCTCGCCGTCGGCGACGCCGCCTTCCAGCAGAAGTGCTTCGAGGAGTTCCAGCGGATGAAGGACGCGGGGCGGACGATCGTGTTCGTCACCCACGACATGTCCGCCGTCGAGCGCTTCTGCGATCGCGCGATGCTGCTGGAGAAGGGCAGGGTCGTCGACATCGGCGACCCGCTGCAGATCTCGCGCGCCTACAACGAGCTGAACTTCGGCCGCGTCGCGGAGGTCATCGAGGCCGAGGAGGAGTCGGGCCGCTACGGCGACCGCCGCATCGCCGAGGTGACGCGCGCGTGGTTCGAGAACGTCAACGGCGAGCCGGTCGTCACGCTCGCCCAGGGCGAGCTGATGCGCGTGCGCTTCGAGATCGACGTGCACGAGCGCCTCGTCGACCCGGTCTTCGCCGTCACGCTGCGCAACGAGGCCCACCACACGATCATGGTCGAGCGCACCGACTGGCGCCACGGCTCGACCGGCGTCTTCGAGGCCGGCGAGAAGGCGTTCATCACCTTCCAGTTCGACAACTGGCTCGCGCCCAGCCGCTACACCGCGTCGCCGTCGATCGCGCGCGGCGGGACCGGCGAGGCGTTCCTCGACGTCCGCGAGGACCTCGCGTCGATCGTCGTCTCCAACGTCGGCGAGCGCACCGGTGGCGTCGTCGACCTGCCCCACCAAGTCGAGATCAACCGCCTGTGAGCGTCACGACCCGCTACACCGCCGGCCGCCGCCGCGGCCTGTCCGCCTCCGCGTTCGGCGACGACTTCCGCCGCTTCTGGAACCTGACGTACACGCTGGCCGCGACCGAGTTCAAGTTGAAGTACTTCGGCTCGGCGCTCGGCTACGTCTGGTCGCTGATGCGCCCGGTGATGCTCTTCGGCGTCCTCTACGTCGTGTTCACCTACGTCGTCAGGGTCGGCACCAGAATCGACTTCTACGCGCCGTACCTGCTGACCTCGATCGTCATGTGGACGTTCTTCGCCGAGGCGACGGCGGGCTCGGTGCAGTCGCTGATCGGGCGCGAGTCGCTGCTGCGCAAGATGCGCTTCCCGCGGATCGTCGTGCCGCTGTCGGTGACGCTGACGTCGCTGTTCAACCTCGGGACCAACCTCTTCGCGGTCTTCATCTTCGCGATCCTCTCCGGCGTGCGGCCGCACTGGCTGTGGCTGGAGATCCCGTTGTTGTTGGTGTTGCTCGCGGCGCTGGCGACCGGCTGGTCGATGCTGCTCAGCGCGCTCTACGTCCGCTACCGCGACGTCCAGCCGATCTGGGAGGTCTTCGCGCAGGCGCTGTTCTACGCCTCGGCGGTCCTCTACGCGGTGGAGACCGTCGCGCATCCCTACCAGCGCTGGTTGCTGTGCAACCCGCTGGCGGCGATCTTCACGCAGATGCGTCACTGCTTCCTGGACCCGACCGCGCCGACGACCGCGCAGCTGATGGGCTCCCAGGTCTACCTGCTGATCCCGGTCGGGATCATCGTCTTCATGTTCCTGCTGGGCCTCTGGGTGTTCAACCGCGAGGCCCCGAAGATCGCCGAGCGCCTCTAGGAGGCGCGCCGGGCGTGGAACGCGCCCTCGGCGATCTCGTGCAGGACGTCGACGACGTAGTCGACGTGGGCGTCGGACAGGCCCGGGTAGACGCCGATCCAGAACACGCACTCCATGACGAAGTCCGCGTTGTCGAGCGTGCCGACGACGCGGTGCTCGATGTCCTTGTAGGCGGGCTGGCGCAGCAGGTTGCCGGCGAACAGCAGGCGCGTGGCGATCCCGCGCTCCTCGAGGTGACGCACGACCGCGTTGCGGTCGACGGGCGCCTCGCGGCGGACGGCGATCGGGAAGCCGAACCAGGACGGGTCGGAGTTCGGCGTCGCCTCGGGCAGGATGAACAGCTCGTCGAGGTCGGACAGCCCCTCGGTCAGCCGCGCGAAGTTGCGCTTGCGGGCGTCGATGAAGCCGGGCAGCTTGTCGAGCTGCGCGACGCCGACCGCGGCCTGCATGTCGGTCAGCTTCAGGTTGTAGCCGATCTCCGAGTACACGTACTTGTGGTCGTAGCCGTGCGGCAGCTCGCCGAACTGCTGGTTGAAGCGCTTGCCGCAGGTGTCCTCCTTGCCCGGCTCGCACCAGCAGTCGCGGCCCCAGTCGCGGAACGACTCGGCCAGGACCTTCATCTTGCCCTTGTTCGTGATGACCGCGCCGCCCTCGCCCATCGTGATGTGGTGGGCGGGGTAGAAGGACGTCGTCGCGAAGTCGCCCCAGTGGCCGACGTGCCTGCCGTCGTAGGTCGCGCCGACCGCGTCGCAGCAGTCCTCGACCAGCCACAGGTCGTTGTCCTGACAGAACTTCGAGACCGTCGCGAGGTCGAACGGGTTGCCCAGCGTGTGGGCGATCATCACCGCGCGCGTCTT
The DNA here is from genome assembly GCF_000424625.1 of Conexibacter woesei Iso977N. Lineage (GTDB taxonomy): Bacteria > Actinomycetota > Thermoleophilia > Solirubrobacterales > Solirubrobacteraceae > Baekduia > Baekduia woesei_A. The sequence continues at coordinate 1,102,709 of NZ_AUKG01000001.1, forward strand.
GGGCGACAGCGCGTCCTGCAGGTGGGTGACGTCGATGTTGTAGGTCGGGACGTCGACGTCGAGGAAGACGGGGATCGCGCCGTACTGGATCGCCGGGTTGACGGTCGTCGGGAAGCCGGTGGCGACCGTGATGACCTCGTCGCCGGGCTTGATCCGCTTGGAGCCGAGCTTCTTGGACGTCAGCGCGCTGAACGCGACGAGGTTGGCCGAGGAGCCCGAGTTGACCAGGATCGCGTGACGGCGGCCGAAGACCTCCTTGGCGAAGCGGCGCTCGAACTGGTGGGCGAAGCGGCCCGTCGTCAGCCAGAAGTCGAGCGAGCTGTCGACGAGGTGCGTCAGGTCCTCGGCGTCGAACACGCGGCCGGACACCGGGACGTTGGTCGTCCCGGCCTCGAACGGCCGGTCCGGGAACGCTTCGGCGTGGTACTCGCGGGTCAGCTGGAGGATCTGGGCACGGAGCGCATCCGCGCGCGATTCGGGCTGGTCCATAGGCGCCGAAACGGTAGCGCGAACGCCCCGCGTGACGCCTGTGCCGGATGGCCTCGGTACAGTTTCGCGACGGGCGCCGACCGGTGAGGACGGCGCGCGACCTCCGTATGGCGACACACGCAAGCGAGCATCCGCACGCGGCCACCGCGCCCGCGCGCGCCCCCGGACGAGCAGCCACGCTGCTGCGCCACCCCTGGATCGTCGAGGGGGCGTGGACCGTCCTGGCGATGGCGATCGGCCTGCTGATCGCCACGCTCGTCTACCACCTGTGGGACGCGAAGCTCCACGTCCCGTTCAACGGCTCGGGCGACGGCGCGCTGAACCTGCTGCTGGCCAAGGACCTCATCGACCACGGCTGGTACTTCACCAACCACGCGCTCGGCGCGCCGTCGGGCCAGGAGCTCTACGACTACTCGGCCTTCGACGCCGACAACCTCCAGGTCATCGGGATGAAGATCCTGACGCTGGGGATCTCCGAGCCCGTCGCGCTGGTCAACGTCTACTTCATCCTCGGCTTCGCCTTCACGTCGGCGGCCGGGTACCTGGGCTCACGCGCGCTGGGCTTCAGCCGCGGCGTCGCGCTGCTGGGCTCCGCGGTCTTCACCGCGCTGCCCTACCACTTCGAGCGCGGCGCGTCGCACCTCTTCCTCGGCGAGTACTTCGTCATCCCGGGCGCGGTCTGGCTGATCGTCACCGCGCTGCAGGGCCAGCCGATCCTGGTCGCGCGCGAGGGCGTGACGGGCTGGAGGCGCTGGCTGACGCCGCGCACGTTCGCGGTCGCGTTCGTCTGCCTGCTGGCCGGCGGCTGCGGCCTGTACTACGCGGTCTTCACGATCCTGCTGGTCGGCCTGGCCGCCGTGCTGCGCGCGATCGCGACGCGCTCGTGGCGCTCCGGCGTGCCCGGGGTCCTCGCCGCGGCCGCGATCGGCGTCGTCCTGATCGTCAACATCTCGCCGGCGCTGGCCTACCAGCACAAGCACGGCAAGGACGAGCCGGTCGCCAAGCGCTTCGCGTTCGAGAGCGAGCTCTACGCCACGTCGCTGACCCAGATGCTGCTGCCGATCGGCAACCACCGGATCGGCGCGTTCGCCAAGCTCACCGACCGGCACACGACCACGACGCCGGTCAGGGGCGAGATGGGCCAGCCGCTGGGGCTGCTCGGCGCGCTGGGCTTCATCGGCCTGCTGCTGGTCGGCTCCTCGCGGCTCCTGCGCGGCCCGCCCGAGCGGCCGGATCGCTTCACCGGGCTGCTCGGCGCCGCGACGGTCGGCGGCGTGCTGGCGTTCCTGTGGGCGACGTTCGGCGGCATCGCGTCGTTCTTCGCCTACGTGATCTCGCCGCAGATCCGCGCGTGGTCGCGGCTGACGCCGTTCATCGCGTTCTTCGCGCTGCTCGCGGTCCTGGTCGTCGCCGAGCGCCTGCGCGGGCGGATCATCGCTTCGGGCGGGCTCGGCCGCCGGGTCGCCGCCGGGGCCGTGCTCGCGGCCGTCGCCGTGCTCGGCGTGCTGGACCAGACGTCGCCCAAGGACGAGCCCGTCTACGCGTCGACGATCGGCTCGTGGGCCAACAACCAGCACTTCGTCTCCGCGCTCGAGCAGAGCGTGCCGAAGGGCTCGATGATCCTGCAGCTGCCGTTCCACGCGTTCCCGGAGGCCGGCGACGTCAACGGCATGCAGGACTACGACCTGCTCCAGGGCTACCTGCACTCCAGGGACCTGCGCTGGAGCTACGGCGCGATGAAGGGCCGCCCGGCCGACTGGACCGACGAGGCCGAGCAGCAGCCGCTGCCGTGGGTCCTGAGGGCCGCGGTCGCCGCGGGCTTCGCGGGCGTCTACATCGACCGCGCCGGCTACGCCGACCACGGCGTCGCGGCCGAGAAGACCGTGCGCAGGGTGCTCGGCGGCGCCCCGGCGGTCACGGGCGACGACTGGGGCCGCCTGGTCTTCTACAGCGGGCTGGCGCTGCGCGCCAGGCAGCAGCAGACGATGACCCCGGCCCAGCGCGCCGCGCTCGGCAACGCGCTGGTCCATCCCGTCGACCTCGAGTACGGCGACGGCGTCTACGACGAGGAGCCCGGCGCCGCCGGCGCGCCGCCGTTCCGCTGGATCGGGCCCGACGCGACGATCGACGTCGTCAACCCGGGGTCGCAGGCGACGGGCAGCTTCGAGGCGACCGCCGCCGCGGGCGAGGGGTCGATGACCGTCACCGCGCCCGGCCAGGCGCCGACCGTCGTGCGCTTCACCAACGGCAGGGAGAAGGTCAGGGTCCCGCTGACGCTGCCCGCGCACGGCACCGTGAGGCTGACCTTCCACGCCGACGTGCCGAGGCAGGGCGTCCCGCCGGAGACGCGCGACCTGCGGGTCCAGCTGTTCGGCGCCCAGTTCGCCGCCGACGGGGCGAGCTAGCCTCCCGGGCCGATGGCCGACACCGAGAAGTACGCGAACGTCCTCGTCTCCTGGCTGCGTGAGCTCGGCTACACGCACTGCTTCTTCGTGGCCGGGGGCAACATCATGCACTTGATCGACGGCATCCGCGATCAGATGACGTGCATCCCGACCGTGCACGAGGTCGCGGCCGGGCTGGCCACCGAGGCCTTCAACGCCGCCGAGGGCGAGGGGCGCGCGTTCGCGCTCGTCACCGCGGGGCCGGGCATGACCAACGCGGTCACCGCGCTGGCCTCCGCGTGGCTGGAGTCGCGCGAGCTGCTGATGCTCGGCGGCCAGGTCAAGACCGAGGACCTCAACCGCGGCGCGATCCGCCAGCGCGGGATCCAGGAGGTCGACGGCCGCGACATCGCCGCGCCGGTCAGCGTCGCCTCGGTCCGGATGGAGACGCCGATGGCGCGTCACGAGGTCGCCGCGCTGGTCGAGCAGGGCCGCACCGGCCGCAGGGGCCCGGTCTTCCTGGAGATCTGCCTCGACGTCACCGCCGCTCCCGTCGTGCGCGCCGACCTGGAGGCGCAGCCGCTGCCCGCGCCGCCCGCGATCCCGGCGCCGAGCGCCGACGACATCGCGCAGGTCCGCGCATTGCTGGAGGACGCCGAGCGTCCGCTGCTGCTGCTCGGCGGTGGCCTGACGCGCACCACGGTGCGCGAGCTGCTGCCCGCGCTGCGCGCCGCCGGGATCCCGTTCATGACGACGTGGAACGGGATCGACCGCGTCGGCTCCGACGAGCCGCTCTACCTCGGCCGGCCGAACACGTGGGGCCAGCGCTCGGCCAACGTCATCATGCAGAGCGCCGACCTGCTCGTCGCGCTCGGCACGCGCCTGGGCCTGCAGCAGACCGGCTTCAACTGGCAGCAGTTCATCCCCGTCGGCCAGGTCGTGCAGGTCGACATCGACGCCGCCGAGCTGGCCAAGGGCCACCCGCGCGTGGACGTCCCGATCGAGGCCGACGCCAACGCGCTGCTGGCCGGGATCCTGGACGGCGAGCCGATCGAGCGCCCGGACTGGCTGGCCTTCGGCCGCCACGTGCGCGAGGTGCTGCCGATCGCCGAGGACGGCAACGAGCACCGCGAGGGCTACCTCGACCCGTTCCGCTTCACGCTCGCGCTCGCCGACCTGGCGACCGCCGACGACGTCTTCATCCCGTGCTCGTCGGGCGGCGCCAACTCGGTGTCGATGCAGTCCTGGCAGCAGAAGGCCGGCCAGGTGATCTTCGCCGACAAGGGCCTGGCCTCGATGGGCATCGGGCTGTCGTCGGCGATGGGCGCCGCGTTCGCGCACCCGTCGCGGCGCACGATCATGATCGAGGGCGACGGCGGCTTCGCGCAGAACCTACAGGAGCTCGGGACGGTCGCCGCCCACGACGTCAACCTCAAGATCTTCCTCTGCGTCAACGAGGGCTACGCCTCGATCCGCACGACGCAGCGCAACTACTTCGGCGGCGCCTACCTTGGGTGCGACACGAAAACCGGCCTCGGCTTCCCGGCGTGGGAGCCGCTGTTCGCCGCCTTCGGGATCCCGGTGCAGACGCTGGCCGACGGCTGGGAGCGCGACAGCGCGTTCCTGGACGCGTTCGGCGCGCCCGGTCCGGCGGCGTTCATCGTCCCGGTCGACCCCGAGCAGACCTACCTGCCGAAGATCACCAGCCGGGTCACCGAGTCCGGCTCGATGGAGTCCAACCCGTTGCACATGATGTCGCCGGAGCTCCCGGACGACGTCGCGGCCGACGTCCTGCGGCACATCGTTGCCAGCGGGCAGGTCGCGCAACAACGGTGACGGACCCCTCGTTACACTCGACGACAGCGACCCCTCCGGAGGACGTGCTTTCGCATGAGCAGCAGACCTGACAGCCAGATCTTCGAGAACCTCTTCGTCCTGGAGCTGGCCAACAACCACTGGGGCAACCTGGACCGTGGACTGAAGATCATCCGTGACTTCTCACGGATCGTGCGCTTCAACAACGTGCACGCGGCGATCAAGCTCCAGTTCCGCGACGTGGACAACTTCATCCACAAGGACTGGCGCCACCGCGAGGACATCCGCTACATCAAGAAGACCCTCGACACGCAGCTGTCCAAGGACGAGCTGCGCCAGATGGTCGAGGCGGTCCGCAACTCCGGCTGCGTGACCTGCGCGACCCCGTTCGACGAGGCGTCGGTCGAGATGTGCGTCGAGTTCGGCGTGGACGTCATCAAGATCGCCAGCTCGGACATCAGCGACTGGTTCCTGATCGAGCGCATCGCCAAGACGCGCAAGCCCGTGATCTTCTCCACCGGCGGGTCGTCGCTGAAGGACATCGACGACATGGTCACGTTCTTCGAGCGGCGCCAGATCCCGATGGCGATCAACCACTGCGTGTCGATCTACCCGAGCGAGGACTCCGAGCTCGAGCTCAACCAGATCGACTTCCTCAAGCGCCGCTACCCGGACCACGTCATCGGCTACTCGACGCACGAGCACACCGACTGGACCTCGTCGGTGATGATGGCCTACGCCAAGGGCGCCCGGACGTTCGAGCGTCACATCGACATCGAGGCCGACGGCATCCCGGTCTCGGCGTACTGCACGTTGCCCCATCAGGCCGACGAGTGGTTCAAGGCCTACCAGAAGGCCCGCGAGATGTGCGGCGGCGCGGCGACCGAGCGTCGCGCGCTGCCCAACAAGGAGGTCGAGTACCTCGACGCGCTGGTCCGCGGCGTCTACGCCAAGCGCGACCTGCCCAAGGGCACCGAGCTGACCGACAACGACGTCTACCTGGCGATCCCGCTGCAGAAGGGCCAGATCTCGGCCCGCGAGTTCATGCGCGGCGAGGTCATTCAGGCGCCGATGAAGGCCGACGAGGCGATCCACATCGACGACGTCGACTCGCCCTACGCCGACAACGAGCGGCTCAAGAGGCTGATCTACGACCGCGGCTTCGACCCGGAGAACACCCCGCCGTCCGCGGACGCCAAGAAGGCGGCCGAGGCCGACGCCTCCAAGAACGGCCACAAGGTCGAGCGGGATCCGCTCCTCGACCCGAGCGCGCCCTGACGCGGGTCGCGATCACCGGGGCCACCGGCTGGCTCGGCCGCGCTGCGGCCGAGCGCGCGGCGGGGCGCGGGGACGAGGTCCTCGCCTTCGCCAGCGCGCGCAAGCCGCTGCGCCTCGACGACGGGACGACGTTGACCGCGGCGCCGCTGGCCGAGCTGGCGCAGACGCCGCACGACGTCCTGCTGCACTTCGCCTACGCGACGCGCGAGCACGCCGTGGGCGCCGAGTACGTCGAGACCAACGCGGCGATCACCGCGACGGTCGTCGAGGCGATCGCCCGGCAGCGGCCGGCCGCGGTCGTCTACGCCAGCTCCGGCGCGGTCTACCGCGGCGAGGGCGACGCCGACGGCCTGGCCTTCGACGTGCGCGCCGACCCCTACGGCGCGCTCAAGCGCCTCGACGAGCTGACGCTGCGCGCCGCCGCGCAGGACGTCGGCGCGGCCGCGATCGTCGCGCGCGTCTTCAACCTCGCGGGGCCGTGGCTGCTCAAGCGCGGCTTCGCGATCGCCAACCTGATCGAGCAGGTCCAGGCCGGGGGCGCGGTGACGATCCGCGCCGGCCATCCGGTCGTGCGCTCCTACGTCGACGTCGAGGACCTCGCCGCGCTGCTGCTGGCGCTGGCCGGCGCGCGCCAGGACGCGCGCTTCGACACCGCGGGCGAGGTCGCCGTCGAGATGGGCGAGCTGGCCGCGCGCGTCGCGCAGGCGCTGGGCCGCGAGGACGAGCTGACCATCGAGCGCGACTGGGACCCGGCCGCGCCGGCCGACCGCTACGTCGGCGACGGCGCGGAGTGGCTGCGCCTGACCGCCGAGCACGGGATCGCGCCGCGCGACCTCGGCGCGCAGATCGCGCGCACCGCCGCGTCGCTGCGCGCGGGGGAGCCGGCGTGAGCGACGAGATCGTGACCGAGTCCGCCGCCGTGGCCGTGCCGCCGGAGCAGGACCGGCCCCACGACATGAACGCGCGCCCGCAGGGGCTGCTGTTCCTGGTCGTCGGCGGCTGGAACACGCTGTTCGCCTACATCTTGTTCGCCGCCGTCCAGCTGACGATCGGCAAGCACACGGGCTACCTCGTGGTGCTGCTGATCTGCACGGTCGGCGCGATCCTCAACGCCTACCTCTGCTACCGCCGCTTCGTGTTCAAGGTGGAGGGGCACTGGTTCCGTGACCTCGCGCGGTTCTCGACCGTTTACATGGGGTCGTTCGTGGCGAACCTGGCCCTGCTGCCGCTCGCGGTCGAAGTGCTCAACATCCCTGTGCTTGTGGCCCAGGGCGCGATCATGGTCGGGACGGTCCTCGTCTCGTTCTTCGCGCACCGCGACTTCTCGTTCCGCCGCACCCCCGACGACATCCAGCCGTGACCGACACCACCATCGCCGACGACACGACCACCACCGCGACGCGCACCAAGTCGCGCCTGAGCCGCGAGCGCCTGCGGCAGTTCCCGTGGGAGCTGCCGGTCGTCCTGCTCGCGCAGCTGCTGTTCCTCGGCAACGCGGTCAAGACCTACTTCGTCGACGACGACCTGCTCAACCGCTCGGTCTCGGGCGCCCTGTCCAACACCGGCATCTCATACTGGGGCGGCGTCCATGCGCTGATCGAGAGCTGGTGGCACGACGCGGGGCGCTTCTATCCGATCTCGTTCTACCAGGGCCCGCCGCAGTTGATGTACATCCACGACTACCGGGTGTACAAGGTGCTGCTGCTGGCCTGGATGGTCGGCGCGGGGATCTGCGTGTGGCTGCTGCTGCGCGAGCTCGGCGTCAGCCGGCCGGCAGCGTCGCTGGCCCTGCTGCTGACCTCGGTCGCGGTCCAGTTCCGCCCGCAGGACGGCGTGCTGGCCTACACGGGCCTGGAGCAGATCATCCTCGGCGAGATGGCGCTGTCGCTGCTGTTCTTCAGCCGCTTCCTGCGTCTCGGGCGCAAGCGCTACATGGTGCTGAGCGTCCTGCTGTTCATCATCTCGTCGCTGACCTACGAGACCAGCTACGTGTTCGGCCCGCTCTACGCGATCATCGCGCTGCAGCGGCGTGGCTGGCGGATCTGGCCATGGCCGCGGCTGTGGGCGGTCGTCCGGCCGCTGATCCCGATCGTGCTCGCCTCGCTGGTGTTCATCGCGATCGGCAGCTACGGCCGTGCGCACGCCACCGTCGGCAGCACGGGGCCGTACGCGCCTTCGTGGAACAAGCACGAGATCGTCTACACCTTCGTCGACCAGTTCGTCGCGGCGGTGCCCCTGACCTACGCGTGGCTGGACCCGATGGGCATGTACGGGTCGTTCAGCCGCTCGATCGTCCACGGCGTGAGCTGGAAGGACATCGGCATCGGGCTCGTCTTCGCGCTCGTGGCGCTCGCGATGCTGCGCCGGATCCGGGTGCGCGACGACTGGAACCCGTGGGCCGTCGCCCTGCTCGGCCTCGGGCTGTGGGCGCTGAGCGCGTTCCCGATCGCGCTGGCGACCCGCTACCAGATCGAGATCGTCGCCGGGCTGGCGCACATCCCGGTCGTGCTCGAGTTCTTCGGCTTCGGCATGGTCGCGGTCGGCGTGGCCGTCGGGATCGGGCGGCGCGTGCCGCCGCCGGCGCGCACGGCCGCGGCGGCGGTGCTGGCCGTCGCGATCGGCGTGGTGGCCGCCTTCGGGCATCGCGCCAACGCGATCTTCGTCGCCTCCGACCTGCCCGCGCGCGTGGTGGGCACGACCTCCGAGCTGGCGGGCCGGACGATCGTCAGGGACCACGTGGCGACCGGCTCGGTCCTGTACGCGGATTCCGGCGTCGCCGGCAACAACGCCGAGTTCTACCGGATCTACAGTGGTCACAAGCTCGACGTCGAGCCGACCGATCCAGCGAAGGCCGACGCGGTCGCCGACCACGCGAAGCCGTGCGTCCCGGGCCGCCCGGGGACGTGGTACCTGAGGGAGGGCCTGCTGACGCCGCGCACCGGCCTGGCGATCCTGACCTGCGCGGGCGGGCCCGGCGGCTACGTCGTGCTGAGGTCGATGCCGCGCGACCGGGCCACGGTCTCGGTGCTGAGCCGCGCGACCGATCCCAGGCACGCGCCGACCGGCGTCTTCGGGCTGGTCTCGACGACCGACCTCAACCGCGTCCCCGGCGCCATCGACCCGTACAGCACGGCGATCCTCCCGGTCGGCGACCAGGCCGTCATGGCCGACTGGACGGCGGGCTGCTGGAAGACGACGCCGGCGTCGCCCACCGCGCCGGCCGCCCGCTTCTGCCAGGACGGCGCCGAGCTGACCGTGATCCCGACGGCCGGCGAGCCCGCGAGGGCCAACGTCCAGATCCCGCTGATGGGCACGGGGCCGAAGGGCAGGACGCTGGTGGTCACCGGCCCGGGCGTCAACGTGCGCCAGTCCGCCAAGGCCACCCAGCCGTTCGCGGTCGACGTGCCCGCGCAGGGGCTGAGGCTGAGGGTCCGCGTCGAGGGCGCCCGCAGGCTGCCCGGCGTGCCCGGCGGCCTGGACGCGCAGTTCGCCGTGCAGCCGGCGATCCCGGTGACCTAGAGCGGGCGCTCTGCGGGGATGGCGTACAACACGACCTCCCAGCAGTCCGAGAGGTAGCGGCGGATCTTGTAGGTGTAGTCGCCCTCGACCAGGCTCGCGACCAGCAGCGGCAGCGACCAGAGGTGGTCCTGGGCGTGGTAGATGCACACCGCCAGCGCCGGGCGGTGGCGCGCGATCGTCGCGCGCGCGCCGTTCAGCGCGTCGGGCTCGGCGCCCTCGATGTCCATCTTGATGTAGGTGGCGGCGACGCCGAGGTGCAGGAGCTCGTCCAGCGGCGCGACCTCGACCTCGATCTCGCCGTCCTCGGCCATCCCCGCCGAGCTGGTGCCGGGCAGCGCCCAGCGCGCGGTGCCGCGCTCGGCGCCCGCGGCCCACGGCAGCACCTCGACGGCCTCGACGACCGCGGGGCCGAGGTCGGCCAGGCGCTCGTTCAGCGCCTCCAGGTTGTCGGGGTCGGGCTCGAGCGCGTAGATCCTCTGCACGCCCGCGGGGTGGTGCTCGATCAGCGAGGCGACCGTGTCGCCGTCGTAGGCGCCGCAGTCGACGAAGACGTCGTCGTCGGCCAGCGCGATGACGTCGGCTGAGAAGTACTGCTCGGAGGTCGGCAGGTGGCCGCCGAGGACGTCGAAGTCCGCGGTCAGGCGCCAGGCGAGCTGGACCAGGAACTGCTCGCGCGACGCGTCGTCGGCCAGCAGCGCGTAGGCGGCGCGCACGTCGTCGGCCTGCTCCAGGACCCTGTGCGGGAGGTCGACGGCGTAGTGCGGCAGCAGCCCCTCGGGGTGCGCCCAGCCGACGAGGATCCACGGGACGACCAGCTGCGCGCCGGCCTCGGCCAGCGCGTCTCGGACCGAGTTGTAGGGGAACCGCGGGTTCAGGATCGTCACCACGAAGACCGCGTCGGCGCCGTGGCGCGCGACGGCCTCGGCCATCGGCAGGACGTCGACGCCGTCGACGGGCTGCGCGCCCGGCTGGGCGCCGCCGTCGGAGAAGCACACCGGCTCGATGCCGCCGGCGCGCAGCGCGGCGAGGACCGAGCGGCCGACGCCGCCGGCGCCGTGCAGCACGATCGGGCGCTCGCCGGCCGCGGCGGCGAAGGCGCCGGCCGCGCGGGCGCGCGCGTCGTCAGGGCGCTCCGCGAGGAGCGTGTCGAGGTCGAGCGTCGTCATGGTGTCCTATCGACTGCTGGTGAGGACCGCGGCGACCGGCTTGGCCGGGCCGGTCCGGCGGTCCAGGATCGGGTCGTCGACGAAGCCCAGCTCGGTCCGCACGACGTAGTTGGGCCGCTGCTTGACCTCTTCGTAGATGAGGCCGATGTACTCGGCCAGCACGCCGAGGATCGAGAACAGCAGGCCGAACATCAGGATCATCACGCTGATCAGCGTGCCGAAGCCCGGGAACGGGACGCCGACGAGGATGAACCGCAGCGCGAGGACGACGAGCGCGATCGCCGAGAGCCCGCTCAGCGCGATGCCGACGCCGGAGATGATCCGCAGCGGCATGTAGGAGTGCGCGAGGATTCCGCGCACCGCGAAGCCGAGCACGCCGAAGGTGTAGGCCTTGGACTCGCCGGCGTGGCGCGGCACGCGCTCGTGCTCGACCCCGGTGGTCTTGAAGCCGACCCAGGAGAACAGCCCGCGCATGAAGCGGTTGCGCTCCTCCATGCGGTTGATCGTGTCGACGATCGTGCGGTCGATCAGGCGGAAGTCCGACACGTTGCGCGGGATGCGCCCGTCGGTCATCTTGCCGGCGATCAGGTAGAAGAGGTTGGAGTTCATCCGCCGGATCGGGCCGGTGCCGGTTCGCGCGGTGACGATCCCGTGGACGTGGTCGTAGCCCTCCTCCCACCTCTCGATGAACTGGGGGATGACCTCCGGCGGGTCCTGCAGGTCGGCGGTCATGAGGATCGCCGCGTCGCCCGAGACGTAGGCCAGCCCGGCGGTCAGGCCGCCGTCCATGTGGAAGTTGCGGGCGAGCTGGATCGTCTTGAAGCGGTCGTCGCGCGCGTGCAGCGCCTGCAGCAGATCCCAGGTGCGGTCGTGGGAGCCGTTCTCGACGATGATCGCCTCGAAGTCGTACTGCGGCAGCGAGTCGAAGACGGCCGCCAGACGGCTGCCGAGCTCGTCGACGCACTCCTCCTCGTTGTACGCAGGGACGACGATCGAAATGAGCTTCTTGCGATCCATGAAGGGCTCCAGACTAGCGGCGGCCCCCTTGGAACGGCACCCCGGGCGGGAAGTTCCGCCACTGCCAGACGGACTAGACTCGCCGCGGATGAAGGCGGTCATTCTGGCGGGCGGCTTCGGCTCACGCCTCAGCGAAGAGACGACGGTCCGGCCCAAGCCGATGGTCGAGATCGGCGGCATGCCGATGCTCTGGCACATCATGAAGGGGCTCGGCCACCACGGCATCGAGGAGTTCGTGATCTGCCTCGGCTACAAGGGCGACTTCATCAAGCAGTGGTTCGCGAACTACTTCCTGATGACCAGCGATGTGACGCTGGACCTCGCCAACCGGTCGATGGAGGTCCACGACTCCCGCACCGAGCCGTGGAAGGTCACGCTGCTGGAGACCGGGCCGACGACGCTGACCGGCGGGCGCCTGAAGCGCGCGATGCGCCACATCGGCGGCGACGAGCCGATCCTGATGACCTACGGCGACGGCGTCGCCGACGTCGACGTCAGGGCGCTGCGCGCCTTCCACGACGAGCAGGGCACGCTGGCCACGGTCACCGCCGTGCAGCCGCCCGGCCGCTGGGGCGCGCTCGACGTCCACGGCCACCGCGTCGAGCACTTCCGCGAGAAGCCCAAGGGTGACGGCACGTGGACCAACGGCGGGTTCTTCATCCTCGACCCCAAGGTCGAGTCCTACATCGAGGGCGACGACACCACCTTCGAGGCCGAGCCGTTGCGGCAGCTGGCGCACGAGGGCCAGCTGGCGCCGTACCTGCACGAGGGCTACTGGCAGGTCATGGACACGCTGAAGGAGAAGCACGACCTCCAGGCCGCGTGGGACTCCGGCAGGCCGCCGTGGGTGACATGGGAGCAGTAGACCCGTCCTTCTGGCGCGGCCGCCGCGTCCTGGTCACGGGCAACACGGGGTTCAAGGGCGCCTGGCTGACGCTGTGGCTGCTCGACATGGGCGCCGAGGTCAGCGGGCTGGCGTCGGGCGTGCCGACCGACCCGTCTTTGTACGAGCTGGCCGGACTGAGCGCCGACGTCCCGCAGGACCACGTGGACGTCCGCGACGCCGAGGCCGTGCAGCGCGCGGTGGCGGCGCGCCGGCCGGAGGTCGTCCTCCACATGGCGGCCCAGGCGTTCGTCCGGCGCTCGTTCCGCGATCCGCTGGAGACCTACGCGACCAACGTCATGGGCACCGCGCACGTGCTCGAGGCGGTGCGGCTGGCGCCGGAGGCGCCGCGCGTCGTCGTCAACGTCACGTCCGACAAGTGCTATGAGAACCGCGAGTGGGAGTGGGGCTACCGCGAGGACGAGCCGATGGGCGGCTTCGACCCCTACTCCAACTCCAAGGGCGCGTCCGAGCTGGTGACGAGCGCGTACCGCTCGTCGTTCTTCAGCGATCCGGACGGCGTCCGCCTCGCCTCCGCCCGCGCCGGCAACGTCATCGGCGGCGGCGACTGGGGCGAGGACCGGCTGATGGCCGACATCATGCGCGGCGCGCTGGTGGGCGAGGCGATCGCGATCCGCCGGCCCGACGCGATCCGCCCCTGGCAGCACGTGCTCAACCCGCTGAGCGGCTACCTGCGCCTCGTCGAGGCGCTGTGGGCCGACGCCGCCCACGCGACCGCCTTCAACTTCGGCCCCGCCGAGACCGACGCGCGGCCCGTGCAGTGGATCGTCGACCGCATCGGCGAGCGCTGGCCGGACGCGCTGGACTTCCAGGTCGACCCCGGCCCGCACCCGCACGAGGCGACGTGGCTGAAGCTCGACTCCGCGCGCGCCGCGGCGCGCCTGGGCTGGCGCCCGACGTGGGCGCTGGATCAGACGCTCGACGCGATCGTCGACTGGTACGCGTCCTACCGCGCGGGCGAGGACGTCCGCGCGACGACGCTCGGGCAGATCCGCGGCTTCGCGGGCGCATGAGCGCCGCGGTCCTCTTCGACCTCGACGGCTGCCTCGTCGACTCGCGCCGCGGGATCACGACGTCGCTGCGCCACGCGCTGGCGGCGGCGGGCCTGCCCGACCGCGACCCCGCCGACCTGGAGCGCTTCATCGGGCCGCCGATGTCGCACACGATGCAGGAGCTGACCGGCGCCGTCGCCGGGACGGCGGAGAACGACGCGCTGGTCGCCGGCTACCGCGCCCACTACGCGCAGACGCTGGTCGCCGGCACCGAGGTCTTCGCCGGGATCCCGGAGGCGCTCGCCGACCTGCGCGCGGCCGGCCACCCGCTGGCCGTCGCGACGTCCAAGCCGCTGCCGTTCGCGCGGCAGCTGCTCGACGAGCTCGGGCTCGGCCCGGCGTTCGGGCACGTCGCCGCCGCGCCGCTGTCCTCGCACGAGCCGTCCAAGGCCGAGCTGGTCGCCGAGGCGCTGGCGGCGCTGGGCACCGAGCGCGGCGTGATGGTCGGCGACCGGCGCTTCGACGTCGAGGGCGGCCTCGCCAACGGGGCTGCGACGATCGGCGTGCTCTGGGGCTTCGGCTCGCGCGAGGAGCTGGAGGCGGCGGGCGCGAGCGCGCTGGCGGCCGCGCCGGCCGAGCTTCCGGGGCTCGTCGCCGCGCTGCTGGACGACGCGCAAGCGGGATAGCCTGTCGGGATGGCCAAGCCGACCAACGACCCGTTCCCCGACACCGCCCCGCCCGCGAGCACGCTGGCGCTGCAGGCCGTCGCGGCGCGCGCGTTCCGCGCGTCGGCGCTGCTGACCACCAAGGCGGTCAACGTGGGCCGCGTCGCCGACTACGTCGTCTGGCAGCAGCGGACCTGGAACCGCGTGCCGAAGCTCTTCAGCCGCCGCGAGAAGCTCTGGGCCGCGATGGCCGAGCGGCTCGATCCGAAGCGCCCGCTGCTCGTCCTGGAGTTCGGCGTCGCCCACGGCTACGCCACCGCGCAGTGGCTGCAGCTGCTCGGCGCGCGCAGGGACGTCGTCTGGCACGGCTACGACCGCTTCACCGGCCTGCCGCGCGCGTGGGACGGCCACGAGGCCGGCGCGTTCGACAACGGCGGCGTCGCGCCGGCGATCGACGACCCGCGCGTGCAGTGGCACGTCGGCGACGTCGAGGACACGCTGCGGCCCGCCGACGTCACCGGCCACGCCGACCACCAGCGGCTGATCCTGTTCGACCTCGACATCTACGAGCCGACGGCGTTCGCCTGGAACGTGCTCGGCCCGGCGCTGCAGCCGGGCGACCTCATGTACTTCGACGAGGCGATGGACGCCGACGAGCGCCGCGTCCTCGACGAGCTCGTGCTGCCGCAGATGACCGTCGAGGCGGTCGGCTCGACGTCGCTGGCGCTCGGGCTGCAGGTCGTCACGCCGGCGCGCGTCCCGGCCGCCGAGCCCGCGGTCACCGCGGGCGCCTAGCCGGCGGCGTCGTCCAGCGCGGCGAGCGCGCTGTCCTCGACCACCGGGTCCAGCAGCGTGACGGGCCTGACGCCCCTGGTCGTCAGGCCCAGCATGTGCTCGCCCGGCTGGACGGTGAACGCGATGTCGCCCGGGTCGCCGGCGGTCAGCGTCCCGAGCGCCTGGCCGTCGAGCGTCAGCGCGACGTCGGCGTCCGGCGTGACCGTGAGGCGCACGGTCCGCGCCTGCTGCTGCGGGTTGGTCAGCGTGATCGTCCCGGACCCCTGCAGCCTGCGCGTGACGCGGCCGTGCGCGTCGTGCGCGGGGCCGGTGATCTGAGCGCCGTAGTCGACGCCCAGCGGCTGCAGCAGCGCGGCCGTCACCGCGGCCTGTTCGGCCGGCGTGCGCGTCGCCATCAGGCGCCTGCGCAGCGGCCGCAGGTCGGCGAAGACGAGCGTCCCGGTGGCGCTGCGCTGCAGCGGCGCGCCGGTGATCTGCGCCAGCTCGCGGACCTCACGGGCGCCGGTGCCGGTGTAGCCGACGCGGTCCAGCCAGACGCCGTCGAAGCCGGCCAGCGCCGCGGCGCGCAGCTGGGTCGCCAGCGGCAGCAGGTCGGCCGCGACCTGGAAGTCGGCGGGCCGGCCCTTCATCGCGCCGTAGGACCAGCGCATCGACGCGGGCGCGTGCAGCGGCCCGCGGAACGGCTGGTAGTCGCCCATGCCGTTGACCGGCGCGGTCTCCGGGAACTCCATGTAGGGCAGCTGGTAGACCATGCCGCGGTCGCCGATCGTCTTGTTGATGTTCTTGACGAACGTCGCGTCGCCGTTCCAGGCCCGCTCGAGCTTCGCGTAGTCCGGGCGCGACGCGCTGCCGGTCTGGTCCCACGCGGCGAAGACGACGACCGCGACCAGCACCGCCGCGTAGGCGCCCGCGCGGTGGCGCAGCCGGCGGCCGATCGCCTCCAGGGCGATCGCCACCGCGACCAGCGCGCAGAAGACGATCACGACCGAGATCCGGTTCCACGCGCGCAGCGACGGGTTCAGCACGAACGACACGAACGCGCCGCCCGCGCCGGTCGCGCCCAGCAGCGTCGCGGTCAGCCCGACCAGCGCGGTCGCGCGCAGGCGGCGGTCGGTCAGGAAGCGCCCGGCGACGCCGCCGACCAGCGCGACGCACAGCGACGCGGCGAGCACGAGCAGGCCGAGCACCGACAGCGTGCCGCCCCACGGGTCGCCCTCGCTGTCGAGCGGGCGGACGCCCCAGTACTCGTCGGCCAGCCGCCGGAACGGCGCGAAGCGGTGCTCGGGCGCGGGCAGCACCTGCTCGATCAGCGACAGGCCGAACTTCAGCGACTCGTCGGCGTCGCGCTGGCCGGTCAGGTCGTTGGCGCCGTGCGCGCGGTGGTAGAGGACCGTCGGCAGCAGGTTCAGGATCAGGACGAAGACGATCGCCGCCAGCGCGCCCATCCCGTTGAGCAGCGTGGCGTTCCTGTCGTCGCGCTCCAGCCGCGTGGCCAGGACCGCGATCGCCAGCAGCACGACGACGAACGCCGCGTAGTAGATCCCGCTGGACGCGATCAGCACGCAGATGACGAGCGTCCGCATCGTCGTCGCCGAGCGCCAGCCGCGCTCGAACAGCGGGCGGCGCAGGATCACGCAGACCGCGAGGAAGACGCCGAGCGGGATGACCGCGTAGTCCGCCAGCAGCAGGTGGCCGTTGAGCCCGCGGAAGAAGTGGAACGGGATGACCGCATAGGCGATCGCGACCGCGCAGGCCGCGCCGCGCTGCACGTCCAGCCACCGCAGCGACAGGTACCCGGCGGCCGCCGTCAGCGGGAACGTGATCAGCAGGAACACGTTGTAGATCGCGCCCGGCTGGTCGGTGAAGCGCGAGACGATCCACGCGATCGCCCAGTGCAGGTTGTCCGGGCCGAGGCTGCCGAAGTCGTAGAGCTGCTGGCCGGCGGGCGCGCCGAGCGAGCCGTTGGTCCAGATCCAGCCGTGGTCGGCGATCCCCTTGAACCCCATCAGGAGCGACAGCGCGTCCTGGTCGTAGGCCCACGGGACGCTCAGCGACGGCGCGTCCCAGAGCTGCAGGCCGATCGCGGCGATGACCAGCGAGGCGGCGCACGCCGCGAGCAGCGCCGGTCCCTCACGCACCACCCAGGGCTTGACCGCCCGCATCGGGTGGGGCTAGGAGTTGCTGTCGTCGTCGAAGGCCAGGTCGCCTTCGACCTCGGCGAGCAGCGGCGCGGTCGCGTCGCGCTCGGAGACGAGGTGCTCGACCTCGGGCGGCCAGGGGATGGCGACGGCGGGGTCGTCCCACCGGAACCCGCGCTCGACGGCGGGGTCGTAGTAGTTGGAGACCTTGTACATCACGTCGGCGACCTCGCTGAGCACGCAGAAGCCGTGCGCGAAGCCGACGGGGACGAACAGCTGGTGGCCTTCGACGTCGTCGAGCGTGAACGCCTCGTGCTCGCCGTAGGTCGGCGAGCCCCTGCGCAGGTCGACGACGACGTCCCAGATCGTGCCGCGCCCGCAGCGGACGAGCTTGGCCTGGCCGGCGCCGAGGCTGAAGTGCATGCCGCGCACGACGCCCTGGCCGGAGCGGCTGTGGTTGTCCTGGACGAACGTGGTCGTGACGCCGTTGGCGGCCCACACGTCCTCCCGGTAGCTCTCCACGAAGAACCCGCGCGCGTCGCCGTGGACGATCGGGGCCAGGTGCACGAGGCCGCTGAGCTTGGTGTCGAGGCGCTGCATCAGGCGGGAGAGTAACCCGGCTCCGTCGCCGCAGCGGCAGCGGGCGCAGGCTCGGCCGTCTCCTCGCGGGTCCGGAACGCGCTGACGACGACCAGGACGACGAGCAGCGTCATCAGCAGCGGGTCGAGGACGACGATGTCGCTGACCGAGCCGCCGAGCCGAAAGAAGAAGTAGGCCTTGGGGATCATCAGCAGCGCGAACAGCAACATGTAGACCCAGCGGAACGGGTCGCGCGAGCCGTCGCGCAGGAACAGGCCGATCGGGATGACCAGGTGCAGCAGCTTGTAGCCGCCGGAGACGGTCGGCAGCAGGTTCAGCAGGCACACCAGCAACGTCATCTGCTGCCAGAGCGCGAGCCTGCGCCGCCACAGCACCCAGACCGAGCCGGCGAGGATGACGACCGTCGCGGCCTCGTAGTACGGGATCGCCGACCTCACGGTCGCCGCGTCGCCGCCGAGCACGTCGACGAGCAGGAGCTTCAACGGGCCGAAGAGGCTGCACCCGTAGGCCAGGCCCGCGTCGCCGATCACGTAGGTGTCGTTGTAGAACGTCAGCCGCGCGTGCAGCAGGTTCCACGTGTGGACGACGTCGAAGTTGTAGTAGATGCTGCCCAGCACCGTGAGCAGGCCGGCGGAGACGATGCACAACGCCAGCGCCCGCCACTGGCGGCCGACCAGCAGCGGCGCCGCGAAGATGATCGGGTAGCCCTTCATCGCGGTCATCGCGCCGATGGCGAGCGCCGCGACGACCCAGCGGTCGGTCTGCCAGGCCCATGCGAGCGCGACCAGCAGCACCGTGATCACGAGCTCGATGTTGCCGCGGTCCAGCGAGATCAGGAACGGGTAGGTCGCGAACGTCAGCGCGAACACCGCCGCGATCCGGTCGATCGGCGGGAGGAAGCTCAGCTGGCGCGCCAGGAACCCGCCGATGGCGACGGCGGCCAGGCCGACCCACAGCACGATCGAGCCCTGGTAGCCGGCCCACACGAACGGCTCCATCACGATGTAGCTGAACGGCGGGTAGACCGCGTACGGGTAGTTCAGCGGGTCGTGGGCCTGGAGCGGCTTGAAGAAGTCGTAGAGGTCGCCGAAGTGCGAGCCAGGGACGAACAGGAACGTGTTCTTCGGGAAGGGCAGGCCCTGGTAGTAGGCCTCGCGGTACATCCAGGCGCCGGCGACGAAGAGGCCGATCAGCACGGCGTAGGTCATCGCCCGGGTCAGGGTGGCGGCGTTCTCGGCGTCGGCGACGGGGGCCAGGGTCCGGCGGCGCGGCTGCGGCTCGGCGGTGGATGCGGTGCTCATAGTGGAGTTCGGTCGGGGGCAGAGGACGGGTGGCGCGTCGAGCCATGGTCCTGGTGCTCGAGGTCGGAGAGCGACAGGCCGCGCGACTGCGAGTAGACAGCGAACAGGACGACGAAGTTGCCCAGCGCCAGCAGCGACGAGATGCCGAGGCCGAGCAGGGCCGTCGTGGCCCAGCCCGGCGTCGCGTACGACGTGAACAGCTTGTTGGCGACGACCGCGATGCCGAGGACAGTGCACACGCCGATGACGACCGAGAACGCGATCATCGCGCGGATCGCGATCCGGTCCAAGTAGGGCATCAACATGCTCACGCCGTGGCGCACGAGCTTGGAGAAGCTCATCCGCGACTGCCCTGCGTAGCGCGTGGAGCGATCGCACTCGACCGCGCGGGTGTCGAGCTGGAGGCTGGTCAGCGTCGACGAGTAGCAGAGGTCGAAGTTCGGGTGGGCGAGCACGCGGCGTGCGAACCAGCCGTGGTAGGCGGCGAAGTTGCCGGAGCGGACGACCGTGCCGGTCGCGATCTTGAAGCCCGCGCGGAAGAGCCTGTAGAAGAGGCGGAAGGTGTGGGACTCCGACCGCTGCGAGCGCAGCGCGAGCACGAGCGTGCGGTCCGACTGCGCGGCGATGAGCTCGATCAGCAGGCGTGGCACGTCGGAGGGCGCGTCCTCGCCGTCGGCGTCCATCGTCACGACGAGGTCCTCGTCGTCCATGTCGCCCGCGACCGTGCGCAGCGCGTAGACGATCGCGCGCTGGTGTCCGAGGTTGAACGGCGGCTCGATGATCCGGACGTCGTCGAGCTGGTCGACCTGCTCCATCTCGGGATCCAGGCCGCCGGTGTCGTCGGCGACGACGAACTGCACGGTCAGCGGCGGCAGCGCCGGCTCTTCCTGGATCGCGCGCAGGACATGCTCGCGGAGCATCAGGAAGCTGGGCACGTCCAGGTAGACGGGCGTGACGATCCACAGGCGAAGGCTCATGGGCGGTGAAGGCGGAACACGAACCTCCGTCCGGCGAGGTAGGTGACGACCGCGAGGCCGACCGTGAACACCACCTGTGCCGGGAACACCGGGAGGCCCGCGACTTCCACGAGCACCGGCAGGACCGCGAGGTTCGCGATGAGGCCCACAGAGTAGACGAGGTAGAAGCGCAACAGCTCGTGCACGATCCGCCCGCCGCGCGCGCGGAAGACGATCAGGCGCTGCGTGCAGAAGGCGAACTGCACGCCGAGGGCCTGAGCGATGACGACCGTCGCCAGGTAGGCGTAGTGGCCGGAGTCGCCGATCAGCGCGTTGAACAGCGCGAAGAAGCCGAGGCCAACGACCGTGTTGAGCGCACCGACGAGGACGAAGCGGACGCGCTCCGGGGCCATGCCGTGACCGAGCAGCCAGGTGTTGAGCAGGGACGGCCGTGCAGCGTCCATGTGGCTCGGGGTTTCCACCGCAGGCAGCATAGGCCGTCGGGGTCGTAAGGTGCCTGTCGTGTCGTCCCGCCACACCCTGCGCTCGACGCTCGCCGCGTGCATCGCGCAGGTCGTCGCGGCGCCGGCGTTCGACGTGCCGCTGGACGAGGCGGAGCGGCTGGCGTGGCTGGGCGAGCGGGGGCTGGGGCTGGTGCCGGTGGACGATGTCGGCTCGTTCGCCTGGGCCGGGTCGTGGGTGGCGTTGCGGCCGTCGCTCGAGGACGGGGAGCCGCGCGCGGTCGTGATGTTCGGGGTCCCCAGCGGGGTGATCTGGGATCCCGCGGGGACGCGCGACGAGCTGCTGTCCGGGTGGGTCGTGGCGCCGCTGGAGCTGGCGGCGTGGCCGCCGGTGGCGGTGGCGGAGATCGCTTCCGGGGTCGTGGAGGACATCGTGATCGCGCCTGCGAAGACCGCGCCGGTGTCGTCGATCTCCTCCGCCTACGCCGAACCCGGGCTCGGCCTGCGCGGCGACCGGTACTTCGTGGGCGACGGGACGTTCGCCTCGGGCCGCCCGGGCTCCGCGCTGACGCTGGTCGAGGCGGAGGTGCTGGAGTCGCTCGCCGCTGCGCGCGGCGCCCCGGTCGACCACCGCCGCAACCTCGTCGTGCGCGGGACCGACCTCAACGCGCTCGTCGGCGTCGACTTCACGGTCGGGGCCGTCAGGTGCCGCGGCCGCCGGCTGTGCGAGCCCTGCGCGCATCTGGATCGCCTCAACGGCGGCGCGCTGCTGCGGCCCATGGTCCACCGCGGCGGGTTGCGCGCCGACATCCTCGAACCCGGCGAGATCCACGTCGGCGACCCCCTGATCCCATGCCCCGCCTGAGACGCCGCGACGACGAGCCACCGCCACCGCCGCCCGCGGCCGAGCCGGTGCTCGCGGCGGTGCCGTGGCCGCTGGCCGATCTGCTCCAGTCGGGCCCGACGCCGCTGTCAGACCGCCAACGCCTCGGCTCCGCGGTGACGCTCGTCCTGCCCCCGGGTGCCGCGACGCCGCGCGCCGCGGGCGTGCCGCCCGAGCTCCTCGCGGCGCTCGAAGGCGAGGGCTTCGCGCTCACCACCCTCACCGCCGACGAAGCCGAGCACGCGCTCGCCGCCGAGGTCGATCCTCCGGCGGGGTCGCTCGCCGACGCCGACGTCGTCCTCGCGGCCGGCTGGGCCGCGGCTCCGGCAGTCCTGATGGCGGAGGGCGTGCGCGCGCGGGCGGTGCTGCCGACGGCCGACGCTCCGCCGCT
Source organism: Conexibacter woesei Iso977N (assembly GCF_000424625.1). GTDB lineage: Bacteria > Actinomycetota > Thermoleophilia > Solirubrobacterales > Solirubrobacteraceae > Baekduia > Baekduia woesei_A. The sequence continues at coordinate 1,124,463 of NZ_AUKG01000001.1, forward strand.
GGCCGACCTCGGCTGGGCGGACGGCGCGCTGCCGGTGCTCGGTCCGGCGTGGCTCGGCGGCGAGCTGCCGGCGGGGGCCGACGCGGCCTATGTCCCGAAGCCCGTCCACCGGCGCGAGGACCTCGTGCTGGTGCACGGGGAGGAGCCGTTCGGGCTGCTCGCGGCGGCGATCCTGGCCGAGCGGCGCGACGACCTGACGTTCGCGGTCACCGGCGTCCGGGAGGACCTCGCGCTGCCGTTCAGGTTCCTGGGCGTCGAGCCCGGCCCGGAGGCGCTGGCGCACGCGTTCGCGTCGGCGACGGTGGCGATCGCGCCGTCGGTCCGCGGCTGGCGCCCGGCGGCGGTCGCGATGCTCGCGTGCGGCCAGGCGGTCGTGGCGCCCGACGACGCGCCGACCTGCTCCGCGCTGGGCGACGCCGCGTCCTACGCGCGCGGCCCGCTCGAGGCCGCCGCGGCCGTCGAGGACTTCCTCCGCGACCCCGACTACGCGCTGCGCGCCGAGCGCGCGCGGGCCGGCTTCGCCCTCGTCCCGGGCGGTTGGGCGGACACCGCAGCCTCGCTCGCGGCGCACCTGCGCGCCCTCTGAGGCGGCGGTCACTCACACGACGCGCCGGAGTTGGCATCCTGTGGGGCGCATGTCCCGTCTCGATCGCCTGCGTGAGCGGTGGCCGGTCAGCCCGCGAGTGCACGCGTACGCCGCGTGGGCGGCGCTGATCCTCTTCACGCTCATCGTCATCTCGGGGGCCGCGGTGCGGCTCACGGGGTCCGGGCTCGGCTGCCCGGAGTGGCCGCGCTGCAACGGGACGTCGGTCACGCCGTCCAACGGCCACGCCTACATCGAGTTCTCGAACCGGATGATCACGACGCCGGTCTCGATCGCCGCGGTGCTCTGCCTCGTCTTCGCGCTGCTGCGCCGGCCCTACCGGCGCGACTTCACGGTGCTCGGCGCGCTGCTGGCGGTCGGCGTCCTGGTCCAGGCGATCCTCGGCGGGATCACCGTGCTGACCGGGCTGAACCCCGTGACGGTCATGTCGCACTTCCTGCTGTCGATGGCGACGATCGTCTTCGCTGTGACGCTCGTGTGGCGCGTGGTGCGCGAGCGGCGCGCGCTTGCGGAGAGCCCGTCCCACGACGCGTTGTTGGTGTGGTTGACCCGCGCGCTGACCGTGCTCGGCGGCGTTGTTGTCGTCGTTGGCACCGCGGTGACCGCGTCCGGGCCGTACGCCGGGGGCGAGGGGACCGACGACACCGTCTCGCGCTTGAGCATCTTCGGGACCGACACGTTCAGGACGGTGATCATGGTCCACGCCCGCGTGGCGGCCGTGTTCGGCGTCTGCGCGGTCGCGCTCTGGTTCTTCGCGCGCATGCGCGGAGCGAGGGACGTCTTCTGGCCCCTGACCGCGGTGTGCGTGGCGGTCGCGGTGACTGGCGCGATCGGGACCCTCCAGTACCACATCCTCAACTACCCGGCCTGGACCGTCTGGCTCCACGTCGCCTCCGTGACCCTGACCTGGAACGCCCTCGTCTGGTCCTGGCTGGCCGCCGGCCGCACCGCCCCCGCACCAGTACCCGCAGACCCCGAGCGCCCGCTCGCCGCGTCCGTCGCCTAGTCCGGTCCCAGCGCGGACGAACGTCCGAGGATGTCTGGAATCTGACTCAACTGGTTCGAGCCATTTGAGTATGTTGCTGCGCGCCACGGATTAGGCCGAGGCAACGGTCCAAACAACTCAGGGGAAACAGGATGCTTCCTTCCGGGACGTCGCAGCTGCGACGCCTTCCGACGTTCTTGCTCGCGCTGGCGGCCACGCTGGCCGCCGCCTTCTCGCTCGGCGCCATCACGGCGCAGGCCGACGTGGGTGGCGAGGTCTCGGTCACGACCGAGGGCGCGGGTCGCACCGACTACTGGACGGCGGGCTCCGACGGGCACGTCTACGAGCGCACGCTCACGGACAGGTGGTCGGACTGGGCCGACCTCGGCGCGCCCGATGGAGTGGGCCTTGCCTCGGCGCCGTTCGTCCTGCACATCCCGGACAACTCGCCCGCGACGCAGAGGGGCAAGTACTTCATCTTCGCGCTCGGCGGCGACCACGCCATGTGGCTGAAGACGTACACGCCCGGCAGCGGCTGGAGCGGCTGGGTGGATCAGCAGTACGGCCAGTTCTCGACCGGCTTCACCGCGTCCTACTCGTCGGGCGGCGACTGGATCAACGTCGTCGGGGCCGACATGAGCGGCAACCTCGTCTGGCGCGTCTACAACCAGGGCAGCCGGACGGGCCTCGGCGGTACGACGACCAACACACTCGGCAGGCTCGCCTACCCGCCGGCGTTCCTGGACTGGCACACCGCGGCGGGCGCTCAGCGCGCCGACGTCTTCGGCGTCAACACGAGCGGTCAGGTGTGGACGGCCACGAACTCCAACCTCGTCTGGAGCCCGGCGTCGGTGATGCTCCAGCCGCCCGGCCTGACGGGGCAGCTGGCGACCGCCACCAACGACGCCGGCAAGGCGCTGATCGCGGCCCGCGACCAGGACCGCGTCACCGCGGTCGTCAACTGGAGCACCGACGGCACCTTCGGGGCGTGGCAGAGCCTCGGCGGCATGATGGGCACAGCGCCATCGGTCCACTACTCGCTCACGGCGGCCGGCCAAGCGCACTGGCAGCTCGTCGCCCGTGACGGCGGTGTCCCGCTCGGCACCGACCCCGGCACGGGCACGCCCACCGGCTGCCACGCCGACGTCTACCTGCGGCCCGCCCAGATCGTCGTCCGCGACAGGTACGGCACGGATGGCTGGGGCGAGTGGCACGGCATCAGCCCGACACCTGGGGCTCCGTTCTACGGCACCAGCCACCACTTCGGCGGCGATGACAGCCAGCCCGGCGACCATGGCCTGTGCGGGGTCATCGACACGCCGGACGAGATCGCCAACGTCGTCGCCGCGATCCGTGGCGGCTCGCCGCAGGACGCGCAGACGGCGATCGACGGCATCAACCCTGAGAATGGTGAGCGCGACCGCGTGCTCGCGGCCGTCAGGGAGGCCGACACCAACGCCACCGTCTCGGTCACGCACAGCGACGCCGACCACCTCGACCTGTGGGTCGAGCGGGCCGGCTCGGTCTACGTGCGCTCCTGGGTGTCCGGCACCGGCTGGCACGACTGGGTCGACCTCGAGGCCCCGGTCGCCGCCGGCGTCTCGGCGGCGCCGGACGCGATCCGGACGCCGGACGGCCGCTTGCAGGTCTTCGTGACCGGTCGCGATGACAAGTTGTACATGAAGATGCTCTACCCGCCCGGGTTCTCGGGGCACGCCGAGGGGTGGACGGACTGGACCAAGATCGCCGACGGCCCGTTCGCGCCGGGCGTCCAGGCGGCGTGGTCCAACGGCGGCGACTGGATCGACGTCGTCACGCGCACCAAGGCGGACAACAAGCTCGACTGGCTGCACTGGACCGCGGGTGGCAACGCCTGGATCGAGAACGTCCGCAACGACGACGGCAACACGAGGCTGAGCGTCACACCGTCGGTCGTCGACTGGACGCGTGACGGGTCGAACCTCCCCGAGGCCGACGTGTTCGCGAAGGACGCGAACGGCGACGCCATGTGGACCATCAACACCAACTTGGCCTGGAGCCCGTGGCAGTCGCTGACCCAGGGCGCGAGGTCCCCGATCGACGCGGCGGTCGGCGACAACCGCATCATCGTCGCGCAGCTCGGCAGCAACGGCGCATCGGCGATCGGCGAGAGCTACACGCCGGCCGGCAGCTGGGAGGGCTGGGACTACACGCTCGGCGGCAACCTCAGCAGCGCGCCGACCGTCAACTACTGGCCCGACGCGGCCGGCAACGGGCGCTGGGAGCTCTTCGGCCGCGACGGCGGCGCGCTCGCCGGCGGCCGTCCGGGCCAGATCGTCTACAACGAGAGGCCCGACGGCAGCAGCTGGACCGGCTGGGTCGGCATCACCCACCTGCCGGGCCTGGCGTTCTACGGCACCAGCACCCAGTTCGGCAACGGCGACGGCATCAACACGCAGTCCGAGATCGACGCCGCCGCCTCGGCGATCCGCGGGGCGTCCGCCATCGTCGCCGACTCGATGCTCGACGGCATCACGCCCGGCACCGAGCGCGACGACGTGTGGAGGGCGGCCTTCCCGACGTCCTGGGCCTGCGGCGACTCGACGACCCACTCGGCGACGACGGACACGCAGATCGCCTGCGTGCTTGGATCGTTCGACGGAGCGAGCTCCGACGCCGGAGCCCAGACCGTCCTCGACGGCCTCACGAAGGACAACGTCAAGCGCCTCGACGCAGCCTTGGCTGCTCGCGTCAGCAACGGCGAGCTCGTCCGGGACATCTCCGACGGCGCCGTCTACCAGTACGCCGGGGGGATCATCCGGCCTGTGGCCTCCAGCGCGATCGCTGAGGCGAACGGGCGTACGCTGGCAAGCGCGAAGCGGGTGACGCACGCGGTCATCTCCCGATGGACCCTCGGGCCGGCGCTCACGATGCCGGTCGTCGACGACGGCGACATCTGGGCGGAGGGGTGGTCGAGCTCGCAGTTCGCTCAAGACGGAGACGACACGCCGGATGGAGACACACGAGCGCTGCTGACAGGCTCGAATGACGTGGAGACGCGGGTGAAGAGCCTCGTCGACGGCTCCTCCACCACCACCGAGCTGACCACCACCACCGACGGTGACCCCGTTGCCGACACGCGCGCGGGCAGGGTCTCTCTTGGTGGCGATCCGTGCTCGTTCTCCAATGCCCGTGCCAGGGGGTTGACCCTGGACGAGCCGACACAGCTGGATGACTCGAAGCCCGGGAAGTACACGTTGGCCACCACGTTCATGCACGCGAAGATGAACCGGGTGTATCAGGCGAAGGCGCCCAATGGTCAGATGGTCAACCACAAGTACTTCTTCGGTTGCGCCACGGGTGGCGCTCGCGCTGTGGACGTCGACCACATCGGGCTGAGCCTCTACGTGCAGAAGATGATCTTCGGGCGTCCGAACCGTGCGATCCGGACGGCGACGTGGAGTAGCTCGACGTCAGGCGGCGGGAACATCGCGTTGAATGTCGGTGTGGCCGCTGGCCCCTTCTCGGTGTCCATGCCCGTCCCTCTCATCACCTCCGGCAGGCAGAAGGGGACGGAGGGCGAGTACTACACGCCGGCATGGCTGGTGCCGTATGCGAGCAACCAGGTCAGTGGAATCTGGGAGGCTGGCACCTTCGTCAGCAAGGACTGGCAGGGCCAGTCGTCGCTCGCGATCTGGGACGTGCAGCAGAGCGAGGCCAACTGGGCGATCGTCGACGACGAGATGGCTCACTGGAAGCACTGATGTCGAAGCACCTCCTAGGCGTCGCGGTGATCGCTGTCCTCGTCGCTGGTTGCGGCGAGGACAGCCACCGGGCGGCCAGCCCGACCACTGCGAAGGCTGACATGGCGGCGCACGCCGCCGAACCGGTGACGTTCGTGATGTGCGGTGTCTCTGCGACGGATGGCGCGTCTGATCTCTACGCAACTCGTGACGGCGTCGTGATTCGACACCTGATCTCACGCCAGCGGCTGGCGTCGATCTCTGCCCGCGAGGACACGGCGGTGGTGGTCACCGCGGGTCGGCTCGGCATCAACAGGTTGACTCGAGTGAGCGTGGCGGCTGACGGTGCCGTCGCGCGGAGGACGCTGCCGAGCGATCGAGACATGACTGGCGGCGTCCGCCTCTCGCGCGACGGCAGGTGGCTCGCGTACGTCACCGTCGTGAGCGGCAAAGATGGTGCGCTCCAGGACCAGGCCGTCACGGTCCGGGCGGATGGCGGCGGGCCGGCGCGGAAGTCCCGTCCCGTCCACGCGATCGCCGACCTGGACTTCGACGTCCATGATCGCCTGCACCTGCTGACCCAGGTCGCAGGGGCAGGGAGCCGAATCGTGACGGCCGGCGTGAAGGACCAGCGTCTCCGCCAGCGGGCCTACGTGATCCGGTATGGAGATGGCGGTCGTCTCGCGATGAGCGGCCCCGGCTGGGCGGAGGTCCGTGACGCCAAGGGCCGGGTCCTCGCCAGGCGCAGGGGCATCGTCGTCAACGGCTGGGCGCGGTCCGGGTCGGACGTTCTCGTGCTGCGGCTGAGCGACGGCCGGTTCGGCTTCTGGAACTGGAAGACGAACGGCCTGAGGATGTGGCCTCGCCTGCCGTGCGCCGTCCCGTATTACGCCGAGCAGTAGTCAGCGCTACGGGCCGCCGGCGCCGCTAGCCCAGCGCGCGCTCGGCGGCGGTGGCGCCGAGGGCGATGAGGGCGATCAGCGTCGCCAGCAGGCCTGGGCGCAGGATGCGCAGCCAGCCGCGGCGACGGCGGGACCAACCGCGGCCGCGGCCGCGGCGGGAGGCTGTGCTGGCGTAGATCGGCAGGGACCGGTCCATGACGCTCGGGCGCGAGCATGGAGCATGGGCCGGACGACTCCGCTGTGCGGTCCTACGCGGCGGTCTCGCCGACCAGCGTCGCGGTGGCCGTACCGGCCTCGCCGCTGGCCGTCAGGACCAGTACCGCGACGTCGTCGCGCTGCTCGCCGAACTCCTGGAGCGCGCGGTCGATGCCGCCGGCGATCTCATCGGGTTCGAGCGGGCCAAGGGACGTCAACAGCGACTCCAGCCGCTCCGCCCCGAACCGGCCCTCCGGCCCGCGGGTGTCGGTCACGCCGTCGGTGTAGAGCACCAGCGAGGAGCCGGGCGTCAAAGACACCTCGCTCACCGTCCAGCGCCCCTCCGGGAAGGCCCCCAACAACGTCCCCGGGCGCCCGACCGCCCGCACGACCCCGTCCGACCCCACCAACAACGGCGACGGGTGCCCCGCGCACACGACCTGCAGCGACACGGCGCCGGTCTCATCATCAACCCCAACAACGCCCACGCACACCGCCGTGCAGATCTGCCGCCGCTCCACATCCGCGCCGAGCGTCGCGTTCAACCGCCCCAACATCTCACGCGGGTCGTCCTCGTACTGGGCGACCGTGCGCATCGTGTACCGCGCCAGCGACGTGATCGCGGCAGCCCCCGGACCCTTCCCGGTCACGTCGCCCATCATCACCATCCACCTGCCCGCGCGCGCCTCGAACAGGTCATAGAAGTCGCCGCCGACCTCGGTCGCCGTCCCCGCCGCCCGGAACCGCGCCGCGATCGCCAGCCCCGGGATCACCGGCAGCCGCGGCGGCAGCAGCGACCGCTGCAACGTGGTGGCGATGTGCGTGCGCGCCGCGTGCACACGCGCGTGGTCGACCGCGATCGCCGCGCGCCGCGCCAGCTCCTCGGCGACCTCGAGGTCGGCGGCGCCGAGCGTCCGGCCGGACTCGGCCGTCGTCGCCAGCTCGATCGTCCCGATCACGCGCTCGCCCGAGACCATCGGGACGATCAGCACCGACCGCGTCCCGATCAACTCCATCAACTCGGCGTGCCGCTCGGACTGCGCATAGGCTCGGACATCGTCAGCGTTCACCGACGACCACACGATCGACCGCCCGGTCCGCAGGACCTCCCACGGCCCGCGGTCATCCTCGGGGTTGGCCGGGAAGTCACGCCGCCACTCGTTCAAGAGCTCGACCTTCTCGAAGTCCCGGTGCGCGGCCGCGACCTGCTCGAACCCGCCGCGCTCGTCGACGAGGTCCACGCGCGCCCAGTCCGCCAGCTCCGGGACGACCGCCCACGCCGCCTTGTCCAGCGTCGCATCGACGTCCAGCGACGACCCCAACAACTTCGAGGCGTTGGACAACAGCCGCTCGCGCATCTCCTGGCGCTTGACCGCCGTCATGTCCTCGCCGACCCAGACGACGAAGTCGACCGCGCCGTCCACGTCCAGCACCGGCACCGCGCGCGTCAGCAGCCAGCGGTCGGTCCCAGCCGCGCGGTCGACCACGTGGTGCAGCCGCGGCGGCGGCTCCTCGCCGGCCAGCGCCCGCACGATCAGCAGGTCCTCCTGGGCGATCGAGGACTCGCGCTCGTCGGTGACGTTCAGCCGCGCCAGCAGCGCCAGGCCGCCGTGGCGCATCAGCTCGTCGGGCGACTCCAGCCCCAGCAGCTCGGCGGCGGACTGGTTGGCGAACCGCACGTTCCCGTCCGGCGCGATCGCCAGGACCGCCTCGCCGAGGTTCTCGACGATCGCCTCCAGCCGCCCCTCGGCGCGCCGCAGCTCGGTGTGCAGCCGCGCGTTGTCGAGCCCCAGCGCGGCCCGCCGCGCGAGGTCGTGCGCCAGCGCCACGTCGCCCGGGCCGAACGGCTCCAGCGACGTCATCCGCAGGAACGACAACGCGCCCAGCGTCCGGCCGCGCGCGACCAGCGGCAGGACCAGAGCGCTTCGGTACGCCGACCTTCGCGTCAGCTCGAAGTGCTCGTCGGACGTCGTGTACTCGCGCAGTGCCTCCTCGCTCATCTCCGAGCGCAGCTGCGGCTCGCCGGTGCGGATCGCCATCGCGGTCGGGTGCGACGACGCGCGGTCCAGCGGGAAGCGCTCGCGCACCTCCTGCAGCGCCCGTGCCAGCTCCGGATCGGCGGCGGTGACGACCGCGCCGCGCAGCGAGCCGTCGAGCTCCAGCAGGTCGATGATCGCCAGCTCGGCATGGTCCGGCACCGCCAGCTCGGCGATCCGCGACAACATGGTCTCGGGATCGAGCGACGACCCCAAGAGCTCCCCGGACCGCGCGAGCAGCTCGGTGCGGGCGCGCTCGGCGCGCTCGCTGTCGCGCTCGCGGGCCAGGACGGTCGCGGCGCGCACGAGCGCGAAGGCGACCGCGGCCAGCAGCGTCACCGCGATGATCGTCAGCACGCTGCCGCCGGTCAGCAGGTCGGCGACGACGACCGCCAGCAGCAGCGCGATCGCCAGCGGCAGCGCGCGCGAGACGGGCGTCAGGGATCCGGCGGCGGATGGGTCGTCGCGTGGGGCCACGTGCGGGGCGCAAGCCTACGCGGGGCCGGGCGGCGCCGCCACGCAGCGGCACCGCCCGGACCACGGAAGACGACCGCCGGCGCTACGAGGCCAGCGACTCCGCCGTCTTCGGCGCGGGCTCCAGGGCCAGCGCCAGCACCTCGGCCACGGTCATGACCGGGTGGAACGTCATCGCCTCGCGCACGTCGGCCGGGACGTCGTCCAGGTCGCCGCGGTTGCGCTCCGGCAGGATCACGTCGGTCAGGCCCGCCGCGTGGGCGGCCAGGACCTTCTGCTTGAGCCCGCCGATCGGGAGCACGCGGCCCTGCAGCGTGACCTCGCCGGTCATGCCGACCGTGTGCTTGACCGGGCGGCCGGTGAGCAGCGACGAGAGCGCCGTCGTCATCGTGATGCCCGCGGACGGGCCGTCCTTCGGGATCGCGCCCGCCGGGACGTGCACGTGGAACTCGCGCTCCTCGAACAGCGCCGGGTCGATCCCGAGCTCCTCGGCGTGGGCCCGGACGAAGGTGAGGGCGATGCGCGCCGACTCCTTCATCACGTCGCCCAGCTGGCCGGTGAGCTGCAGGCCGCCGCCCTTGCTCGTCTTCGTGGCGTTGGCCTCGATGAACAGGACGTCGCCGCCGGTGCCGGTGACGCTCAGCCCGGTCGCGACGCCCGGGACCGCCGTGCGCTGCGCGGCCTCGTGGAACACCTTCTGGCGCCCGAGCGCGTCGCGGACCGCGTCGACGTCGATCGTCACCGGGACGATCGACTCGTCCGTGGCGATGCGGGTCGCGGTCTTCCGGAGCACCTTGCCGAGCTCGCGCTCCAGCTGGCGGACGCCGGCCTCACGCGTGTACTCGGCGATCACCGTGCGCAGGATGCCGTCGTCGGCGACGACCTCCTCGGGACGCAGCCCGTTGCGCTCGCGCTGGCGGGCGAACAGGTAGTCGCGGGCGATCGAGACCTTCTCCTCGACGGTGTAGCCGTCGAAGCGGATGACCTCCATCCGGTCCAGGAGCGGGCCGGGGATCGTCTCGGCCTGGTTGGCGGTGGCGATGAAGACGACCTCGCTGAGGTCCATCTCCACGTCCAGGTAGTGGTCGCGGAAGGTGGAGTTCTGGGCGGGGTCGAGGACCTCCAGGAGCGCCGCCGACGGGTCGCCGCGCCAGTCGGCGCCGACCTTGTCGACCTCGTCGAGGAGGATCACGGGGTTCATCGTGCCGGCATCGCGGAGCGCGCGGACCAGACGGCCCGGGAGCGCGCCGATGTAGGTCCGGCGGTGGCCGCGGATCTCGGCCTCGTCGCGGACGCCGCCGAGCGACATCCGGACGAACTCGCGGCCCATCGCGCGGGCGATCGACTCGCCGATCGACGTCTTGCCGGTGCCGGGCGGGCCGATCAGCGTCAGGATCGCGCCGGAGCGCTTGTCCGCCGAGATGCCGCGCTCCTCGCGGAGCTTCTTCACTGCGACGTACTCAACGATCCGGTCCTTGACGTCGTCGAGGCCGGCGTGGTCGGCGTCGAGCTGCGCGCGCGTGGCCGTCGGGTCCAGCGTGTCCTCGGAGCGCTTGTTCCACGGGACGTCGGTCAGGACGTCGAGGTAGGTCCGGATCATCTGGGCCTCGCCGGACTGCTCGCCGGAGCGCTCCAGGCGGTTGAGCTCGCGCTCGGCCTGCTCGCGGACGGCGTCGGGCATGCCGGCCTCGGCGATCTTGGCGCGGTAGTCCTCGCCGACGGTGCCGTCGTCCTCGCCCAGCTCGCGGCGGATCGACTCCATCTGCTTGCGCAGGACGTACTCGCGCTGCTGCTTGGCGGCGCCTTCCTCGACGTCCTCGCGGATGCGCTTGCGCACCTGCAGCTCGGCCAGGCGCTCGCGCTGGCGGGTGAGGGCGAGCTGGAGGCGCTCGGTCACATCCAGGGTGCCGAGCAGCTCGACCTTCTGCTCGAAGGTCAGGTCGGGGGCGTAGCCGGAGGTGTCGGCCAGCGGGCCGGGCTCGGTGATGGCGCGGACCCAGGAGGCGATCCGGCCGTCGTCGCCGCGCAGCTCGAGGATCTCCTCGACGGTCGCGCGGTACTCGCGCTCCAGCTCGCGGGTGCGGCCGTCGACGGGCACGTCGTCGACGCGCTCCTCGACTTCCACCCGGAGGCGGCCGGCGTGGTCGGTGTGAGCGGCGCCGGCGACACCGCGCGCGATGCCCTCGAGCATGGCGCCATGCCCGCCGCCGGGGAGGCGGACGCGCTGAGCGACCGTGGCGATCGTGCCGACGGACGCGTACTCGCCCTCGTGGCGAGGGACGAGCAGAACCCGGTCCTCACCGGCCGTGTCGACCGGCAGGGTGACGTCCATCGTGGGGAAGACGACGGTGTCGTCGAGCGGGATGAGGAGAAGGGAAGACACTGAGATCCTTTGGTCCGCGAATCGTTGCTTCTGCAACAGTCCCGATGATCTTAGCGCGCCCGACGCAGATCTCATGATGGTCGTCGCGCAGCCCTCAAAACACGCGCCGGAACGGCCGCGGCGCCGCGACCGCCCGCTCCGCGACGTCACTCCGCGCCGCCGCGGGGCGCCGGGGTTAGAGCTCCTACGTCCTCCGCAGCCGGATCGGTCCGCGGACCGACGCGCGCTTCACCGGCTCGCCGTGTTGCGTCACCTCGATCGCGCCCTCGTCCGCCAGCTCCCACGCCGCGTCGCGGACCAGGTCCATGTGGTCGCGGAACTGGTCGCCCGACAGCGCTCGCGCCGCTTCGGACGGGCAGATCGTCTTGCCCGGCGCGCGATGGTCGAGGAGCTCCAGGATCGCGCGGCGGGCTGCGGCACCGGTGGGCATGCGAGGAGACGTACCCGGAGGACGAGCCCGACCACTTCCCGGTTCACCCGCGCCGAGTGACCGGCCATCACCCGCCCGCGCGGGACCGTCTTGCCTATGCGCAGGACGGTCCAGTTGTTGCTCGGCGCGCTGATCCTCGCGGTCGTCCCCACGACCGCCGCCGCCCAAGAGCGCCTCATCACCTACGTCGCGCGGGCGTGCCCGAGCTACACCGACGTCTCGGCCAACCTCGCGCGCAACAACATCCAGGAGTCGCTCCGGGATCTCGGCCCGAACACCGACTACGTCAACGGTGAACCGATCTCACCGAGCAAGGAGGGCCCCGGGCAGCCGAACTGCAGGCCGCTCGTCGGCTGGCACTTCCATCTCGGCGATGCCATCGCCGGCCAGGTCAAGGGGACCTGGGGCGCGCTGTCGGTCGTCGCCGACCCCTATGACACGTCGGTCGTCACCCAGGCCGCCACGCCGATGTTGAACGACAACGGCGACGAGACCGGCTACTCGCTCCCCGGTGCCGTCACGGTCCCGCTCACCGACGACGAGTACCAACGCTCGACGCAGGGCGCGGCCCTCTGGGTCCAGGGCGGCGACGTCGACGATCCCGTCATGGACAGGCCCTACCCCCAGCGTTACGGGTTCGCCGCCCTGCGCTGCGCGATCGACAACTACAACGGTGACAACGTCGAGTCCATCAACTACCCGCAGGGCGCCCGCCACGTCTACTGCTACGCCTACTACGTCGAGCCGCCGCCGACCTCCGGCACGATCATCGTCCAGAAGAACGTGGATGACCCATCGGTCACGACCGCTCAGCCGTTCACCTTCCAAGGCAACATCTCCTACACCGTCGACCACACGTTCACCGACAACGCCGCCAGCGGCAGGCCCGGCTCGACGACCTTCTACCGCGGCGCGACCGGCCCCAACGACGAGCCGTGGACGTTCGCCGAGCAGGTCCCGCCCGGCTGGTCGCTGACGGGCCTCACCTGCGACTCGGTGACCAGGACCAGCACGATCACCACCGACCTGGCGACCGCCGCGACCAGCGTCAGGCTCGGCGCCGGCGACACCGTCACCTGCATCTACACCGACCGGCCGATCCCACCCGCCGCCAACCTCCTGATCGGCAAGCGCACGATCGACGGCGTCGGGACGTTCCCCTTCACGATCACCGGCCCGGGCGGGATCGCGCGCCAGAGCATCACCACCAGGTCGCCCGGCGTCGTCGCGACCGGCGCGCAGCTGACCGGCAGGGCCGGCACCTACGCGATCGCCGAGAGGCTCCCCGCCACGACCGCCGCCGGCCGCTGGACGCGCGTCGGTGCGGCCTGCGGCAGCAGGGTCTTCGGCCCGGACACGCCGGTCCGCGTCACGCTCGCCGCGGGCCAGGGCGCCGGCTGCGTGTTCACCAACACCTTCATCCCGTCCGGCCGCCTGACGCTGCACAAGGCGGCGATCGGCAACACCGGCACCGCGAACTTCAGGATCGGCTCGCAGCTGAGAGCGGGGCTCCAGTACAACCAGCGGGCGAAGGTCGCGCGCCAGGGCGTGCCGTTCCCCGCGACCGGCGACGCCACCGACCACCTCCCGCTCGGCACCTACAACGTCACCGAGACCGACGCGGCCCCGAAGCCCGGCGGCCACTGGAACCTCGTCGCCGCGATCTGCGACGGCCGCCCGGTCGGCGCGTCGCAGGGCCGGATCCAGGTCAGGCTGACCGCGCGGGACCCGCGCAGGAGCTGCACGTTCATCGACCAGTTCGTCAGGCGCCCGGAGCCGCCGAACCCCAACCCGCCCAAGCCCGACCCGGACGACCCGACGCCGGCGCCCGCGCCCAACCCGCCCGGGACCGACCCGCCGGCCGCCGCGGTCGACGCCGCGTCGGGGCCGGACGCCGACCTCGCCATCACCAAGCGCGTCGTCCCGTCGACCGCGCGCCCCGGCCAGCCGGTCACGTACACCGTGACGGTCACCAACCGCGGCCCGGACATCGCCTACGACGTGTTCGTCGCCGAGCTGCGCGCGCCCGGAACGCGGCGGCTGAGGCTGCACGTCACCCCGAACGGCTCCTGCGTGGGGGACCGCCCGGCGCGCTGCTCGATCGGGACGCTCGCCGTCGGCGCGACGGCGACGATCACCGCGACCGTCACGGCGCAGGGGCCGGGCATCGCGGTCAACCGCGTCGGCGTCGCCTCGTCGGTCGGCGATCCCAACATGGACAACAACACCGCGTCGGCGGCGCTGGTCGTCCGCGCGCCCGCGGCGGCGGGCGGCGGCGGGACGGCGCCGGCGGTGACCGGGTAGCGGCGATGACCGCGCGGCGCGCCGCGACGGCAGCGGTCGTCGTCGCGGCGCTCGCCGCGGCCGCGGTCCCGGCGGGCGCGCCCGCAGCGCAAGCCGCGTGCTCACAGGCGCGCGCGCCCACGCGCGCGCTCGCGTGGCGCGCCTACATCCCGGCGGCCACGCCGGTCCGGACCCGCGCCGCCGCGCACACCACCGTGCTCAGCGGCGCTCCCTCGTGGCGCCTCGTGACCGGCGTGACGCGCGGCCCCGGCGGCGCCTGCCTCCTCGACGTCCGCCTCGCCCGCCGCCCCAACGGCGCCCACGCGTGGGTCGCCGCGAGCCGCGTCACCACGCTGCGCGCCACGCGCTGGCGCGTCGAGGTCGACCGCGCCCACCGCCGCGCGACGCTCCTGCACGCCGGCCGCGCGGTCGCGCGCTGGCCGGTCGTCGTCGGCAAGCCGTCGACGCCCACGCCCGCCGGGCTGTTCGCGGTCCAGGCCAGCTACCGGACGCCGCCGTCGAGCTTCGAGGGTCGCTGGATCCTCGCGCTCACCGCCCACAGCGACGTCCTCGCCACCTTCGACGGCGGCGACGGCACGGTCGCCCTGCACGGCCGCGGCGGCGCGTCGCTCGCCGACCCGCTCGGCACCGCCGCCAGCCACGGCTGCATCCGCTTCGACGACCGCGCGATCGGCACGATCGTCCGGCGCGTCGGCCGCGCCCGCCTGCCGGGCGTCCCGGTCGCGATCCGCTAGCGCGAGGCGCCGACGCGCTCGCGCGGCGGCTGCGCCGCGACGGCCAGCTTCTCCGCCTGGCGCTCCGGCGTGATCCGCACCACGTTCCACGCCAGCCCGAGCTTCTCCATCGCCCAGATGACCCCGGCGCTCGGATCCATGAAGCGCTCCCACCGCGCCAGCCCGTGCTGGGCCGAGCGCGGGAACGTGTGGTGGTTGTGGTGCCAGGCCTCGCCGAACGACGGCAGCGCGAGCCAGAAGACGTTGGTCGAGTGGTCCTCGACCGCGAACCGCCGCCGGCCCACGAAGTGGCAGATCGAGTTGATCGACCACGTCACGTGGTGCAGCAGGAACACCCGGACGAGCCCGCCCCAGAGGAACCCCGTCGCCGCGCCCTTCCACGAGCCGCCCGTCAGGGCGAACCCAGCGACCGCCGGGATCAACAACCCCAACAACGCCAGCCAGTGGAAGTTGTCGCTGATCCGCTTCATGCCGCGGTCCTCGACGAGGTCCTTGGCGTACTTCGCGCGCGCCGCGCCGCCCTCTTCGGTGAGGATCCACCCGACGTGGGCGTGGAACAGGCCGCGCAGCGTCCCCCGGACGCCCCCACCCGCGAACCCCGCGTGCGGCGAGTGCGGATCGCCCTCCTCGTCGGTGTGCGCGTGGTGCTTGCGGTGGTCGCTGACCCACTGGATCACCGACCCCTGGATCGCCATCGACCCGAGCACGGCGAACGCGTGCTCCACCCACGGCCGCGCCTGGAACGAGCGGTGCGTGAGCATCCGGTGGAAGCCCACCGTGATCCCCAGCCCGGTCAACACGTACAACACGGCCAACAACCCCAAGTCGGTCCAGCCGACGACCTTGTTCCACAGCAGGACGATCGCCGCGAAGAACGCGACCAGCGGGATGATCACCGCCGCGAGGTTGACGTTGCGCTGGGCTCGGCTCATGACAACCTGAAGGCTAGTGCGCAACGCGCCCCGCTGCGCTGGAACTCGGCGCAGTCTTACCCCGCGGAATCTGTAGCCTCGGCACAAATGGACGACGCCGAGGGCCTCCCCTCAGGACTCGCCGAGGCGCTCGCGCCCGGGCTGCCCGGCCTGGCCGACGAGATCATCGCCGCGATCGGCCGCGAGGTCCCGGAGTACCGCCGCCCGCTCGAGGGCGAGTTCGGCAAGGGCATCCGTCTCGGCGTCGAGCGCGCGCTGTCGCGCTTCGTCGAGGCGCTCGTCCACCCGCAGGCCGTCAACGACGACCGCACCCGCGCCGTCTACGTCGAGCTCGGCCGCGCCGAGCACCGCGCCGGCCGCTCGCTCGACGCGCTGCTCTCCGCCTACCGCCTCGGCGCCCGGATCGCCTGGGAGCGCTGCGTGCAGGCCGGCCAGCAGGCGGGCTTCGAGCCGACCACGCTCTACCGCCTCGCCTCCCAGATCTTCGACTACATCGACCGCATCTCGGCCGAGTCGGTCGAGGGCTACGCCGCCGAGCAGTCCGCCACGCTGGCCGAGCGCCAACGCCGCCGCCGCGCGCTGGTCCGGATGCTCGCCCAGCCCGACGCCCAGCCGGACGCCGTCCGCGACCTCGCCACGCTCGCCGCCTGGACGCGCCCGCTGGCGGTCGCGGGCCTCGCGATCCGGACCGAGGACGCCGACCGCCTCGCGTCCAGGCTCGGCGGTGAGGCGATCGCCGCCGCCGAGGGCGAGCTGACCAACGCGTTCATCCCGGACCCCGAGGCGCCCGGCCGTCACGCCGAGCTGGCGCGCGCGCTCGACGGCCTGCCCGCCGCACTCGGCCCGACCGTGCTCGTCGAGCAGGCCGCGCGCTCGCTCCAGCGCGCGCAGACCGCGCTGACGCTGATCGACGCCGGCGTCCTGCCCGCGGGCGCGCCGCTGCGCACCGACGAGCACCTCCCGGACCTCCTCCTGCACGCCGACCCCGCGCTGGCCGCCGACCTCGCCGCCCGCGCGCTCGCGCCGCTGGACGACATCAGGGACACCACCCGCGCCCGCCTCGCCGAGACGTTGAAGGCGTGGCTCGACGAGCCCGGCCAGGTGACCCGCGTCGCTGAGCGCCTGCACGTGCACCCGCAGACGGTCCGCTACCGGATGGGTCAGCTGCGCGAGCTCTTCGGCGACCGGCTCGACGACGCCGACGCGCGCTTCGAGCTCGCCCTGGCGCTGCGCGCCAGCTCGACGACGTAGGTCGTCATCCCGCCGCGGACCGAGACGCCGACGCCGACATCGCGGTAGGTCTTGGACAGCAGGAGCTTCTTGATGGACTTGCTCTCCAGCCAGATCCGGACGCGGGCCGCGGGTGTCGCCAGCGCGCCCCTCGCGCGGCCTAGGGCCTCGGCGGCCGTGAACGTCCCGCCGCCGTAGCCGGCTGCGGCGATCCGGTCGATCGGCGTCGTCCCGCCCCTGCCCGTGTGGGTCAGCGGCTTGTTGATGTCCAACGCGGCGGCGAACCTGCCGGCGGCCGAGGCCAGCCTCGCGTCGCGGTGCAGCGCCGGGAGATCGCGCTCGGCGCGCGCGGCGTCGAGCAGGCACGCGATCGCGCTGCGCACGCGCGCGACCGACGCGGCCGACGCTGCGTCCGCCGGGACGCGGTCGGCGCCCGCGCAGGTGGGCGCGCCGGCGCTCGGCGCGGCGCCCGCGACGCCGGGAGCCCATGCGCCACAGGCGCTCACGACCAGGGCAATCGCGATGACAACGCGTCCGTGCAAGAACCACATTCTGGCATGTCAGGGCTGTGGGACCCCTCACCGTTCGAGGGGGCACGTCGGTCCGGCTCCTGACGCCGACAACTTCACGTGCGATCGCGCGCCGGCGCGCGGCCGCGTGTCTAGCCCTGCAGCGGGCCGTCGAGCCGCGCGCGGAGCATCGCGATCTCGGTGACGACCGCGCCCATGTAGGCCGAGCGGTACGTCGCGATCTCGTCGTCCAGGTCGGCCATGTACGCACGGTCGTGATCCAGCCCGGCCTCGTGGGCCAGGACGCGCTCCTCGCCGAGGAGCATGAGGTGCTGTCGGACTTCGGTGGCGTACATGGTCTGGGTCATTGGGTGCGGTGGGTTGGTGTACCCCTGTAACGGGGATCTGCACTTCGGGTTACGCCAATACAACGTGAACGGATGTACGAGTTCGCGGGTGCGGGCACGTGTCCTGCGTTGCGGTTAGCCGTACACCCGTACTGGGGGTCCTACGTAGGTGCTCCCACCGGGCGCCGTCCAGCGAACCCGGAATGTCCGTCCGGAACGCCACGGGAGCGTTGCCGTCCAGACGCCGGCGGCGTCGATGGTGCGTGTGGCGATCGTGGACGAGTGGGCGCTGGACCTGGCCTTCACGAGAACTTCGACGTGCGTTGCGCCGCGCATGCTCGCCGGTCGCACGAGCCCCCACAAGTGCGTGGTGTTGCCAACGTGCCTAGCCGCGAGCGGGAGCCGGAACTCGGCGAGGCTCGCCTTGGCCTTCCCGGTCGCCGTCACGAGCCCCGACTGGAAGCCCGAGAGCGCCCGGTCGTCGACCAGCAGGTACTGCGCGGTGGCGGCGATCCGCGGGTCGGTGCGCAGGATGCGCTCGGAGATCGAGCGGTACTCGGCCTGCTGGGCCTGGGCGACGCCGAGGATCGTGTCGGGCGTCGACTGCACGCCGTACTCGGTGACCCACACCTTCGTGGAACGCCGACCGATCGCGTTCAGCGCGCGCTCCAGGCGGGACATGACGCCGATCGTCACGTTGTCCCTGTCCGGCGGGACGTAGAACGGGCCGCGGCGGTTGGCGTAGGGGTGGTGGGCCCAGCCGTCGACCCTCAGCTTCGCGCAGCCCCTGCAGAAGACGCCGCGCAGGAACTGCAGCGGCGGGACCGAGCGGCGCCGGTCGCCGCCGGGCGCGGTCTCGCCGCCCAACATGATGTCCTTGGCCTGGCCGGCGGCCTCGAGGCCGCGGACGCCCGCGAGGTGCAGCGCGCGGTAGAGCGCGGGGGAGGCGGGCTTGCCCCTCACGTACTGCGGCAGCAGGAAGCGCGGGTGGTTGGGCTCGTTCCACATGCCCCACGTGTCGACCTCGGCGCCGAAGCGCCGTCCCGCGGCGCGGGCGAAGTCGTAGAAGTCGGTCGCGGACGGGCGCGTGACCTGGTCGCGGTGGGCGGCCGTCGCCCACGTCGGGACCGGGGCGGAGAACGTGACGAGCACGCGCCACCCGCGCGCGTGCGCGGCGTCGATCAGGCGGCCGTAGCCGTTCCAGTCGTACTGGGACGGGTCGGTCGCGTCGAAGCCGGCCGGCTTGTTGATGGCCTTGGGTTGAGGCGCGACGTTGGCCCAGACGAGCGTGACGCGCAGCGCGTCGACGCCGAGCGCGTCGAGCTGCTGAAGCGTCGCGTCGCGAGTCGTGTCGTCGATCGCCGCGTGACCGGCGTCGAAGAACATCGGCGCACGCTCGTCGGCCCGCGCGCCCTCGGCGACGGACCCCGCGACGAGGGCGAGCAGGAGCAGGCAGGCAGCGACGAGCGCCGCCCGCAGGGGCAGGTTGAGTCCAGGCATAGGAGAGGTCGACCGCCGGGGCGACTTCATCGGGAGGACTGCATCGCGCCCCGGCGGCCGTCACCGATGAGAACGGCGCGGAGCGTCCGGAAGTTGCGCCGAACCGCGCGGCGCCCGCGCACCTCGCCCGCGCGGGCGAGGTGTAGGACTACTCGCTACGCGTCGTCGCGCGTGTCGTCGGCCGGCGCGGGTGCCGCGTCGAGCGCCGGCGATCCCGGCGTCGGCTCCTTGAGCATGCCGTGGGGCGGGCGGTCGCCGGGGGCGCTGCCGCGCTCGAAGCCGGCCGCCGTGTAGGCGTCGTCCTCGTCGAGCGTCTCGGTCTCCAGGAGCTTCTCGGCGAGCGAGTCCAGGCGCCAGCGGTTCTCGGTCAGCGACGTGATCGCGCGCTCGTAGCAGGACTCCACGATCTTGCGGACCTCGGCGTCGATCAGCTCGCGCGTCGCCTCGGAGTTGCCGTCGTTCTGGCCCGGGTACTGCTCCTCGTGCAGCACCGTGATGAGCCCGATCGCGTCCGACATGCCCCAGCGGCCGACCATCGACCGGGCGATCTGCGTGACCTGCTGGAGGTCGGACTCCGCGCCTGTGGTGATCGTCCCGTAGACGATCTGCTCGGCCGCGCGGCCGCCCAGCGCGCCGGTGATCCGGCCGAGCAGGTAGGCGGTGTCGTAGCCGTAGCGGTCGCTCTCGGGCGACTGGAAGGTCACGCCCAGCGCGCGCCCGCGCGGGACGATCGAGACCTTGCGGACAGGGTCGGCGCCCGGCTCCAGCATGCCGAGGATCGCGTGCCCGCCCTCGTGGTAGGCGGTCCGCTCGCGCTCCTCGCGCGACAGCGTGATCCGGCGCTCGGTGCCGAGGACGATCTTCTCGAACGCGTTGTAGAAGTCGGCCGACTGCACGGTCCTCGAGCCGCGCCTGGCGGCGCCCAGCGCGGCCTCGTTGACGAGGTTCTTGAGGTCGGCGCCGACCATGCCCGGCGTGGTCGCGGCGAGGCCCTTCAGATCGACGTCGTCGTCCAGCGGCACCGAGCGCGTGTGGACCTGGAGGATCTTCTCGCGCCCCTCGACGTCGGGCGGGTTGACCGTGACCCGGCGATCGAAGCGCCCGGGGCGCAGCAGGGCGGAGTCCAGGACGTCGGGGCGGTTGGTCGAGGCCAGGACGATGACGCCCTCCGAGCCGGTGAAGCCGTCCATCTCGGTGAGGATCTGGTTCAGCGTCTGCTCGCGCTCGTCGTGGCCGCCGAGCGACGCGCCGCCGCCGCGCTGGCGGCCGATCGCGTCGAGCTCGTCGATGAAGATGATCGAGGGCGCCGCGGCCTTGGCCTGCGTGAACAGGTCGCGGACGCGCGACGCGCCCACGCCGACGACCATCTCGATGAACTCGCTCGCGCTGATCGAGAAGAACGGGACGTCGGCCTCGCCCGCGACCGCGCGGGCCAGCAGCGTCTTGCCGGTGCCGGGCTGACCGCTGAGCAGCACGCCCTTCGGGATCATCGCGCCGAGCGACCGGTACTTGTCCGGGTGCTTGAGGAAGTCCACGACCTCCTCGAGCTCGTCCTCGGCCTCGTCGATGCCCGCGACGTCGGCGAACGTCGTCCGCGCGCCCCCTTCGGGCTCGTAGCGCTTGGCGCGCGACCTGCCCAGGCCGCCGAGCCCGCCGCCCGCGGCACCCGCCGCGCGCCTGGCGATAAAGAAGAACAGCGCGCCGAACAGCAGCGTCGGCCCGAAGAACAGCAGGATGTCGCCCCACACCGAGCGGCCGGTGTCCGGCGGCTTGGCGTTGATCGTCACGCCGTTGGACCGCAGCTTGGACAGCAGCGGGTCGTCGGCCGGGACGATCTCCGGCCGCAGCGTCTTGAACTTCGTCTCCGGCTTGTGGTCGGACTTCTCGGGGTCGACCTTGTTCTTGAACTCGCCCGAGATGTCGGCGCCCTTGGACGTGACGTCCTTGACGTTGTTCTTGTCGACCTCGTTGAGGAACTGCGAGTACGGCACCGAGATGCGGCTCGGGTCGGCCGGGATGAACGACGCGATGACCCAGTTGAGGATCAGCAGCGCGGCGATCACGTAGAGGAAGCGCTGCCACCCGCCGGGCGGGCGGCGGTTGGCGATCGGGCCGCCGGTCCTCTTCTGCTCGGGCGCGCCCTCGACCCGCCAGGGGGTCGGTTGGCGCTCATCACGGCGGCGGGGGGCTTCGGGCTCGGGCGGCATGCTCTTGGCCGGGCAGTGTACGAGCCCAGACGGCGCGCTTTGCCCTGCATGTCGCCGCGCCGATCACCTGAGTCGGGCCCGAACGATTATGGAGCCCTACATCCGGCGGTCGGATGTGCTTGTCTACCGGTCTGTACACCAGCCGAGTCGCGGTGGCGCCATGCCACTGCGAGCGGGGGACCCAAGGGTCCGGACGCGAGTCCGGGCCGGGGGCGAATCGGAGCCATCGCGGCTCCGTAGCGCAGCTCTTCACAGCGCGAGCCCGACAGCTAACCCCGTAGGCGCGGAAGAGCAAAGGAACCTTCGTGATCAACGACTTGGAACGCGCCTGCCAGGCGTCGCTGGAGCGCTCGCGCGAGCGCCGTGCGACCGTGGCGACGCGGTTGGCGGAACTGCGCCGCACGCGCAGGAGACGTGGGCGGCGTGGCGGCGTGTCCGTCGTCGCGCTGAGCGCGGCGCTCGCGCTCGGCGCCCCGCTGGCGCTGGCGCAGTCCAGCGCCCAGGCGCCCGCGCCGACGACGCTGAAGAGCGGGCAGACCGGCAGCGCCGTCAGCGCGCTGCAGGCGGCGCTCGGCGTCAGGCAGACCGGGACCTTCAACGCCGCCACCGCGCGCGCCGTGCGGTCCTTCCAGCGCAGGCACGGGCTGACGGTCGACGGGATCGTCGGGCCGCAGACCGCCGCGGCGCTGGGGCTGCCCTCGGGGATCGCGTCCTCGAGGGCGTCGACCGCCTCGACGGGTGACGCGTCGAGCGCGCTGGCGAAGATCGCCGCGTGCGAGTCCGGCGGCAACCCGGCGGCGATCAGCGCCGACGGCGTCTACCGCGGCAAGTACCAGTTCACGCGTTCGACGTGGGCGGAGATGGGCGGGTCGGGCGACCCGGCCGCCGCGCCCGAGAGCGAGCAGGACACGCGCGCCGCGCAGCTCTACGCGCAGCAGGGCACGGCCCCGTGGCCGGTCTGCGGCAAGGGCGTCGCGGCACCGTCGTCCTCGTCCTCGCCGAGCTCGTCGAACAGCACGCCGGCTCCGGCCGCGACCACCACGACGCCCGCGGCGGCCCCGGTCGATGCGGACACGTCGGGCGGCGCGTCCGCCGGCTAGGACCACCACACGGACACCCACGCGTGGCGCGCGGACGAGACGCGCGCCGCGCTGCGTGGCGGTGGCGTCGCGATCCTGCGACGCTTCCGCCACCGTGTCCGAGGCCGCCCAGCTCTTCCAGGTCGAGGTCGCCGATCGCTACACGCCCGGGCTGAGCGGGCGCAGCGACCGCGACTACGTGTCGCCGCCGCAGGCGCGCGACGCCGCGCTGAAGCTCGCGGCGTTCCTGCTCGACTCCCCGACCACCGCGCCGGACGGCGACGGCCCGTGGCAGCGCGCGCTGGCCGGCGGGCGCCGCACGGTCCGGCTGATCGTCACGGCGTGACTGACCCTCCGTCCGGGTGGGTAGGAGTCGCTCAAGCCCGGCGGCGATCTGTCGATCACCGGGTTGAGCGCATCACCTCCTCCTCGAATCGCTCGTGTTGTGACCTTCAGCCGGAGCTCCCTGTGCCAGCAGGGGGCTCTTGCTGTTTCAGGAGCGCCCGAGCAGCGCGATCGTCGCGAGGCCCGCGACCATCGCGATGACCGCCAGCGGCGCGCCGAGGACCGAGAACCGCCGCGCGCTGGGGTGCGCGCCGGACGCGCGGGCGGCCTTGAACCACAGGTAGCTCGACAGCGAGCCGGTGACCGCGAGGTTCGGCCCGAGGTTGAGGCCGAGCAGCAGCGCGCGCGGGTGCGGCGGCGCGCTGGCCGAGAGCAGGACGGCGGCCGGGAGGTTGTTGACGAGGACCGAGGAGACCGCGCCGATCGCGGTCGTCTCCCACGCGCTCGCCTCGGCGAGCAGGTCCGCGGGCCCGGACCAGGCGCGCGCCAGGAGCCCGAGCAGAACCGAGAGCGCGAACAGCGCGGCGAGCGCGTCCGGGCCGACGGCCTCGATCGCGGCCTTGGGCTGAACGCGCCGCGCGAGCGCCGCCGCGAGGCCGACCGCCAGGACCGGGATCCCCGGGTGCGGCAGCGCGAGCACGAGGACGGCGGCGATCGCGCAGGCGACGACGCCGAGCATGCGCGGGCGCTGCGCCACGGCGCGTGCGGGCTCCGCGACGGCCACGCCTCCGCCGTCCCGCGCGGCGCCGCGCGCCTGCACGAGCACCAGCCCCACCGCCGTGACCGCCGCCACGACGAGCGCCGCGGGCAGGACGCGCGCGACGAACGTCGCGCCGCTGACCGGCTCGCCGGACAACACCAACAGGTTGGTCAGGTTCGCGCCCGGCAGCAGCAGCGACGACGCGTTGGCCATCAGGACCGACCCGTACAGGAACGCCTCCTCGCCCGAGCCCGACCCGCGTGCGGCGCCGATCAGGATCGGCGTCAGGAACACCACCGCGGTGTCGAGGTTCAGGACCGCCGTCACCAGCGCGACCAGCGCGAGCGCGAGCAGCAGCAGCCGCCGCGGGTGCGTCGTCACGCCGAGCAGGCGTGCGGAGGCGTACTCGAAGACCCCGTCGCGATCGGCGACCAACCCCAACAACAACAACCCCGCGACGAGCAGGAACGGCCCGGACGCCTGATCCGCCGCATCGCGCGCACGGCCATCCGCGACGCAGGCAACGACCGCGCCGAGGACCACCACCGCGCCGACCGGGCGCACCCAGACCTTCATGTCCATCGCTGCCGCACTGTGCCCGACCACACCGACGTCCACGCGCCGTGTCGCATACTGAGGCGATCGTCCCGCGGATCCCCCTCATCGCCGGCGCGCTCGGCGCCGCCCTGCTCCTGGCCGGCTGCGGCGGCTCGTCGGCGCCCAGGACGGCCGGCTCCGTGCGCCTCTCGATCGCCGCGCCGCGCGACATGGCGAGCGTCCGCGACGGCTCGGTCGAGCTGAGCGGGACGGTGCATCCCGCGGGCGCGACCGTCACCGTCCGCGGCAGGCGCGCGTCGATCGCCGGCGGCGGCTCCTGGAGCGCCTCCGTGCCGCTGGAGCCCGGCGTCAACGTCGTCGACGTGCTCGCCTCGTCCGGTTCCTCCAAGCCCGCGCTGACCGCGCTGCGCGTCCGCCGGATCGTCGACATCGACGTCCCCGACGTGTCGGGCCTCGGCGCCGACGACGCCAAGCAGCAGATCGAAGATGCCCACCTCGTCGCCAAGACGCAGACCGACGACAGCGGCTTCTTCGACCAGATCCTCGGCGGCGACCCTCGGGTCTGCTCGACCGACCCGGAGCCCGGCACCTCCGTCGACCCGGGCTCCACGGTCACGATCCACCTGTCGCGCCGCTGCTAGGCGCGCTGCGCTCAGCTCGGCCGTGGCTCGGTGGCGATCAGCGAGATCCGCGGTGAGCCGTCGCGGCGGACCATGCCGAAGATGATCCTGCCGGTGATCGGTGGGGCGCCGGCGCGGGTCACGGTGTAGTTGCCCTGTGCGCGGCCGGCGCGGCCGCCGGTGACCGTGACGTCGGTCAACCTGTAGGACTCGATCTTGTCGGCCGCGAACTGGCGGTGGTACTCGGCGACGACGGAGACGCGGCCGCGCTGGATCTGCGGGTCGGTGCCGTAGCGGGCGACGTCGGGCGTCAGGACACGACGCAGCGCCGCGTCGTCCTCGTCCGTGTAGGCGTCGGCGAACCTCTGCGCGGTCGTCAGGACCTCGCCGGCGCTCAGGGGACCGGTCGGCGTGCCGCCGCTGCCGCTGGCCCACCTCGCCACCGCGATCGCCGGGATCGCCAGGACGAGCACGGTCGCGCCGAGCGCCAGCTTGCGGCCGCGCCCGCGCTGGACCTTGACGTCCTGCGGGCGGCCCGAAGGCGGCGCCTTCTCGCTGGCACGCACCCGGACCGGCTCAGCCACGCGCGTGCGCTCCGGCGGCGCCATCACGGCGGTCGCGCCGGCCAGCGGCGCGATCCGGGTCGGCTCGGCCTCCTCCGGCGTCGCGGCACCGGTCGCCACGCTCCCGCGCGCGGTCGACGCGCGCTCGCCCGCGGCCGCCGCCAAAGCTGCCCGTCCGAGGTCGCCCGCGCTCGGGTACCGATCCGCCGGCTCCTTGGCCAGCGCCCGCGCGATCACCGCGTCGAACGCGACCGGCACGCCCAGCGCCACGGCCGACGGCCGCGGCGGGCCCTCGTGCAGGTGCGCGGTGATCGTCGCCGGGACGGTCTCGCGCCGGAACGGCGGCGTCCCCGTCAGCGCGGTGTAGAGCACGCAGCCCAGCGCGTAGACGTCGGCGCGCGCGTCGGTCGGCTCCCCGCGCAGGTGCTCGGGCGCCATGAAGTCGACGGTGCCGATCCAGTTGCCCGAGTCCGTGATCCGCGTGTCGGACGCCTGCACGCGCGTGATCCCGAAGTCGCTGAGGTACGCGTGGGACCCGGCCAGCAGGACGTTGGCCGGCTTGACGTCGCGGTGCACGAGCCCCGCGGCGTGCGCCGCGTCCAGGGCTCCGGCGACCTGCGCCACGATCGACGCCGCCCGCGCCGGCTCCAGCGCGCCCTCGGAGCGCAGCAGGTGGTGCAGGTCCGTCCCCGGGACGTAGCGCATGACCAGGTAGAGGTGCCCGTCCTCCTCGCCCGCCGCGTAGACCGGCACCACGTTGGGGTGCTCGATCGACGCGGTCAGCCGCGCCTCGCGCTCGAAGCGCTCCCGCACATCCGGGTCCGACGCCTGCTCGGTGGCGATCAGCTTCAGCGCGACGGGACGCCCGAGCGACAGCTCCGTCGCCCGGTAGATGACGCCCATGCCGCCGCGCCCGAGGACGCCCTCGATGCGGCAGCCGGCGAACTCGCTGCCTGTCTCGAGGTCGGCCATGCACCCCTCATTGTGCCGCGTCAGCGTTCGTAGTTCGGAAGCTGGTTGCGCAGCGTCGTGTATCCGGCCCGCGTCTGGCCGTCCGGAGCGGTCAACCCGGCGTCGAAGCGCGCGTCGCAGCCGGCGCCGGTCCAGTTGTACACGTAGAGCCGCTGGACGCCCGCGCTGCGGTACCTCTTGGCGAGGGAGAACATGTTGTTGATCCGGTGCGCGGCGCGCGTCGTGTTGCACGGGAACGAGCTGCCGAACTTCACGATCCCGCCGGTCTCGGTGAACCAGAACCTGGTCTTCGAGTTGTAGTGGTGGGCTTCGTGGATGATGTTGTGGGTGAACGTCGTGCGCTGGCGGTTGACGTCGCCGTAGTTGTGGATGCCGACGAGCGTCACGCGCCTGCGGTAGGTCGAGCTCAAGTGCTGGAAGAACGTCTTCATGTACTGCTCGACGCCGGTCTGGTCCAGGACGTCGAGCGCGACGACGCCGCACGACGAGCACGGCTGCTTGACCATCCGGTACATCTCGCGGAAGTAGTCGGCGGCGCGCGTCGGCGAGCGGTAGGTCGGCTGCGACGCGTGGTTGGCCTCGTTCCAGACGCCGAACTCGGTGACCCCGAGGCTCCGGAACTGCCTCACCAGGCGGCCGACCTTCGACTTGTAGGCGTCGACCGACGGCAGCCTGGCCTTCTTGATGGTGTAGTTGTCGGTCGAGACGTGCAGCAGCACCGAGAAGCCGTTGGCGCGCGCCTTCTGGACCCAGAGCGTGGCCGCGGTCAGCTGCCCCGGGTTGTCCATGATGTTCCACGGGACGATGTAGCGCACGCGCTTGAACTTCGCGCGCTGGAACGCGGGCTGGTCGAACATCGTCAGCGATTGGTCGCCGATCCCGACGCGGATCGGGATCCGGCCGGCGGGCGCGGCGCTGGGGAGCGCGGCGAGCAGGGCGACGACGAGGACGGCGAGCGAGACGGCGCGGCGCATCCCCTCTTGATGCCCGTGTGCAGCGCCGCTACTCGCCCCGATCACGAATCGGCGTCGAAACGGCGGCGCCGCGCGCCGAGACTGAAGGACATGAGCAACAACCTGACCCAAGTCACCGACGCGACCTTCCAGGCCGAGGTCCTCGAGTCCGACAAGCCCGTCCTCGTCGACTTCTGGGCGGCGTGGTGCCCGCCGTGCCGCGCGATGCACCCGATCCTCGACGAGCTCTCCGGCGAGCGCGACGACATCAAGGTCGTCTCGGTCGACGTCGACGCCAACCAGGGCGTCGCGGCGCAGATGCAGATCCTCTCGATGCCGACGTTCCTGCTGATCGACAACGGCGCCGAGGCGCTGCGCCTGATCGGCTCGCGCCCGAAGCGCAAGCTCGTCGCCGAGCTGGACGAGGCGCTGACCGCGCGCGTCTAGCCCAGCGCTGCGCGCAGGTGCTCGGCCAGCAGCCGGGCGACGGGGCCGACGGCCCCGCCTGTGCGCGTCAGCAGCGTCAGCTCGTGGCGCGCGGCGGCCGCGGCCACGCGCGCCACGCCGACCTCCGGGCCGTCCACGACCGCCCACGACTCCGGGACCAGCGCGACGCCGAGCCCGGCGCCGACGAGCATCCGGACCGCGGCGGGCTCGCCGACCTCGAACAGCGGGACCGGCCCGAAGCCCTCCTCCGCGCACGCGCGCAGGACCGACCCACGCAGCGCGCTGCCCGGCTCGGCCAGGACGAACGGCCGGTCGCGCACGTCCCACAGCTTCAGCCCCGACGCCCCCGCCAGCGGGTCGTCGGGGCCGACGAGCAGGACCAGCGGCTCCGCGCGCAGCGCGGTCGCGGTCACCGTGTCCTCCGGGACCGTCACGCCCTCCGGCAGCGCCGCGATCGCCAGCTCGTAGTCGCCCGAGACGATCAAGTCCACCACCTCGGTCCCCGTGCACTGGCGCAGCGCGATCCGGACGCCGGGGTGCTCGCGCCCGAAGCGCGCCAGCTCGGCCGCGACGCGCAGCGCGTCGCCCGCGGTCGCCGCCGCCCGGACGCCGCCGCGCAGCGTCCCGGCGTGCTCGTCCATCGCGGCGCGCGCCTGCGCGACGTCGGCCAGGATCGCCTCGGCGCGCGCCAGGAGGTCCTCGCCCGCGGGCGTCACCTCGACCGGCGGCTGCGCGCCCGGGCGCCGGCGCAGCAGCTCCAGCCCCAGCTCGGCCTCCAGCCGCCGCACGGCCTGGGAGACCGCCGACTGCGTCACGTACAGCGACTCCGCGGCGCGGCGGAAGTGCCGGTGGCGCGCGACCGCGGCGAAGTACTCCAGCTGGCGGAGGTCCATTGCGGTGCATTCTGACGTCCGGACCCTTCGCGGCGCGGCGGCGGCGGGCTACCGTCGAGGGCCATGGACGCCACCGACGTCGAGCTCCTCGAAGGCCTCGTCCACGACGTGCTCTCCGAGCAGGAGGGTGCGGCCTTCGCCGACACCGTCTCCTGGCTGCACGCGACCGCCGCGCGCGTGCGCCAGGGCGACCACGCGTCGGCCGACGCGCTGCTGCAGCGACTCCATCAACTTGCCGAGGGCGACCTGGAGCCGATCATCCGCGCGTGCTCGCTGCAGCTCCAGCTCGCGAACATCGCCGAGGAGCGCGAGCGCCTGCGGCGCCGCCGCGCCTACGACGCGGAGGGGGAGACGCAGCGCGAGTCGCTGGCGGAGACCGCCTCGCTCCTCTCGCAACATGATGTCGTTGCCGCCGACGCGCTGCGCGCGCTGCACGTCGAGCTGGTCCTGACCGCGCACCCGACCGAGGCGGCGCGCCGCTCGGTCCTGGACCACGTGTGGGAGATCGACCTGCTCCTGGACCGCGTCGAGGACCCGCGCACCGGCCGCTCGCGCCGCGACGCGCTGCTGCGCGAGCTGCGCGAGGTGCTGACGATCTGGTGGCAGACCGACGAGGTCCGCCGTGCGCGGCCGCACGTCGAGGACGAGGTCCGGCGCACGTTGTACGTCTTCGAGAGCGTGCTCTACGACGCGGTCCCGCGGACGCTCGACGAGCTGGAGCGCGCGCTCGGCGTCTCCCTCGAGCGCGACGGCGGCGGCGAGCCGGTCCTGGAGTTCGCCTCCTGGCCGGGCGGCGACATGGACGGCCACCCGGAGGTCGGCGCCGACACGGTGACCGCGACGATCGAGCTGCACCGCCGCGCGGCGCTGCGGCTGCTGCGCGACCGGATCGGCGCGCTGGCCCGGCGCTTCAGCCACTCGGAACGACATGTACGCGTCTCTCCCGAGCTGGAGGAGTCGCTGCGGATGGACGCGCTGGACCTCCCGAGCGCGCGCGTCCTGCGGCGCCCGCACCATGCGTGGGAGCCGCTGCGGACCAAGTTGGGGTTCATGGAGCGCCGGATCATCAACATGCTCGACGGGCGCGGCGAGGCGGGCTACGACTCCCCGGCCGGGCTGCGCGCGGACCTGGAGCTGGTCGCGGGCTCGCTGGGCTCCGAGCACGTCGCGCACGGCGCGCTGCAGCGGCTGCTGCGTCAGGTCGACACCTTCGGCTTCCACCTCGCGGGGCTGGACCTGCGCCAGAACGCGAACGTCGTCGACGCCGCGGTGAGCGCGCTGCTGCCGGGCTTCGCGGCCGCCGGCGAGGAGGAGCGCCAGGCGCTGCTGGCCGACGCGATCGCGGTCGGGCGACCCGGGCTGGGGCGCCGCCCGGAGGGCACCGCGGGCGAGCTCGTCGCCGCGCTCGACGCGGCGGCGCTGGCGAGCGCGGCCTACGGGCCGGAGGTCGTGCGCTGCCTGATCGTGTCGATGACCGAGCAGCCGTCGCACGTCCTCGGCGCGCGCTGGCTGGCCCAGCGCGCGGGCGCCGCGCTGGACCTGCGCTTCGTCCCGCTGTTCGAGACGCTCGACGACCTCGAGCGCGCGCCGGAGACGATGGCCAAGTTGTACGCCTCGCCCGCCTATCGACAGCTGGTCCGGGACCAGGGCGACCGGCAGATCATCATGTTGGGGTACTCGGACTCCGGCAAGGACGGGTCGTTCATCGCGTCGCAGTGGGCACTGCGCGGCGCGCAGATCGAGCTGGCGCGCCAGGCGGCGGAGGAGGGCGTGGAGCTGGAGCTGTTCCATGGCCGCGGCGGGTCGACGTCGCGCGGCGGCGGACCGATGTACCGCGCGATCGTCGCGCAGCCGACTGGGTCGCTGCGCGGGCGGATCCGGATCACCGAGCAGGGCGAGACGATCAGTGCGCGCTACGGCCACCCGGAGCTGGCGGAGCGCTCGCTGGAGCAGACGCTGAGCGCGGTCCTGCTGGCGTCCAACGTGGCGCGGCCGGCGGCGAGCGAGGACTGGCGCGCCGACGTCGACCGCCTGGCGCGGCGCTCGCGCGAGGTCTACCGCGCGCTGGTCTACGAGGACCCGGACTTCGCGCGCTTCTTCTTCCAGATCACGCCGATCGATGCGCTCGCCGACCTCAACATCGGCTCGCGGCCGCCGGCGCGCGGCGGCGGGGACGGCACGATCGAGTCGCTGCGCGCGATCCCGTGGGTCTTCTCGTGGACGCAGAACCGGATCCTGCTGACGTCCTGGTACGGCGCGGGCACGGCGCTCGCCGAGGGCGACCTGGCGCGCTACCGCGCGATGAACGAGCGCTGGCCGTTCTTCGCGTCGCTGATCTCGACGCTGGAGATGGCGCTGTTCAAGACCGACCTGGGCGTCGCCGAGCGCTACCTGCGGCTGGTCGAGCCGGGGCTGCGCGAGAAGTTCTGGCCGCAGGTGGTCGCCGAGCACGACAAGGTCAAGGACGCGGTCCTGGCGATCACCGGCCGGGCGAAGCTGCTGGAGGGCACGCGGCTGCGCGAGCGCCTCGGCCACCGCGATCCGTGGGTCGACCCGCTGTCGCACCTGCAGATCGAGCTGCTGGAGCGCGTGCGCGCAGGCGCCGACGAGGACCGCCAGGCGCTGCTGGGCACCGTGACGGGGATCGCCTTCGGCCTGCGCAACACGGGCTGAGGGTCCTGCGGGCGGGCGCGGCCGTTACGCCAGTGCGGCGGGCACCTCCGTCCTCATCGCCTCGCGGATGCCGGCGCGCAGCTCGGCGTTGTCCTCGTGGCCGTGCTTGGTGACCGCGTGGGTCACGGCGGCCTCGAGCAGGTGCTCCTCGCTGCCGGACATCGCGAGGTCGCAGCCGGACTCGCTCGGGAAGTCCCGGCAATCGATGTACATGCGGCCCGTCATCGGGCCTCCTTCCGGTTGGGAAGGCGTCTCCCGCGTCTTCGTGACGACGCTACGCCCGCGCCGCGCGCGGGGCAAGGGCGCGCCTAGGCGCGCGGGCTACCAGCCGTGCTCGGCGTGGTGCTCGTCGTCGGCGGAGCCGTCGGCCCCGCCGTCGCCGAGGACGGCGTGCAGCGCGTCGGCGCGCAGCGAGGCCATCGGGTCGATCATCGCCGCGACGTACGGGTAGGCCTCGGCGTCCTCTTCGCGCATCCAGCCGCGGTCGTCGGCGGCGTGGACCCACTCGACGAGCGCGTCGTGCAGGGCGGTGAAGCGGGCGAGCGGCAGGACGAGCGTCGCATTCGCGCCGTGGTCGGCGAGCGTGTACAGCTCGTCGGAGATCGACGTCAGCTCGCGCAGGGCGAGGACGTCGTCGGTGCTCAGCTCCAGGTGCCGATGGCGTTCCAGCCGGATCGACTCGGCCGCCCTCGCCGCCGCCTTCAGCTGCTCGGCGGACAGGTCGAACGACACGTTGCAGACGGGGGTCCCGTCTGCGGCGTGGAGCGTACGGAGCTCGGCGTTGACCATGACGTTGAAGACGCTAGCGGGTTGGAAGGACGACCGTGTGTCGTTTCCCGTTGTGCCCCGGTTATCGGCCATTGACGCGTGGCCCATGAGCCAACCGGGCGCGCCCGCGGTTCGTGCAGTAACGTGCATGAACATGCAAGAAAGCGCAAATCCGCGCGTCCGGCCCGTGGCGGTCGAGGTGCTCGCCGACGACTGGTTCGTCCTGCGCAAGGCGACGTTCGACTGGCGCGGGCGCGACGGGCGCTGGTCGCGGATCAGCCGTGAGGCCTACGACCGCGGCAACGGCGCGGTGATCCTGCTCGGCGACCGCGCGGCGGGGACCGTCCTGCTGACGCGGCAATTCCGCTGGCCGGCGTATGCGAACGGCCATCCCGACGGGATGCTGATCGAGGCGCCCGCGGGGCTGCTCGACGGCGACGCGCCGGCGGACGCGATCCGGCGCGAGGTCGCCGAGGAGACCGGTGTGGAGATCGGCGCGGTCGTCCCGCTGTTCGAGGTGTACATGTCGCCCGGGTCGGTGACCGAGCGCCTGCACTTCTTCGCCGCGCCGTACGACAGCGCGCGCGGTGTGCCCGCGGCGGCGGGGGTCGCCGGCGAGGGCGAGGACATCGAGGTGCTGGAGCTGGCGCTGGATGACGCGCTGGCGATGGTCGCGCGGGGCGCGATCGCCGACGCCAAGACCATCATGTTGCTGCAGTGGGCCGAGCGGCACGGGCTGCCGTGCTGAAGGGCGAGCGCCAGCAGGCGATCCTCGCGACGCTCGGCGCGTCCGGACGGGTCGTGGCGACCGAGCTGCAGCAGGAGCTGGGGGTCAGCGCGTACACGATCCGGCGGGACCTCGACGAGCTGGCGGAGTCGGGCGCGCTGCAGCGCGTGCACGGCGGCGCGCTGGCGGTCGCGCGGTCCGGCGTGGCGACGACGTTCGCGGGGCGGGGGCGGCAGTCGGTCGCGGGCAAGCGCGCGGTGGGGCGGGCCGCGGCGGCGCTGCTGACCCCGGGCGCGGTGACGATCCTGGACGGCGGCTCGACCGCGGTGGCGGTCGCCGAGGCGATCGCGCCGGGATACACCGGGACGATCGTCACGCACTCGGTCCCGGCGGCGGCGGTGCTCGCCGTTCATGAAGGGGTCGAGGTCGTCCTCGTCGGCGGGACGCTGGAGCGGCGCGCGATGGTCGCCGTCGGCGCGGACTGCATCAACACCTACAGGTCGATCCGGGCCGACATGGTGTTCTTGGGCGTCTGGGCGCTGCACGCCGAGCACGGGCTGAGCGAGGGCTACCGCGAGGAGGCCGAGGTCCGGCGCGTCCTGCTGGGCTGCGGCGACCGCGTCGTCGGGCTGACGACGGCCGACAAGCTTGGGACGGTCGCGCCGTTCGGCTTCGGGCCGGCCGACGCGCTGACGCACCTCGTCACCGAGCGGAGCGTGGGCGACGAGGTGCTCGACCCCCTGCGCGCGCTGGGCGTGCAGGTCGTGCGCTAGCCGTCCTACTGCTTCAGCGCACCCTCGAGTTCGAAGATGCGTCTGAGGATCGCGATCGACGTCGCGTAGGTGGAGTCCATGCCGTAGTAGGACATGCCGCGGGCGCCGAGCGTGCGGGCCTGCGTGAAGGGCGTGTCCGAGGCGTAGTGGACGATCCCGAAGTCGATCGGGAGCTTGGCGAAGTTGACCTGCGCGTCGTGCGGGTAGCGGTCCGGCTCGGCCATCTCGTAGACGGCGTCGCAGTAGGGGCCGGCCTCCATCTCGACCACGGTGTAGGCCTCGCGGTAGTAGCGGTCGAGGTAGCTGCGGTTCTGGAGGAACGTGGAGCGGACCGTGACCGCGCGCTGGTTGTCGAGGCCGGAGCCGAAGCGCAGGTACGGCGCGATGTCGTCGAAGTCGAAGGCGTTGTCGAGCCAGTAGGTCGTGCCCGAGTGCTCGTCGAAGATCGTGTTGGAGATCATCACGTCGCCGACGTCGGCGTTGAGCGTGGCGGCCTTGCCGAGGACGTAGACGCCACGGAGCGTGTCGCGGTCCGCGGAGATCTCGGCGAGGATGTTGTAGGCCGCGAGGCCGAGCGGGTAGTCGATGTTGATGATGACGGCGCCGGAGTTGTTGATGGCCTCGGCGTCGAGGTCGCCGAGGCGGTCGTCCAGCGCGGTCACGTCGAGCTTGGCGAGCGGCATGACCTGGGCGGCGACGCGCAGGCCGGAGGTCGCGTTGAGGTGCAGGATGCCGCGGGCCTCCTCGGCGTAGCGGCGTTGTTGCTTGCCACGCTCGGCCTGGGCCTGCTCGCGGGCGAGGAAGTACAGGAAGTTGTTCCAGGAGCCGGGCGTGCGCTCCTCGCGGAAGCGCAGGAGCTCCTCCCTGAGGTCGTGCGGGCCGGCGCGCTCGACCCACTCGACGAGCTGGGACTCGCGGGCGCGGGCGTCGCCGGAGAGGAGGTTGACCAGGGAGTGGGTGTTGGAGCTGACGAAGTAGATCGGCGCCTCGCGGCCGATGCCGGCCTGCTCGAGGGCATGGCGGACGGGGGTCCACCAGCGGCGGGTCAGGCGGGCGTAGCTGGTCTGCGAGCCGCCGAGCATCCGGACGCGGAGGGACAGGTTGGTCGCGGCGACCTCGCCGAGACGGCGCGCGAACGCGGTGCCCCACGCCTCCTGGAGGCGCTCCCAGTCCTCGGTCGAGCCGCCGAGGACGCGTGAGCACTCCGCCGCGCCCGGGAGCCCCTGCGGCTTCGGCCACCCGATCGCGTTGAGCTTGCGCCGCAGCTTGTTCCACTCGATCTGGTAGGCGACCAGCGTCGGGATCAGGTCGTCGACGTCGGAGGTCGAGGACAGCAGCACGCCCCACGTGCCGTCCGGTCCTTCGTGCCACTGCCGCCGCCGCGCGGGCCCCTCCTGGGTCGGCCAGTCGTTGAGGTCCAGGCCGACGCTGGCGAACTGCTCGGCCTCCTGCCCCATGACGACGAGGCGCCCCTGGTAGATCGTCGCCGGGAGCCGCTGGGTCGCGTAGAGGAAGGCGCCCAGATCCAGGTCCTCAGCGCCCGCCAACGGATGCAACGACGACTCGATCGCCACATGCGACGACTCGAGGATCCGCAACTTCGTCTCACCCCGCGACCGCAGAAGGGTGGAGTACGTCCGCTGATACAGCTCAACATCCGAGGGCATTGGCGTGCGGGTATACCAGGCCGACCACCCATCCAGGCGAACAACCGTCTCACCGCCACCGCGCACCCTCGCCCCGGCGCCGCGACCCTCCCGACCGCGCCATCACTTCGCACCGCTTCCGGTGTCGTGGTCGAAGGCGCTTCGCTTGATCGCCGCCACTCCCGGCCCCGCGCGGCGGTCGCGGTCTTCGACGTCACCCGTCCGGCATCACTCCACGCGCACCCTCGCCCCGGCGCCGCGACCCTCCTGACCGCGCCATCACTTCGCACCGCTTCCGGTGTCGTGGTCGAAGGCGCTTCGCTTGATCGCCACCGCTCCCGGCGGCGCGCGGCGGTCGCGGTCGTCGCCGCGGACCGACCCCTTCAACAACGCCGCTCGCCCCGCCGCGCCCCGTCTACGCGTCCGTCGCCACGCGGAAGCCGAGGTGGCCCGAGGAGGCGTCCGGGGTGTTCGCGGTGCGGGCGGCGACGCGGTAGCGGTCGCAGTAGGAGGCGTGGCAGAGGTGGGAGCCGCCGCGCATGGGGACGAGGCCGTCGAGGCCGCCGGGGGAGAAGGCGCCGGACGTCCACTCCCAGACGTTGCCGGCCATGTTGTACAACCCGAACCCGTTGGGGGCGTAGGTGTCGACGGGGCAGGTCCCGGTCCAGCCGTCGTCGCCGGTGTTGTTGGTGGGGAACGTGCCCTGCCAGATGTTGGCGCGGTGCTCGCCGCCGGGCGTGAGGTCGTCGCCCCAGGCGTAGCGGGCGTGCTCCAGGCCGCCGCGGGCGGCGCGCTCCCATTCGGCCTCGCTCGGGAGCCGGACGCCCGCCCACGCGCAGTACGCCTGCGCGTCGAGGCGCGAGACGTGCACGACGGGGTGGTCCGCACGGGTCGCGACATCCGACTGCGGCCCCTCCGGATGCGCCCAGTCGGCGCCGTGGACCTGGCGCCACCACGGCGCGGCCGCGACGCCGCGCGTCGGCGGGAAGTCGTCCGGCAGGAAGCCGCCGAAGACGAACGACCAGCCCTCGGTCTCGGCCGTCGTCCGGTAGTTGGTGTCCTTGACGAACGCGGCGAACCGCTCGTTGCTCACCGCATGCGCATCGATCATGTAGGCCTCGGTCGCGACCTTCCGCACCGGACCCTCCCGATCGCCCGGGATCGCGGTCGCGTCCTCGTTGCCCATCAGGAACGTGCCCTCGGGGATCAACACCATCGTGTCGGGCAACCCCGCGCCGCGCCGCGTCGCCGGCACGACCGCCGCCGCAACCGCTCCCCGCCCCCGGGGCCCGCAGCACCCACCGCCGTGCCGGCCATGCTCGCTCACGCCGCGATGCTAGGTGCGGGCTCCCGGCGGCACACCACCCTCGGCGGGTGATCCGCCTCAGCGCGCGATGCGCGCCGGGCGCAGCGCGCGCCGCCGGATGACGCCCTCGCGCGCCGTCTCCGGGATCGCACCCGCGAGGATCGCCGCATCACGGCCGACGCGGTTCAAGTCGTAGTGGTCGCGATCCGGCCGGCCGGGCCGCGTCTGGAACCACTCCCTCCGCAACCCAAGCGCCTCCGCGAACGCATGCAGCTCCTCGGCGCTGTCCGCCTGCAGATGCCCGCCACCGGTCCACCGGCCCCAGTCGGCGTGCACGAACGCGTCGTCGACGTAGACGGCCATCTAGCGGGCGGGCTCCTGCATCCCCTTGTTGTAGCGCGCAGTTACGCGTCGTCGCCGGCCCGCCTCGGCGCCGGGCACGCCGGCGGCAGCGCGCCGAGCCGCGCGCGCTCGAGGTCTGGCTCGTCCGCGCGATCGGCCCCTGCCTATGACCGGTCGCTACCGGCGCACCCCGCAGCCGAGGGTGCGGAGCTTGACGTAGTGCGGCGAGCGCAGCGTGACGGTGCGGACGATCCGCGGGTGACCCGCGATCTCCACCGTCAGCCGCACCTTCGACCCGGGCCTGGCGTGCGCGAGCGCGGGGTCCGGGACGTCGTTGCCGACCGCGGACACGTAGCAGTGCCGCGACCGTATCCCGAACGGCGAGGGCGCGTCGTCGGAGCCCGACCGGCCGACGAGGAAGTTCGCCCGGACGCCCTGGCGGCCGACGGGCAGCGCGCGGTTCATCCGCACGCGGACCTGGAAGTACGGATCGCCGCTGTCGCCGGTGCTCTGTACGAGGACCACCGGCGCGCCGACCAGCCGGAAGCCGGCCGCCGTCGAGGGCCGGCGCGGGGATGGGCGCACCGGTCCGGCAGCCAGCCGGTAGTCGCCCGCCGTCGCGGAGCGTGTTGGTCCGGCGGCCAGCCGCGTCGAGGCGCGTGCCGGCGCGTTCCCGGGGCTGGCGACCAGTCGAGCGCTGGCTGTTGTTGAGGCGCGCGCGGCGGATGGGTCCGCCGGACCAGCGATCGAGCTCCATGCTGGGCCGGCGACGATCACGACGGCGGCTGCGGTGAGGCGGTGCATCTCGCTGTAACGCGACCGGGCGAACAAGGACACGTTCTTCCTTCGGTGTCGGACGTCGTCCGGTGGGTACGGCTGGGGCATGCAGGCCCGTCGAGCGCCGGGGATCTCAGTGGCCGTGGTCGTGCTTGCGGTGGCGGTCGGGGTGCTCTGCGTCGTGGCCTGCGTCAGCGCGTTCGGAACGCCGTACGACCAGTGCGACAACATGGCCGGGACGTGCATCCGCGAGCGTCAGCAGTTCGCGATTGTCGGCCTGCGGACGCTGTGCGTCGCCGGGGTGGTGGTGTCGGTCGGCGTCGCGCTCAGTTGGTGGCGCTGGCCGCGGCTCGGGAGGTGGGTGGCGGCGGGTGCGCTCGTGCTCGCCGCCGCGATCGCGGTGTTCGTTCTTGCGGCCGACCCGATCGACCACCTCAACAACCGCTGGTCCGGCTGGCTCGGCGTCTAGCAACGTCCCAAGCCGGCTGGTGCACCAACCACCCCAACAACGACGAAGGGGCGCCGCGAATGCGGCGCCCCTTCGAAGTGCCTACGGCGCGGGCCGGCGCCGTAGGTCGAGTCGGGTGCAGGTGACCCGCCCCACAGGCGCGGCTCAGCCGCAGCCAGTGTTGTTGCCGCAGGACGAGCAGGTGTAGCAGGAGCCCGTCCGCTGCATCATGCCTCCGCAGTTGCTGCACGCGGGGCCGAGGTCGAGGCCGACGAGGCGCGCCGGGCGCACCGGCGGCGTGTCGGTGAGGGCCGAGGTCGGCGGCTTCGGCGTGGACGCCGCGGGCGTCCCGTTGCCGTTGCCCTTCGACGGCGTCGCCTGCGGGGCCGGCGTCGCCGGGCCCGCCGTGTCGCCGGCGATCGACATGCCGGTCTCCTCGGCGATCTTCTTGGCCCGGACCTCCTGGGTCAGGATGCCCAGCTCCTCCTGGATCTCGGCGTCCAGGAAGCGCGAGGCCAGCCAGCGCATCATGTAGTCCGGCATCGACTTCGCGAACGGGATCTCCGGGTTCTGGGTGATCCCTTCCGGCTCGAAGCGCATGTAGGCGAACTTCGAGACGAGCGTCTCGAGCGGCACGCCGTACTGCAGCGCGATCGAGACCGCCGTCGCGAACGAGTTCATCATGCCGCGGAGGGTCGAGCCCTCCTTGCCGACGTCGGTGATGAAGATCTCGCCGACCGTGCCGTCCTCGTACATGCCCGCCGTGATGTAGCCCTCGTGGCCACCCAGGGAGAACTTGTGCGTGAGCGAGTTCCGCTCGCGCGGCATCTTGTTACGACGCGGGCCGGTCTGCCCGAGCGCGCCGATCTGCTTGGCGACCTCGGCCTTCACGGCCTCCTCGAACTCCGGCGTCTCGGTGACCGGCACGCCGGCGGTCGCGCCGCCGCCCGCGTCGGTGCGCAGCGCCTGCGCCGTCTTGGAGCCGTCGCGGTAGATCGCCAGCGCCTTGACGCCGAGCTTCCACGCCTCGGTGTAGGCCTCGACGATGTCCTCGACCGTGGCCGAGTTGGGCATGTTCACCGTCTTGGAGATCGCGCCCGAGATGAACGGCTGCACCGCGCCCATCATCTTGATGTGGCCCATGTGCGAGATCGCGCGGGAGCCGACGGCGACGTCGAACACCTCGAGGTGCTCGTCCTTGATGCCCGGCGCCTCGACGATCGTGCCGTACTCGTTGACGTGCGCGACGATCTGGTCGATCTCGGTCTTCGTGTAGCCGAGGGTCTCCAGCGCCAGGCCGACCGTCTGGTTGACGATGACCATGGAGCCGCCGCCGACCAGCTCCTTGTGCTTGACCAGCGAGAAGTCCGGCTCGACGCCGGTCGTGTCGCAGTCCATCAGGAACGAGATCGTGCCGGTCGGCGCGAGCACCGTCGCCTGCGCGTTGCGGTAGCCGTGCGCCTCGCCGACCTCGACCGCCTCGTCCCAGACCTCGCGGGCGGCGGACAGCAGCGCGTCGTCGCGGCCGATCCCGACCGGGACGTGCGCCGTGGCGTCGCGGTGCATGCGCATGACCGCGTTGTGGGCCTCGCGGTTCTCCGCGTAGCGCTCGTACGGGCCGATCGCCGCGGCGACCTTCGCCGACTGCAGGTACGCGCGGCCGGTCATCAGCGCCGTGATCGCGGCGGCCGTCGCGCGGCCGGACTCGCTGTCGTACGGCATGCCGTTGGCCATCAGGTACGCGCCGAGGTTCGCGTAGCCCATGCCGAGCTGGCGGAACGCGCGGGCGTTGACGCCGATCTCCTCGGTCGGGTACGACGACGGGCCGACGACGATCTCCTGCGCGAGGAACACGACGTCCACCGCGCGCTCGAACTTCTCGACCTCGAAGGTGCCATCGGGACGGCGGAACTTCATGAGGTTCAGCGACGCCAGGTTGCACGCGGAGTCGTCGACGTGCATGTACTCCGAGCACGGGTTCGACGCGTTGATGCGGCCCGACACCGGGCACGTGTGCCACTCGTTGATGATGGTGTCGTACTGGACGCCCGGGTCGGCGCAGCGCCACGCGGCCTCGCCGATCTTGCGCATGAGCTCACGCGCGAGCATCGGCTCTCCGACCGGCTTGCCGGTCGCGCGGGCGATGGTGCGCCACTCGCTGCCGGCCTCGACGGCGTTCATGAAGTCGTCGGAGACGCGGACCGAGTTGTTGGCGTTCTGGTACTGGATCGACTTGAAGCCGTCGCCGTCGATGGACATGTCGAAGCCCGCGTTGCGCAGCGCCTCGGCCTTGTCCTCCTCCTTGGCCTTGCACTCGATGAACTCGACGATGTCCGGGTGGTCGACGTCCAGGACGACCATCTTGGCCGCGCGGCGGGTCTTGCCACCGGACTTGATGGTGCCGGCCCACGAGTCGGCGCCGCGCATGAACGACACCGGGCCCGACGCGGTCCCGCCCTTGGACAGCGGCTCCATCGACCCGCGGATGTTGGACAGGTTGATCCCGGAGCCCGAGCCGCCGCGGAAGATCCGGCCCTCGCGCGTGTTCCAGTCGAGGATCGAGTCCATCGTGTCCTCGACGGACAGGATGAAGCAGGCCGAGCACTGCGGCTGCTCCTCGAAGCCCACGTTGAACCAGACCGGCGAGTTGAACGCCGCCAGCTGGTGGAGCAAGATGTAGGTGAGCTCGTCCTGGAAGGCGTCGCCGTCTTCCGCGGTCGCGAAGTAGCCGCGCTGGCGGCCCCAGTCGGAGATCGTGCCGGCGACGCGGCCGATCATCTGCTTGACGGAGCGCTCACGCGCGGGCGAGTCGAGCTGGCCACGGAAGTACTTCTGCGTGACGATGTTCGTGGCGTTCTGCGACCACGTCTTCGGGAACTCGACGTTCTCCTGCTTGAACGAGCCGACCGCGGCGGTGCGCAGCTCCCATTCGACGGTGTCGAACGGAGCGACACCCGGGGTCGTGAAATAGCGCTCGATCGTGAGCGCTCGACCGGGCTGGATGTCCGTCGCCAAAGCTGTCTGCGGTGCTGTTTCCATGCGCCTGTTGATCCTTCCTCGCCGCCGGCCCGCGGCACTCGAAACCTGTGATGTGGGGTCGAGCAGGGTGGCGCGTGGGCCGGACGGAAAAACGGGTCCGGGAGGGTGGGTCCCCGCATATTGCGAGGAAGTTCCAGTGTAGGCCCGCGATGCGAGTGGACTTGGCGCGCGGACAGCCGGTCTAGCGGCCGATGCGCAGCCAGTCCCGGAACTCGGCCCAGGCGGCGCTCGTGCGCCATCCGGCCTCGGCCGTGGCGTGGCGGGTCCGGACCAGCCAGGGCGGGTCGTAGGCCCACCAGCGGGCGGCGACGATCGCCAGGGCGGCGGCGAGGAGGATCGCGCCGAGGACGGCCAGGAGGAGGACCGGGAGCTTGCTGTCGTTCGTGCTGCCGGGGCCGTCGGAGGCGGGGGTGGCGGTCGACGTGCCGGCCTGCCCGGTCTGGGGGGTGGCCGTCGTCTGGATGGTGGCCGTGGAGGGCGGGGGCGCGGCGGTCGTCGGCGGGACGACGGTGGTGGTGGCCACGCTCCCGGGGAGCGTCCCGCTGGTGCCGGGGAGGACCGAGGTGGTCTGGGCGCGCGCGAGCGGCGCGAGGGCGAGCGTGGCCAGGAGCGCGAGGAGCGCGACCGTGACGGGGCGGCAGCGGCGCATTCGGGGCGACAGGCTAGCCAAGCGGCGTTCGGTCAGCGCAGCACGTCGGCCAGGCCGCCGACGCCGATCGCGACGCCGGTGGCGATCGCGGCGAACAGGAGGGCGAGCATGACCAGCCGCTCGCGGCGGGCGGAGGCGGCGAAGAGGGGGTGGTCGGGGTCGAGGTCGTCGTCTTCGTCGGCGTAGTCGTCGTGGGCGTCGTCGTGCGTCGGGGCGGGCGGTGCGCCGGTGCGCGTCCTGGCCCGGAGGTGCTCGAGCTCCTCCTGCAGCTCGACGACGCGCCGCTCGGCGTCGAGGCCGGCGGCGTTGGCGGCGGCCAGGGAGCGCTGGAGGTCCTGATCGTTCTGGGATGCCTCGAGGTCGGCCAGCTGCGCGCGGAGCGCCGCGAGCTGCTCGTCGGCATCGCGGTCGGCGGCTTGGAGGGCGGTGACCTGCTGTTGGGCGGCGGCGAGGGCGGCCTGGAGGTCGGCGACGCGCTCGTCGTCATCGCGGCGCGCGGAGTCGCGCTCGTCGGCGAGCGTGGCTTCGAGTGCGGTGACCTGCTGTTCGGCGGCGGTGAGCGCGGCCTGGAGGGCCGAGACCCGTTCGTCGGCGTCGTGGCGGGCGGCGTTGCGCTCGTTCGCGAGTGTCGTTTCGAGTGCGGTGACTTGCCGTTCGGCGGCGGTGAGCGCTGTTTGGAGGGTCGAGACCCTCGCGTCGGCGTCGAGACGGGCGGCATCGCGCTCTTCGGCGAGCGTCGACTCAAGTGCGGTGACTTGCCGCTCGGCGGCGGTGAGCGCGGTCTGGAGGGCCGAGACCCTCTCGCCGGCGTCGAGACGGGCGGCGTCGCGCTCTTCGGCGAGCGTCGACTCAAGTGCGGTGACTTGCCGCTCGGCGGCGGTGAGCGCGGCTTGGAGGGCCGAGACCCTCTCGCTGGCGTCGAGACGGGCGGCGTCGCGCTCTTCGGCGAGCGTGACTTCGACTGCGGTGACTTGCTGCTCTGCGGCGGTGAGCGCGGTCTGGAGGGTCGAGACCCTCTCGCCGGCGTCGAGGCGCGCGGCGTCGCGCTCTTCAGCGAGGGCGGAGACCTTCTCCTCGGCGGCGTCGCGCTCTTCGGCGAGGGTGGTGACTTGCTGCTCTGCGGCGGCGAAGGCGGTCTGGAGAGTCGAGACCCTCTCGTCGGCGTCGAGACGGGCTTCGGCGAGGGCGGCTTGGAGTGCGGTGACTTGCTGCTCTGCGGTGGCGAGGGCGGTTTGGAGGGTCGTGACCCTCGCGTCGGTGTCGAGGCGCGCTGTGTCGCGCTCGTCGGCGAGGATGGCGACTTGCTGTTCGGCAGCACTGAGCGCGGCTTGGAGTGCGGAGACCCTCGCGTCGGCGTCGAGACGGGCGGCGTCGCGTTCTTCGGCGAGGGTGGCTTCGACTGCGGTGAGCGTGGCTTGGAGGGCTGTCACGCGCTCGTCGGCGTCGGCGCGGGCGGCCTGGAGTGCCGCGACCCT
Organism: Conexibacter woesei Iso977N; assembly: GCF_000424625.1. Taxonomy (GTDB): domain Bacteria; phylum Actinomycetota; class Thermoleophilia; order Solirubrobacterales; family Solirubrobacteraceae; genus Baekduia; species Baekduia woesei_A. The sequence continues at coordinate 1,167,710 of NZ_AUKG01000001.1, forward strand.
CTCGCGGGCGGAGGCGCGCTCTTCGGCGAGCGTCGTTTCAAGTGCGGTGACTTGGTGCTCGGCGGCGGCTGCGCGCTCGTCGGCTTCGGCGCGGGCGGTCTCGGCGGCGAGGCGGGCAGCGTCGCGCTCTTCGGCGAGGGCGGCGAGCTCGGCGTCGGCCGCCCGGATGGCGGTGGTGTGCTTCTCGGCGTGGTCGGCGAGGGTGGTTTGAAGTGCGGTGACTTGGTGCTCGGCGTCGGTCAGCGCGGCTTGGAGTGCTGAGGTGTGCTCTCCGGCGTCGAGACGCTCCGCCTGGAGGGCGGTGAGGCGGGCTTCGGCCTCGGTCAGCTCGACGGTGAGGGCGTGGAGGCGGCCTTCGGCGAGGCGGGTGCGTTCCTCGGCGGCGTGCTGGGCCTCGGCGGTCCGGCGGTCGGCGGCCGCGAGTTGTTCATCGAGTTGGTCTTCGAGAGCCGCGATGCGGGACTCGGCCTCGGCGCGGGCGGCGGTGATGCGCTCGTCGGCGTCGAGGCGGGACTCCGTCCGGATCCGCTCGATCTCGACGCCCGCGGATTCGGCCTCCGCCGTCGCCTCCGCGCGGGCGAGGCGCGCGGTCTCCTCGGCGTCGGCGAGTCGTGCGCGGAGGGACTCGGCGTCGCGCTGGGCGCCGGCTGCGGACTCCGCGCCGGTGCGCTCGGCGTCGGCGAGCTGGGCGCGCAGCGTGTCGGCTTCGGCTGCGGCCTCGGTGAGTTGGGCGTGGAGGGAGTCGGTCTCGCCGGTGGCGTCGGCGAGGCGGGCGCGGAGGGTGTCGGTGTCGCGCTGGGCGTCGGCGAGCTGGGCACGCAGGGTGTCGGTCTCGCGCTCGGCGTCGGCGGTGGCGTCGGCGAGGCGAGCACGGAGGGACTCGGTGTCGCGCTGACCTTCGGCGGTGGCGTTGGCGAGTTGGGCGCGGAGCGACTCGGTCTCGCGCTGGGCGTCGGCGAGTTGGGCGCGGAGCGTCTCCGCCTCGCGCTGGGCCTCGGTTTCGGTGTCGGCGAGGTGGGTGCGGAGTGTGTCGGTGTCGCGCTGGGCTTCGGCGAGTTGGGCGCGGAGCGACTCGGCGTCGCGGTGGGCTTCGTCCTGGAGGCGGGTGCGGAGGGATTCGAGCGCGGTGGTGTGCTCGGCCCGGAGGGTGGTGGCTTCGTGGGTTGCGGCTTCGAGCGCGGAGGCGTGGGCGGTGCGGAGGGATTCGAGGGCGGTGTCGGCCTCGTGGGCTGCCGCTTCGAGCGCGGTGGCGTGCTCGGCGTGGAGGGCGTCCACCTCGGCGGAGTGCTGCGCGCGGAGTGCGTCGCGCTGGGCGAGCGCGTCGGTGCGGTCGGCGCGGAGGGACTCCAGCTCCGAGGTGTGCTCCGCCCGGAGCGCATCGAGCGCCGCGGCCTGGTCGGCGCGGAGCCACTCCAGCGCGGAGGTGTGCTCGGCCTGGACGGTGTCGAGCTGCTCGCGTGCGGCGGACTGCTCGGCGCGGAGCGACTCCAGCTCCGAGGCGTGCTCGGCGCGCAGGGACTCGAGCTCGGATTCCCTCGTCGCCCGGAGCGTCGCGGCCTCGGCTTCGAGCTCTCCGACGACGGTCTGCGCGGTCGCCTCGGCGTCTTCGAGGCGCTTGCGGAGGGTGGAGGACTCGGCGTCGCGCTGGGCGTCGGCCTCGGCGAGCTGGGCGCGGAGGGCGTCGACCTCGGTCGCGGCGGCCGCCGCGGCTTCCGTGAGGCGCGTCTCAAGCGCCTGGAGCTCGTCGCGCGCCTGCAGCTCGGTGGCGTGAAGCTCGCGGGTCAGGCGCGTGATCTCGGACGCCGACGCCGACTCGGCGGCAACGAGCGCGGACTCCGCCTCGGCGACCCGCGCCGCCGCGGCCTGCTCGACCTCGACCAGCTGCTCGCGCAGCTCCGCCGCCCGCGCCGCGCCCGCCGCCTCGACGGCCGACGTGCGCTCGCGCAGCGTCTCCGCCTCCGCGGCCGCCGCGCGCTCGGCGGCCACCAACCTGGACTCCAGCTCCGACGCGTGCGCCGCGGCCGTCGACTCCGCGTCCGCCAGCCGCTCCCGCAGCGACGCCGCGTCCGCCGCCGCCTGACCCGCGCGCTGCTCGGCGTCGGCCAGCCAGTTGCGCAGGTCGTCCGTGTCGGCCTTCAGCGCCTGCTCGGCCCCCGCCGCCGCGGCTTCCGCCGACGTGACCGCCTCGCGCAGCGACCGCGCCTCCAAGGAGGACTCCGAAAGCCGGTCCCGCAGCCGGTCCGCATCCGCCGCGCGCGCCGCGCGTTCTTCTTCAACAACCCGGATGCGCTCCTCCAGCGCGTCCGCCTCCGACGCCCGCGCCCGCGCGGCCGCCAGCTGCGCCTCGAGCCGCGCCAGCCCCGCCGTCGCCTGCTCGGCCAACCCCGCGCGCTCGGCGGCCTCGACCGCAACGACCCGGAGCGCTTCCAACTCCTCAGCGGCCGCCGCCGCGCGCGTCTCCGCGTCGCGCCGGGCGACCCCTTCGACATCCAGCCGCCGCTGCGCATCGCGCAGCTCCGACGACAGCAGCGCGGCCCGCGACGACGCCTCGTTCGCGCTCTCCCTCAGCGCCCGCTGCGCGTCGGCCTCCGCCTCACGCCGCGCGGCCCGCTCCTCGCGCACGCGCGTGGTCAGGTCGTCCGCACGCCGCGCCGCCGCCTCGGCCCGCCGCGCCAGCGCCTCGGTCTCGGCCAGCTTCTGCTCCAGCCCCCGGACACGCTGCTCGGCCTGCTCGGCGCGCCGCTGGGCCGCGCCGCCGGACAGCAGCGCGTGCTCGCGCTCGCCCTCCAGCGCCTCGAACCGCTCCCGCAGCGCCGCCAGCTCGCGCGCCCGCGTCTCGGCCACCGAGCGCGCCTCTTCGACCGCCGCGACCCGCGCCTCGGCACCCCGCGCGGCCCTCGACGCCCGGTCGGCGGCGTCGCGCAGCGCGACGATCTCCCGCTCCCGCTCCTCCAGCGCCCGCCGCGCCTCGCGCGCCACCTCGACCGCCGCGCGCGCCTGCTCGGCCGCCCGCGCGGCGCGGTCGTGGTCGCCGCGCGCGCGGTCGTCGCCCGCCGTCGCGCGCTCCGACGCCCGGACGCGCTCCTCGGTCAGCGCCTCGATCGCGCCGACCCGCCCCGCCTCCGCGCGCGCCGCCAGCTCCGCCGCTCGCGCGGCCTCGGCCGCGGCCTGCTGAGCGATCTGGTGCGCCTCGGCCGCGCGCCGGTCCGCCGCCTCGCGCGCCGCCTGCTCCTCGGCGAGCCGCTCGTGGAGCGCGGTGACGTCCGACGCGCGCGCGAGCGCGCCGACGTCCAGCACCGACGGCGGCTCCTCGCGCCCGCGCCCCCGGAACCCGCCCCGCGCGCGGCGCGGCTCCGGAGGGGCTACGGGCTCGGGCGGCGCAGGAGCGACGGCCGCGGGCGCGGGAGACGGCGCAACGGGAGCAGCAGCAGCCGCCGCACGCCGCCGCCCCGCCGGCCGCGGCAGGTCCGTGATCTGCCCCCGCCCCGTCTGCAGCGCGTACGCCACCCGCGCGGCCCCGACGACCTCCGCCTCCGCGCTGAACGCGGCCCGCCACTCGAACCCCTCGGGCCCGACCATCGGCGCCGTCTCGTCCGGCCCGGGCAGCGGCGACAGCCGGTGGATCCGGCGCCCGTCGTCCAGCAACAGCAGCGGCGCGCCGAGCCGCTCGCGGGTCGGCGCGACCCAGCGACCAGCGATCCGCAGCAGCACCGTGCCGGGACCAGCGGGAACCTGCTCGAAGGAGTGAACCTCGAAGCGCGCGGGCAAACAGGCCGATCGTAGCCTGATGCCCGGCTATTGCAGGGTCTTCAGCGCCGCGAGCGCGCGCGAAACGACGGTTTCCGGCGCATCCGACCCGTCCAGGACGACGTACCGCTCCGGCGCCGCGGCGGCCAGCGCGTCGTAGGCGTCGACCACGCGCGCGAAGAACTCCGGGCCCGCGGCCTCGATGCGATCGAGAGAACCCGCCGCGGCCACCCGCGCAGCGGCAACCTCCGGAGAGACCCGGACGTACAGCGTCAGATCGGCGCGCACGTCCCCGCACGCGAAGGCGTTGATCGCCGCGACCGCCTCGACGCCCAGCCCGCGCCCCGCGCCCTGGTAGGCCAGCGACGAGTCCACGAAGCGATCCAGGACCACCCACCGCCCGTCGCGCAACAGCGGGACGACCACCTCGGAGACCAGCTGCGCCCGCGCCGCCGCGAAGAGCAGCGCCTCGGCGCGCGCATCCACGCGCAGCGACGGATCCGCCACGAGCGCGCGCACACGCTCCGACACCGCAGCCCCGCCCGGCTCGCGCAACACCACCAACTCGGGCAACGCCATCAACAACCCGCGGGCGAGCGTGGTCTTGCCCGCACCGTCGATGCCTTCGATCGCGATCAGCCGTCCGCCCGACACGAGGGCGCCACAGTACCCTGGCGCGGGCATGCTCGAGGTCGTCGCCCGCCACCCGCACGCCCACTCGATCCTCTCGGCGGCGCTCCGGCCGCAGGGCGCGCCCTCGCACGCCTACCTCTTCCACGGCCCCGCCGGCGCCGGCAAGCAGGACGCCGCGCGCGCGTTCGCCGCCGAGCTGCTCGCCGAGGGCGCGACCGACCCGGCCAACGCGCGCAGGCGCGCGCTCGACGGCGTCCACCCCGACCTCACGTGGGTCCGGCCGTCAGGCGCCGCCGAGATGCTCGTCGCCGACATCGAGGAGCCCGTGATCGGCGCCGCCACGCGCACGCCGTTCGAGGCCAGGCGCCGCGTCTTCGTCATCGAGGGCGCCGACACGATGAACGACCAGGCCGCCAACAAGCTCCTCAAGACGCTCGAGGAGCCGCCGCCGTTCGCGCACCTGGTGCTGCTCACCAACCGCCTCGGCAACATCCTGCCGACGATCCGCTCGCGCACCCAGCTGGTCCGGTTCGAGGCCGCCACCCCGGACGAGCTGAGCAACCGCCTGCAGACCAGGCACGGCGTCCCGCCGCTGACCGCCGACGCCGCCGCGCGCCTGGCGCTGGGCGACGCCGAGCGCGCGCTCGCCCTCGCGCTCGCCGAGGGTCCGTCGCTCCGGGACACCGCAGAGCGCTACGCGCGCGCCGCGCTGCACGCCCAGCTGTCCGAGCGCCCGCACGTCAGGCTGCTCGACCTCGCCAAGGCGCGCGGGGACATCGCCGCGACCGCGGTCGCCGAGCAGATCGCCGCCAACGCCGAGCTGCTGCCCGACCGCGAGGCGCGCAGGGCCAAGAGGGAGGGCGAGACGGCCGGCAAGCGCGCGCACCGCCGCGCCCACGCGGCGACGATCGACCACGGCCTGCAGCTGGTCGGGCTGTGGCTGCGCGACGTCGCGGTCACCAAGGACGGCGCGCCGGAGCTGATCCACCACGTCGACCGCGCCGAGCAGGTCGCCGCCGACGCGCAGGAGACGCCGGCGTCCACCAACAAGCTGCGCGACGCCGTCGGCCTGGTCGAGGAGGCGCGCACGATGCAGATCCTCAACCCGTCCGAGGAGCTGGCGCTGGAGGCGCTGGCCTCCAAGCTGGAGCGGACGCTCCGGGGCTGACCGCCGTCAGTTCGTGACCGCGCCGGTCGCGACCAGCGTCAGGATCACGACGCCGAGCACGACGCGGTAGACGACGAACAGCGTCACCGGGTGCTTGGTCAAGTACTTCAGGAACCACGCGATCGACGCGTAGCCGACGACGAACGCGAAGAACACGGCGATCAGCGTCGGGACCGCGCCCGCGCCGCCACCTTTGCCGACGTCCTTGAGCTCGAACAGCCCGGACAGGACGACCGCGGGGACCGACAGCAGGAACGAGTAGCGCGCGGCCGCGCCGCGCTCCAGGCCGAGGAACAGGCCCGCGGAGATCGTCGAGCCGGACCGCGACACGCCCGGCACCAGCGCGGCCGCCTGGGCGAGCCCGATCAGCGACGCGTCCCTGTAGCTCAGCGACTCGATCTCGCGGTCCTTGCGGCCGACGCGCTCGGCGATCTCCAGCACGATGCCGAGCACGATCATCACGATGCCGATCAGGACCAGCTGGCGCGCGTCGGTCTCGATCTTGTCCTTGAAGAGCAGGCCGAGGACGGCGACCGGGATCGTGCCGATGATCAGGTACCAGCCGAGCTTGGCCTCGAGCGTGCCGCGTTCGGCCGGGTCGCGCAGCGAGCGCAACCACGCACGCGCGATGTTCCAGAGGTCGTTGCGGAAGTAGATGAGCACCGCCGCGACCGTGCCGAGCTGGACGACCGCGGTAAACGCGGTGCCCGGGTCGTCCCAGCCGGCGAAGGCGGGAACGAGGCGCAGGTGCGCGGTGGAGGAGATCGGCAGGAACTCGGTGAGCCCCTGGACGATGCCGAGGATGATCGCCTGGAATGCGTCCATGTGCGCGGGCCACAGTAGCCGCCGACCCGGCCGGGATGTAGTGCGATGGTGACCTGTTCAGGTTGTCGTCAGGTCCGTTGGCAGACGTGGCGGCAGGTTGTAGGTCTTGAAGTTCCGGAAGCTGCTGAAGCGCGGGTGGTCGGGGCCGTGGAAGTCGGCGGAGCCGGTGGTGAGGAGGCCGCGGGCGGTCGCGGCGTCGTAGGCGGTCTGCGTTTGCGCGCGCGTGTGCGTGGTGTAGAAGGCCTCGACGCCGTCGAGGCCCTGCGCGTCGAAGCGCGCGATCGCGCCGACGACGTCCTCGGGCGCGTCGACGTCCCAGAACGGGTGCGCCCAGACCGCGGCGCCGCCGGCCAGGTGGATCGCGTCGATCGCCTCCGCGACCGTGGGCGTGGTGCGGCGGCGGTAGGCGGGGGCGCCGGGGATCAGGTAGGCCTCGAGCAGCGTGCCGAAGTCCTGGAGGTGCTCCTCGGCGATGCGCGCCACGTTGTGCGGGTGGTTGAACGCGGCCTGCGCGAGGTGGGGGCGGCCGATCGGGAGGCCGGCGGCGCGGCGCTCGTCGAGGACCGTGCGGTCCAGGGCCCAGCCGTGCTCCTCCAGCGCGTCGGCCATCCGGTCGGCGCGCGCCGCGCGGTCGGCGCGGAAGGCAGCCAAGGTGTCGCGGAACGCGTTGTTGGTGTGGTCGATCCCGTAGCCGACGACGTGGAGGTCCTCGTACTCGCCGTCGATCGTCGACAGCTCGGTCGCGGGGAGCAGGCGGATGCCGGCGCGCCTGGCGGCGTCCTGCGCCTCGGCGACGCCGTCGACCGTGTCGTGGTCGGTCAGCGCGAGCAGCTCGACGCCCGCGGCCGCGGCGCGCTGCACCACCGCGGCGGGCGGGAGCGTGCCGTCGCTGTAGGTCGAGTGCGACTGGAGGTCGAAGGTGGGGCGCTCGTCGTCGTTCACCAGGAGCCGACCGTATCCGCGCCACGATCGTTAGGGCGCTAACGATGTTCTGTTAGCCTGCTAACGAATGGCACCGGCCGCTGCTCCGACCAACGACGTGCACACGGACGACCTCGTGGTCGCCTTCGACGCGTTCGTCAAGGCGGCCAAGCGCTCGCGCGCCCGCGCCGAGGGCGCCGACGGCGGCACGCTGACCAGCTCGCAGGCCGACCTGCTCGCGCCGCTGCTGGAGTGCGAGCCCGCGGGCCTGGGGCTGCGCGCGCTGGCGCGGCTGGCCGGGATCGCGGCGCCGACCGCGACGCGGATGGTCGACGGGCTGCAGGAGCGCGGGCTGGTCACGCGGCGCCGCGACCCGGACGACGGCCGCGCGGTCCTGATCGCGCTGACCGCCGACGGCGAGGACGCGCTGCGGGAGCGCCGCGCGCAGCTGCTCGCCCGGCGCCGGGCCATGTTCGAACTGCTGACGCCGAGCGAGCGCCGCGCCGCCGCGCGCGTGCTGTCGCGCCTGACCTCGGCCTTCGAAGGGAGTTGATGATGGGGTCGAGTCTGCCCAAGGACCTGCGTCCGATCGCGATCGTCGTCGTGATCGGGGCGATCATGTCGATCCTGGACGCGACGATCGTCAACGTCGCGCTGCAGACGCTGCGCTCCGACCTGGACGTGTCGCTGGCGACGATCCAGTGGGTGTCGACGGGGTACCTGCTGGCGCTGTCGGCGGTGATCCCGCTGACGGGGTGGATGGCCGAGCGCTTCGGGCCGCGGCGCGTGTGGATGGGCGCGGTCGGGTCGTTCGTCCTGACCAGCGCGCTGTGCGGGGCGGCGTGGAGCGCCGACTCGCTGATCGCGTTCCGGGTCCTGCAGGGGCTGGCCGGCGGGATGATCATGCCGATCGGGATGATCACGCTGGCGCAGGCCGCGGGGCCGAAGCGGATGGGGCGCGTGATGAGCGTCGTCGGCGTGCCGATGCTGCTGGGGCCGGTCGTCGGGCCGGTGCTCGGCGGGTTGTTGATCGACAACCTGTCGTGGCGGTGGATCTTCTACGTCAACGTGCCGGTCGGCTTCGTCGGCCTGATCTTGGCCTACAAGTTGCTTCCGGTGGGTCGCGCGGTCGGGCGCGACCTGGGTGAGGGCGTGACGACGCCGCCGCTGGACAAGCTGGGGTTGTTGCTCTTGTCGCCGGGCGTGGCGGCGGTGGTGTTCGGGCTGAGCGAGGTCGGGACGCACCGGACGCTGACGGCGACATCGGCCTGGGTCCCGATCGTGGTCGGGGTCGCGATGGTGACGACGTTCGTCGTGCGCGCGCTGCGGATCGAGCACCCGCTGGTGCAGGTCCGGCTGTTCCGCGGGCGCGGGTTCAGCGCCGCGGCCGCGACGACGACGCTGATCGGTGGCGCGCTGTTCGGCTCGATGATCCTGCTGCCCTTGTACTACCAGGTGGTCCGAGGGCAGTCGCCGCTGCACGCCGGGTTGTTGATGGCGCCGCAGGGGCTGGGCGCGGCGCTGGGGATGAACGTCGCGGGGCGGCTGACCGACAGGATCGGCGCGGGGCGTGTGGTCCCGGTCGGGCTGTTGTTGTTGGCCTTGGGCACGTTGCCGTATGCCTTCATCGGTGGCGACACGGCGTACGGGGTGTTGTTGGTGGGGTTGTTCATCCGCGGGCTGGGGTTGGGCGGCACGATGATGCCGGCGATGGCCGCGGCGTATGCCACATTGGACGGTCCGGCCGACGTGCCGCGGGCGACGCCGATGTTGAACGTGTTGCAGCGGGTGGGCGGTTCGCTGGGTGTGGCAGTGCTGACGGTGGTGCTGGAGAACTCGCTGCAGTCCCACGTCGCCGCGGCGACCGGCGGGCGGCCGTTGCCGGGCGGGTCGGACGGCGCGGTCGGCGGGACGCTTCCGGACGCGGTCCGCGAGCGCCTGGTCGACCCGCTGGGCGCGGCGTTCGCCAACGCCTACGTGTGGTCGCTCGTGGGGATCCTGGTCGCCTTGATCCCGGCGCTGGTGCTGATGCGCGAGGAGCGGCGGGCGAAGCGCGCCGAGGCCGAGGCCGAGGCGGGGTCCGACGCTCCGCCGCCGCCCGCGCGGGTGCCGGCCGCGGCCTAGGCGGCTGCCGCGTACGGGACTTCGTGGGCGGCGACGACCGCCGCGACGACGCGCGGGTCGAACTGCGTGCCCGCGCAGCGGTCCAGCTCGGCGAGGGCGACGCTCAGCGGGCGCGCCCTGCGGTACGGGCGGTCGGAGGTCATGGCGTGAAGGGCGTCGCAGACGGCGACGATCCGGGCGGCGAGCGGGATCGCGTCGCCGCTGAGGCGGTCCGGGTAGCCGGCGCCGTCGTGGCGCTCGTGGACGGCGCGGACGAGCGGGGCGATGTCGTGCAGCAGCGGGATCCGCTGGAGGATCGCGGCGCCGATCGCGGAGTGCTCCTTGATCTCCTCGAACTCCGCGGGCGTGAGGCGTCCCGGTTTGGTCAAAATTTCGGAACGAACTCCGATCTTGCCGATGTCGTGGAGGAGCGCGGTGTAGCGCAGCGCGCGCAGCTCGGTGCCGGTGAGGCCGAGCGCGCGGCCGGCGTCGAGCGCGAGGTCGGCGACGACGTCGGCGTGGTCGGCCGTGTAGGCGTCTTTCGTCTCCAGGACGTCGGCGAGGATCCCGAGTGTGCTCGCGAACGAGTCCTGCAGCTCCTGGGTCAGGCGCGCGCGGTGCAGGGCGGCGCCGACTTGGGCGGCGACGGCGTCAGCGAGGAGGAGGTCGTCGTCGCCGAAGGCGTGGGTGGCGATCTGCTCCAGGTTCAGGACGCCCCAGATCGCGCCGTCGACGTGGATGGGGAGGCTGAGCTCGGAGCCCGGGTCGTGGCGCGGGTCGCGGCGGAGGTAGTCCGGGTCGCGAGCGGTGTCCGGGATCACCGCGGGCTCGCCGGTCCGGGCGACGCGCCCGTTGATCCCTTCATGTACAGGTTGCTCGTAGGCCAGGAAGTCCGGCTCGTCGGCGAGCGGCCCGGCGGCGGCGACGACCCGCAGCGTGGCGTCGTGGGCGTCCAGGCGTTGGACGACCGCGAGGAAGAACCCGAACGCGCTGTGCAGCTCGTCGACCGCGGTCTGCGCGATCGCGCCCGCGTCATCGAGCGGCGCCAACTTGGTCGCCAGCCGAGCCGCGACCGCCAGCCGCGACCGCTCCTTCACCATCGAGATCCCCATGCCATCCCGGAACTTCGGCACTCCGCCGCGCCACCTGTTGGGCCCAACGGTCCAAATCGACCTGCCACGTTGTCGAGCCTCCACCACGCACACATCGCCCACCTCACCTACAATCCGCCTCCACCTCGCCGACGTAGCTCAGCTGGTAGAGCACTTCACTCGTAATGAAGGGGTCCCCGGTTCGAATCCGGGCGTCGGCTTGCCAGGGAGTCGCTGCAAATGCGCTGAATTCGCACCCGCAGGATGGTGCCGCGCAACCCGCTGACTCCAGGTTGTTGGGGCAGAATGGGGTCCCAGAGAGTCCCTTCGAGGTGTGTCTTGGCTGCTCGCGTCTGCGATTGGCCGAGGGTGTTCCGCTTGCTTGCGCGACTGAAGAGGCGATGACACAGCTCGAACTGCCCTTCGACGATGAGCCGTCGCCAGAGGCCTCATCGCCGGGATACCTCACGATCGCCGAGGCCGCCGAGCGGGTCCGCTGCCATGAGCGGACGATCCGCCGGGCGATCGACCGCGGCGCGTTGCGCGCCGGACGCGTCCGCGGGGCGAATGCCGCCCGCGGCGCGTTCCGGATACGGCCGGCGGACCTGGACCGCTGGCTGTTCTCGGACGATGATGAGGAGGCGCCATGACCCTTCGCCTCCGACTCGCGCAAGCCGCGCGTCGAGTTGCGCCGTCGGCGTCGGACCGACGGCAGCATCTCGACGACGCCGACCGTGCGCTGGACGGAACAGGACGGCGCCCGCCGTCGGTTGAGCTTCGACACGTTCGAGGAAGCGGACCTGGAGCGAGCGCGCCTGGCGCTGGAACTGGCGCAGCACGGGACGATCGGCGGCGTGGTCAAGGACAACACCTTGGCCGCGCTGTGGCCGACCTACCGCGCCGACGCCGTCGCGCGCTTAGCTCGGGGACGATCGTCAGCTACGACCGTTGCTGGGCTCGCCACCTCGCGCCGCGCTTCGGCGACATGGCGCTGGACGAGATCACGCCGCGCTCGGTCGCGCAGTGGCGCGCCGACATGTTGGACAACGGGATCGGTTGCGAGACGGTACGCCGCGCGATGGTGTTGTTACAGGCCATGTTCACGCTCGGTGTCGAGTGGGGTGAGGCCGAGCGCAATCCGGTCTCGGTCGTGCGCAAGCCTCGTCAAGGTCGTACGCGCGCGATCGAGGTCCTGGACCCGGCAACTGTCGAGCGGCTGCGCCGCGCGCTGCTCGCGGACGGCGACCACTTCTCCGCAACGCTGGTGAGCGTGCTGGCCTACGCCGGCGTCCGTCCAGGCGAAGGCATAGCACTTGAACGACGCCACATCCGCGAGGACACCATCTTGGTCGAGCAGGCGGTGTCCTACGGGTCTCTGAAGTTGCAGAAGACCGGCCGCGTCCACCGGACCGTCGACTCCTCCCAGAGCTTCGCGAGGACATCTTGGGCTGGTGCGACATGAAGGACATCACCCGACGCGACGCACCTCTGTTCGGCCGAAGCGACGGCGATTGGATGCGACCCGACGACTGGAAGAACTGGCGCCGCCGCCGTCGTCAACGCGACAACCGAGGCCATCAACCTCGGCCGCCCACGCCCTTACGACCTCCGCCACTCCTTCGCCTCGCTGATGATCCGCGACGGCAACACCTCGATCGTCGAGCTCGCCGAGCAACTCGGCCACTCACCGACCGAGACGCTGAAGACCTACGCTCACGTCTTCGCCGAGCACCGGCGACAGCCTCGCGTGCCGGCGAGCGACCTCATCCGAGCGGCTCGGTCGGCGTCCTGAGATGTGGTCCGAGCGTCGTCGATGCTCGGACCGGAGGGGGAGAGTTTTCGTCCCCACGCCCTAGAGGAATCAGGAGAGGTCCCTCCCCTAGAGAATCGAAAAGCGCCCCCGCGCCGCTGACACGGCCGGGGGCATGGCCCAAGGAGCACGAACTCCATGAGCAACACGGACGCTATCCATCTGCGTGATCGCGAGGCTGCGCGATGAAGGTCACCGGCAGCGGCAGCCCCGCCTACCTGACGGTTCGATTTCGCGAGCGCGAGATCCCCGGCCTCGAGGTCGAGCTGCACGAGCGCCTACGCGACGCCGAGGCAGCCGTCCGCGACGGTACCGACCTCGAACGCGTCGACCGCCGGTCTGCGGAGGAGGTCTTGGGCGCGACCCGCCGCCTCCTCCAGCAGCTCGCAGACCCGAGCGACACGAAGGCGACCGAGTCGTCGTGACCGGACCCACCTGGCTCCTCGGCACCGAGATCGTCTGCGCGACGATCACCGCCGTCGACCGCTTCCGCGACATCGTCCATCACTTCGTCGACGAGTCCGACGGCGATCCTCGCCTTCTGCGCGAGGTGCTCGCAGCCGCCAGCGCCTGGTGCGAGACGCTGATGGGCTACGAGCACGCTGAGACCTTCGGCATCGAAGACTGACCGGAGCGCTGGCCGGCGCCCGACCGAGGGCGCTGGCCAGCTGGGTGTCGGAGGTCAATCCAAGGCCGTCGACGGACGTCTCGGCACGTAGTGCAAGTGTGTGCCGGTCTCAACGCTTGGGTGATCGCAGGCGACACGGCACACCTGAAGCCTCTGGCGGATCCGGCCGCTTTGACGCCAAGTTGCTTGATGGGTGCAGGAAGCGATCGACCGTTAGCCGGAGAGGTGGGTGCGGGACGAACACGCAGCTGCGATCGTGTCGGACGGGCGCGATCGCGAAAGACGCAGACGCTCGGCTTGAGTCACACCAGGCTCTCGTAGTGGCGACAATGGCGAGGTGGCCGACACGATCACCCCCGAACCTTCAACTCCCGCAGCTCGTGCGACGATGCGCGCCAACCGCGGCCACGACACAGGCCCTGAACTGGCTCTACGGCGAGCACTCCATCGGCGGGGGCTCCGTTATCGGGTGAACCACGCACCGGTGGCCGGACTTCGCTGCCGCCCGGATATCGTGTTCACGCGAGCACGAGTTGCGGTATTCGTCGATGGATGCTTTGGCACTGCTGCCCGCTACACGGCACCTGGCCGAAGGCGAATGCTGCGTGGTGGCGCAACAAGCTCGACGCCAACGTCGAACGAGACCGTCGAAACGACCTCGCTCTCACCGTTCGAGGGTGGCGCGTCGTGCGGATCTGGGAGCACGAGAACGTCGATCAGGCGGCGGTAAAGATCGCGATGCTCATTGGCCCAGGGCGAGCTCGCGACGCCACCAAACGATAACGCGGGCACCGACAAACCCCAAGCGAGGCCGGCACGACCGCTTGGGCCGAGAGTGCTGATGTTGGCAAGGGTCAGCAGCTCGGCAAACAGTTTCGCTGCTCGCCAGCGGCGACGCGCGAGTCGAGATCGCCACTTTCGCCTGCCTGACCATTAGGCTTACCGCGCCGTGCTCCGAGCCAGCGCAACGCCGCCCATCCAGTTACCCGAAGCCGTCGTGGAGATGGCCGCGGTCGGTCTCCAGCAACCGCAGGCCAAGGCGTAGGAGGATCGATAGGTGCCTGGCTTCCGCGCTAGCGCGCGAACCGTCGATCTATTGGGGCGTCAGCAGATCGCAGGGATCCCCACCGCGATCAGCGAGCTGTTCAAGAACGCCCACGACGCGTACGCACAACACGTTGAGGTTGACCTACTCCGGCCTCAAAACCTCCTTGTTCTCCGCGACGACGGCATCGGGATGACCGAGGCTGATTTCGTCGATCGCTGGTTGACGCTTGGGACTGAGAGCAAGGTCGAAGGGTCTGGACTCGGTCGGCCACCAAAGCCGCGAAACGCTGCGGCACGCCCGGTTCTCGGCGAGAAAGGCATCGGCCGACTGGCGATTGCGTCGATCGGGCCCCAGACGCTCGTTGTCACGCGTGCACAACGCGGTAGCACGTTGCACGAGCCGATCGTCGCCTTGATTAGCTGGACGCTTTTCCAACTGCCGGGTATCAGCCTCGACGACATTCTGGTGCCGATCCGACGCCTCCCCAACGGTCGGCTTCCGACCGCGGCATTGGTCCGTGAGATGTCGGCCGAAGTCCTCGCGAACCTTCGAGCGGTGGCGCCTCGGGCTAGTTCCGACCTGGTCGCCCGCGCAACGGCACAGCTTGAAGACTTGAGCTTGGACCCAGCATCACTTGATGCTCTCCTCGGCAGACCGTCCCTCTCCGGCGATGGACACGGGACGCAGTTCTTCGTGTCTCCGGTTGAAGGTGCCTTAATCGCCGACCTCGACGCCGAGAGAGTTGAGTGGGGAACGTCGGACGTGAAGCGAACACTCATCGGGTTCGCGAACACAATGACGCCTGGTCATTCCGCTGAGCGCATCACGACAGCATTTCGCGACCATCAGAGCGCAGAAGTCGTGACCGACGTCATCGGGTCAGATGAGTTCTTCACTGAAGAGGAATTCCGGAGAGCGGACCACCACATCCAGGGGACGTTCGATGAATACGGCCAGTTTTCTGGAACAGTGACCGTGTTCGACCAGCCGCCACAAGACCATCGTGTCCCGTGGCCAGACGCCCGCGGTCGCAAACTTGACTGCGGGCCATTTCGTCTGAATCTAGCCGTCGTCCAGGGCGATCGCCAGGAGAGCCTTCTCGACCGCGACACGTGGGTTGAACTGACCCGCAAGATGAATGCCATTGGCGGTCTTTACATCTATCGCGACGCGATTCGCGTCCTTCCCTATGGAAACGCCGATAACGACTTTCTGGAGATCGAGCGCAACCGAACGAAGAACGCTGGGCGCTACTACTTTTCGTATCGGCGGATGTTCGGGGTCGTGGAACTCGACTCCGACGAGAACCGAGCACTTCAGGAAAAGGCTGGCCGTGAAGGCTTCCTCGACAATCGCGCCTACCGTCAATTTCGCGGTGTCCTGCGCAACTTCTTCGTCCGCACAGCCTTTGACTACTTCGCTGTCGAAGGGGCGGCTTCCGCCGCCTACCAAGAGACTCGCGACAACCTGCAGGCAGCGAATCGGGAAGCCGAGCGCCAGGAAAAGCTGAAGCGAAAGCGACGACGCGCTTATGCGCTGGAGTTGGAAGAACGCTTTCGGCAGGTCCAAGCAGGCCAGCCCGAGCTGGACGCTGCAGCTGTTCTCAATGAACTCGATGGCCGCTTGAGCGCAGCAGCCGGTGACCGCGACACCAGTCACGCCACGGAAGAGTTCGTCCGTGCGGAGATCGAAGCCCGCCGCGAGCTTGAGAGAGTGCGGGCGCGCTATCGCCTCGCGGCGCCGCGCGGTCTCGGTCTATCGCGATCGGTGCGCAACGAGGCGGCGTCATATAACCGCGAATTCGAGCGGCTCGACCACGAGGTGATCCGGCCAGCAGCCGAACAGATCGACGCGCTCGTCGCACTGCGATCTGAAGATCTGAAACTCGCCCTGGACCGCCGGCTCCGGCTGGAGGCGTTGATCGACGAGGTCGCCCGACGCGGGGTTACCTCAGTTGGTCGAGCCGCGCGAGACGCCCGAGAGCGTGCACGAAGCGTGTCGGACGGCGTCGACGAGCTCGCTCGGACAGCCCGCAAGCAGTTGGAAGCAGTGATCAACGACACACGCGCAGACGTTGCACGCCTAGACGTGTCGTCGATCTCTGAGTCTGAACTCGTTGAGCATCGACTTCGCCTCGAGGCAACCGTGGATCAGGCCGCAGAGCACGAGCGCGAGTTGTTGGACGCACTTATCGAGCAACTCGGGGGCATCGCGCTCGCTCGCAACGGGGGCGGCGACGCAGTCAGTGCGCTTCAGGCACAACAACAACAAGAGGACAAGCTTCTCGCCCTTGAGGATCGCGCCGATGTCGACCTGGAGATGGCAACACAGGGTTTGGCGATCCAGGTCATCAACCATGAGTTCGCGCATTCCATCGGTGCAGTGCGAGAAAATCTGAAGCGGCTCAGCGCGTGGTCTCAGGTGAACCCGGACCTGCGGCGACTCTACGGTGATATCCGGGCATCATTCGATCACCTTGACGGCTATCTCCGACTGTTTACACCGCTGCAGCGACGGCTGAACCGGCGGCGCGAATCAATTGCGGGCGGCGAGATCGTCGCGTACGTAGAAGACGTCTTCCGGCGATCAATTGACGAGGCTCGCGCTGGGACGCGCGAACCGCTGCTCGTTGCGTCAGCAGATTTCCGCCATCATGAGGTCGTTGGCTATCGGTCGACGTTCTATCCCGTGTTCGTCAACCTGGTCGACAACGCTCTGTACTGGGCGGAGCGGGCCTCTGACCGTCCGCAGGTTCGACTCGGCGTCCGCGGCAGGACACTAACCGTCTGCGACAACGGTCCGGGCATCGAGCCGCGTCACCGCGACCAGATCTTCGAGATGGGGTGGACACTGAAGCCAGGCGGTCGGGGGGCCGGGCTCAACATCTCGCGTCAGGTACTCGACGCCGAGGGCTGGTCTCTAGAGGTGGTGCCGTCGGAATCTGGCGCATGCCTTGGTTTGCAACCGCGAGAGGACCCCGAAAGTAGTGACTGATCTCGTAGACCTCAGCCGCGCCGCAGCGCGGGAGTTCATTCAGTCCGCCGTGGTCATCGATGACGAGGCAGGGCAGTTGACCGACGACGATGTGGCGCCCGGCGCGGCGTCTGCGTTGACGACGCCCTCGGTGGGAGCGACCACCTCGGAGTCAGCACAGAACGAGCCGACCCGGCGGCCGCGTCATCCGCTTCGCAGCAAAGCGCTGGTAGAGACTTTCGCCAGCCTCGGCGTTGTATGTGGCGTCCTGCAGCCAACCGAACCCGAGGGCGATCCGGTTGACAGCGTCTTCGCTCAGGCGGTGTCGCGCGCCGACGTCGTCATCCTTGATTGGCAGCTGAATCAGGACCGCGGAGAACGAGCCCTCGGGTACATCAGGCAGATCTTGGACGCGGACAACGAGCGGCTGCGTCTCGTGGCTATCTACACAGGCGAGAGCGCATTGGAAGACATCGCTCGCCTGATCGCCGAGGAGCTGGGCGCTGATTACTCGGAGGACGACCCATTTGTCGTCGTGTACGGTGCGATGCGGCTGGCTGTGTTCGCCAAAGAGGTTGCTCGTGATCAAGGCGCTGAGGCGGCCCGAGTCCTGGTAGAGGAAGAGCTTCCTGGGCAACTCGTCAACGAGTTTGCGTGGGCCAACCAGGGTGTCGTCCCTGCCGCAACCATGCGAGCATTGGCTGCGATGCGCCGGAACGCCCACCGGATGCTTCTCGCCCTCGGGGCGGAACTCGACGTCGGATTCCTTGCCCACCGAATGCTCTTGCCAGACCCGGAAGACGCCGAGGAGCACCTTCTTGGACTGATCGTTTCGGAATTGGAGTCCATCATCTTCGACGATCTCGCAACGCGCGAAATCGCTGGTACCGCCGGAGCGGTCGCATGGCTGACACACAACGTCGAGGGTGGAGACGACCGGAAGCCGACTCGTGAGGAACTTGAGCGGTGCCTTACGGAAGGCTTCAGTAAAGCGAAGGCCACAGCGCCCGGGCTGCAGGATTTCGAGAAGAAGACCATCACGAGTGCGCTGGGAGACGCAGAAGCCGGGCTGACGTCGGGGCGGGACTTCGCCATGCGGATGACGCTTCGCACTGCTTACGAACGCCCTCCTAAGCGCCTGACGTTCGGTTGCTTGCTACGCGACAGTTCCGACGACTACTACTTGTGCGTCCAGCCGGCCTGCGACGCCCTCCGTCTTGAGGACGAGACCCGCTTCCCGCTGCTTCCGTGCGAAGTGGTCACGGCTGACCGCTACGACCTGGTTGTTTGCGATCGCGACGTGGAGCGCCGACTCAAGGTGGTTCGGCAACCGCGTCGGCTGCGGATGGTCGCCTTTCTGCCCGATCCGACTCAACGCTCCGTAATCGCGGGATCCGGAGAGATCTTCTCGTCAGTTAACGAGGGAGATTTTGTGCTCGTGGGTCGGCTCAAGCCCGACATGACGCAGCAGGAGGCTCACGGCATGGGGCACGCTTTCTCACGACCGGGCATCGACGTTCCAGAGTTCCTGCGGATTCGCAAGCCGCGCGACTAAATTGGACCGCGGCGTCACTCCGCCCCCCGATCGCTAACGCTTTTGTTAGCGGCAGTCGTAAGCGCCACGGCGATGACTTCGGCCTGTGATTGAACGAAGCCGGGCGGCAGCGCATTGCCGATGAGTTCCGCCGCCCGGTACTTGCCACGCGAGAGCGGAAATCTGTAGTCCGGCGGAAACCCCTGCAGCAGGGCGGCTTCGCGCAATGTGATCGCGCGATTCTGCTCGGGATGCAAGAAACGGCCCTTACTGGGATTGATGCAACCACCGGTCAGAGTGGGCGCCGGGTCGTCCCAGCTCATGCGACCGTAGATGTCGAAGAACCCCGGGTTGGGACGGTCCTCTGTGCGCTGGTGACAGGCCAACTGCGCGTCTTCACCAAGAAGTCGAAAGGAGCCGCCGTCCCGTGGGACCTGCTCAATTCGGCGCTGAATCTTGATGCTGCGGCTCTCACCATGATTGTGAAGGGCATCGGAACTGTTGTCTGGAACGGGTAGCCCACCGATTGCGTCCCGAACGCTCTGCGCCAGCTCCGTCCGCTCGACCAGACCGATGCGGCCGCCATGCAGCGCCAGCATCACTAGCCGCCGCCGGCGCTGGGGAACGCCGAAGTCCGCAGCGTCAAGAATGCCGTAGGCGCACCCGTAGCCTAGGCGCTCGAGCCGCGCCCGAAGCCGGCCAAACCGAATGTCACGACCCAGCGCAGGCACATTCTCCATCAGCAGCGCCTTCGGGAGAAGCGCTTCCGCGAATCTCCCGAACTGGCTCACGAGTGAGTTGCGGGGATCCTTGACACTCGTGGTTTGACGTCGTGTCTTGACTGTCGAGAAACCTTGGCAAGGCGGACAACCTGCCAGGAGGTCGAGCTGTCCCACCTTCAATCCCAACTCGTCCGCCATCCCGAGGGGCTCGAGCGTACGGATGTCCTGCTCCCAAACACGTACGTCCGGATGATTGGCCTGGTAAGCCTCGATCGCGAGTGGCTCAATGTCTACCGCGCCAATCACCGAGAAATTGGCATTGGCCAGCCCGACGCTCATGCCTCCAGCACCGCAGAAGAGATCGATTGCTGTCAGGAGTGGCTTTTGGGTTCTCCGAGCGACTGTCGCCCTTGCGTCCGTGACCTCACTCACCGGCGGGCCCTTTGGCCGGGCGCTCCGGGGAGCAAGAGCCGAACCGACGCGGGCGACACGGCGAGATTCGTTGCGGCGCAACGCTCTGCTGACCGGCTACAGCCCGGCTGGAGGTTGCGCCGTGCTCGAAGATATTGCGCGCGCGAGGACACTCGCGCGATCCTAGCCGGGCACCCGGCGGCAGCGGGTCGTGATGGCCCTTGGCGTCGGCCAACGGCTATCCAAGGCCCCGCGGCGAGAATCCTGCGGCGAGAATCAGGTGAGCGCGAGACTTCCATTCGATTGGGGCGGACGATGACCTGATGAACCTGGGCATCGTCCTGTGATCGACGTCGGCCGGTGCCTCGCGGCAGAGGCGACGGGGCGGGACCAGATTGGGTCCCAAGCTCCGTTCCGCTCGGTTACACTCCACCCATGCCTAGTCTGCAAAGCCTTGCGCTTTGCAGCGACTTGACTAGCACCGACACAACTCCTTCAACCACTGAGACCACCCGAGTGGCGCTCGTAATGAAGGGGTCGGGGGTCTGCAGGATCGTGGGCGCGCCGGGCCGCCTCGGCGCTTGACCGGGGATGGCGACGGATGCGGGTGGGTGGTGGCGGCGGGAGCATCGGGGGCATGGACAAGAACAAGTTGCCCGCCCCGGACGAGGGGTTCGTCGTTACGCAGTTCCTCGCCGTCCGGGATGTTGCGCGGTCGCGGGAGTTCTATGTGGATGTGCTCGGTGGGGAGGTTGTGGTTGAGGAGGATCCGTGCATCGTGAGGCTGGCGAACTCGTGGTTGATCATGAACCCGGGTGGGGGGCCGACGGCGGATAAGCCGGGGGTCACGATCGTTGAACACGAGGTGGGGGATGAGGTCTCGAGCTTCCTGAACTTGCGTGTTGCTGATGTCGCGGCGTCATATGAGACCTGGAAGGCCCGGGGTGCTGAGTTCTTGACGCCGCCGATCGATCGTGGGGCTGAGATCCGGTGTTACATGCGGGATCCGGATGGCTACCTGATCGAGGTTGGGCAGTCGACCGGGCTGCTGGACCGGGGCTGACGGTGAGGTGTGTGCACCCCCGCGGGAGGCGCGGGTGCACGGTGGGCGGCGGGGCGGCGAGGCGGTACAAGGGCTCATGGGCTCTCCGTATCCGCTGGTGGATCAGCTGATCGTCACGCCGGGCGAACCGGCGGGCTTGGCGGCGCGGGATCCGGGGTGGACCGGCGGTGAGGATCTCGCGCATCTCGCGAGCGATGAGCGCCAGCGCCTGGCGCAGGATGTGATCGCCGAGGGTGTCGCTGAGCTGGCCGAGGCGCAGGAGCTGTTGTGGGCCAGCGATCGCTACGCGGTCCTGGTGGTACTCCAGGCGATGGATGCGGCCGGCAAGGACTCGGTCATCAAGCACGTCATGTCGGGGATGAACCCGCAGGGTGTGGACGTCGTCTCGTTCCGCAGGCCGTCGGCGGAAGAGCTGGACCATGACTTCCTGTGGCGCATCTCCAGGGCGCTGCCGGAGCGGGGGCGGATCGGGATCTTCAACCGCTCGCACTACGAGGAGGTCGTCGCGCTGCGCGTGCATCCGGAATGGCTCGCTCCGCAGCGGCTCCCGGACGGCCCGCGCGACGACGCGTTCTGGGCGGCGCGGTACGAGGACATCAACACCTTCGAGCGGCACCTGGATCGCAACGGCACCAAGGTGGTGAAGTTCTTCCTGCACGTGGGCAAGGACGTCCAGAAGGAGCGCTTCCTCTCCCGCCTGGACCGGCCCGGCAAGGAGTGGAAGTTCAACGCCGCCGACGTCGCCGAGCGCGCGCGGTTCGACGAGTACCTCGGCGCCTTCGAGACCGCGCTGACCGCCACGTCGACCCCCTGGGCGCCCTGGTACGTCGTCCCGGCCGACCACTGGTGGGTGACGCAGGCGATCGTCGCGCGCGTCCTGGCGGTCACGCTCGGCGCGCTCGACCTGCGTTGGCCGGAGGTCAGCCCGGAGCAGCACGCCGCCAACCTGGAGGCCCGCGCGCTGCTCGACGCGGAGACCGCCACCGTTCAGGCCTCCTGATGGGCTTCCGCTGGGAGTGGCGCACGTTCGGCCCGGACCTCGGGACGGCGGCCGAGCGGCTCGCCGCGCTCCCGGCGGAGCTGGAGACCGACAGCGACGAGACCTACTTGGTGTCCGACGACGTCCGGCACGCGGTCAAGGTGCGCGGCGGGTTGATGGACGTCAAGCACCTGGAGCGCGTCGGCGGCGACGGCCTCCAGCTCTGGCGCCCGGTGATGAAGGCGCCGCTGCCGGTGTCCGCCGACGACGCGGCCGCGGTGCTGGACGCGCTGCGCGTGCCGGTCCCGGAGCTTGACCCGGGCGCGCGCTACGACCTCGCGGCGATCGTCGCGGCGGGCGGCGGCGCGGTCACGGCGGTCGCGATGCGCAAGCACCGCCGCCACGTCACCTTCGACGGCGCGAGGGCGGAACTGAGCGACCTCAGCGCCCAGGACCGCACGACCCGGACGATCGCTATCGAGTCCGAGGACCCGCACCTCGTGACCGCCGCGGTGCTCGCGCTCGGCCTCGCCGACCGTGACAACACGAGCATGCCCGAGGGCCTCGTGTACCTCGTGAATCAGCCGAAGGTGAGCACGTAGGCGCGGACGCCGGGTGCGGCGAAGGTGATCGAGATGGTGTGCTCGCCCGGCTCGCGGAGGCGGAGGAGCTGGTGCATGCGGGGCTCGGTCAGGACGCCGGCGCCGGAGGGATCGACGTCGAGGCCCGCGTCGGCGCCGGGTGGGGCGCCGTCGAGGGTGACCGTGAAGGGGATCGGGGCGGAGTCGGCGGTGAGGACGAGGTTCACGTCGCGGGCGGAGAAGGTGTAGGTGATGGTGCCGCCGGGTTCGCGGAGGTGGGCGGATTCGGGGAGGAGGGTCCAGTGGCCGGAGAGGGACCAGGCGTTGAGGGGTGGCGCGGCGCGCTCGCTCCCGCCGCCGCGCGGCTCGTCGGCGTCGATGCGGCGTTCGCCGCGCGCGGTGCCGAGGTAGGTCTCGGGGGATCGGACGTGGGGCCAGTCGGCGGCGAGGGATGGCCCGGTCGCGGTGATCTCCGAGGGTGGGGCGGAGAGGCCCAGCGCCGATTGGATCGCGGATTCGGTCTCGGCGTATGACTCTTCGCCGAAGTGCGTGTACTTGGTCGCGCCCGTTGTGGGGTCGATCAAGTAGACCGCTGGCCAGTAGTTGTTGTTGAAGGCTCGCCAGAGGGCGAAGTCGTTGTCGATCACCACGGGGTACGGGATGGACAACGATGCGAGCGCGGTGTCGAGGTTCTCAGCGGAGTGCTCGAACGAGAACTCCGGCGCGTGCGCGCCGATCACCGTCAACCCCGACGCCGCGTAGCGCTCGTGCCACGCCCGGACGTACGGCAGCGTCCGCAGCCAGTTCACGCACGAGTAGGTCCAGAACTGGACGAGCACGGCGCCCTCGCGCGCCCGGAGCGCCTCCGCGGTCAGCGGGTCGGAGTTGCGCCAGGCCGTCGCGGGCGCGGTGTCGAGCGCGGTGAGGAGCACGCGCGCATGATCGCGCTCAGTGGGGTGCCGTGGCCAGCGACGCGAGGAACGCGTCGATCGCGTCCTGCTCGCCGGGCTCGAGGTGCTCGAAGCGCAGCGCGTACGTCGAGTGGTGGTGCTCGCGCAGCACGCGCGAAGCAAGGCGCAGGTGGGTGCCGGCGTCGACCTCGAGGTCGAACGTCAGCTCCTCGTCGATCGCGAGCGGCCGCTCGGTGACGATCCGCGCGCCGTGCGTGCAGAGGTCGCGGGTCTGCGCGGGCACGGAGTTGCCGACCCTGCGCTCCAGGTGCGCGTCGAGGACGACCGACACCCGAGGTTGCGACCGGCGGTTCTCCATGACCACGATGGTCCCCGCAACCGGCGTGAGAGGGTGTGGAGGATGTCCGACCATCGTCATCCGCTGTTCGCGAGGTTCTGGGCGTTCGCCGGCCCGCGGGCCATGTCGAAGCGTGACCGCGCCGCGTTGCTGAGCGGGCTCAGCGGCGACCTCGTCGAGGTCGGCGCGGGCGACGGCCTCAACTTCCCGTTCTACCCGCCGGACGTGGCGAGCGTCACCGCCGTCGAGCCGGAGCCGAGCCTGCGGGCGCGGGCGGCCGCGGGCGCGCCGCCCCAAGTCAGGGTGGTCGACGGCACCGCGGAGCACCTGCCCGTCGCGGACGCCAGCGCCGATGCGGTGGTCGCGTGCCTCGTGCTCTGCAGCGTCGCCGACCAGGACGCCGCGCTGGCGGAGGTCGCGCGGGTGCTGAAGCCCGGCGGCGTCCTTCGCTTCTACGAGCACGTCGTCGCCGAGAACCGCGCCGGCCGGAGCGCGCAGCAGGTCCTCGACCGCACCGGCCTGTGGCCGACGCTCGCCGCCGGCTGCCACCTCACCCGCGACACGCGCGCGGCGATGGTCCGGAATGGCTTCGCGCTCGCCGACGAACGCCGCTTCAGCGTCGGCGGCCTCCCGCACATCGCGGGAACGGCGACGCGCCAGCTCTAGGGGACCAACGTCCCCTTCACCCGCGCGCCGCGGCACGGCAAGATGCCACGCCATGCGCCGTGCCGTGATCGCCGTCCTGCTCTCGTTGACCGCTGCCGTCGCACCCGCAGGCGCCCAGGCGGCCGAGACCGGCACCGCCGACAGCTTCCACGACAACGTCGGCGCGCTCGTCACCGCGCTCTCCGGGACGACCGGCCGCGGCGCGGTCCACGTCGGCACCACCCTCATCTTCAACAACAACATCGGCGGCGACGAGGGCAGGGTCGCGGCCGGGCTGGACTGCGTGTCGATCCAGGTCCAGGGCGCGCGCAACTCCAAGACGTTCGCGAGGTCCAAGGTCAGGGCCGCCCAGGCGTGCCTGGCACAACTCCCCAAGAGCGCCCCCTCGACCAAGGCCATCAAGAAGTCCCTCGCCGCCATCGCCGGCCGCGCCAAGGCCGGCCGCGTCTTCGGCGCGATGGCCACCGCGCTGCGCAAGCAGCAGTCCGCCTACATGGCCGCGAACTACAAGTCCATCAACATCTTCGGCGTCGACCTGCCCGAGGTCTACGACGACCTCGAGTGCGCCGACGTCAAGATCGAGACCAACCACCAGTCCGGTGCCCTGTCGTGCGTCAAGCGCCTCGCCCGCGTGTCCAGGCAGCTCGCCCCGCTGAAGCCGCCGATCACCTTCGGCTCCGACCTCTCCGCGACCCCGCAGGCCCTGCCGGCGACCTTCGCGCCCGAGGACACCGAGTTCTGGGACGCCGCGCTGACCGTCCCCGCCGACGGCACGATCACGACCTTCCGCCTGAAGACCGGCGACTCGCCCGTCGACCTCCCGCTGCGCTTCAGCGTCGTGCGCCCCAACGGCGACGGCACGGTCACCGTCGTGACCACGACCAACCCCGTCTACCCGCTCGCCGCCCACGACGCGACGATCCACACCTACCCGACCGCCTCGCTCTCGTTCGCCTGCTGCAAGGTCAGGAAGGGCGACATCGTGACCGTCGACAACTCCGGCACGACGACCCCGAACGCCTACGTCTGGTTCGCTCCGCAACCCGGAACGATCACGTACTCCCACAGGTCGAACGGCCAGAGCCAGAACGCCGGCGTCGTCTGGACGCCGATCACCCACGACGGCTTCGAGACGCTCGTCCAGGTCGTCATGCAGCCCAACTGACCCGAGGGCCTACTCAGCGCACGGGATGAAGCCCGCAGGCTTCGCGAGCGATCGCCGCAGCGACCAGAACGCCACCGCGCCGAGCAGCAGCGGGACCCAGAACAAGATCAAGCGATAGGACAACACGGCCGCGGTCGCGCTCGAGGCGCCCGCCCCGTAGACCACGAGCGTCCCGATCAGGCCGCCGTCGATCCCGCCGATCCCGCCCGGGATCGGCAGCAGCCCGCCGAGCTGCCCGATCAAGTACCCCAACAAGATGACCGACACGCTGGGCGAGATCCCGACCGCCTTGAACGTCGCCCACAGCGCGAGGTTGTCCCACGCCCAGTAGCCGATGATCCCGGCGATCAGCCACGGGTTGTGGCGCTTGAGCAACACGCCGGCCTCGCCGGTCCCGCGCACGATCGCGCTGCGCGCCCCGCGCCACAGCTTGCGGGCGCGCGAGTGCTGCTCCTCGGCCGGCGGGCCCTCGGGGAGCCGCGGGATCAGGGTCACCAACCCGATCGCCAGGATGCTCAGCACGGCCGGGAAGATCGTCAGCCACGGTGACTGCGACGGGCCGATGACGCCCGCGAAGGCGAGCACGCCGACGACCGCGACCGCCGCGAAGTTCACGGAGGACTTGAGCAGCAGGAAGGCCACCGAGCGCCGCGCGATCGTGTCCGGCTTCATGCCCGCGCGCGACAGCACCCAGGCGCCCAGCGCGATCCCGCCCGCGCCCGACGCCGGGACGATCGAGCCCATCCCGACCTCGCTCAGCCCCACCTCGGCCGCCGAGCGCCAGCTCATCAGCGAGCAGAACACCGGGCGGAACATCATCACGTAGGACAACGAGGACAGCACCTCGAAGACGATCGCCACCGCGATCCAACCGGGCGAGGCCTCGCCGAGCCGGTCGCGGACCTCGCCGAGCCCCGGCGCCAGCACCGCGACCAGGACCAGCACCGCGATCAGCGCCGCCGTCTGCAGCGCGTGGCGCAACAGCGACCGCGGGTCGAGCCCGGACGGCATCGCGCCGGCGGGCGGCGTGCTGCCCAGCGGCTCGGCGACGATCTGCGGGCGGGTGCGGGGAGGAGGACCGGCGGCCATGGGGAGGGACCTTCGCTCCACTATAGGTTCCCCGCCCGCCCTCCCCGTGCGCCTCACGCGCGCCTACGCGCGCGCGGGCGCGGCAAGCCCGCCGAGCACGACGCGCAGCGCGGTCTCCGGCGGGCGCGGGCGCACGCTCCCGGCCGCCGCGGCGCCGAGCATCCGCATCGCGACCAGGAGGTCCTCCGCGGTCAGGTGCGCGGCCATCGTCCCGGCCCGGTGCGCGGCCTCGACGACCGGCGCGATCATCGCCACGACGCGCTCGGCCAGCAGCTCGCGCTGCTCGGCGGGCAGCGCGTGCTGCGTGATCGCCTCCAGGAAGCCGCGGTTCTCGTGCTGCTGCTCCATCGCGGCGGTCAGGAACGCGCGCAGGACGTCGGCATCGGCGCCGCGCAGCGCGGCCTGGGCCGCGTCGTCGAGGTCCTCGCAGACCGCCTCGGTGACGGCGACGACGAGGTCGAGCTTGGTCGGGAAGTGGCGGTAGAGCGTGGCGACGCCGACCCCGGCGCGCTTGGCGATCGCGTCGACGGCGACGTCGAGGCCGTCCTCCCGGAACGCCGCGGTCGCGGCGCGGGCCAGCCGCGCGCGGTTGCGCACGGCGTCGCGGCGGGTGGGCGGCGTGGTCGCGGACAAGCGCGGTCAGTCTAGCGGCAAAGCGGAGTGAGCACTTCGTTTTCGTGGTACCCTGGACCTGTCATGAAACGGAGTGGCCACTACGGTTCCGGCCCTGCGCGCCGGCTTCCGGCAGAGGGTTAGGCTCGCGTCCGCGATGTTCCGCAACGTGCTCCTCGGGCTCGACTTCACGCCGGCGTCGCAGCGCGCGCTGGACGAGGCGATCGAGCTGTGCGAGCGCCACGGCGGGCGGCTGACGATCCTGACCGCGATCCCGGAGGTCCGGGGCTGGGCGGCCGGGCCGTGCGAGTCGGTGACGGCGGCCAACCAGCTCAACGAGCAGCTGGAGCGAGACGCCTGCGAGCTGCAACATGATGCCCTTGAGCGGGTCCCGGCCGACCTGCCGGTGCGGACGCTGATCCGCCGCGAGCACGGCTGCGCGGCGCTGCTGGCCGAGCTGGAGACCGGGCGCCACGACACGCTCGTCATCGGCGCCTCGACGACCGGCCGCGTGCGTTGCACGCGCTCGCTGACCCGGCGCATGCTGCGCCGCGGCGACATCCCGGTCCTCGTCGTCTCCGACCCGCCGCGCCTGCACCTGCCGCGCGACGGCGGGGCGCTACGCGGCGGCGGGCTCGGCCGCGGGTGGCGGCGGGCTCGGGAAGAGCGCGCCGCGACGTCCTAGGTGTTGGAAGGCGCGCGCTCGGCGCCCGGAGCGGGCGTGCGGCGCAGCGGGCCGGCGGGTGCGCCGGCGGCGGTCGTGACGGTCGTGGCGCGGGGCGGCGTCGCGACGCGGGTCGCCTCGGCGGGGGCGGAGCGCAGGATGCGCTGGTAGCGGCGGACGAGCTCGGACTGTGGATCGCGTTCGAAGCGCGGCATTGTGGGGTGTGGACCTCCGTGTCGAGCGGCGGGTCGGTGACCTTAGCGGCAAATGTCACGATCGCCTTTCCGGTCTGTCCGATACCTGACCGCTGAGTCAGTCCCGGTGGTGGTCCACGACCTCGATGTTGTGCCCGTCCGGATCCAGGACGTAGGCCGCGTAGTAGCCCGGGTGGTACTGCGGGCGTTCGCCCGGCATGCCGTTGTCGCGGTAGCCCGCGGCGGTCGCCTCGGCGTGGAAGCGGCGCACGTCCTCCTCGCTGCCCGCGAACGCGAGGTGGACGTTCTCGGTCAGGACCGCGCCCGGGACGACCGAGAACGACACGCCGTGGCCGCCGCGCGCGACCCGGAACGTCGCGCGGTCGTCGCCGACGTAGCGCTCCAACAGCCCGGCGCCGGGCAGGATCGCGCGGTAGAACGCGGTCGACTTCTGCAGGTCGGCGACGCGCATCCACACGTGCGAGACGACCGCGCGGTGGTCCTGATCGGCGTAGTGGACGGCCTCGACCGAGTTGCCGTCCGGGTCGCGCAGGAACGCGCCGTAGTAGTCGTCGATGTACTGCGGGCGCGGGCCGGGCGGCCCGTCGTCGACGCCGCCCGCGGCCAGGCCGGCCTTCCAGAACGCGTCGACCTGCTCGCGCGACGGCGCCACGAACCCGATGTGGACGTTGCGCGTCACCGGGTGGCCGTCGTCGGCCTGGGCCAGCGAGAAGTCCCGCCACTCTGCAAAGGCGTGCGTGGAATAGCTCTGGTCAACCCCGAGGCTCTGCAGGATCTCGGTGAAGAACGGCTCCGAGCGGGTGCGGTCGGCGACCCGGATCGTCACGTGATCGAACACGCCGCCCAACGTACCGCGCCTCATCGCGCTCGACCGATCCGGACAAAGACCACGCTGCCATGGCCCCCGACCTGATCGCCCCCGCCCGCGCGGCGACCCGGACCATCTCGATCCCCGCGGCACCGGTGGCGGTCTTCGCCGTCATCGCCGATCCGCTCCGGCTTCCCGAGTGGTCGCCGACCTTCGCGCGGTCGGTCGCGCCGCACGGCGGGCGCTGGCGGGTGACGACGTTTACCGGCGAGGTGACGGTCGCGCTGGTCGTCGAGCGCGAGCCCGCGTGGACCGTCGACTACGTGCGCCCGCACCACCCGAAGGACGCCGGGACGCGGATGCGCGCGATCCCGTCCGGGCGCGGCAGCGAGCTCGTCTACACCACGCTGCTGGCGGCGGAGGCGACCGACCGCGACGTCGAGCGCGCGGCCCGCGTCATGGGCGACGAGCTCGACACGATCCGCGGGCTAGCGGTGCTCGCGCGTGGCCGCACGCGGCGCTGGTGAGCCGTCGAGCGCGATCGTGCGCGGCGCGCCGAGGACGACGCCGGCCGTCGCCTGCAGCACGATCGGCAGGTCCGACAGCTTGCGGTGCGCCGGGACCGCCAGGACCATCGAGCCGCCGGCCGCGCCCTGGCACGGGGCCGCGAGGCCGGTGCGCGGCTGCTGGGTCATCGCGACGCCGCCGCCCTTGGGGTTGCGGACGATCGGCAGGCGGATCAGGCGCGGGTAGGGCGCCGCGTCGCCGCCGGGCGCGCGCAGGGTCACGGTGTCGGTCCCGGCCTCGCCGATCCGGACCTGCTCGGCGTCCGGGCGCGGCCTGTCGTCGGCCGAGCGGTAGCTGCCGCGCGGCCCGGTCAGGCGCGCCGCGAGCAGGCCGACCGGGCGCCCGCACATCGTGTCGAAGTCGATCAGGTTGCGCCCGACCGACTCCACCACCATCGACCTCGCCCTCAGGATCGCCTGGTCGCAGGTCATGTCGATCACGTGCGGGATCGAGCAGAACGTCACGCCCTTCAGCGCGGTCTGCGCCAGCGGCGGCGCGTTGCCCGGGAGCGGGTCGGTGAACGAGCGCTCGGTCTGCGAGTCGCCGACCACGAGCGCCTCGCCCGGCGCGAACGGCGGCGACGCGGGCCTGCGGGCGACGACGAGGCGGTCGCGCTCGGTCGTGGAGATCAGGCCGAGCATGGAGTTCAGGTCGCCCTGGCGGTCGTACTGCGGGCCGAGCCCGACGCCCATCTGGCCCGAGAGCCCGGGGCGCAGCGCGTCGAGCACGCGGCGGATGTAGATCAGCCGGCCGGTGCCGTTCCAGTGGGTGTCGGTCTTCAGGTAGGTCGGCGTGCCGCCGGCCTCCAGCGTGCGCAGCGCCTCGTCGATCGACCCGCCGCCCTTCGTGGCCAGCAGCCGCTGCTCGACCTGCGCCTGGAGCGCGCGTGCGCACGCGAGCCGCTCCAGGCCGTCGGCGCCGGCCGGAACGTCCTGCGGGTGGATGAAGAGCTTGTCGGCCGGCTCCAGGACCAGCGCGCGCTTGCCGGCGGCGACGAGCGTCAGCGCCAGGATCTGGGCGGCGTCGGCCGGGTCGTGGGCGGGCGGCGAGTCGCCGCACGTGCGCGTGCCGGGCGTGAAGTAGCGGTAGCCGTGGTGGCCGAGGACGACGTCGGGCGCCGACGAGTCGTGGAACAGGTCGACCGCGATCTTGCCGTGGATCGACAGCGCGCGGGCGCGCACCGGGAGGCGCTCGAAGAAGGCGGCGTCGAACTGCCTGTAGGTCGCGTCGTGGCGCAGCGACTTGATGTTCTTGGCCGGGAACGCGGTCTTGGGCCGGTTGTCGAGCAGCGCCTGGCGACCGCCGCCGGCCCAGATCGCGGCGGGGGCGACCAGCAGCGCGACGAGCCAGGCGATGGGGAGGAGCTTGCGCGCGGGCATGGCCTAGAACTGGAAGTACAGGAAGGGGTGGAAGCCCGTGGACAGGACGTAGACGAGCGCCAGCGGCGCGCCGAGCGCGAGGCTCGCGGTGCGGGCGACGTCCGGGATCCGGCCGACGGCCTCGGTCAGCCAGCGGCCGGCGCTGCGGCGGCCGGGCAGGACGACGATCACCGCGGCGACCAGGAGCACGAACAGCGCCTGGTGGGTCAGCGCGGTGTCGACCGCGTCGGTGAAGCCGCCGCGGAAGCCGAGCATCGCTTTGTAGTAGTGCTCAGCGGTGCTGAGCGAACCGGCGCGGAAGAGGACCCAGCCGACCAGGACGATCAGGAACGTCGTCGCGCGGCGCAAGATGGGGTACTTGATCGGCTGGCCGCCGACAGCGCGCAGGCCGGTCGCGCGCTCGACCAGCAGCCAGGCGCCGTGGTACAGACCCCAGAGCACGAACGACCACGCCGCGCCGTGCCAGAGGCCGGTCAGCGCGAACACGATGATCAGGTTGCGGTAGGTCGCGTTGATGCCGCCGCGGTTGCCGCCGAGCGAGATGTACACGTAGTCGCGGAACCAGCGCGACAGCGTCATGTGCCAGCGGCGCCAGAACTCGGTGATCGAGTGCGAGGAGTACGGGCGGTCGAAGTTCTCCGGCAGGTGGAAGCCGAGCATCCTGCCGATGCCGATCGCCATGTCGCTGTAGCCGGAGAAGTCGTAGTACAACTGCAAGGTGTAGGCGAACGCGCCGAGCCAGGCGGCGGAGGTCGTCAGCGCGGTGCCGTCGCCGCTGTTGGCGGTCGCGAACGCCGCGTCGGCGATCGGCGCGAGCTGGTCGGCGATCAGGACCTTCTTGGCGAGGCCGTGCGCGAAGCGGATCGCGCCGTCGGACGCGTCCTGCGCGCGCGGGCGCGGCGTGTGGAGGTCCTGCTGGATCTCGCGCAGGCGGACGATCGGGCCGGCGATCGAGCGCGGGAAGAGGCTGACGAAGAGCAGGACGTCGGTGGGGTCCTTGCGCGGCTCGACGTCGCCGCGCCAGACGTCGACGACGTAGCTGATCTTCTCGAACGTGAAGAACGACACGCCGATCGGGAGCGCGACGTGCGCGATCCCGGGGCCGCCGGCGCCGAAGATCGACGCGAGGTGGTCGAGCTGGTCGCTGGCGAACCCGAGGTACTTGTAGTAGCCGAGGATCGCGAGGTTCTGGACGATGCCGAGCGTCAGCAGCGCGTTGGCGCGGCGCTTGTTGTCGTCCTTGCGGGCCTTCTGGATCCCGAGCGCGAGCGCCCAGTCGGCGAGCGCGCTGGCCCACACGATCGCCAGCACGCCCTGGACGCCCCAGGCGTAGAAGACCGCCGAGGCCGCGAGCAGGACGAAGCGCCGGAAGCGCGCGGGGGTCGCCCAGGTCGCCAGGAGGACGACCGGCAGGAAGGCGAAGAGGAACGTCGGGGACGAGAAGACCAAAGCGCGGGGGCGCGCCTTTTGGGCGCCGCGGGACCTTACCCCGTACGACAGGATGATGGGCACCATGCGCTTCGCCGACCTCGCCGCCACGTCGCTCGCCGTCGGGGCCACACGCTCGCGGAAGGAGAAGGCCGCGCTGCTGGCCGAGGCGCTGCGCGGGCTGGAGCCGGGTGAGGTCGAGCCGGGGGTCGCGTACCTGTCGGGCGAGCTGCGCCAGCGGCGCACGGGCGTGGGGTGGCGGACGCTGGCGGACCTGCCGGAGCCGGCGGCTGAGGCGTCTTTGACGATCGGCGACGTCGATGTCGTGCTGGAGGAGGTCTCCGCGATGAGCGGGTCCGGGTCCCAAGCGGCGCGGCGGGAGACGGTGGCGTCGTTGTTCGCGCGCGCGACCGCGGAGGAGCAGGGGTTCCTGCGCGCGCTGATCGGCGGGGAGCTGCGCCAAGGCGCGCTGGCTGGCGTGATGGCCGACGCGGTCGCGCAGGCGACGGGGCTGCCGCGGAGGGCGGTCGACCGGGCGACGATGCTGCGGGGCGATGCGCGGGTGGTGGCTGAGGTCGTGTTGCGCGAGGGGGCCGCCGGGTTGGGGTCGTTCGCTTTGGAGGTGGGGCGGCCGGTCGGGCCGATGCTCGCCTCGCCGGCCGCGTCGCTGGAGGAGGCGATGGAGAAGCTGGGGGAGGCCGCGGTCGACTGGAAGCTCGACGGCGCGCGGATCCAGGTCCATCGCTCCGGGGACGAGGTGCTGATCGCGTCGCGGTCGCTCGACGACCTGACGGCGCGGCTGCCGGAGGTGGTGGAGGCGGCGCGGGCGCTGCCCTTCGATCGCTTCGTGCTCGACGGCGAGGCGATCGCGTTCCGGGCGGACGGGCGGCCGGAGCCGTTCCAGGTGACGTCGTCGCGCGTGGCGTCGGGCGCGGCGGGGGTGGTCCCGGTGTTCTTCGACATCTTGGCGCTCGAGGACGAGGACCTGCTCGACGTGCCGCTGCGGGTGCGCGACGAGGCGCTGCGGCGGGCGGTCCCGGATGACGCGCTGCGCGTGGCGCGGGTGGTCACCGATGATGTAGGGGTTGCTCGGGAGCACTTCGAGGCGGCGCTGGCGGCGGGGCACGAGGGCGTCGTGGCGAAGGACCTCGACGCGGTCTACGCCGCGGGACGGCGGGGCGCGGGGTGGCTGAAGGTCAAGCCGCGGCACACGCTCGACCTGGTGGTGCTGGCCGCCGAGTGGGGGCACGGGCGGCGGCGCGGGTGGCTGTCGAACCTGCATCTGGGCGCGCGGGCGGTCGACGGCAGCGACGGGTTCGTGATGCTCGGCAAGACGTTCAAGGGGCTGACCGACGAGCTGCTGGCGTGGCAGACCGAGCAGCTTGGCGCGCTGGCGGTGCGGGAGGAGGGGATCACCGTGTTCGTGGAGCCTCGGCTGGTCGTCGAGATCGCCTTCGACGGCGTGCAGACGTCGCCGCGCTATCCGGGCGGCGTGGCGCTGCGGTTCGCGCGGGTGCTGCGCTATCGCGAGGACAAGCGGGCCGACGAGGCCGACGACCTGAACGCGGTGCTGGCCCTGCGCGCGGGGTCTTGACATCGCGAGTGCGCAGGAAGCTCCATCAGAATTGTGGTGTCGAACCGATAAGGTGGCGCCCCGATGGATGAGCCCTCCTCCTCCGAGCCCGACTCCCACCGGATCCGCGCCGCGCTGGCGCCGGTCGTCACGCGCGTCCTGCGCCGCCACGGCCGCGAGCCGGTGAAGCTGGCCGAGCCCGCCGGCGCGAGCGCGCCGTGGTTCTCGCTCAAGGACGACGCGGGCGCGCCGCTCGTCCTGGTCGCGGCCCACGACCACCACGTCCACTTCCTGCTGGGCAGGCGCGGGTTCGTCGCGTCTCGCCATTGGGTCGAAGCGGAGATCGACGCGCTGGCGGGTTGGTTCGAGGATGTCCTGGATGCCGCGCTCGGTGGTGGGTTGGAGGTTCACGCCGGCGGGACGACCGCCACGCTGCGGACGCGCTCCGGCGCGATCCCGCTGAGCGCCTAGCCGCCAAGCGCGCGGCTCCGTCCGCTAAAGTCAGCGAGCGATGACATCGTCTGCTGACCCGCGGCTCGTCCGCCTGTCCCTGATCGCCGCGGCGCTGGTCGTGTCGGTCGTCTCGACGCTCGGTGCGTCGTTGATCCCGACGATCGCGAGCGACCAGCACGTCTCGCTCGGCAACGCGCAGTGGGTGCTGACCGTGACGCTGCTGGTCGGCGCGATCGCGACGCCGGTCCTGGGGCGGATCGGCGACGGGCCGGCGCGGCGGACGACGCTCGTCGCGACGCTGCTGGTCGTGTGCGCCGGCTCGCTCGTCGCTGCGCTGAGCGGCGGGCGGTTCTGGCAGCTGCTGCTCGGCCGCGGGCTGCAGGGCGTCGGCTACGCGACGGTCCCGCTGACGATCGCGATCGCGCGCGAGGTGCTCGACGCGGCGACGGCGCGCAAGGCGATCGCGGTGCTGTCGGTGACGGTCGCGGTCGGCGCGGGGCTCGGCTACCCGGTGACCGGCGTGATCGCGCAGCAGCTCGACTTCCACGACGCCTACGCGATGGCGACGGTGCTGAGCGCGCTGGCGGCGGTGGCGATCCTGTCCGTGATCCCGCGTGGTGAGGTCGTGGCGCCGCGCGAGAGGCGGCGCTTCGACGTCGCGGGCGCGCTCCTGCTCGGCGGCGGGCTCGCGCTGGCGCTGCTCGCGGTCTCCCAGGGTGAGGAGTGGGGCTGGGCGAGCGCGCGCGTCGTCGGTGC
The DNA here is from genome assembly GCF_000424625.1 of Conexibacter woesei Iso977N. Lineage (GTDB taxonomy): Bacteria > Actinomycetota > Thermoleophilia > Solirubrobacterales > Solirubrobacteraceae > Baekduia > Baekduia woesei_A. Next base: position 1,202,570 of record NZ_AUKG01000001.1, read on the forward strand.
GGCGGTGGCCGCGGTCGTGCTCCTGCTGGCATGGGCGCGCGTGGAGCTGGGTACGGCCGACCCGCTCGTCGACCTGCGCCTGATGGCCGCCCGCACCGTGATGGGGGCCAACGCCGCCGGGTTGTTGATGGGCTTCGGGATGTACATGATCATGTCGCTGATGAGCCGCCTTGCCCAGACGCCGAAGGTCACCGGTTACGGCCTTGGCGCGTCGCTGGTCTCGACCGGGCTGTTGTTGGTGCCCTTGTCGCTGGCGTCGCTGGTCTCGGCGCCGATCGCGCGGGCGGTGGGCGCGCGGTTCGGGATGCGCGTCGTGCTGCCGCTGGGCGCGCTCGTCGTGACCGGGACCGGCGTGCTGCTGGCCCTCGCGCACGGGTCGATGGTCGACCTGGCCGTGGCCTCGGCGCTCGCCGGGGTGGGCATCGGCAGTAGCTTTGCGGCGATGCCCGCCCTGATCGTCGCCGCCGTGCCGCCCGAGCGCACCGGCAGCGCCACGTCGCTGAACCAGGTGCTGCGGACCGTCGGCGGCGCCGTCGGGTCCGCGGCGAGCGCCGCGATCCTGACCGCGCACACGGTCGGCGGCTCGTCGGGGCTGCCGAGCGAGTCGGGGTACACGGTGGCGTTCGCGGTCGGCGCGGCGCTGTGCGCGGTGACCGCGGTCGTTGCGTGGCTGCTGGTGCCGAGCGCACGTGCGGGTGTTGTTGTCGCGGACGATCCGGAGGTCGAGCTGCTGATGGTCGAGGAGGCCGCGTCGGCCGTCGGGCCGAGCGTGTTCGACGGCGAGCGCGTGCGGGCGTGAGCGCGGGGGAGGCCACACCGCGCCGTCGCGATGCCGCGGCGACGCGTGACGCGCTGCTCGTCGCGGCGCGCGAGCTGTTCGACGCCAACGGGTTCCGAGGGACCACGGTCCGGATGATCGGCGAGCGCGCCGGCGTCGACCAGGCGCTGATCGCGCGCTACTTCGGCGGGAAGTCCGAGCTGTACCAGGCGGTCCTGGCCGACGCGGGCGCGCAGCCGGAGGTCGCCGCCGACGACGGTCCGCCGCCGCGGGAGCGCACGCCGCGCGAGGTGATCGACCTGTTCCTCGCGCGCGTCGACGAGCACGGCGTCGGCCCCGTCCTGCGCGCCCTGATGGCGCCCGAGACCGACGCGGAGACGTTGGACGCCGTGACCGCGCGGCTGCGCGAGCGCGTGATCGTGCCGCTGACCCGGTCGTTGAAGGCGGCGGGCGTGGACGACCCGAAGCTCCGCGCCGAGCTGATCGTCGCCCAGCTCCTCGGCGTCATGACCGCCCGCGCCAACGGTTCCCTGCCGCTCGTCTCCGCCGCCGACCGCGACGCGCTTGCGGACCTCCTCGAGCGCATGCTCTGCGCCTGACGCACCAGTCACGCGCACCACTGCCGCGGCACCTCCACCGCCACTCGCTCCACGCGCCTGATCGCCGCTGGTCGCGCGGTCCCTCGTTCCGCAACAACATGCTGCGGTCCTGCGGGCGGTTCGGTTGAGGGCGCTTCGCTGATCGTTGTCGTCAGCGGTGGCGCGAGTGGTCGCGGTCTTGCCGTCGGCCGTCCGGTGTCGTTGGTCGCGCCGTCTTTCGTTCCGCGAAGCATGATGTCGCAAAGTTGACAGAGCTGTAAAGCACGGCTACCTTGGGTTGACACTCTCGTCAACCCAAGGAGGTTGGTGTGGTTCCCTCTCCCCATCCGGGCCGGGCGTCTTGGGCGACGCTTGGTGTGTTGGTTGCTGCGCAGTTCATGGTGGTGTTGGACATCGCGATCGTGAACGTCGCTTTGCCGTCGATCGGTGGTGCTCTGGACCTGAAGGCGGCGGATCTGTCGTGGGTCGTCACGGCGTACATCCTGTGCAGTGGCGGGTTGTTGCTGGTCGGTGGGCGGGTCGCGGATGGCGTTGGCCGCAAGCGGGCGTTCGTCGCGGGGCTCGTGGTCTTCACGGGTGCGTCGCTCGCCTCCGGGCTCGCGCCGACGAGTGGGTTCCTGATCGGCGCGCGCGCCATCCAGGGCGTCGGCGCGTCGGTCATGACGCCTTCGGCGCTCGCGCTCGTCGCCGTCACGTACGAGGGGCAGCAGCGCGCGACCGCGCTGGCGATCTGGGGTGCGGTCGCCTCCGGTGGGATCGCGGTCGGCGCGGTCGCCGGTGGGCTGCTGACGACGTGGCTGGACTGGCGCTGGATCTTCCTCGTCAACGTCCCGGTCGGCCTCGTCGCGGGCGTCGCCGCGGTGCGGATCGTCCGTGACGAGGCGGAACGGCGCACCGGCAGGCTCGACCTCCCGGGCGCGCTCACCGCCGTCGCCGGCCTCGCGACGTTGGTGTACGCCTTCTCCGGCGCCGCCGAGCACGGCTGGGGCTCGGCGCGGACGCTGTCGCTCATCGGCGTCGCGGTCGCGCTGCTCGCCGCGTGCGCGGTGATCGAAACGCGGTCGAACGACCCGCTCGTCCCGCCGCGCCTGCTCAGGAACCCCACGCTCGCCGCGGGCAGCATCGTGATGCTCGGCGCGACCGGCATCATGGCCGGCGCGTTCTTCCTCAACTCGCTCTACCTCCAGTCGGTCCTGCACTGGTCGGCGCTCGACACCGGCCTCGCGTTCCTGCCGCTCGTCGCGATGACCGCGCTCGGCGTCCACGTCACGCAGCGCCTGGTGCAGCAGGCCGGCACTCGGACCCTGATCGCCGCCGGCCTCGCGCTCGTCGCGGTCGGGACGGGCCTGCTCGCGCTCGCGCCGGACCACGCCCGCTACGCGACCGACCTCCTGCCGGGCCTGCTCGTCTTCGGCCTCGGGATCGGCGTGGCGTTCCCGGCGACGTCGATCACCGCGCTCTCCGACGTAGACCATCAACAAGCCGGGATGGCCTCGGGCCTGATGGGCACCGCGCACGAGGTCGGGGCGGCGCTCGGCGTCGCGGTCCTGGCCGCGATCGCGACGGGCGCCACCGGCGGCACCGCCGCGGGCTACGGTGCGGCGTGCCTGGCGGCCGCGGTCGTCGCGGCGCTGCTGGCGGCGGGCGCCGCGCTGGCGATCCCGTCGGTCCGCCCGGCCGCCGGCCATGCCGTCGCGCTGCACTGAAGTAGCGTCTCCGGGAGTGCCGAGCACCGACCACCGCCGCGCGACCGCCGAGCGCAACGTCGAGAGGATCCTCGACGCGGCCGCCGCGCTGCTGGCGCGCGGCGACGCGGCGTCGACCTCGGCCGTCGCGGCCGAGGCCGGCGTCTCGCGCCCGACCGTCTACGCGCACTTCCCGACCCGCGCGGCCCTGGTCGAGGCGGTCGCGACCCGCGCGATCGACCACGCGGTCGAGGTCGTCGAGCGCGCCCAGCTCGACGACGGCCCGCCGCTGGAGGCGCTGGACCGACTTGTAGAACTTGGCTGGCAGCAGCTCGACCGCCACGGCGCGATCGCCCAGGCCAGCGCCGACCAGCTCCCGCCCAAGGCGATGAACCGTGCGCACACCGCCCTCAGAGCGCCGATCGGCGCCCTCGTCGCCCGCGGTCAGCGCGAAGGCGCCTTCCGGACCGACCTGCCCGAGAGCTGGCTCGTCTCCTCCTACTTCGCGCTCATGCACACCGCGGGCGACGAGGTCCGCGCCGGCGCGCTCAAGCGCAGGGACGCGGTCGCCGTGCTGCAGCCGTCCGTCCGCGCGCTGTTCGCGGCGAACCCCGCAGGATCGCGCTAGGCGCCGACCTGCATCCGGTAGTCGGTGCCGGTCAGCAGCAGGGGCTCGCCGACCATCTGGACCAGGCGGGAGAACGTGCGGCCGCCGACGTGGTCGCTGAGCGACTCCGGGTTGATCTTCTCGCCGAAGGGCGTGTCGGAGGTGAAGACGATCGCCTTGTTGTACTCGTACCGGCGGTTGACGATCGTGTACAGCTGCTCCAGGACCCAGTCGTTGGGCCGCGGGACCGAGACGTCCTCCAGGTGCAGCAGGTCGACGTGCGTGACCGCGTTGATGATCTCGCGCGTCGTCGGCTGCGCGTCCGGCTTGTAGGACTCGCGCAGCTCGTTGAGCAAGTCGGTGGTGTTGCGCGTCAACACCGACAACCCGGCCACGCGCGCCTGCTGGGCGACGTAGTAGGCCAGCGTCGTCTTGCCGGTCCCCTTGTTCCCCAACAACCACAGCCCGCGCCCCGCGCGCACGTTGGCCTCGATCCCGGACGTGAAGCGCCGGACCGTGCCCGCCGCCGCGCCGTGGTTCTCGGCGATCCCGCTCAGCGGCAGCGCGTCGAAGCTCAAGTTCTGGAACCGCGACGGCGCATAGCGCCCGACGTTGTCCTCCATGTCGGCGTGCATCCGCCGCCGCAGCCGCTCCTCGCGGCACGAGCACGGGTACGCGCTGCGCGTCACCTCGTCGAAGAGGAAGCCGTTGGCGTCGCAGCCGTGGGGGCAATCGAAGTCGGGGTCAAGCATGGGATCTCTCGGGTGGGCGGCTGCCGAGCAGCGGTTCGCCGGCGGCGCAGGATAGGCGGTGGAAGGTCTCGGGCGAGAGCGCGCGTTCGAGGTCGGCCAGCGGCCAGCCGGTGGAGACGATCACGGTCGCGCGGCGGTGGTCGTAGCGGCCGTGGCCGATCAGCTCGAGCTGCTCGCTGAGCCACCCGCGCTGCCAGCCGGGGGCGCGCTCGATGACGCCGACGTCGATCCCGACCAACACCAGCAGGTCGCACTGCTGCAGCGCCTCCAGCCGCTCGCGGTAGCCGCCGAACTTCGACAGGTACACGAGCGACCGGTACAGCGACGACAGCGAGTACAGCGCCGCGCTGCGCCCCGCGATCGCGGCCGCGCGGGCGATCGCCGCCGCCGCGCTGCCGGCCGCGGTCTGGGCGATCCTCTGGACCTCCATCAGGCTCAGCTCGCCGCCGGCGCGTGAGCCGCGCTCGGTCGCGCCGGCCTGCGCGACCGCCTCGGTGTCGAGCAGCCGCCCGGCGCGCGCGGTCGCGGCCTCGAAGTCCTCCTGCGAGCGCGGCGGCGTGTAGGCGTCGTCGAGCTGCGCGGCGGCGGCGGTCGCCGCGGCCTGGCGGTCCCACGGCGCGACGGTCATCCACAGGCCGCGACCGTCGTCCAGATGACGATCGATGTCCGACGTCCAGGCCGAGACGACGCTGTGCAGCGCGGGGTGCAGCTCCGGGTGCAGCGAGGACGCCAGCGCGAAGTTGCGGATCTCCGGCGTGATCGTGCCGCCGAGGCGGCGGTCGCGCGCGCGGGCGATCCTCAGCGGGCGGCAGCGGCAGGCGCGCGCGGCGCGCGCCGCGCCGTCGTCGACGATCCAGCCCGAGCCGTCGCAGTGCTCGCCGGGGTCCATCGTGCCGCGGCGGCGCGACGGGTCGAAGTCGCAGACCTCCTCGGCCGCGCCGCGGCGCTCCGGGGGTCCGGACGGGCGCAGGAACACGAAGCGCGACGCGTCGACCTCCGGCGCGGTCTCGGGAAGCTCGACCGCCACCGCGCCCCGCCGTCCCTCCGGCGTCAGCGTGACGCGCGGCGGGTCGGCGTCGACCGCCCGGACCAGGCCCCGCGCGCGCAGGCGGTCCAGCACGACGCCGACGACGCGCTCGTCCAGCGCCGCGGCCTCCGCGACGCCCGGGACCGGCAGCTCGCGGACGCCGAGGCCGAAGCGCAGGCCCTCGCGATCCAGGCCCGCGACCTTCGCCAGCACCCAGTCCTCCAGGGCGCGGTCGTGGTCGTCGGGGGCCATGCGTCCCAGGGTAGATGGGCGTGCCGTCGGCTCGGGCGCGATCTCCCCGGAGCTTGCGGACGAAACGCTGCGGCCTACGCCGCCGGGACCGCGGGAGCAGGCGTCGGCGCCAGCTCCTCCGCGCCGTCGAGCCGCTGCGCGAGCTGCCGCAGCCCGCGCGACACGCGCGCCCGGACCACCTGCGCGCCGACGCCCAGCTCGCGCGCGATCGCGTCGTACTCGCGCTGCTCCAGGATCCGCAGGCGCAGCGCCTCGCGCTGGTCGGAGCCGAGCCCGTCCAGCGCGCGCTCCAGCAGCGGCGCCAACCGCTGCAGGTCGGCGAGCTCCTCGATCCGCTCGTACTCCGCGGGCCCCAGCGACGCGACCGGCACGCCGATCCGCTCCAGGCAGCGGCGCTCGACGGTCCCCCGCTCGCGCCAGCGGTAGAGCTGGTGGCGCGCGACCGTCCACATCCAGGCGCGCCCCTGCTCCTCGGTCTCGCCGCGGAACTCGCCGATGTGCGCGAACAGCTCCGCGAACGTCTCGGCCATCAGGTCGAACGCGGTCTCCGGGTCGAACGTCCGCCGCGCGAACCAGCGCAGGACGTGGTCGTGGTGCTCGAGGTAGACGTCGGCGAACGCCGACGGGTCGGCGCGTGCCCGGACGAACCCCGGCCGCGTCCGTCCCCCTCCGAGTCTCAGCAGCCGGCGCATCCGCGGCTCATCCTCGCACACCGCTAAGGGGTTTAGAAACCGATCGTGGCCTGAAGGTGGTCACAGCTGTGGCACCCTCGGACTCTTAGGTCGAGCAAGCCATGATCGGGATCAGCGGTGGACGAGGATGAGCGGCGGACGTGCGCCGGTGAAGCGGTCAGCCCTCGCCGGTGCGCTTGGCGGACTCGCGGACGATCCTCTGGACCTTCGGGCGCAGCGTGTCGAGCAGCTTCTGCAGCCCCTCGCGCGCCTCGCCGTCCAGGATCACCGGGACCGGGTAGCCACCGTCGGCGCTCGGCAGCGTCAGGACGCCGCAGAGCTTCTGCAGGCCGACGAGCGGGTCGTTGAGGTCGGCCTCGTTGTCGGGCACGAGCGCGTAGAAGTGCTCGACGGCGCCGCGGACGCGGCCCTCCTCGGCGAGCTCGACGACGCCCGCCGACAGCAGCGTCCGGACGTGGTACGCGACCGCGCCGAGCGTGTTGCCGGTCACTTCGGACAGCCGCGTCGGGCTGATCGGCTCTCCGTAGCTGCGCATCGCGTCCACGATCTGGTCGCGGGTCGGGTGCGGGCGCAGGGTCTTGCGGCGCTGTTGCTGCTGGCGCTTGGTCGCCATTGGATTCAGGCTCCTGTTGTCGTGGCGGGTTGAGTGAGTTCGTGAACGGTCTGTCCGATGAAGCGGCGGCACTGCTGGCGGAGCTTCGCCATCCAGTACGTCTTCCCATCCTGCTCGCGCTCGAAGAACGGCCCCGGAGCCCGACCGAGATGGCCGAGGACCTCGGTGAGCCGTTCGATCGCGTCAATCACGCGATGCGGGCGATGGCCGCCGCCGGGTTGATCGCGCTCGTGCGCGAGGAGCCGGCGATCGCAGCGCCGAACCTCATGCGCCGGATCTACGCCGTGCGCTACCAGGGCTGGCAGCGCCTGGTCGAGGCGCTCGAAGCGATCGCCGACGCGCCGGTCGACGACGCCGGCGCGCGTTAGTCGCGGGCTCGCGTGCTGGGGGACAGGCACGGGCTTGGCGGGGATGGGGTCGGACCGTTCATCGCGCGATGAGGTAGCGCGGCGGCACTGTAACGGTCCTCACTGCTGGGAGCAAGCGCAGCGTTGAAATTGGATTCGGTGCGTGACCGGCAAAGAACCCGGCCGCGCCGTCCTGTGGGCTGAGGATGACGGCACGACCGGGCTCTTGGAACGCTGAGACACCGCACGGCGGCGGAAGATCACAACTGGGTGGCGAATCGCACCCGATCGGGCGACTCGACGTGCTCAGGCTGCCGATGTGATCAGGCAGCCCGAACCTGGTCGGTTCTACCGCTTGAGCGTCAACGCGACACGATCGGCGCCTGCGGCGAACGTGAGCTTGGCGCGCTTGACCTTGCGCAGGGCGCGCCTGCCGGCGGCCGTGACGTGGACGGTGACCCTGGCGGTGCCGGCGGCGTCGGCCTTCGCGCTGCCCTTGGCGACGACCGTCGTGCCGCGCCTGACCGTGATGGTGGTCTTGGTGCGGGGAGCGCGGTGGGTGACGGTGACCGTGAGGCCCTTGGCGCTCAGCAGCGCGCGCAGCGTGGCGCGGGCGGGGAGCGTGAGCTTCTTGGTGGTCTTCGTGGGCTTGGCGCCGGCGTTGTTGGTGCCCTTGGCGCCTGCGCCGGTCCCGGTGGTCCCAGGCGCGGCCCCGCCGGCGGCCGCGCCGCGGGTGACGGTCTCGCAGTCGGGCGCGACCGTGTCCTGGGGGTCGGCCTTGACGCTGTCCTGGCCGGGGCCGCAGGAGATCGTGTCGGCCTCGCCGTCGAGCGCGTCGATCGTGTCCGACGACGAGCCGGGCGAGAGGTCGCAGTGCAGCTCGTTGCAGCGGCCGTCGCGGTCGCCGGCGATCCTGTCCGGGCCGGGGCCGCCGACGATCGTGTCGTCGCCGTAGCCGCCGGTGAGCGTGTCGGCGCCGGGGCCGCCGTCGATCGCGTCGTCGCTGTCGGAGCCCTTGAGCTGGTCGTTGCCGCCCTTGCCGGTCAGCTCGGCGCGGTTGCCGACCTCGGAGGCCGAGGCGATGTCGTCGCCGTCGGTGCCGACGTAGCGCAGCGACCCGTAGGACTCGACGAGCTCCATGTTGGTGACGTTGTCGCCCTCGCCCGGGAAGCCGTCGTCGGCGACGCCGTCCTGGGTGACCGTCACGAGCTGCTCGGTCGCGGGGTCGCCGCGCATCCAGTCGGTGATCGAGTCGCGGCCGGGGCCGCCGTCGATGACGTCGGGCGCGTCGTGCTCCATCGGGTCGGACGCGAGCGTGTCGTCGCCGTTGCCGCCGTGGAGGGCGTCGGCGCCGGCGTCGCCCTGGAGCGTGTCGTTGCCGTCACCGCCGTCGAGGGCGTCGTCGCCGGTCAGGCCGGAGAGCTTGTCGTTGCCGGGGCCGCCCTGGACGACCTCGGAGCCGTAGCCCTCCATGAAGTCGTTGCCGGCGCCGAGGTCGGCGCGGACGTAGGGCTGCGACGGCGCGTCGGCCATGTAGGAGTGGACCATGTCGTCGCCACCGCCCATCGCGACGTTGACGCCGCCGGGCGTGGCCGGGCAGGAGACCTGGCCGTCGCCGTTGCAGCCGGCCCCGGCCGCGACGGGACCGCCGAAGCTGATCGCGCCGTCGTAGTAGGTGAGGTCGATGGTCTCGGGCGCGTCGGTGCCGGAGACCGTGATCGTCTGGCCGTCGGAGGAGACGGTGACGGCGGCGTTGGCGGCGGCGGGGACCGCCACCAGCGCTGCGGCGCCGGCGAGCGCCGCGGCGAGGAGCTTGGGGGAGGAGGGGAGATGCATGTGGCGCAGCGTGCCGGGAGTGGCCGCGCGCCACATCAGGGGAACCCCTAGTGGGCGGTCTGCCAGCTGGTGTCGGCGCCGACCTCGCCGGCCTGGGCCTGGGCGATCGCGGCGCGGGCCTGGGCGCCGACGGCGATGACGGTGTCGTAGCCCTCGGCGGCGAGCTTGGTCGCCTGGGCCTGGGTCTCGAGCGCGCCGCCGGTCGTGACGACCGTGGCGTGCATCGGGGCGATCGCGCCGACCTGGCTGGCGGCGGCGTCGGAGCCCGCCAGGACGGCGACCTTCGGGGCGTGCGCGGTGGCGGTGGCGGCGTCCTGGGTGGCGGCGACGGCGGCGGTGGCGCCGCCCGCGAGGAGCACGGCCGCGACCGCGCTGCGGGCCAGGAGGCTGGATGAACGACGGAGGTGGGGAGAGGTCATACGTATCACTGTACTACGTATTACTCGCCTGCTGCCGAAATTCCTTGAGGCGCTCCGTCAGGGCGCGCACCGCACGGCGTCGGCGTGGCGTGGTTGCATCCACGGCATCGCCACGAACTCGAAGAGCTCGCGCCCGGTCTCCGGCGCCGCGTCCAGCAGGTCGCGCAAGGTGACGAGCGTCGACGTCGCCAAGAAGGCCGGGGTCTCGCAGACCACGGTGTCGCTCGTCTTCTCCGGCAAGGCCGGCGGGCGGATCAGCGCGGCGACGGTCGAGGCGGTCCGGGCGGCCGCGGCCGAGCTGGGCTACCGCCCGAACGCGGCGGCGCGCGCGCTGCGGTCCGGGACGGCGAGCGCGGTGGGGCTGGTCGTCCGCGACGTCACGCACCCGTTCTTCGGCCGCACGCTGCGCGGTGCGCAGAAGGCGGCGTCGGAGGCCGGCCACGTCGTCGTCCTGATCGACGACAACTACGGCCGCGGCGACGCGGCGGTCGAGGCCCTGCGCGACGGCGCGATCGACGGCTTCCTGTACTTCGCGGCCGTCCCGTCGGAGGCGATGCGCGCGCCCGGCGCGCCGCCGGTCGTCATGGTCGAGTCGGTCGAGGAGGGGCTGCCGTTCGTCCGGCTGGACTCCGAGGGCGGCGCGGACGCCGCGATGCGCCACCTCGTCGAGCTCGGCCACACCCGGATCGGCTCGCTGCGCCTGGAGGCCGGCGACCTGCACGGCGGCCAGACGTTCGACCTGCGCCACGCGGCGTGGGCGGAGCACCTGCGCGCGATCGGCGCCGACCCGGCGGCGCAGGCGGTCGGGACGACCGCGTTCGACGCGGACTCCACGATCGCCGCGGCGCGCGCGATGCTCGACGTCCCGGTCGCGGAGCGGCCGACCGCGATCCTCGCCGACGACGACCTCCTGGCCGCGGGCGTCGTGGCGGCCTGCCACCAGCTCGGGCTGCGCGTGCCGCAGGACGTCGCGGTCGTCGGCTTCGACGACCTCGAGCTGGCGCGGCTCATGTCGCCGCCGCTGACGACCGTCGCCTTCGACGCCGAGGCGCTCGGCGCCGCGGCGTTCGAGACGCTGCTGGCCAAGCTCCAGGGCCGGCGCCCGCGCGACCGCGTGCTGGAGTCGCGGTTGATCGTCCGCGGCTCGACCGTCGCGGAGTAGGGTCGGCGGCATGGCCGCCGACCTGACGCGATCCAGCACCGTCCCGGACCTGATCCGCCGCAGCGCGCGGCGCACGCCGACGCGTGACGCGCTGATCTTCGGCGAGCGGCGCTGGACCTACGAGGAGCTCGACGACGCGGTCTCGCGGGTCGCCGGGCGGCTGCTGGAGCTTGGGCTGAGGAAGGGCGAGCGCGTCGCGGCGTATGGCACGAACAGCGACGCCTACGTGTTGCTCTACCTGGGCTGCGCGCGGGCCGGACTGGTGCATGTGCCCGTCAACTACAACTTGGTCGGCGCCGAGTTGTCGTACATCATCAACGACGCGCGCTCGATCGCGCTGTTCGCCGATCCCGGGCTGATGGGCGCGGTGGAGGCGATCGGCGACGCCCTCGGCGACGTCACCTGGACCGGCACGCTGCGCGACGGGGTGGACGGCAAGATCGACGTGCTGGCCTGGGCGCTGACCGGCGAGGTGCCGTCGCTGGAGGCGATCCCGGTCGCCGACGACGACCTCGTGCAGTTGTTGTACACCTCGGGGACGACCGCGGCGCCGAAGGGCGCGATGATGACCCACCGCGCGTTCGTGGCCGAGTACGTGTCGTGCGTGGCCGCGCTGGACATGACCGAGCGCGACGTGCCGCTGCACCCGCTGCCGCTCTACCACTCGGCGCAGATGCACGCGTTCTTGATGCCCTACCTGATGCTGGGGGCGACGAACTGGGTCGTCGAGAAGCCCGACCCCGCCGACGTCCTGGAGCGTGTCGAGCGCGACGGCATCACCTCGCTGTTCGCGCCGCCGACGGTCTGGATCGCCATCGGCGAGCACCCGGACTTCGCCACCCGCGACCTCTCATCGCTGAAGAAGGCGTACTACGGGGCGTCGATCATGCCCGTGCCGGTGCTGCAGCGGCTGCGCGACGCGCTGGACGGCGTCGGGTTCTACAACGCCTTCGGGCAGTCGGAGATCGCGCCGCTGGCGACGGTCCTGCGTCCGGAGGAGCATGACGAGCGGCCTGACAGCGCCGGCCGTCCGGTGTTGTTCGTGGAGATCAAGGTGGTCGACGACGAGGGCCAGGACGTGACGAGCGGCGGCGTCGGCGAGGTGCTCTACCGGTCGCCGCAGCTGTGCACCGGCTACTGGGACAAGCCGGAGGCGACCGAGGAGGCGTTCGCCGGTGGTTGGTTCCACAGCGGCGACCTGGTGCGGATCGACGAGGAGGGCTACATCTTCGTCGTCGACCGCGTCAAGGACGTCATCAACACCGGCGGCGTCCTGGTCGCCAGCCGCGAGGTCGAAGAGGCGCTCTACACCCACCCGGCGGTCGCCGAGGTCGCGGTGATCGGGACACCCCACCCGAAGTGGATCGAGGCGATCTCCGCGGTCGTCGTGACCCGCGAGCCGATCACCGAGGACGAGCTGCTGACCCACGCCCGCGAGCACCTCGCACCCTTCAAGCTCCCCAAGTCCATCCACTTCGTCGACGAGCTCCCCAAGAACCCGTCAGGGAAGTTGTTGAAGCGCGACCTCCGCGAGCGCTTCGGCGGCACCGAGTCCGCCATCGGCCGCTAGGCGTCCCCCTGGGGGACGTCCCCGAACGGGCCGCGGCGAAATCTAGCGCGCAACATCGACGAAGCGGCGCGGCACAGCGCGTTTCCCTACACGCGCAATCCACGTCAAACCAATAACCGCTTCGGGTGTGACAGTGCTGTGAAGTTCAACGGGGACGTGGTACGCCGTGCGGTTTGAGGGCGTCACGGCTAGCGCGATCCCTCTTATCTCAAGGGAAAAGTGCCCTAGGCGGTCAGAAGCCGCTCCACGTCGGGTGCCTGGTGCGTCCCGCGACGGCCCCGGGTAAATGCCGGTTCGACATACCATAAGGATCACACTCGGAGGTGTTTGCAATTCCCGTTGGGACGGACTACAGTCGCGATCCGCGGCCGTCGTCAGGGGAGGACATCCGCAAGTAATCAGCCATTTATATTGGCTTCCTGTCCATACTAGGAGGAGCTATGAAGAAGTCTCTGCGCCCGCTTGTCGCTACGGCGATCGCGGTTGGCGCTGCAGCTTTGTCGGCGACGTCCGCAGTTGCGTCCGCGCCGACGGGTGAGTACGCCCAGTTCAAGTACTGCCCGTACCAGAACGCGGCCGTCACCGGTTGCCTGCTTTCGACGACCACGTCTGGGTCGTTCAAGCTCGGTAACGCGACCGTGCCGATCAACAAGCCGATCATCTTCCAGGGCGGCTTCAAGTTCGACCCGAGCACGTTCGGCACGACGTTCTACGACGCGTCCAATGGCGGCGTCACCCTCAGCAGGACGAGCCTTGACGTTCCCGGCGGTCTGCTTGGTCTCATGAATCCGGGCGGCTTCTTCGGTCTGCTGGAGCAGGCATTCGAGAACGCCGTCAGGTCGGCCAATGGTGTGACGGCGACGGCTGAGGTGGCCGGGCCGGTCAGGTTCGACTACTTCAACTTCCTGATCAACGACGGCGTCACCCTGACGCTGCCGATCCGGGTGCATCTCGAGAACCCGTTCCTCGGGCCGAACTGCTACATCGGGTCCACGGGCAGCCCGGTGACGCTGAGGCTCACCCTCGGCACGACGTCGCCGCCGGCGGGTACCGCGCCGATCACGGGTTACGGCGGAGCCGTCAGCACGACGCCGGACGGCAACGTCGCTACGGCGACCGGGGCGAAGTTGGTGGACAACACCTTCTCGGTCCCCGCCGCGTCGGACTGCGGCTACCTCCCGCTGGACAAGCTGCTCATCACGGCTGCTGTGAACTCCAGGGAAGGCCTGCCGTCCGCGGCTGGCAGGAACGTCGCGATCCTGCAGGGCGACTCGCAGGTGGCGGACGGCGACGGCCTCCGCACGAGCGTCAGGTAGTAACGCAGCTCCGTCTGCAACACATGTCCTGACAGAAGGGCCGTCGCGAAAGCGGCGGCCCTTCTTCGTTCTTGGCGGACCCGTTGAGAAGCGGCGACGGTCGTGTGACGGCTGCGGGTTGCTATGGGAAACACGGATGGTTATAGTCGCCGCGAGCCGCCGGTCTGTCGTCTGGCGTCATGCTTCTTAGGAGGAGTCCAAGGTGGGTACTGGGATTGCGCGGACCAGGTCAGTCCGCGAGACGCGCGTGCGCCGCACCGTCGCGTGCGTGGTTGCAACTGCGGTGGCGGTTGCCGTGATGGCGTCCGCCGCGAGCGGGGCGCCGTTGCCGCTCACACCTGGCTATGGCCCGATCGGCTCGTTTGGTTCCGATGGCTCCGGTGGTACCGGACCGGGCACGCTTACTAATCCAGGGCATGTTGCGGTGGATGACGCCACGGGCAACATCTTGGTGGCGGACTCCGACGGAGGACGCGTGGAGGTGTTCTCACCGGACGCCGCTCCGCAGCTGGGGAACTACCTGACGGAGTTCGGCTCAGCTGACATCAGCCACCCCACCGGCATTGCTATCGACCAGTCGAATGGTGACGTCTACGTCGCCGGTGGCGACGCCGTTCAGCCGAAGATCGCACGCTACGTCTCCGACGGAGCCCCGGTCCCGACCTACACGCGCGACCTTGGTTTCGCCAGCCCCGCGGCGGGATCCGGACCAGGGCAGGTCGGCGGTGTTGGCGCCGACTTCGACGTGGCTCTCGCCGTCGATCCTTCCAATCACGACCTGCTGGTGGCCGATCGTGCCAACCACCGCGTGAGCCGCTACAACTCGAGTGGCGGATGGGTGCAGCCGTCGATCGATGGCACCGGCACGCCGGGCGGAGCCTTCGACACCCTGCTCGACGTCGCCGTGACCTCGACGTCGACGTACGTCCTGGATTCCAGCGGGGATCTCTCCTTCGGCGGGGGAAGCAGTCGCATCGTTGCCTTCGACAGCGGAGGCAACTACCAGCGCACCCTCGTGCAGGCGGATGACACGCCGATGCGGATGGCGGCCGGGCCCACGGGCGACCGCCTCGTGACCGTGCACAACGACCTCACCGCGTTGGGGCACGTGCGGGTCTACGTAGGCGGCGAGCTCGCTGAAGTGAACGACATGTACGCCGGCGCTTCGCAGTCTCCCCCTGTCGGCGTCGCCATCGACGGTGGTGCCAGCAGGCGGATGTACGTGGTGACCGTTCCGTACTTGGGGGTCTTCGGGGCCGTCGGCGTCAACGTCTTGGCCGAAGGCCCGGCGGTGCGCCCGGACGACGTCGTGAGCAGCGATGCGCGCAGTGCGCATCTCACTGGCACGATCGTCCCGGTTGGATCGGCTACGACTGCCCGGTTCGAGTACTCGCTCGACGGCACGAGCTGGCCACCGACGGCCGACGAGCCCGTTGGTGACGGCTCCGGGACGCCCGGCAATCCGGCGACGGTGAACTTCGCCGCAGATGTGACAGGCCTTCGACCCCATAGCACGTACAGGGTCCGGATCGTCGCGACGGACGCCCAGACGACGATCACTTCTTTGACCTCGAGCGTGCGCACCGCTGACGCGCTTCCTGACGTCTCGACCGGCTCGGCCACTGCCGTGACGACATCGACGGCCACGCTGGGCGGAACGGTCAACGCGCTGGGCTTGCAAACGACCTATTACTTCGAATACGGCACGACGGCTGCGTATGGGAGTCGCGTGCCCGCGGCGTCCGGCGGTGCCGCCGGAAACAGCTACGACGCGCGTTTCGTCACACGTGGTGTGTCCGGTCTCGCGGCCGGTCAGACGTATCACTACCGCCTGGTAGCGACGAGCTCCGTAGGCACGTCCTACGGCGCGGACGAGACGTTCGTCACGGATGGTGCTGCTGCAGGGGTCGCTCGCAACTACGAGATGGTCAGCCCACCGTCGGGGAAGAACGGCATTCCTGTGGATATCACGTTCCTCGGCGTGCAAGCACGCACCGACGGAAACGCCGTGGTCTACACGCCGGCGAAGGCGAACTACTCCGATGCGAAGTCGACGCCTTACGCGCCGAAGATCTTGGCCGGCCGCTCAGCAACGGGCTGGACAAATACCCAGCTGGATCCGCCCGAGCTGAACGCCAACGCCGAGATGTTCTACACGACGCTCGCCGTTTCGGACGATCTCCAGCGTGCGCTCGTAGTCAGCCGCGACAAGCTGTCCGACGACGCCGTGGCGGGCAATGGGAACGTCTACCTCCACGACATCAGCAGCGACGTCTACACCCTGATCGCGACGTCGGCCGACCCGCAGCTCTTCCAAGAGCTCACGCAGACAACGGCGACGCGCCAGTTCGTGGGCGCGTCGGCTGATCTGAGCACCGTGGCCTTCGTGACATCCGTCGCTCTGACGCCGGGTGCCACGGACGGCGTGGAGTCGATGTACTCTTGGTCGGCGTCGACCGGACTCCAACTCGTGTCGCGCCTTCCTGACGGCACGCCGGCGGTCACCGCCACCGGCTTCGTGGACAAGACGCTCCGTCATCCCCATCAGGTCTCGGATGACGGCCAGCGGGTGTTCTTCCAGCTCTTGGGCCAAGGTCTGTTCGTACGGGAAGGGGCATCCCGAACCGTCGCGATCTCGGTGTCCAAGCGCGCGGGCGACCCGACCACGCCGGTGGACGCCACGTTCGTCAGCGCCACGGCGGACGGACGCTACGTCGTTTTCACCAGTTACTCGCCGCTCACGGATGACGCGCCCGACGACTTCTTGAGCAAGGCCTATCGATACGACGTCGACACCGGAAGCCTCCGCTGGTTGGCCACGGATGTGCAGAACTCGCTCGCGGCCTGGCCAGAGTCGGGCGATCTCGTCTTCATCTCGAACAGCAACTTGTACTACGAAAGCGGCGGGACGACGTCTCTCGCGGCGGCCGGCGTCGAGCAGGTCCCCCCCGCGGGCCTCGATCGCAGCGACAATGGTCGCTACTTCGTCTTCCAAAGCGCACAGCCGATCACCTCGTTCCCGAACAGCGGATTCTTGGAGGTGTACCTCTACGACACGCAGACCGCTCAGTTGAGCTGTCCGTCCTGTCGGGACGATGGTGCCGCCCCCACGGGCGACGCGCAGATGGGACAGGGCTCTGAGTCGTCGTTCGATCGCTACCAAGCGATGGCTGTGAACGATGACGGCACAGTGTTCTTCGACACGACGGATCCGCTGGTGCCAAATGACGTGAACGGAACGCGCGACGTCTACGTTTACCGCTCCGGGCGCTTGACGTTGATCAGCCCTGGAACGCGCGCATACGACGCCACGTTCGCGGATGCGACGCCTGATGGCAGCAATGTGTTCTTCGTCACGTCCCAGCGTCTCGTTGATCAAGACGTGGACGACATCGCTGATCTGTACGACGCTCGTATCGGCGGAGGCATTGCCCAGCAGACGCAGCCGCCGCCCCGGGCTGCATGCGGCGGTAGCGAGTGTCGAGAGCCAGGTCCTGGCCCCGTGAGCTCGCCGGCTACGCCCACGCAGACCAGTGGCGGAGCGCCGACGGGGGCTTCGTCCGCGCCTGCGCGGGCCAGGATCACGATGGTGCGGTCCTCGTTCACCAGCAAGACCGTGAGGATCACCGTGTCGGTCTCCGGCCGCGGACGGATCCGCGCCTCGGGTGGGACCGTGATCGCGACGAAGCGGTCGGCGACCAAGAGCGGCGTTTACACCCTGTCGGTGCCTCTCACCAGGGCAACCCAGGCGGCACGTCGCGCGCATCGCAAGGTCAAGGTGGCGGTCAGGGTCGCGCTGACGCCTCCGTTCGGATCGGTCGCAACGACCAGGCTCACCCGTACGCTCGGAAAGTAGGAATGATGAACTGGCTCGTGGAAAAGCGGCTTCTCCTTGCGACCGCCCTCGCCGCGCTGGCGATGACGGCGTGCGCAGCGACAGCTCATGCTCAGGACAGCTTCAGGATCACGAACGCTTGGATGTCCTTCACCGGCCCGGATGGGGCGTTCTCGAGTCAGGCCGGAGCGCATCCTGACGTGACGACGTACGTCGAGTTCCCGTCGTCGCCGTCCCCGGGCGGCGGGCGTCCCGTTCTCGCTGCGAACCCGAAGGACGTGCGGGTCGACCTTCCAACCGGGGTCACCGGCAATCCGACGGCGATGCCGACGTGCAGGGCAAGTTCGCTCATCCTGGTCTCTGGTCGTGTGGGGTGTGCCCCCGAGACGCAGGTCGGCGTGGTCGATGTGGGTGACGGTTCGGCAACGCCGCAGGTCGCCGCCGTGTTCAACATGGATCGACCGGCGGATGCTCCGGCGCAGTTCGCGTTCGTCTACTTGGGAGTGGCCGTCTACGTCAACGTCGAGGTTCGACCCGACGACTACGGCATCTCGGCGTTGAGCACCCAGATCTCGCAGGCCGTTCCGATCGCGTCAGTGAAGTTGACGTTCTGGGGTGATCCGGCGAACAGCGCTCACGATGGCCAGCGATGGGATCCCGCCGCCAATGGCTTCTCAGCCAGGAGCGCGGCCGCACCGCGTGCGTTCATGACGAACGCCACGTCCTGCACGGACACACCCCGCAGGATCACTGTGAGCGCGGACTCATGGCAGGCGCCGGGGCAGTTCTCGACCGTCGACCTCACGGCGGATCCGGATGGCACGCCGTTCGTCACCGACGGATGTGAGCGGTTGGCGTTCGAGCCGTCGATCGATGTTCAGCCCCTCTCGCACACGGCCGATGCCCCGACGGGCTTGAACGTGGTGTTGACCGTGCCGCAGGACGATTCACCGTCGGGCCTCGCCGAGGCTCATGTCAAGAACGTCAAGGTGACGTTGCCGCCCGGCATGTCCGTGTCGCCCTCTTCGGCGGCGGGGCTCGGAGCCTGCACGCCGGAGCAGATCGGACTGGGCACGAACAACGTGCCGTCCTGTCCCGACTCATCGAAGATCGGCTCTGTCGAAATCGACACGCCGCTCCTCTCGGAACCGCTCGCCGGCGACATCGTGCTGGCGCAGCCCGACGACAACCCATTCCATTCGCTGCTGGCGCTGTACATCGTCGCGAAGGGGCCAGGGTTCGTGTTGAAGCTGCCCGGGAGGGTCGACGCCGATCCGGTGACGGGACAGCTCACGACGTCGTTCGACAACAACCCCCAGCTGCCGTTCAGCGCTTTGCGCCTCGCGTTCCGCGGCGGTTCGCAAGCCCCACTCGCGACGCCTCCCACCTGCGGCGTCTATCCGGTGAGCACGGAGATCACTTCGTGGGCGTCGGACACGCCGGTGGTCCGCAACGGATCGATGACGATCGACGACGGCTGTGGCGGGCGCCCGTTCCTGCCCTCGTTCAGCGCGGGAACGTCGACGCCGCAGGGAGGCGCGGACACGGCATTCACGTTCACCTTGACTCGTCCCGACCGGACTCAGACCCTGGAGAACGTCGTCACCTCGCTGCCGGCCGGTCTGCTCGGACGGATCGCCTCGGTGCCGCAATGCCAGGACCTTGCGGCCAGCGCGGGAACCTGCGCGGACGCGAGCTCGATCGGATCTGTCTCGGCCTTGAGCGGACCCGGAGCGGCGCCGTTGGGCCTCACTGGCAGGGTGTACTTGACGGGTCCGTACAAGGGAGCGCCCTTCGGGCTCTCGATCGTGGTCCCGACGGCCGGCCAGGCGGGGCCGTTCGACCTCGGCAACGTCGTCGTGCGGGCGTCGCTCGCGGTGGACCGCACCGATGCGCACGTCACCGTGGTCGCGGATCCTCTGCCGACGATCCTCCGCGGCATCCCGCTGCGCCTGCGCCAGGTCGTCGTGGCGATCAACCGGCCGGGCTTCATGTTCAACCCGACCAGCTGCGCTAAGTCGGCGATCACGGGTCAGTTCGGAAGCGCCGAAGGCGCGCTCACGACGGGGCAGGCCCTCTTCCAACCGCTCGGGTGCAGCGACCTTGCGATGAAGCAAAAGCTTGCGCTTCGCTTCACCGGTAGGGCGACGACCGACGGACAGCACCCGGGAATCGTGGCGAAGCTCACGGCTGGGAGTGGCGGCGCCAACCTCGAGAAGGCCACCGTCAAGCTGCCGCTCTCCGTGGCCCTGGATCCGGATAACGCAGAGGCGTTGTGCACCCCCGCTCAACGCGACGCACGGGCGTGTCCACGAAACACGATCGTCGGATCGGCCAGCGCTAGGTCCATCCTGCCGCACACGCTGACCGGTCCGGTGTACTTCGTGCAGGGCATTCGCAAGACCGCCAGCGGCCGGACGCAGAGGACGCTGCCGAAGCTGTGGATCCCGTTGAGCGCTGACGGCGTGACGATCGACGTCAACGCGAGCTCCGACGTAGATTCCCTGAGCCGGCTCGTGACGACGTTCGACAACCTGCCAGATGCCCCGATTTCGGAGTTCAACCTCAACATCACGGGCGGAAAGCACGGGATCATCGTCGTGTCGGGCAAGCCGGGGACGTGCGATCGAAGCAAGGAGATCGACGCTCAGCTCACTGGGCAGAACGGCAAGATCCTCGAGGTGAATCCCAATGCGACAGTCGATGGCTGCAAGCCGCACGTGACGCAATCGAAGGCGTCGTCGAGAGCGGTCACCTTGCGGCTCAGTGGTGTCGGCGCCGGTCGGCTGACCTTGTCGGGCGGCGGTCTCATCACGTCGCGTCGATCGATCAAGTCAGCGACCGCGGCCACGATCGCGGCGAGGTTGACCAGCGCGGCGCGGTCTCGCCTCCGTCACCACGGATCGCTCCAGATCAGGGTCACGGTGCGCTTTGCGCCCAGGCACGGCAGGGCGACTACCGTGCGGAAGTCGGTCACCGCCCGGCCGTGAGGGATGGGCTGAGCGAGAAGTAGCAACCCCACCGGACGCACGAGTGCCACGGCCTGCCGTGGCACTCGTGCGTTGGGGGCACGGTGACCCGCTCTGCCTTTGCGGGGCGTTCACTTGGTCGTGCTTTCGAGCCCCTGCCTCCCGGCCCCTGCCGAGACGGCAGACCAGAGCCGATCGGCTCTGGTCGGGAAAGGCACTAGCACTTAGGTTCCTTTCATCGTCGTCAATGGCGCACGGGAGGAATGCCAAGAAGCACGTCCATTACGAAGTCTCCAGTCGTATGTGTCTATTTCTCAGTGAGGTATCAAATGCTTTCTCGAATCGGTAAGTCCCTGCTCCCCATGGCCGTGCTCTGTGTGTCGCTCGCGTCCGTCGCGTCGGCCAGCGCGACCACCGCCACCATCACGTCGCCGGGCGCCAAGACCGCCACGGCGACGACGGGTTCTCAGCTGACGATCACGACCTCGGCCAGGACGACGGCGACCGTCAACTGCACGAGCTCGACCGCGAACTCGACCCTCGCGAACAACTCGGGCGCCCTGCCGCTGACGATCAGCTCTGACGTCTCCCCGACGTTCACCGGCTGCACCGTCCCGGGCAGGGTCCCGGTCACCGTCAGCTGCACCAGGACGTCGGTGCTCAAGGCCACTGCTCTGACCGACGGCTCTGGTGTTACCAGGGGCTCGCTCAGCAGCATCAGCTGCAGCATCACCCTGAGCGCGACGTGCGCGACCAACGTCACGGGCACCGTGAACGGCAGCTTCGCGAACGCCTCCAGCCAGCTGACGATCGACACCGCGAACCAGGCGCTCCTGAGCACGCCGATCCCGGCCAGCACCTGCACCACGCTGCCGGCCGGCTCGGGCTCGTTCACGAACGCCACGGGTGGCGCTCTGGTGTACGGCGTCTCGCCGGCAACCAGGGTCGTCGTTGCCCCCTGACCCAGGCAATCGCTGCCTGATGTAGGGAATCGGTGAAGGGTGTCCCCGCTGATAAGCGGGGACACCTTCATTTAAGCGCCAGCTCTTCTCATCCACTAACCCTGGGGCGGATGTCCTCGGCGCTGCAGACGACTGTCTGCGCGTCGCGCGAACTGACAAGTCGAAGCTCAAGTCGGTTCCTCGCTCGGCGTCGGCGTCGGCGTCGGCGTCGGCGTCGGAGGCTATTTCGTCTACGAGCTGCGCGAGAACCGTCAGACAAGCTGCCAAGTTCGGTGCGCGGGGCGGCGAACCGCAAGATCAAGAACGTGGACAACGTGTCGTGGGGCGGCCCCCGGCTTCGTGACTCACGTACCACGGCGAGTTGTGGTCTTCGCGGTGAGCGTATGTGCGGCCCTGGCGGCGCTGATAGAGGGCGCGCCACCGCACGCGTGGGCCGCCGTATGGTCGCGTTTCAGCGACAGTGACTGGTGTTCGCGGCTTCGGACCGACGGGCGCTTCGTCCTGCTACAAGCCGAACTTCGCCCGGAACGCCTCCGGGACCAGGTCTGCATACTCCGGGTGCTTGTTGATGTAGATGTTGACGAACGGGCAGAACGGCAACACCGCCAGCCCCTCCTCGCGGGATGCATCCAACGCCGCGCCGATCAACCTCGACGCCAACCCCTGCCCCTCGAACTTCGGCTCGATCTCGGTATGCACGAATGCGATCAGCTCCGGCCGCCGCCGGTACTGCGCGAAGCCGGCCACGTCACCGTCGACGGCCACCTCGAACCGCTCAGCCTCGGCCTTGTCCTTCACGGTGATCGTCGCACTCACATCACTCACGCTACACCGGTGAGCAACCGCCGCTTGCCCGTTGGCTCTGGTCGGACACAGACCGCGCATGCAAACTCTGAGTGTTCATCAAACCTTGGAGGTTGTCATGCGCAGAGTCCGATCCCTGCTCACCACCGCGGCGGTGGCTGTCGCCCTGTCCGCGGCGCTCGCTGCTGCCGCGGGGGCGACGGTGACCCCGCCTGGCGCCAAGACCGGAACGACGGGGGCGGTCACGTTCGCCGGGATCGCCTGCACGAGCGGGTCGTTCACCGGGAACTGGGCCAGCTCGACCACGATCAGCACCGACATGCAGCTCGCGTTCACCGGCTGCAGGAAGGCGAGCCTTGCGGTCACGATCGTCTGCACGAACACGGGCGTGCTAAGGGCCACGGGCTCGACGGTGGGCAACATCACGCCGCTGTCGCTGACGAGCCTGAGCTGCAGGATGTCCCTGAACGCGGCCCCGACGTGCAACGCCACAGTCTCGGGCAGCGTGGTTGCGAACTACAGCAACACGACCGGCGCGTTGACCATCAGCGCGAGCGGGCAGGCGTTGACGGTCAGCGGGAGCACCTGCACCAGCACGTTCCCGAACGGCGCGACGAGCATGACGGCGGCGACCTACGTGGTGTCGCCCGCGACGACCATGTCGTTCTAAGCGGTCGCGCCAAAATGAAGCGGCCGGCGAACACCCTCGCCGGCCGCTTCGGTCTCGGACCCTCTCCCGATCCGGGCTTAGTGGGCGAGTACGGGCTCGCCGACGGTGGAGGGCTCGTGCACGCCCGGGCGCAGGAGGGCGGTGCAGAGCACGGCGGCCACCGCGAAGATCGCGGCCGACCAGTAGAAGGCGGTCGTGTAGCCGTGGATCGCGGCCTGCGCGACGACCGCCTTCGACGCGGCGGCGGGGCCGGCGTCGGTGATCGCGTGGGTCGTCGCCGACGCGGCCAAGGTGGACAACAACGCGGTCCCGATCGAGCCGCCGATCTGCTGCATCGTGTTGACGGCCGCAGAGGCGACGCCCGCATCGCTGGGCTCGACACCGAGCGTGGCGGACGACATCGCCGGGGCGAAGATCAGGCCCATGCCGAGACCCATCACGACGAGCCCGGGCAGGACGTGCAGCGCGTAGGACGAGTCCATCCCGATGCCGGTCAGCAGCAGCATCCCGATCGCGCCGAGCGTCAGGCCCGCGCCGATCAGCGGCCGCGCGCCGAAGCGCGGGATCAGCTGCGTCTGCGACGTCGTGGCGGTCAACATGATGGAGAACGTCATCGGCAGGAACGCCAGGCCGGTCTTGATCGGCGAGAAGCCGAGGTTCTGCTGCAGGTAGTACGTCAGGAACAGGAACACGCCGAACATCGAGATCGCGCTCAGCGCCATCGCGAGGTACGAGCCGCCGCGGTCACGGTCCAGGACGACCCGGAGCGGCAGCAGCGGGTGCGCCACGCGCTGCTGGATCATCACGAACGCGGCCAGCAGGACGACGCCGGCGACGAGGAAGCCGATCGTCGTGCCGTTCGACCACGAGGTCTCCGACGCATGCGAGAACCCGTAGACCAGCGCGAACAGGCCGGCGCTCGCCGTGACCGTGCCCGGGATGTCCAGGCGCGGCTTGTTGGCCTGCGGCATGTTCTTCAACAACGTCGCCGCGCCGAACACCGCGACACCCGCGAACGCGAGGTTCACGTAGAGGCACCAGCGCCACGACAGGTACTCGGTCAGCACGCCGCCCATGAGCAGGCCGACGGCCGCGCCGGAGCCGGCGATCGCGCCGAAGATCCCGAACGCCTTGTTGCGCTCGGACGGGTTGGTGAACGTCGTCGTCAGCAGCGACAGCGCGGCGGGCGCCAGCATCGCGCCGAACACGCCCTGCAGCGCGCGGGCGCCGACGAGCATCCCGAACGACTGTGCGGCACCACCGATCGCGGATGCGATCGCGAAGCCGGCGAGGCCCGCGATGAACACCCACTTGCGCCCGAACAGGTCGCCGATGCGACCGCCGAGCAGCAGCAGCGAGCCGAACGCCAGCGCGTACGCGGTGACGATCCACTGCCGCGATTCATCCGAGAAGCCGAGGTCGTGCTGGGCGCTGGGGAGCGCGATGTTCACGATCGTCGCGTCGAGGACGACCATCAGCTGCGCGAGGCCGAGGACCGCGAGGATCCACCAGCGTCGCGCGTGGTGCGCGTCCTGATGTGAGGAGGAGGTCATGAGAGGAAGGTCTTTCGTGGACTCAAGGGGAGAGGGTGAAGTGGAGGTCTTACCTCCGCTCTATCGACAGCCTAGCACAAAACTGGAGGAACCCTCTCCGGTTTTGGTACGATGGCGCACCAGTGAGCACCGCCGAGTCCCCCGATCGCCCGCTCCGGAAAGATGCGGAGCGCAACCGCCAGCGGATCCTGGCCGCCGCCAGCGAGGTCTTCGCCGAGTCCGGGCTGGCCGCGTCGCTGGACGCCGTCGCCGAGCGCGCGGGCGTCGGCGTCGGGACCGTCTACCGCCGCTTCCCCGACAAGGAGGCGCTGATCGACGCGCTGTTCGAGGCGCGGGTCGACGAGATCGTCCAGATCGCCACCGAGTGCGCCGAGACGCCCGATCCCTGGGACGCGCTCGTCTGCTTCCTGGACCGCGCGATCACCCTGCACGGCGGCGACAAGGCGCTCAAGGAGATCGTCTTCTCCACCGCCCACGGCCACGAGCGGGTCAGCGGCGCGCGCGACCGGATCAAGCCGCTCGTCGCCGCCCTCGTGGCCCGCGCGAAGGACGCCGGCGCGCTGCGCGACGACTTCGACATCACCGACACGCCGCTGATCCAGCTGATGCTGACGTCGGTGATCGAGTACGCCGGCGACGTCTCCCCGGACCTCTGGCGCCGCTACCTGGCGATCGTCCTGGACGGCCTCCGCGCCGGCGCGCAGCGCACCCCGCTGGCGCCCGAAGGCCTCTCCGACGACCAGCTCGACGTCGTCATGTCGCGCGGCTTCGGCGGCGCCGGGCGGTAGCTCGGCGTCCGATCCGGGCATACGAAGCGCCATGGACGGCGCCACCGTGGACTTCGCGCTGACCCGCTTCGAGGCGGTCGATGGCGCGCGCCTGGAGGTGGAAGGGACCTGGTCGGGCGTCCGCGGCGTGCGCTTCGTGCGCCCCGCGCTGGTCGTGCGCGACGGGGCGACGGGCGGCGAGAAGACGCTGCTGGCGACCCTCGAGCACAAGCCCTGGCCGGCCAACGAGGGCGAGCCGTGGGTCGCCGCGTTCCCGTGGCCGGACGGCCGCACGGGCGCCGAGCCGCCGGACGTCGCGCGGACCGAGCTGGCGGTCGCGCCGTCGATCGTCGTCCCGCTGGCGCGCGCCGCCGAGTCCGACGACGGCAGCGTGACGGTCGCGCTCGACCCGGTCGACGCGCTGCGCGCCGAGCTGGCCGCGACCGCCGAGCACACCAGGCGCCTGGAGGCCGAGGTCGCGTTCCTGCGCCGCGAACGCGAGGACGTCGAGGCCGCGCGGCGCGAGCGCGACGAGGCGCGGGCCGAGCGGGGTCGCGTGGCCGCCGACGTCGGCGACGCCGAAGCGCTGCGCGCCGAGCGGGACCGTCTGCAGGCCGCGACGCGCGACGCCGGGCGCACCGCCGAGAGGCTGCGCGCCGAGCGCGACGGGCTGAAGGACGAGCGTGACAGCGCGTTGAGCGGCCTGGAGAGGCTCGCGCTGGAGCGCGACGCGCTGCGCCAGGAGCTCGACGAGCGCGACGCCCGCGCGGCCGGCGCCGCCCGCCGCCGCGAGCAGGCGCTGGAGGAGCGCGACGCCGCCCGCCGCGACGGCGAGCAGGCCGCCGAGCGCGCCCGCGCCGAGCGCGACGCCGCCCGCGCCGAGAGCGAGCGCACCGCCGAGCAGGCGCGCGCCGAGGACGAGACCGCCGCCGAGCGCGCGGCCGCCCGCGAGCGCGAGCGCGCGGAGGAGCGGCTGAGGCAGCTTCGGGAGCAACTTGATGTGGTCGAAGACGAGCGCGACCGCGCGCTGGCCGAGCCCGCGGGCGTCGCGGCGCCGCCGGTCCGGGCCCCGCGCACGCACGAGGCGCAGTCCACGCACGCCGACTGGGCGGCGCGGACCGCGGCGATCCTGGCGGTCCTGGTCCTGCTCGTCCTCGCGATCACGTTCATGAAGGCGATCGCGTAGCGCGCGACCGGGCGCTAGGGCGTCAGCACCGCGGCGATGATCCGCTCCAGCTCCTCGCGCAGGGCGGTCGGTGAGACGTCCTCCGCGATCGAGCCGGAGAGGACGAAGGACTGCGCGACGAGCAGCAGCGCCTGGGCCATGACGCGGACGTCGCCGGGGCGGATCGAGCCGTCGCGCTGGCCCTCGCCGATCTCGGCGATCAGCAGGCCGACCGCGGCGCGCTGCGTCTCGCCCATCCGGCCGAGCACGTAGGGCAGCAGCAGCTCGGGCTCGGCCTCGATGATCTTGGACATCAACGGGCTGCCCCGGAAGACGTCGACCGAGGCCATGATGTGGCCGAGCACGCGCTCGCGGCCGTCGTCGCCGGGGAGGTCCTTGGCGACCTCGGCCATCGCGGCGCCGAACTCGCGCGTCATCAGGTCGCGCAGGACCGCGTCCACGTCCGGGTAGCGGCGGTAGACCGTCATGCGGCTCACGCCCGCGCGGCGCGCGACGTCGGTCAGCGTGGTGCGCCGGATCCCGAAGTCGAGGACCGAGGCGCGGGTGGCGTCGAGGATGGCTTCCGTGGTCGCGTCGGTCACGCTGCGGAAGCTTGACCACTTTCGGCGAGCAGCGCCTCCACGACTGGACGAGCGTTGTGCCGGTCGGCGTCGACCAGGCCGATCCGGGTGCGGCGGTCGAGGATGTCGTCGGCGTCGAGCGCGCCCTCGTAGGCGGCCGCGTAGAGGATCTCGGCTTGGAGGACGTCGAGGTGGGACAGCACCGGCTGGAGCAGCGACGGGTCGCCCTGGGCGAGTGCGAGCACCTCGGGCGCGAGCGTGCCGTGGCGGTCGACGACGCGGCGCGGCGCGTCGATCTGCGCAAGCTGCGCCCGCGGGGCGGCGCCGACGAGCGGGAGGTCGCGCGTGTGGCAGTCGCCGGCGGCGTTCTGCAGGCCGCCGGCCTCGACCGCCGCGTCGACCGCGTCCTGCGCCATCTGGCGGTAGGTCGTGAGCTTGCCGCCGACGATCGAGACCAGCCCGCCGCCGTGGCGGATCGTCGCGTGCCTGCGTGAGACGTCGGCGGTGCGCGCGTCGTCGGACTCGACCAGCGGGCGCAGGCCCGCGTAGGTCCCGACGACGTCGGCGCGCGTCAGCGGCGTGGCGAGCGTCGCGTTGAGCGTGTCGAGCAAGAACATGATGTCGCTCTCGGGCGCGGTCTGGACGTCCGGGATCGGCCCGGGCTGCTCCTCGTCGGTGATGCCGACGTAGGCCACGCCGGTGCGCTGAGCGATGGCGAAGACCCAGCGGCCGGCCTCGCCCGGGACCGGGAGGATGAGCTGGCCGTTGAGGCCGCCGAGGCGGTCGAGCGGGACGACGAGGTGCGTGCCGCGCGACGGGCGCAGCCTGATGTCGGACGTCGTCTCGCCGGCCCAGACGCCGGTGGCGTTGACGACCGCGCGGGCGGAGACGTCGAACTCGGCGCCGGTCAGCTCGTCGCGCAGGCGGGCGCCGTCGCCGCTGACCTGCACCGCGCTCACGCGCGTCAGGATCCGCGCGCCGTGCAGCGCCGCGGTCCGGGCCAGGCCGACGACCAGCCGCGCGTCGTCCTCGAGCTGCGCGTCGTGGGCGATCATGCCGCCGCGCAAGTTGGTGGTGTCGACGCCGGGGGCGATCGCGAGGATCTCGTCCGGCCGCGCGCGGCGCGCGCGCGGGAGGTCGCGGGCTGAGGTCCCGGCCGCGCGGCGCAGGCCGTCGCCGAGGCGCAGGCCGATGCTCAGCATGCGCGCACCCTTGCCGTCGATCTGCGGCGTGAACGGCGTCGCCTGCGTGATCGGGTGCACGAGGTGCGGCGCGGTCCTGGTCAGCAGTACGTGGCGCTCGCGCGCGGACTCCATCGCGATCCCCCAGGCGCCCTGCGCGAGGTAGCGCAGGCCGCCGTGGACGAGCTTCGAGGAGAACCGCGACGTTCCGTGCGCGAGGTCGCGGCGCTCGACGAGCGCGACGCTCAGGCCGCGCGCGGCGGCGTCGAGCGCGACGCCCGCGCCGGTCACGCCGCCGCCGATGACCAGGAGGTCGAGAGGCTGCCCGCGCGTGTGTTGCAGGGCCTCCAGGTCGGTGGCGCGGCGGGCGGCGTTGAGCGCGTGGTGTGACATTTCGACAGAGAATGTAACATTGCCACGGACATGACGACGACTCGCACCGGTGACTTCGACCCCGCGGCCCGCTGGGCCGCCCCCGACGCCGACGCGGAGCCGCTGGTCTCCGAGTCCACGCGCGGGTTGCTGACGCAGGTCTTCGCGGTCGACGAGGCGGCGTTCGCGGCGGGCTCGCCGGCGGCGGTGGAGCTGGCGGTGGGCGACAGCGCCCTGCCCGAGTCGGCACGCGCGGCGCTGCTCGCGGTCGTCGGCGAGGCCGGGCTGTCGCTCGACGCGCCGGCGCGCGCGGCGCACGCCAACGGGATGTCGTACCTGGACCTGATCCGGCGCAGCGCGGCGCCGCCGGCCGCGCCGGACGCGGTCGTCTCGCCCGCCGATCACGACGAGGTCGGGGCGGTCCTGAGAGCGTGCTCCGAGCACGGCGTGGCGGTCGTGCCGTTCGGCGGCGGGACCTCCGTTGTTGGTGGTGTCGCCCCGGAGCGCGGCGCGTTCGCGGCCGTGATCGCGCTGGACCTCGCGCGGCTGGACCAACTTGTAGGGGTCGACGAGATCTCCTGGACCGCGACGCTCCAGGCCGGCCTGACCGGCCCGCGCGCCGAGGTGCTGCTGGGCGAGCACGGGTTCACGCTCGGCCACGTCCCGCAGTCGTTCGAGCGCGCGACGATCGGCGGCTACGCGGCGACGCGCTCGGCCGGGCAGCTGTCGACCGGCTGGGGCCGCTTCGACGCGCTCGTCGAACATGTACGGGTTGCCACGCCGTCCGGCGACCTCGCGCTCGGGCGCGCGCCGGGCAGCGCCGCGGGGCCGGACCTCAAGCAGCTGGTCCTGGGCTCGGAGGGCGCGTTCGGCGTCGTCACCGAGGTCACGGTCCGGGTCCGGCCGGTCCCGGAGGAGCGGCGCCACGAGGGCTGGCGCGTGGCCGATCTGGCTTCGGGGTTGGAGATCCTGCGGACGCTCGCCCAGCGCGGGCCGCGGCCGGATCTCGCGCGTTTGAGCGACGAGGTCGAGACCGCGATGGGCGTGGCCACGGGCGGCGGTGGGACCGACGACGCCGGCGGCTGCCTGCTGCTGGTCGGCTGGGAGGGCTTCGCGGATGACGTCGCGCGCCGGGCTGACGCGGCGGAGGCGATCCTGCGTGCTGCGGGTGCGACGCCGCTCGGCGCCGAGGCCGCCGCGTCCTGGGAGCACGGGCGCTTCCGCGCGCCGCGCCTGCGCGACGAGCTGCTCGGCACCGGGATGCTGATCGAGACGCTGGAGACCGCGACGTCCTGGCGCGACATCCACGCGCTGCACGACCGCGTCGGCGCGGCGCTGCAGGAGGCGCTGGAGGGTCCGGTCGTCGTGGCGTGCCACGTGTCGCACCTCTACGCGGCGGGCTCGTCGCTGTACTTCACGGTGCTCGCGCGGCGCTCCGAGGACGATCCGGTCGGGCAGTGGTCGGGCGCGAAGGCGGCCGTCATGGACGCGCTGGCGGACTCCGGCGCGACGCTCACGCACCACCATGCTGTAGGCCTTGATCACGCGCCGTGGCTGGGCGCGGAGGACGGCGCGCTGGGCGTCGAGGTGCTGCGGGCGGTCAAGCGTCGGCTGGATCCGGCAGGGGTGCTGAACCCCGGGAAGCTCCTGCCGCCCACCGAGCGATAGGCCAACTCACGAGGCTGAGGCCGAGCGTCCCGGCCGTCCACCAGAAGGCGGTCCAGCCCTCGTCGCGGAACTGCTCGACGGCGGCGAAGACGATCACGCCGACGAGCGGGACCGACATGATGGTGATGCCCAGCGCGCCGCCGGGGATCTTGAACGGGCGCTCGAGGTCCGGGCGCTTGCGGCGCAGGGCGATCAGCGCGGCGAGCTCGAGCAACAACGTGATGTTGGTCAGGAAGACGTCGATCACGACCAAGGTCTGGAACTTGCTCGTGGCGAACAGCGCGTAGATGACGCTGCACAGGACGATCGCGGCGATCGGGGTCCCGAAGCGCTTTGACCGCTTGACCAGCCGGCGCGGGAGGTAGCCGTCCTCGGCCAGGACGAACGGGATCCGGGAGTTCGTCAGCAGCAGGCTGGAGAACAGGCCGGCGGCCGAGGCGAGGCCGCCGATCGTGATCGCGTGGCCCAGCCAGGAGCCGCCGAGCTGCTTGCCGACGCCGACGAAGCTGCCGTCGTCCCAGTCCTGCCAGCCGCCGGCGGCGAGCGCGCCGAGCAGCGGGATCACGTAGGCGGCGACGATCAGCGCGATGGCGTAGAACAACGCGCGCGGGACGTTGCGCTGCGGGTTCTCGACCTCCTCGGTCACCTGGGCGATCGAGTCGAAGCCGCAGTAGTTCCACATGACGATCCACAGGCCCGCGCCGAACGCGCCGACGGCGCCGGTGTGCTCGGGTGTGAACGGGCCGATCGGGTCGACGCCGTGGGAGAACAGCTGCGGGATGCCCCACGCGGCGAGCAGGGCGAACGGCGCCAGCGCGATGACGGTCAAGATGGTGCTGTTGTCGCCGACGGCCTTGGCGCCGCGGAGGTTCAGGAGCGTGAACGGGATCACGACGCAGCCGACGCCGACGAGCCAGTGCAGGTCGAAGTCGAAGCCGGCGATGTGGATCAGGGGCGTGGCGCCGTCGGCGACGCCGGGGATCAGGCCGGCCAGGTAGTCGGCGAACATCACGGGGTAGAGGGCCATGTCGACCCACGAGGTGATCCACCACAACATGCCCTCCTGGTGGCCCCAGAAGTTCCCGAGCCCCTGCTTGACCCAGACGTAGGTGCCGCCCTCGTGGGGGATCGCTGAGCTGAGCTCTGCCGTGAACAGCGCGACCGGGATCGCGTAGATCACGGGGGTCACGAGCAGCAGGACGAAGGCCATGCCGGGGCCGGAGGAGGAGACCAGCGGCTCCAGGCCGTAGGCGCCGCCCGACACGCTGAAGAAGATCAGCGCGACGAGCGGGGTCAGGCGCACCTTGGCGCCGAAGCGGCTCCGCGACATCCCGGGGATGAAACGCGACGCGGCGTGTCGCCCGCAAGGGACGGGGTGTCGGGTACGACGCGCGCCGGGCCGACGATGTGTCGGCCCGGCGCGGGTGCTGCGGATGCTGCGGTGCTGCGGAGGGGAGAGGAGTCAGCAGTCCTTACTGCTCGGGGTCCTGCTGGTCCTGCTGGGTGTCGCCCGCGAGCAGCCGGTAGAGGCTGCGACGGGCGTCCTCGAGGATCGCCTTGGCCTCGCCGAGCTGGCCCTTGCTGCCGGTCTGAGCGACCTGCATCGCGGCCACCGCCAGCGCCTGGGCGGCGTGGCGGAGCTCGTGGAGCTCGTCGTGAGCGCCCTCGCCGACCGTCTCCCACGGGGTGCCCATTCGCTCACGGTTGGTGTCGACGTGGGCGGTGCCCTCGTCGGTCAACGTGAACGACTTGCGCCCGTCGGTCTCGGTCGCGCGGACGAGGCCCTCGTCCTCCAGCTGCGACAGCGCGGGGTAGACCGAGCCGGGGCTCGGGCGCCAGACGCCGCCGCTGCGCTCCTCGATCTCCTGCATCAGGCCGTAGCCGTTGCGCGGCTCCTCGGCCAGGAGCAGGAGGATCGCCGAGCGGATGTCTCCGCGACGCGCACGCCGGCCGCCACGCGGCCCGCGGTGCCCACCGGGCCCGCCGCCGCCGCGGAAGTCACCGGGACCGCCGAAGCCGCCCGGACCGCCGGGGCCCGGGCCGAACCCACGGCCACGGCCCATCATCGCGAAGAGCTCGGGGATGCCGCCACGCTCGTGACGGCCCTTGTGATGGCAGCGCCCAGTTGGCGCTGCGAACGATGCACCAGTCATGTGGTGCTCCTTTCGTCTTTGATCTATCGAACGAACATCACGATATATCGGAAGTGTTCGATTGTCAAAAACCTGGCGCGCACGCGCTCGTCGTGCGGGAACGCGCTTCCGCATGGAGCCGGACGACCTCGCGCTCGCGCTGCAAGCGCGCCTCCTCGCCGCAGGTCTCGGCATCACCAACGTGCCGCCGACCGAGGCGATCCCGGCGGAGGTCATCACGCTGGCGCGCGAAGGCCAGGCGATCGAAGCGATCCGCCGCCTCCGCAAGCTCCGCGGCCTCGGCCTGCTGCAAGCGAAGCGCGTCGTCGACGCGATCCCGGGGCAGGCGTAATGGCTGCTCCTGGCGGGTGCGCGTGACGCCGAGGGCCTCGATCTTCCTTGCGAGCGGCACCGCGCTCATCACGGTCGCCAACGCAACCGAGAGGCACTGGGTGCTCGCGACGATCACCGGGGTCTTCGTTGTCCTACAACTCGCTTACTTCTGGTGGTCGAGGTCGTCGCCGGAAGCCCGCTGACGTGACGCTGCTTCTCGCCTGTTCGATCCGCGATGGCGATTGCAGCCCGCGCGCGGAGCTAGGTGTCGCGGTCGGTGACGGGTGCTGCGAGGGCGTCGGTGATCGCTGCGGTGGCGATGTCCCGGGCCCAGACGCGGTGCAGTGGGTGGTCGATCTGGGGTAGCTCGCGGACGACGAGGCCGTGGTGCTGGGCCTCGGCCAGGCGGATGGCAAGGCGATCGGTGAGGAACTCGAACCCGTCGTCCCCCTCGGCGAACAGGAGCGTGGTCGGGATGCCGGTCGCAGCGAGGTCGTCGAGCCATCGCGCTTCGCGCGGGCGCGAACCGGCGCGGTCCTCTTCGTCCCAGCGGCCGCTGTCGGCGCCGGCGCGGATCGCGGCGATCTCCTCGGTCCGGCGCCGGCGGGTCTCGGTGAGCGTCGCCTCGATCGGGTCGCCGAAGTTCCAGTACATCTGCGGGTTGAGCGCGATCACGCCGTCGACCGGCTCGCGCAGGACCGCCTGCAGCGCCACCCACGCCGACGCGCACAGCCCGACCAGCGTGACGTGACGGTGACCGTCCGCACGCAGGGCGCGGACGAGCGCGATCGTGTCGTCGATCGCGTGCTCGTCGTAGGGACGGCCGGGAGCGCCGCCGTCCGGGCTCTCGCCCCAGCCGCGCCAGTCGGCGCGGACGCAGGTGTGGCCGTCGAGCGCGAGCGTGCGCGCGAGCTCCACCCATGCGCGGCCCGGGCCGACGTGCGGCTCGGAGCCGGTGTTGAGGAAGAGCAGCGTGCGGCCGGTCGGCGCGACGTCGAGCCCGGTCGTGACGATCGCGGCGAGCCCGAGGTCGCCGAGCCGGACCGCCCGCTCCTCGACCTGCCCGTCGCGCCAGGCGAGGGCGGCGGTCGCCGGCGGCGCGTCGGGCGCGTGCTCACCCGCCTGCTCGACCGGCGCCGGTCCGAGCCAGTCGGCGATCGCGCCGACGACCGTCTCGGGGACCGTCGCCTCCTCGGTCGCGGCGTCCAGGGCGGTCTCGCCGCCGTCGACCGCGTGGGCGTCGACCGCGCAGCCGAGCGCGGCGAGGTGGTCGGCGAGCTTCGCATCGGGACGCGCGTCGGCGATCAGGACGCGCGCGGCGGGAGCGGCGCCGGCGTCGAGCGCCGAGAGGGCTCCGGCCTCGGCGAGCGTCTGCGCGCTGAAGACGGTGCCGGCCGCGGCGACGGCCCCGGCGTCGTCGTCCGGGACGGGCTGCGCGAGCATCCGGATCTCCCGCGCCCAGCGGCGCCCGGAGGTCACCGGCGCCCAGAGGGCGAGCGCGTCGAGCCCGAGCGCCGCGCCGTCGAGCACCGCGAGCGTCGCGCCGAGGCGCACGCCGACGACCGTAACCGATGAGCACCCCTGCGCGCGCAGGTCCCCGACCGCCGCGGCGACCCCCGCGCGCCACGCGGCGACGCGACCCGGCTCCCACTGATCGCCCACGCTGTCGCCGGTGCCGTGATGGTCCAGCCGCGCGACGAGATGGCCGGCGGCCGCCAGTCGCTCGGCGAGCGTCCGCAGCGTCCGGTGCGTGCTCCACCACTGGTAGCCCACCGGCGGCACGATCAGCACGCCGCTGCTCGCCCGCCCGCCCGCGGGCGTCGAGCACCACGTCATCAACGGCCCGCCAGGGCTACCGACCCATCGTGCTTGCGCTGCGGGCTGCCGGGCGTTCCGTCCTTCGCCGGTCATCATTTCGTCCTCCCTGACAAGGCCGCGTGCGCATGCTCGCGGTTCGATCAACGCTGCTAACTGTCGAAAATCCGAAGCGACGTACCCGAGGGGCGCACGCGCAAACGCTCTTCAGCGATGGAGCGTCTTTGTCCCGACACGCGATGGTCAGATCCTTGACGACACCCGCCTCTTTGGTGTTCAGTGCTCACCGCGTCCCGTGTGGGGGCGTCCGCGGCCCGCCAGGTCACCGGTCAGTTGCAACAACCGTGGGGGTTGGTCGTGGGCGTTCGGTCGTCTCGTTTCGTGCTGCTCGTATCGCTGCTGGGCGTGATCGCGGCGTGGTGCGTCGCGCTGGTCATGGGCCCGGTCTCGCAGGCCGACGCGCCCCAGGACGCGGCCTCCGTCAGCAGCCCGAACGCGCTCAAGGGCGCCGCGCGTGCATCGGCGGCCGGGACCCACACGGCGCAGCTCTCCGGGCTCGGGACCGAGGTCGTCTCGGATCGCACCGAGCAGTCCAAGACGTTCGAGCGGGCCGACGGCACGCACGTGACGCGCATCTACCCCGAGCCGGTCCACTACCGCGACGGCGACGTGTGGCGGTCGATCGACGACACCCTCGTGGACGCCGGAAGCGGCTACGTCCACCGCACCGCGAACTCCGGCGACGCGCTGATCCCGACGTCGCTCTCCCAGCCGTTCACGGTCAGCAAGGACGGCGCCTGGGTGAGGTTCGCGCTGGTCGGCGCCACCGGCCCGGCGACGGTCGCGGGCGACACCGCGACGTTCCCGGGTGCCGCAGGCGGCGTCGACGCCGCCTACCAGGCCGTCAGCGACGGCCTCAAGGAGACGCTGACGCTCGCGTCGCCCGACGCGCAGCGCGTCTTCGCCTACGACCTCATCGCCAGCGACGGCCTGACGGCGCGGACCGCGAGCGACGGCGCGGTCGAGCTGGTCGACGGCAGCGGGGACGTGCGCTTCCGGTTCGGCGCGCCGGTGGTGTGGGACTCCGCCGCCACGCCGGCGGTGTCGCACGCGTCGGACCTCACGCTCGCCAGGACGGCCGCCGGCTGGCGGTTGACGCTGAGCGTCGACCGGGCCTGGCTCCAAGACCCCGCGCGCAGTTTCCCGGTCACGGTCGATCCCGACGTCTACTGGGCGACCGACTGGACGATGCGCTTCCACGGCGCCCAGCGCGACTGCACGGTCGCCTCGGGCTCGCAGGCGTCGACGTCGTTCTGCGCGGACCCGACGCTGAGGGCCGGCTCGTCGTCCTCGCAGTCCTACAACTCGCTGTTGTACTTCAACCTGAGGTCCGCGATCCCCCAGGACGCGCGCGTCTACGACGCCACGCTCGCCCTCTTCGAGCCGGGCAGCGCCACGCAGTCGTCGTCGAACCTGCGGCTGCGGCCGATCACGAGGAACTGGACCTCGGCGGCGACGTGGAACACCGCGGACGGGACCACCGCGTGGTCCACGCCGGGCGGGGACGTCAGCGCCGCGGCCGGCGACGTGGGTGCGCCGTCCAGCGTCAACCACGAGGGCTACTGGTACTACTTCGCCGCGCCGGTCGCGCCGCTGCAGCGCGCGGTGTGGGGCACGCAGGGCGACTACGGCCTGCAGCTGGCCGCGGACGCCGGGTCGCCGACCCAGGCCTACACCTTCACGTCGACCGACGGCTCGTCGGCGCAGTGGCCGGCGCTGGACGTGTCGTGGCTCCCGGAGCGCGGTGCGCGCGGCTCGTTCACCCGCGACACCCAGCAGCTGTCGGACCGCTCGTCGCTCTCGGTCAACGTCGCCGACGGCGTGCTGACCTACGAGAACGGCGACTTCACGATGCCCGGCACGGCGGGCCACGGTCTCCAGGTCACGCGCCGCTGGGACTCGACGCTCGCGAACGTCTGGACGACCTACGGGCGCGGGTGGGTCGCCAACTACCAGGACGCCGGGCTGCGGGTCGACAACGACAACTCGATCATGCTGTGGGACGAGTCGGGCGCGCACTGGCGCTACGCGCCGGACGGATCCGGGGGCTACAGGACGCCCGACGGCGGCAACGCGCAGCTGTGCAAGGTCGGGGTGACGACCGGCTGCAGCGCCGACTCGGTCGCCAGCGCGGCCTACCGGCTGACCGAGAACCAGTCGGGGCGCAAGTACTACTACTTGGGCTCCGGCTACCTGGCGGGGATCAAGGACCGCAACAACAACACC
Organism: Conexibacter woesei Iso977N; assembly: GCF_000424625.1. GTDB lineage: Bacteria > Actinomycetota > Thermoleophilia > Solirubrobacterales > Solirubrobacteraceae > Baekduia > Baekduia woesei_A. Next base: position 1,239,318 of record NZ_AUKG01000001.1, read on the forward strand.
ATCTCGATCGCGATCACCTCCGGGTCCAACAACGTCTTCGCTGGAACCCAGAACCACACGATCACGCAGTCCAAGAACGCCAACAACTTCGTGACGAGCGAGTCCGACGGCACGCGGTCGTGGGGCTTCACGCAGGGCGGGTCGGACAACACGAGGCTCATGTCGGCAACCGACCCGGCGGGCAGGAGCACGTCCTACGACTACACGAGCGACGGGTACCTGTCGAAGATCACCGATCCGCTCGGGAACGTGACCACGATCGACTGGGACACGCCGTCGCTCGGGGCGCGGCGTGTCACGAAGGTGGTCCGGGTCCTGGATCCGGCCGATCCGACCAACCCGGTCAAGAACCCGACCACGACGTACTCCTACGACTTCACCAACCACAGGACCGTCGTGACCGACCCGGTCGGCAACAGCACGACGTCGAGCACGACCGACGGGCAGACGACCTACACCTACAACGAGCAGCTCCAGGTCAACACCGCGGTCGACGCGCTCGGCGAGGAGACCGACACGAGGTACACGCCCAACGGCGACACCGAGACGTTCGGCGACGGCACCGGGACGCAGAACGCGCGGTTGAGCACGCTCACCTACGCC